>NZ_JBICZE010000012.1:225159-322560 GCF_043201735.1 Kitasatospora sp. NPDC048286
GTCCCGGCGACCGGCGTCACCGCCGTCGTCATGAACGTCACCGCCGTCAGCCCCACCGGCTCCGGCCACATCACCGTCCACCCCGACGGCCGGCCCCTGCCGAACGTCTCCAACCTCAACTACCAGGCCGGACAGACCGTCGCCAACCTGGTGACGGTGCCGGTGGTGAACGGCAAGGTGAACCTGCGCAACAGCGCGGGCGAGGTCGACCTGATCGCAGACGTCAACGGCTACTACACCGACGCGGCCACCGGCTCGGCCTTCTCCCCGACCACCCCGGTCCGTCTGCTGGACACCCGCGACGGTGTCGGCGCCCGGGCCGGGACGGTGGGCGGCGGCAACGTCGTCAGCGTGCCCGTGACGGGCCTGGAGGGCGTGCCGGCCACCGGCGTCACCGCCGTGGTCCTCAACGTCACCGTCACGGGGCCGACGGCGGGCAGCCACCTGACCGTCTACCCGCACGGCACCGCCCGCCCGGGCGTGTCGAACCTCAACTTCACGGCCGGGCAGACCAGGGCCAACCTGGTCGTCGTCCCCGTCGTGGACGGCCGGGTGACGTTCTACAACTACTCGGGTGACACCCACGTGATCGCCGACCTGAACGGCTACTTCACGGCCTGACTCCGAACGGGTCCCCCAGTACCGCCGTGCCGCCCGGAGTTCGGGCGGCACGGCGCTGCCGTTTCGGCTCCCATAATGGAGGCCGGTTCGGCGGGTCGGGCGGTGGGGGCGAGCAGGTGCAGGGCTGGCAGGTCAGGAACGGGATCGACGGCAGTGCCACCGTGCACGGCAGCGCCTTCCAGGCCGGGGAGATGACCGTCCACCAGTACGCGGCGCCGGCCGGTGCCAAGGTGCGGTGGCCGGTGGTGGTCGGGCGGATCCCACCGAAGGCGACCGCCTTCCAGCCGCGGGCGGAGCTGCGGCAGGCGATCGACGAGGCGCGCGGGGAGTACGGGACGGTCGTGCTCAGCCAGGTGCTGGCGGGCGGTGGCGGTGTCGGGAAGTCGCAGCTCGCGGCGCACTACGCGCGGGAGGCCGTCGAGGCGGGCACCGACCTGGTGCTGTGGGCCGACGCGGCCGAGCCGTCCGCCGTGACCGACCTGTACGCGCGGGCCGCCGTGGCGGTTCAGGTTCCCGGGGCGAGTGGGGAGGCGGCGGAGCAGGACGCGGAGCGGTTCCTGTCCTGGCTCGCGGCCACGGAGCGGGGCTGGCTGGTCGTCCTCGACAACACCACCGAGCACACCCCCGAGGAGCTGTGGCCGGTCACCAGCCGGGGCGGGCGCGGCCGGGTCATCGCGACCACCCGGCACCGGGGCGCCGCCAGTACGGGTGGCGACCGGCGGCTCGTCGAGGTCAGTACGTACTCCGAAGCCGAGTCCCTTGCCTACCTGAGCGAGCGGCTGGAGCGCGCGAAGTGCTCCCGGTTCCTGGACGAGCACGCGGGCGAGCTCGCCGAGGAGCTGGGCAACCTGCCGCTCGCGCTCGCCCACGCGGCCGCCTACATGGTCAACACCCGGCGCGGCTGCGGCCGTTACCTGGAGCTGTTCCGCGACCGCAGCCGCAGCCTGGACACCGTCCTGCCCGCCCGTTCCGGCGCGGACGGCTACCGGGGACCGGTGACGGCGGCGCTGCTGCTGGCCCTCGACGAGGCGCAGCAGGAGGAACCGGTCGGGCTGGCGGGGCCGGTCCTCGGGTTGGCGGCGCTGCTCGACCCGGCCGGGCATCCGCAGGAGCTGTGGAGCACGGAGGCGGTGCTGGAGCACCTCGGCAGGGTTCGCGGCGGGCCGGTCACGGCCGACGACGCGCTGGACGCGCTCGCCGTGCTGCACAACTACAGCCTCGTCACGCTCACCGAGACGGCCGACCGGGAGGTGACGCTGCACGCGCTCACGGCGCGTGCCGCCCTGGACATCGGTCCCGGTACGCCGGAAGCCGGCCTCGCGGCTGCCGATGCCCTCGTCGAACTGTGGCCGAGTGCGGATTACACTGCGCCGGACTTGGCCGCGACGCTCCGGGCCAACACCGATGTCCTCGCCGGGCACAGTGGCGCCGACCTGGTTCAGCCGTTGACGGGAATTCACCAGCTGCTGTTCAGTTTCGGAATCAGCCTCATCGAGGCAGGCCTGTACACCAGTAGCGTTCAGTACTGGAGCGGTCTTGCCGCCGCGAGCGAGCGGGTCCTCGGGATCGACCACCGAAACACCCTTACGTCCCGTAACAACCTCGCCGCCGCCTACTCGGACGCCGGACACACCGACGACGCTATTCGCCTCCAGGAACAGGTCCTCGCAGATCGCCAACGCATCCTCGGCCCCGACCACCCCAGCACCCTCACCACCCGCAACAACCTCGCCACTGCCTACCGGGACGCCGGACGTACCGACGACGCCGTCAACCTCCTGGAACAGGTCCTCGCCGACCGTCGGCGCGTCCTCGGCAACGACCATCCCGACACCCTCGTCGCCCGCCAGAACGTCGCCGTCATCAGGTCGGAGACCGGCCACGTCGACGTCGCCATCAACCTCCTGGAACAGGTACTCGCGGACCGCCGACGCATCCTCGACGTGGACCACCCCGAAACCCTCATGGCCCGCAACAACCTCGCCACCATGTACTGGGAGGTCGGACTCCGGGACCAGGCGCTGGAGATGCTCCGGCAGGCCGTGGCGGATCTGGACCGGGTCCTCGGCCCGGACCATCCGGACACCGTGCTGGCCATGGGCAACCTGCGTGCTCTGACCCCGGAACCTCAGCCCGACGCCGCCCAGGACAGCAGCAGCCGCAGCCCGTCGTCCGAGGCCGAGCCCGGGTCCGCCGTGTAGGTGACCAGGGCCTGGCCCGGGTCGTCGGCCGGCCGGAGGGTGTCGTAGGCGAGGTCCAGGGTCCCCGCGAACGGGTGGCGGAAGGACTTGCGGCCCGAGGTCTTGTCGGCGACCGGGTGTTCGGCCCACATCCGCTGGAACTCCTCGCTGCCCAGGCAGAGTCGGCCGATCAGTTCGGCGAGCAGCGGGTCCTCGGGGCGGCGGCCGGCCTCCAGGTGGAGGAAGGCGACGTTCTCGCGGGCGCAGGCGGCCCAGTCGGCGTAGAGCTCGCGGGAGGCCGGGTCGAGGAAGGTGATGCGGGCGATGTTGCGGTCCTCGACGGGCAGGGCGCCGTAGTCGCCGAACAGGGCGACGGCGGCGGGGTTCCAGGCCAGGACGTCCATCCGGTGGCCCATCACCACGGCCGGGGTGTCGTGGAGCTGCCGCAGCAGGTGCAGCAGTGAGGGGCGCGGCTGCTGGCGGACGGCAGGGCGGCGGCGGGGCCGGGCCGTGGGGCGGGCGAGGCGGTGGAGGTGGCCGGACTCGTCGGGGGCCAGGCGCAGGGCGCGGGCGACGGCGTCGAGGACGGCGTCGGACGGGTTGCCGACGCGGCCCTGTTCGAGGCGGGTGTAGTAGTCGACGCTGACCCCGGCGAGGTGGGCGAGTTCCTCGCGGCGCAGTCCGGCGACCCGGCGGCGGCCGCCGTAGTCGGGGAGGTCGACGTCCTCGGGCCGCAGGCCGGCGCGACGGGTGCGGAGGAATTCGCTCAGGGCGCTGCTCGGGTTCACACGGGTGATTCTCACCCGGACGGGCGGCGCCGTGCCTGGCCCTGTCAGGACCAGGCACGGCGGGGCGCCCGGCCGATCAGCCGATCAGCCGATCAGCCGGTCAGCGACGGGAAGGCCGGGACGAGGCCGCCGTCGATCACGATGTCCTGCCCGGTGATGTACGAGGAGCGGTCGGAGAGCAGGAAGGCGACGGTCTCGGCGATGTCCTCGGCGGTGCCCAGCCGCCCGAGCGGGACCTGGTCGCGGATCGGCTCGTGGTCGGCCGGGTCCGGGACGGCGGCGTGGAACATCTCGGTGACGATGTAGCCGGGGCTGACCGAGTTGACCCGGATGCCGCGCCCGGCGAGTTCGCTGCCGAGGGTGCGGGCGAGGCTGAGCACGGCGGCCTTGGTGGCGGCGTAGACGGCGGCGCCGGGCAGGCCGCGGTGCGGGGTCCAGGAGGCGTTCAGGACGACGGATCCGCCGCCGGCGGCGTCCAGCAGCGGCAGGGCGTGCTGGACGGTGAAGAAGACGCCCTTGAGGTTGGTGGCGACCATCCGGTCGAACTCGGCCTCCGTCACCTCGCCGGCCGGCTGGAAGCCGGCCACACCCGCGTTGGCGAACACGCCGTCGAGCCGGCCGTGGCGCTCCCGCACGGTGTCGGCCAGCCGGGCGAGGTCCGCGGGGACGGAGGCGTCGGCGCGGACGGTGAGCAGGCGGTCGCCGGCGTCGAGCCGCGCCGCGGCGCGGGCGAGCCGGGTGTCGTCACGGCCGGTGATGACGACCCTGGCGCCGGCGGCGAGGAGGTGGCGGGCGGTGGCGAAGCCCATGCCGCTGGTGCCGCCGGTGACGAGGACGGTGGAGTGGGACGGAGTGCTGTTCATGGCGTCCACCCTCGCGGCGGGCGCCGGGGCGGCACCAGGCCCGCCTCGACCGTGGGTCCGGGAAAACCACCCTGCCGATCGGGAATCCGGGGCGGTCTCCGGGTGGTTGGGCCAAGGCGAACGTCCCAAACAGCACTCGCGAAGAAGGACTTCCCATGAAGATCGGCATTATCGGCGCGGGCAACATCGGCGGCAACCTGACGCGGCGGCTGACGACGCTGGGGCACGAGGTCTCGGTGGCCAACTCGCGTGGCCCGGAGACGCTCAAGGCGCTGGTCGAGGAGACCGGGGCGACGGCGGTGACGGTCTCCGAGGCCGCGCGGGGCGCCCAGGTCGTGGTGGTGACGGTGCCGCTGAAGAACGTGCCGGACCTGCCCGCCGGGCTGCTGGACGGCGCGGCCGAGGGCGTCGCGGTGATCGACACCGGCAACTACTACCCGAAGGAGCGCGACGGCCGGATCGACGCGATCGAGGACGGCGGGCTGACCGAGAGCCGCTGGACGGAGCAGCACCTCGGGCACGGGGTGGTGAAGGTGTTCAACGGCACGTACGCCCAGGACCTGCTGGAGCGCCCGCGCCCGGCGGGCGACCCCGAGCGGCTCGCCGTGCCGGTCGCCTCGGACGACGAGGCGGCCAAGCGGGTGGTCCGGGCGCTGGTCGCCGAGTTGGGCTTCGACACCGTGGACGCGGGCGGGATCGACGAGTCCTGGCGGCAGCAGCCGGCCACCCCGGTGTACGGGCTGCGCGCGGGCGTCGACGCCGTCACCCGGGCGCTCGCGGAGGCCTCCCCGGAGCGCCCGGCCGCCCACCGGGCCTGACTCGGCCGAACCGGCGCGCCCACCGGGCGTGGCTCAGTCGAGCCCGCTGCCCACCAGGCCTGACTCAGCCGAGCCGGCGCGCCCACCAGGCGTGGCTCAGCCGACCCGGCGCGCCCCCTCCGCCGGGACGGCGGTGAGGGTGCGTGGCTCGGCGTACCCGGCGTCGCGGAACGCGGCGGTGACCTCGGCGGCGACGCGCTCCGCCGCGGCCGCGTCCACCAGGGCGATGACCGAGCCGCCGAACCCGCCGCCGGTCATCCGCGCGCCGTGGGCGCCGGCGGCCAGGGCGGCCTCGACGGCGAGGTCGGTCTCCGGGCAGGAGACCCGGTAGTCGTCGCGCAGCGAGGCGTGCCCGGCGGTGAGGATCGGGCCGAGCGCGGCGAGGTCGCCGGCGTCCAGGTGGGCGACGGCGGCCTCCACCCGGGCGTTCTCGGTGATCACGTGCCGTACCAGCGGAACCAGCTCCGAGGGCAGTCGGGTGAGCGCGTCGGCCAGTGCGGACGGCTGGAGCGAGCGCAGCGCGGGCAGCCCGAGCAGGGCGGCCGCCCGTTCGCAGCCGGCCCGCAGCGCGGCGTAGGCGCCGTCGCCGAGGTCGTGCTTCACCCGGGTGTCCAGGACCAGCAGGGCGAGGCCGGCGCCTGCGAGGTCGAACGGCACCTGACGCATCGTCAGGTCGCGGCTGTCCAGGAACAGCGCGGCCCCGGGGCGGCAGCAGGTCGAGGCCATCTGGTCCATGATCCCGCAGGGCACGCCGACGAAGGCGTTCTCGGCGCGCTGGGCCAGCACCGCCAGTTCCGCGGCCGGGATCCCCAGCCCGTACAGGTCGTTGTAGGCGGCGGCGACGACGCACTCCAGTGCGGCCGAGGAGGAGAGCCCGGCGCCGCTGGGCACGTCGCTGTCCAGCCGGAGGTCCGCCCCGCCGACCGGGTGCCCGGCCTCGCGCAGCGCCCACACCACCCCGGCCGGGTAGCCGGCCCAGCCTGACACCGAGCCGGGGGCGAGGTCGTCGACCGGGAGTGTGACGAGCTCACCGCCCTGGGCGGACCAGAGCCGCAGCAGCCCGTCCTCCCGGCGGGCGGCCTGGGCGCGGACGGTCTGCGGCAGGGCGATCGGGAGGACGAACCCCAGGTTGTAGTCGGTGTGTTCGCCGATCAGGTTGACCCGGCCGGGGGCGGCCCACTCCCCCTCGGCAGGTCGGCCGTACAGCTCCGTGAAGGTACTCATGCTCCAGCGACCTCCCGCAGCCGGCGGGCCGCGTCCTCGGGGGTGACGTCGTTGACGAAGGCGTCCATGCCGGACTCCACCCCGGCCAGGTACTTGAGCTTGTCGGCGGTGCGGCGGATGGTGAACAGCTCCAGGTGCAGGGCGAGTTCGTCCCGCTGCCCGGCGGGGGCCTGGTGCCAGGCGGAGATGTACGGGGTGCGGCCGGCACCGAAGAGCCGGTCGAAGCGGCGCAGCAACTCCAGGTAGAGGGAGGGGAATTCGTCCCGCTGGTCGGCATCCAGGGCGGTCAGGTCGGGCACCCTGCGGTGCGGGTACAGGTGGACCTCGTACGGCCAGCGGGCGGCGAAGGGGACGAAGGCCGTCCAGTGCGTCCCGGCGAGCACGACGCGCTCGCCGTGGGCGCGTTCGGCGGCGAGCAGGTCCTCGAAGAGGTTGCGGCCGGTTCCGGCGCGGTGTTCGGCGGCGCGGGCGGCCATCCGGGCGGTGCGCGGGGTGGTGAAGGGCAGGGCGTAGATCTGGCCGTGCGGGTGGGCGAGGGTGACGCCGATCTCGGCGCCCCGGTTCTCGAAGCAGTAGACCTGCCGCACGCCGGGCAGGGCGGAGAGTTCGGCGGTGCGGTCGGTCCAGGCGTCCAGGACCAGCCGGGCGCGTTCGGGGGTGAGGTCGGCGAAGGAGGCGTCGTGGTCGGCGGTGAAGCAGACCACCTCGCAGCGTCCGGTGCCCGGACCGCTGGTCCACAGGCCCTCGGCCGCCCGGACGGGCTCCGCGGGCTCGCCGGCGAGCGAGGGGAAGCGGTTCTCGAAGACGGCCACCTGGTAGTCCCCGGCCGGGATCTCGCTGAGCCGCCCGTCCCGGGACGGGCAGAGCGGGCACTCCTCGGCCGGCGGCTGGTAGGTGCGCGCCTGGCGGTGGGCCGCGATGGTGACCCAGTCGCCGGTGGCCGGGTCCAGCCGGACCTCGGAGCCGGGGACCTGCGGGTCGAGCGGCCGTTCGTCCACCGCGCCCCGGGGGTCGGCGGCGCCGCTGTCGTAGTAGATCAGCTGCCGACCGTCCGCGAGCGTGGTCACGGTCCTGACGGTGGTGGGCTGGGTCAGGGACGTCCCGGGCATGGCCCTTCTTCCTCCGAGTGAAGCCATTGGAATCGTGGGATCGACGGGGATCGATGAGGATCCCCGGGATCGATGGGGAATCAACAGAAAGCTACAATCTCAAACATTATCCACCAGTACCACTCATCAGCAGTGGACGAAGGAGGCCTCCCGATGGCTGACAGCGCCCAACCGCTCGCCGGACAGCGCCGCGTGCTGATCCTGGAGCAGATCCGCGCGCGCGGCGGGGTCCGGGTCACCGAACTGGTCCGCGACCTCGGGGTCTCCGACATGACCGTGCGCCGCGACCTGGACGCGCTGGCCCGCCGCGGCCTGGTGCACAAGGTGCACGGCGGCGCCGTCCGGGTCGAGGCGCCGGCCACCGGCGAACCCGGGTTCGAGACCAAGGCGCACTGGGAGCTGCCCGCCAAGGACGCGATCGCCCGGGCCGCCGCCGCGCTGGTCCCACCGGGTTCGGCGGTCGGGCTGGCCGGCGGGACGACCACCTTCGCGGTCGCCCGGCACCTGCGCGCCGTCGAGGGCCTCACCGTGGTGACCAACTCGCTGCGGATCGCCGAGCTGCTGGAGCAGCCCGCCGAGGACGGGACCCCGGCCACCGCCACGGTGATCCGCACCGGCGGGGTGCGGACCCCCTCGGACGCCCTGGTCGGGCCGGTGGCCGACCAGGCGATCCGCTCCCTGCACGTCAACCTGCTGATCCTGGGCTGCCACGGCCTCTCCTCCGAGGCCGGACTGACCACCCCGAACCTGGCCGAGGCGGAGACCAACCGCACCTTCCTGCGCTCGGCCCGCCGGGTGGTCGTGGTGGCCGACCACACCAAGTGGAACGCGGTCGGCCTGGCATCCTTCGCCGACCTGGACCAGCTGGACGTCCTGGTCACCGACGACGGCCTGCCCGCCGAGCAGCGGGCGGCCGCCGCCGGACTGGTCGGCGAGCTGATCGTGGCGGCGACGGCCGAGCGCACGGACCGGCCCAGCTGACCGAACCGGACCGGCCGACCGAACCGGCCGACCGACCCGCTAACCGAACCAGCCCGACCAGCCGGACGGTTCCGCCCCGCCGGACCGGCCCGAACTCCCCCGCACCACCAGCTCGGTGGGCAGCTCCAGCCCCTCGGCCGGTGCCGCCTCCCCGCGCACCCGGTCCAGCAGCCGGCCGACCATCGCGGTGGCGATCGCCCGCAGCGGCAGCCGGACCGAGGTCAGCGCCGGGTGGAGGTGCCGGCAGAGCGGCGTGTCGTGGAAGCCGGTGACCGCCACCCCGCCGGGCCCGACCACCAACCCCTCCGCCCGGACGGCCTCGTAGACGTCCAGCGCCAGCAGGTCGTCGCCGGCCGCGAAGGCGGTGGGCCGGTCGGGCCCGCGCAGCAGCGCCCGTACGGAGGCCACCGCCGAGCCCGCGGCCGTCCCGGAGAACCCCGCCTCGGCGGCACCCGTCGCCACCGCGGACAGGCCCAGCCGGTGCGCCTCGGCCAGGAAGCCGGCCCGCCGCGCCGCCATCCAGGGCAGTTCCTCGGCGGCCCCGAGGTAGCCGATCCGGCGGTGGCCGAGCGCCGCGAGGTGCCGCACCACGTCGGCCATCGCCGCCTCGTTGCCGATGTCCACCCAGCACTGCGGCTGCGCGGGACCCGTCCGTCCGAAGCTGACGAACGGGACGCCGAGCCGGGCCACATGGGCGATCCGGACGTCCTCGCGCAGCACGTCGGCCAGCACCAGCCCGTCCACCTGGCGGGCCGCGACCAGTTCGTCGATCGCGGCCACCGGGTCGGCCGTGCCCTGCCCGGGGCGGAACAGCAGCACCCGCTGCCCGGCCGCCCCGGCCGCGTCGACCAGGGCCTCCAGGAAGCCGGCCATCAGCGGGTTGGGGTCGAGCGGGTCGTCCACCGGGGCGAGGTAGCCGATGGTGCGCCGGGCGCCGCTGCGCAGCGAGCGCGCCGACTGGTCGGGCTGGTAGCCGAGTTCGCGGATCGCCGTGTTCACCCGCTCCAGCGTCTCCGGGCGGACCCGGTGCGGCGCGTTGAGCGTGTTGGAGACGGTCTGCCGGGAGACCCCGGCCGCCCGGGCCACCTCCTCGATCGTGGTGGCGCCGCGGCGCGGCCGGTGCGGTCCGTCGGGCATGCGGTTCTCCAGGGGTGGTCGGGGGCTCGGGACGGGCGCCGGTGCCCCGCCCGGGCCCCGAACGGGTCGGGCTCGGCGCGGAGGCAGGCCCGACACGGCGTCAGGCCCGGCGCAGGGTCAGCAGCCCGCCGCGCGGCACGGGGATCGTGTCCGCCCGGTCCAGCTCGACCTCGCCCTGCCGGACGATACGCCCCCGGGCGTCCCGCACCGTCACCGCCACCTGCCCGCGGCCGCCGGTGAGCCGGACGTCCGGGTCGGCGTCGGCGTTGGCCACCAGCAGGGTGCGCCAGTCCTCGCCGGAGGCGTCCACCGGCAGCGCGGCGTACCGGGCCACGGCGACGGTGTCGGTGCCGCGCGCGGTGACCATCGGGTAGCCGAGGTCCGGGCGGGCCGGGAGCAGTTCGCCGAGCTGGAGGGTGGCGGTGTGCTCGCGGAAGACGCCCAGCCAGAAGGCGATCGCCTCGCGCTGGCCCTCGCTCTGCGCGGCGAGGTCCACGGAGACCTGCGGCACCGAGAACAGCACGTTGATCAGGTGGCAGGCGACCTGCTCGGCCGGCTCGCCGGAGTGCCACATCAGCATGTCGGCGTGGACCGGGACGGGCCCGGCGGCCAGCCGCACGTCGATGGTCCGCTGCCGGTTCTCCTGCGGGCTGAGCGGGCAGTCGGTGGCGCGGATCATGGTGGCGTACGGCCACAGGCCGGGGCTGACGTACGGCTGGCGGTGCTCGATCATCGCCTCCGGGTTCGCGGCGGTGATCCGGCCGCGGATCGCGGCGAGCAGCCGTTCCACGCCCTCCTCGACGCTCGCGCAGTCCGCACCGGGGCGGGCCGGCGGGGCGTCGGCGCTCTCGGCGGCACGGGCGAACCAGTCGACGAAGTCCACCTTGAGGCCGTCCATGCCCCACTCCTCGACGGCCCGGGCGAGCCGGTCGGTGAGGAATGCCCGGACCTCGGGGTGGCGCGGGTCGGCGACGATCGCGCCCATGTGGGCGACGTCGGCCAGCGCGAGGTGGCCGATCTCCTTGTACGCGGCGCTGTCCTTGCCGATGAACGGCAGCGCGTACCAGAGCATGTAACGCACGCCGAGGTCGTGCACCCGCCGGACGTGGTCGGCGGTGTCGGGCAGCGAGACCGGCTCCCAGTCGCCGCAGTGGGCGTAGCCACGGGTGCGGTCGGCGGTCATCCAGCCGTCGTCCACGATGATCACGTCCAGGCCCAGTTCCTTGCCGAGCGCGGCCTGGGTCTCGACGCCCTCGGGCGTGATGTCCTGGTGCATCGAGTACCAGGTGGAGTACGCGGGGCGGCGGGCGGCCTCCGGGATGTCGGAGGTGCGGCCCTCGCCCCACCAGGCGGCGAGGTCGGCCAGGGCGCGGCCGAAGTGGCGGCGCGAGGTGTCGATCCGGACGGTGAGCCGGTCGGCGGCCTGGGCCCAGAACCGGAACTCCCCGGTCTCCTCGACCACGCCGGCCCCGGCCAGCACGTCCGGGCGCCAGGCGGCGAAGGCGCACAGGGCGACGTCCCCGGTGCCGACCAGCGCGGCGATCGGCGCGCCGTTGGCCAGCGAGGTGCGGCGCGGGGCGCTCCAGGCCGCGGGCAGCCACCCGGTGCCGCGCGGCTCGGGGGTCCAGAGGGCGGTGGCGTCGACGCAGGGCACCCGCCACTCGATCCGCACCTCGCCCGTGCCCTCGGCGCTGACCTCCACCACCCCGTCGGCGATCCTGCGCACCGTGCCCGTGCCGCTCACCCGCAGGTCCAGCCCTTCGGCGTCCAGCGGTCGCGGGGTCCCGGCGGCGGTGGGGGCGTGCGGCTCCCAGACCTCGGCCGCGACGTCGTTCGTCTCGGTCATGCTCAGCCCTTCGTGGCGCCGGCCAGCAGGCCGGAGATGAACTGCCGCTGGAGGACCAGGAAGAGGACCATCATCGGCAGGGTGGACAGCGCGGTGCCGGAGAGGATCGCGCCGTAGTCGGTGTTGGACTTGTTGCCGTGCAGCGTCGCCAGGGCGACCGGCAGGGTGTGCATCTCGGGGCTGCGCAGGGCGATCAGCGGCCAGACGAACTGGTTCCAGGAGCCCAGGAAGAGGAAGATCGACAGGGCCGCCAGCACCGGCCGCATGACCGGCACCACCACGCTGAACAGCACCCGCAGTTCGCCCGCGCCGTCGACCCGGGCGGCGTCCAGGAGTTCGTCCGGCAGGCTGCTCAGTGACTGCCGCATCAGGAAGATGGCGAACGGCACGCACAGGCCCGGCAGGATCAGCGCCTGGTAGGTGTCCAGCAGGCCGAAGTTCATCATCATCTTGAACAGCGGTACCAGCAGCACCTGTTCGGGCACCACGAGGGTGGAGAGCAGCAGCGCGAACAGCAGGGTGCGGCCGCGGAAGCGGAACTTGGCGAAGGCGTAGCCCGCGAGCAGCGCCACGACCAGCGCGCCGATCGTCTGGACTCCCGCCACCAGCAGGGAGTTCCCGACCACCCGGAGCAGGCCGATCTTCTGCTCCAGGTGGCTCAGGTTCTCGCCGAGGCTCCCGCCGGGCAGCAGCTTGGGCGGCCAGTCGAAGACCTCGGTGTCCCTGCGGGTGGAGGAGACCACCAGCCAGTAGAAGGGGGCGATCGACAGCCCGGTGACGCCGGCGAGGAGGAAGGTCAGCGGCCAGCCGCGCAGCTTCTTGAGGGGGTTCGGGTTCCTGCGGGCCGCGCTCCGGGGGGTCGCGCTCCCGGGGGTCGCGCCCTCGGGGGTCGCGCCCTCGGGGGCGGCACCGGTGGGGGTAACGGTCTTGGGGGTCACTTCTCGCGCTCTCCCATCAGGCGCATCTGGACGGCACCGAGCACCGACACCAGCAGGGTGAGCGCGTAGGCGATGGCTGAGGCGTAGCCGAAGTCGAAGAACCGGAAGCCGTTCTGGTACAGGTACATGGAGACGGTCAGGGTGGCGTTGTCGGGCCCGCCGCCGGTCAGCACGTACGGCTCGTCGAAGAGCTGGAGCGTGCCGATGGTGGAGAGCACGACGGTGAACAGCAGCACCGGGCGCAGCGCGGGGACGGTGATCGAGGTGAACCGGCGGATCGGGCCGGCGCCGTCGACCATCGCGGCCTCGTACAACTCCCTTGGGATGGACTGGAGTCCGGCGAGGTAGATGACGGCGTTGTAGCCGGTGTAGTGCCAGGTGAGCACGACGACGACGGCCATCCGGGCCCAGACGGGCTGGCCCAGCCAGTCGACGGAGGGCAGACCGACCGCGTTCAGCAGCCAGTTGACCGCGCCGTCGTCGGCCTTGAGCAGGTAGGCGAAGATCACGCCGGTGGCGACCAGGCCGGTGACGGAGGGCATGAAGACGCCGAGCCGCCACACCGTACGCCAGCGCACCAGGGCGGAGTTGATGCCGACGGCCATCAGCAGGGCCAGTCCGAGCATCAGCGGGACCTGCACGACGAGGATCACGCCGGTGTTGCGCAGGGCCGTCCAGAACAGCGGATCGTCCACCAGACGCTGGTAGTTGGCGAGGCCGGCGTTACGGGTGGCGTTGCCGGCGCCGGTGGTGAAGGACAGCAGCAGCGAGTCGACGATCGGGTAGACCTTGAACACGGCGAAGGTGATCAGGGCCGGGGCGAGCAGCAGGTACGGCACCGCGCGGCGGCGCCAACGACTCGGCCTGGGCTTTCCGTTGAGGCCGGAGGCGGTCGGGCCGGACTTTCTGTTGACGCCGGAGGCGGTCGGGCTGGCGGCACTCATACGATACCGCGCCCCGTCTGCTGGGCGAGCTGCTTGGCGGCGTCCTGGAGGACGGCGGCCGGGTCGGCGCCCTTGAGCAGGACCTTGGTCTGGGCGTCGCTGACGAGCTTGAGGGCGCGGGCGTAGTCGCCGGAGTAGTTGGTGGGGTCGCCGCCCTCGGTGGCGAGGTCGGCGAAGGTCCTGAGCACCGGCTGGCCGCCGTAGAAGGCGCTCGGCGCCGCGTACAGCGGGTCGGTGTAGGCCTCGGTGAGAGCGGGGAAGACGCCGCCCGCGTTGAACATGGCGTTCACCGAGGCGGGGCGGGTGACGGCGTACTCGACGAACTTCCAGGCGGCCCGGCGGCGCGGGCTGGAGGCGGCGACGGCCAGGTGGGTGGAGTTGACCAGGGCGGTGCGCCTGCCGCCGGGGGTGACCGCCGGGGGCTTGGTGAGGCGCCAGTTGCCGCTCTGGTCGGGGAACTTCTTCTCCAGGTAGTGCGCGACCCAGGCGGGCATCGCGGCCACCGCGAGCTTGCCGGTCTTCATCACGGGCGGCCAGCTCTGGACGCCGGGGGTGTCGCCGATCAGCCCGGCCTCGTCCAGCCGCTTGATGATGGTCATCGCGCGCACGGCCGGCTCCGAGCCGACGGTGATCTTCCCCTGGAGGTCGAAGTAGAAGGCGCCCTGGAGCTGCATCAGCGCCTGGAGGAAGTCCAGGTCGGGGGTGGGGTTGGCGGCCTTGTTCACGCCGATCAGGGCGACGCCGGGGTTGGCTGCCTTGAAGCGGTCCGCGACGGCGATCAGGTCGTCCCAGGTGGCGAGGGTCTCGGGGTCGATGCCCGCCTTGTCGAAGTAGTCCTTGCGGTAGAAGAAGCCGAGCGGGTTGACCTCCCAGGGCAGCGCGTAGGCGTGGCCGTCCTTGCCGCTGACGACCGGCCACAGGCCCTTGGCGAACTTGTCCTTGTGGGCGTCCGCGCCGAGCGCGGAGAGGTCGGCCAGGCCGCCGGGGAACTTCTCCTGGTAGCCGGGCAGGTAGTCACAGCCGATGTGCAGGACGTCGCCGAGGCCCTGGCCGCCGGCCGCCAGGCCGACGGTGATCTTGTCCCAGATGGCGGGCTCACCGATGTCCTGGACGTCGACCTTGATCCCCGGGTTGTCCTTCTCGAACGCCGGGACGATCCCGCGCAGCGCGTCGGCGGCGGTGGCCCAGGACCAGACGGTGATCGTGCCGGTGTCGGCATCCCCGCCGGCGGCGCCTCCCGAGCCGGAGCCGCCGCCGCAGGCCGCGAGGGTGCCGCCGGCGGCGACGGCCAGCAGGCCGGCTCCGGAGGCGCGGAGAAGGTCGCGTCGGGAAAGGTGTGACATTGCATTCCTCTCGGTGGGGTGGCGCCGGAAGGCTGTGGTGCGAAGGAGGTGGGTGGCGCGGAGGGGGTGGGTGGTACAGAGGGGGTGGTGGGGCGTGACGGGGGCGCAGCGGGGGTAGCTCGACTGTTTTGAACGTTCAAACACACAAAACAAACCAGAACCAAACAGGTTCCAACGAGCGGACACAGCAAACGCCCGCCCTCCCCGTGCCGTCAAGCCCCGGGCACGGGAATGGCGGGCTCCGCAACCGTTCCGTTATCAGCCTGGCAGTCGGGAGCGTCAGCCCCGCACGGCGTCCGCCGGGCCGAACACGGTCCCCGGGGTGACCGGGATCCCCCGGGACATCGCCTCGAAGTCCAGGATCGGGTGGGTCAGGATCTCCGCCACCTCGTCCGTCAGCAGGTTGCCCAGGATGAACTCCTCCTCCGCGCCCGACCCGAAGGTGACGACCTGCCCGCTCGACTGGATCATCCAGTTCAGCAGCTCCCGCTGGCTGCTCTCCGCGAGGTGGATCTCCCGGCCGGGGTGGTCCCGGCGGATCGCCTCCACGACCTCGCGGACCTCCTCGACCGCCACCCCGAGCCGGCGGACCGTGGCCGGCGAGGCCCGTCGGCCCCACCACTGGAAGATCACCCACTGGGCCACCGACGGGTGGGACATCACCTCGGCCGCGAGCTCCGGCAGCTGGTGGAGGTTCTCGGCGCTCGCCACGGTGTGCACCCGCACCCGGTCGAAGCCCTCGGCGTCGCAGAGGTCGAGGGAGTCCAGCAGCGCCCGCAGGAGGTTGCCGTCCGGGCTGCGCCGGAAGGCGCGCTGCACGTCCGCGGTGACGGCGTCCAACGGCAGCCGCAGCGAGGACAGCCCGCGCAGCCGGGCGAGCTTCCCTGCGGTGAGGGTGTAGCCGGTGGTGTCGAGGCCGACCTTGAGGCCGGCCTCGACGGCGTGGTCGACCACGTCGAAGATCGGCGGCCAGAGCAGCGGGTCCCCGCCGGCCAGGACCAGGTCGGTGGTGCCGTGCGCGGCCAGCTTCCCGATGATCAGGTCCGCCTGGGCCAGGTCGATCTGCTCCGCGGCGAACGGGTTGTAGCAGCCCTGGCAGGACATTGGACAGCGGTTGTTGATCGACCAGTTGACCCGCCGGACCCGACGGCCGGTGCGCGGCAGCTCGGCCCGGCCGCGGATGCCGGCCACCAGGTGGGCGAGGCGGACGGCCTGCGGGAGGGTGGCTCCGGCGAGCAGGGCCTCGGCCCGCTCGACGGCGGCCGCGGTGGCGTCGTTCTGGAGCAGCAGGAACGCCAGGCGCCACCGCATGGTCTCGTCCGCCGGATCCTCGCCCAGCGCCCGCTCGACCCGCTCGGTCAGGGCGCCGAGGTAGCCGGGGTTGAAGTTGCCTGGCTCCAGGCGCCGTTGGAAGTCGTCGGCGATCGAGCCGCGGGTCAGGGACCGGTCGTAGCCGGCCCGCAGCGGGTGCGGGGGCAGGATCTCCACGTGCTGCCGGGTGGACATGGGCGTTCTCCGGTACGGGTCAGTTCGGGACGGACGAGTCAGCTCGGGAGGGGCTGGTCGGTTCGGGAAGGGCTGGTCAGTTCGGGACGGACGGCAGCAGGACGACCATCGAGTCGGCGGAGGTCAGGCCCATGCTCTCGACGAAGACCGCGTCGCGGACGAGCTGCGCGATGTCGGGGTGGGTGGGGGCCGCGAGGTAACGGGCCGTGGACTCCAGCGGGGTGACGCCGTGTTCGGCGATCAGGGTGCGCAGTGTGCCCGGGAGGTCGTCGAGGCCGTCGCGCACAACCGCCAGGTCGAACCGGTCGGCCAGCCGCGTCGCGGCCCTACGGGCCTTGGCGAGGTTGGTCGTCGGGTCCACGGCCGTCGCCTTCGACAGGTAGTAGGGGACGGGCTGCATCATCCAGGCGAGCGCCGTCCGCAGGTCGTCCTCCTCGCGGCCGGGGCCGTCGAAGGCCTCAGGACCGAGCCCGAGGCCGTCGCAGAACCACTCGCGCCGCATGCTGATCCGGTAGTGGGCGTGGCCCGCCTGCCGGAACGCCGGCAGCCTGGCGATGACGGAGGTCGTCTCGATCCGGAAGGTGTCGGCGATCCGCCGCATCCTCCGCCCCACCAGGGCACGGACGTCCAGCACGTCCGCGTCCTCGGCCACGACGTGGACCAGGTCGAGGTTGGAGAGGACCTCGCCGCCCGGTCCGGTGCGGTGGTCGCCGCGGGCCAACGACCCGGTCGCCGCCACCGACATGCCGGTCGCGTCCGCGAACTCGCGGGCCAACTCCTGGAACAGCAGGGGGACGTCTTCGGGTCTCACACGCATCCTCGGGTGTCGGCGGCGGTGGTGAGAGGGCGGGAGCCCTTCACCCTCTCTTCCAAGTCCTGTCACATCGTGGAGAGTTCGTATTCAGGCGCGCAGCCTAACAGCGACCCGCCACACACGGTCGAGTTCGCACCACAGATCTCACACAACCAGCTGACGACCGGACAGAATCGTTCCGATTCAGCCACTTGGGAGCAATCGGGATTCATGGAGAACCATCCGCCACAGGCCGAGCGGTCTGCGGACCCCGGCGAGCCGGGCGGACCTCCGGCGAGCCGACGACCCCCTGGCGAAATGATCTTCGAGGTGATTTGACGTCCACGCCTCCAGCCCGGCACGGCCGGCCCGACACCTGAACGGAGAACAGGGATGAACGCCCCGGCCTACCAGGAGGGCGTCCTCGCCCACGGCACGCGGGGCGAACTCGAGCGCCTGCGGCTGCTGGAGGAGCTCTGCGACCCGACCACCACCATCGTCCTGGAACGGCTCGGCGTCGCCGCGGACTGGCACTGCGTCGAGGCCGGGGCCGGGCACGGTTCCATCGCCCGCTGGCTCGCCACCCGCTGCCCCGACGGCAGGGTGACGGCCACCGACCTCGACACCGCGCTCCTCGACGCGTCGCCCGCACCGGCCAACCTGACGGTCGCACGGCACGACGTGACACGTGACGACTTCCCGGCGGGCTCCCAGGACCTGGTGCACGCCCGGGCCCTGCTCGGCCACCTCCCCGACCCGCAGCTCGCCCTCGACCGGATGGCCGGCTGGCTCGCGCCCGGGGGCCGGCTCGTCGTCGAGGACCCCACCTACCTCCCGACCGCCGCCTCCCCCTATCCGCGGTTCGCCGAACTGTTCGATGCCTGCCAGCAGTTGCCGGCCCGGACCCACGGCACCGACCACTCCTGGGCCCGCCGCATCCCCGCGGCCATGGCCCGTTCCGGCCTCACCGACATCGGCATGACCATCCGCGTCGCCGTGTGCGGCACGGACGAGAAGGAGGACGCGTTCTGGCGCCGGTGCTTCGCCCAGGCCACCCCCGGGCTCATCGCCACCGGGCTCATGACCGCCGAGCAGATCACGGCGGCCGTCGCCCACCTGGACGACCCGGCCTTCAGCGACACCGCCTGGATGATGGTCACCTGCTGGGGGCGCCGCCCTTCGTAGGCCACCGGGGCCGCCATCCGCCGTCTCAGGCGTACGGGAACACCGGGCGCAGGACCTCGGCCAGCCGGGCCTTGACCGCGGCGCCGTGCGCCAGCGGGACGGGGTTCCCCCCGCGCTCCGTGGGCACCCCGAGGTCCGCCAGGGCGTACAGGGCGAGCAGGGTGCGGACCGTGTTGGAGGCCCAGACCGGCATCGGCCCGCGCTCCATCCCGACGAACGCGTCTCCCACCGTCGACAGCCAGGCGGTCGACCGTTCCGGCGTCAGGTCGGGGCGGGTGAGGACGAGGGCGAGGGCCCTGGCGAGCCGGTTGTCCTCCCGCTCGGCGAACAGGTAGTCGGTCGGTACGAGCAGGCGCTCCGCGGCGAGCACCAGCAGCGGTCCGGGGTCGACCTCGGGCCGCCGACCGCAGGCCCCGAGCAGGTCCGCGCCGTGCGCCACGGCGTGCAGCCAGCCGAGCGTCTCGTCACGGCCGCGCAGGTCGGCCTCCGAGCGGTACCAGTCGGCGAACGCGTCGATCCACTCGGGCCTGAGGTGGCCCTGGTTCACGATCATCACCAGGACCAGCGGGGCGAACGTCCGGGCCTCGATCCGCGGATGGGTGAAACGTTCCACCATCAGATCGCCGAGCGCCAGGCACCGCTCGCCGTCGATCACCCCGCGCCCGATCCAGGCCGCCAGCACCGCGTACGGGTAACCGTCCCGGACCTCCGGGTCCGGGTCCCCCAGGGCCTCCGCCAGCTCCGCGACCAGCTCGTCCAGCCCGGGCCCCGCGGGCAGCGGGCAGTCGTTCTCGTAGATCTCACGCCAGTTCGTCACCCGCCGGACCCTACCGGGGGCCGCCACCCCCGTTCACCTGCTTTTATGCGCGACCGGCCGGCGCGAGAAGTCGGACGGGCCGACTTCTCGCGCCGGCCGGGGGAGCCGGGGCCCCGGAGGGCAGTACGCGTCAGGCCGGGCAGGTGTCCTGGGTCACCTTGCCGCCCGCGGTGGACGCGGTGGCCGGGTCCACCGACAGGCACAGGCCCGTCCACTGGTTGATGAACTTGTAGGCCGTCGTGCGCTTGCCCCCGACCTCGATCTGGGTCGGGATGACGTTCCACAGCTGGTTGCCCGAGGACCAGCGGGTCTCACAGCCCCACCAGTACAACTGGGTCCCGGCCGCCGGCGGGGTGCCGTTGTTGTAGGGGACGGTCAGGCACTTGCCGTTGTTGGCCTTGATCCAGTAGTAGCCCTGGCCGTCGTACGACGGCTTCTCGGCACCCCACTGGTGGCTGCTGGGCGGCGCCGACTGGCACGCGCGCTGGGTGACCAGGCCACCGGAGTTGGAACTGTCGAACTCCGGCCCCCGGACCATGCACCGGTGGTACTTACTGTCGACGTAGGTCTTGTCGGCGTTGACCAGCCAGACGGCCTGGTGGGCGCCCTTGACGACGTGGTCCTGGTTGCGGGCGATGATGTTCTCCACCAGTGCCCAGCCCGGGAAGTCCATCATGACGACGCCGACGCGGCCCTTGCCCCCGCCGTTGTTGAGGTAGTTCATCAGCTGGAAGTTGACGCCCGGAAGGTTGACGGGCGCCCTGCCCACGTAGGTCACGTGTCCGCCCGCGTACGCGTACGGGTTCAGGAGGGGGGCGTTGGACGCCGACGTGTACGTCACGAACATGTGGCCGCTGCCGTCGGCGACCGCCCGGTCGATGTTCGCCTTGACGTACTCCCACTTCCTGCGGGCGTCGGGCACGTCGAAGTGGTCCTCCTGGTGGTCGTTGAAGGTCCCGATCCCGTAGCTGTCGCTGTCGAGACCGTCGAAGCTGCCCAGCACGAGCTTCCCGCGGACGTCTGAGAGCTGGGGAACGTAGGCCTTGGTGCCGTTGACGACCGACGGGGCGTAGAACAGGCCGGGATACCGGGACACGTAGTCCGCGAAGATCTCCCTGCGCCTGTCGTTGGTGACCGTCTTCGGATCGTCGTCGCACTCGAACGTGCCGCCGCCACCGAGCGGGCACTCGGCCCGCAGCCGCATCACGATCGTCTCGCCCGGGTGCTTTCCGAGGAAGTCCTTCGCCTTGCCCAGGACGTCGTCGAAGTTGGCGTTCTGGTAGAACGACCCGTGGTGGACGGTGAAGTACTTGTTCTCGGTGACGCGGACCCGGATGTCGATGGCGCGGATCCCTCGATCCAGTTGCGCGCTCAGGGTGTTGGCACCGTCGCCGAAGTCCTGCTGGGTCCGGACAGGGTCGCCCCCGTGGATGGCGAGCGTGTCGTGGGTGCCGGGCAGGGACAGTGACGCCAGCCAGGTGTCACCGGCGAGGTTCCGCATCCAGTCCGCCCGGGACGTCGACCCGAGGTTGTTGTAGGCGTCGCTGTTGCTCGACCCGCTCGCCTCGGCGGAGGCGGGCGCGAGCAGGGCCGCGCTCGCGGCGACGCATGCCGTCACCAGGTGGGTCAGCCGGCGAAGTCGCCGCCGGGGCCTGGTGCGGGCATCGGGAGGGGAGGGGTGACGCATGGAGTTCCTGTCGGACGGCGGGGAAGGTGATCATCTTCGTCAACGGCCCTCCGGGTCACACCGGTTCAACGGAGTTTCGGGCGTCCGTGAGAGTGCGTGGAAGTGCATGGGAGCGTGCGGAAGTGCGTGGGAAGTCGGCCCGGCCGACTTCCCACGCAGGCCCGCGCCCCCTTCAGCGGCCGACCTCGCGCAGACGGAAGTCCTCGACCGTCTCCCGGCGGATCAGGAGACGGGCCCGGCCGTCCCTCACCGCGACCACGGCCGGGCGGCCGACCAGGTTGTAGCCGGAGGCCATGGACAGCTGGTAGGCGCCGGCCGCCGGCATGGCCAGCAGGTCGCCCGGGCGCAGGTCCGCGGGCAGCGCGGCGTCCCGGACGAGCACGTCGCCGGCCTCGCAGTGGCGGCCGACCACGTCCGCCCTCGCCTCCCCCGCCTCCGAGCGGCGGCCGACCAGCCGCACGGTGTACGGCGATCCGTACAGGGCCGGGCGCGGGTTGTCGCTCATGCCGCCGTCCACCGCGACGAAGCAGCGGCCGTCGGCGGTGTGCTTGACGGACAGCACCCGGTAGACCGCCACCGCGGCCGGTCCGGCGACGGCGCGGCCGGGCTCGACGAGCAGCCGCGGCACCTCCAGCCCCGCCTCGGCGCAGCGCACCGCCAGCCGGTCGGTCACCCGCACCGCGAACTCGGCGAGGTCCAGTTCGGCGTCCCCGGGCAGGTAGCGGATGCCGTGGCCGCCGCCCAGGTCCAGCTCCGGCAGCTCCACGCCGTGCCGCTCCCGCACCTCGGCGAGCAGCCGCACCAGCGCGTCCACCGCGAGCAGGTAGGGCTCCACCGAGGTGATCTGCGAGCCCAAGTGGCAGTGCAGACCCGCCAGTTCGAGCCCAGGCTGGTCGAGCACCCGGGCGATGGCGTCCGCCGCGTCACCGCCCTCGACCGGGAAGCCGAACTTCTGCCCGCCGACACCCGTCCGCACCGCCGGGTGGTGCCCGGCGGAGATCCCCGGCACCACCCGGACCAGCACCTTCTGCGGCGTGTCGGCGGCCACCAGCGCCGCCAGCCGCGCGATCTCCGCCGGGCCGTCGATCACGATCCGCCCGACCCGCAGCCGACGGGCCAGCCGCAGCTCCTCCGGGGACTTGGCGTTGCCGTGCAGCAGGATCCGCTGGGCCGGAAAGCCGGCCGAGACCGCCAGCCACAGCTCGCCCGACGAGCAGACGTCCAGTCCCAGCCCTTCCTGCTCCACCCAGTCGGCCATCGCGCTGCACAGGAAGGCCTTGGCCGCGTACAGCACCTCGGCGTGCGGCAGCGCCCGCCGGTAGGCCCGGGCCCGGCCCCGGACCTCGGCCTCGTCCAGCACGTACAGCGGGGTGCCGAACCGCTCGGCGGCCTCGGCCAGCCCCACGTCGCCGACCAGCAGCTCGGCTCCCCGGCCGGGCCGCGCCGAGTCCGGCCAGGGGCCGCCGAGCGCGTCGGCGGGGGCGGGAGCGGTGGGGACGACGGGGGCGACGAGCTGGGTCATGGCGGCTGCTCCGGTGGTGGTGGGTGGGCGGCGGGGCGCTCCTGCGGGCGTCAGTCCTCGTAGTGCGCCGCGAACCGGCAGTGCGCCGGGCGGGTGCGGGCGCGGTCGACCACCGGGGCCGGGGCCGGTTCCGGCGGCTCGGGGCGGTCCCGGCGCCAGGCGACCGGCACCGGGCGGACCGTCCGCTCCAGCGGCTCGTCGGCGTCGAGGTCGATGTCGATGACGGCGGTGGCAGTGGTCATGGCGGGGTCCCTTCGGGTGGCGGCGGCCCGTACGGCCGTGCCCCTCCAGTGGAGACCCTCCGCACACCGACCGCACCCGTCCTTGACGCAGGGCGTACGGCGCGATCGCAGTCCTTGACGCCTTCCTGACAGCGGTCCGGTGGGGCTGTCAGGGAACCGTCAAGGACCGCCGTTCCGCCGCCAAGCCTGTGTCAAGACCGGCATGTTCCCCGCCGGACGGATGGTGGGCTGTCCGGCGTTCCCGCCGCTCCCCCGAAACCCGCCGCCCCTGTCAACCGGGCGGCCCGGAAGGCCCCGAGACGATGCGCCGTTCGGCCCTCAGCACCCCGGACACCACCCCGGGCACCTCGCCCGATCAGAACTGGTTCCGCCGCCCGGAGCCCTCCCCGGCCTCCGCGCCCACACCGCCACCGAGCCACCGGCCCACCTCGCCGGGCGGGCGGCGCCGGCTGATCACCCGCCGTCAGCTCGCCGAGGCGCTGCCCGCCGCCGTCCGCAAGATCCATCCGCGCACCATGACGCGCAACCCGGTGATGCTGGTGGTCGAGACCGGCTCCGCGCTCACCACCATCAGCGCCGTCCTCCACCCGAGCGTCTTCTCCTGGGTGATCTCCTTCTGGCTCTGGCTGACCGTGCTGTTCGCCAACCTCGCCGAGGCCGTCGCGGAGAGCCGCGGCAAGGCGCAGGCCGACTCGCTGCGCCGCGCCCAGTCCGCCACCACGGCGCGGCGGCTGCTGCACTGGCGGGTCGGCACCCGCGACCACCGCCACGAGGTCATCCCCGCCACGCAGTTGCTGCTGCACGACATCGTCCTCGTCCCGGCCGGCGAGGTGATCCCGCAGGACGGCGAGGTGGTCGAGGGCGTCGCGACCGTGGACGAGTCCGCGATCACCGGGGAGTCCGCACCGGTGATCCGGGAGTCCGGCGGCGACCGCACCGGTGTCACCGGCGGCACCAGGGTGCTCTCCGACCACCTCGTCATCCGGGTCACCTCCCGCCCCGGGCAGAGCTTCGTCGACCGGATGATCTCCCTGGTCGAGGGCGCCAACCGGCAGAAGACGCCGAACGAGGTCGCGCTCAACATCCTGCTGGCCTCGCTGACCATCGTCTTCCTGCTGGCCGTCGTCTCGCTCCAACCGATGGCGATCTACGCCCACGCACCCCAAACCACGGTCGTGCTGGTGGCGTTGATGGTCGCGCTCATCCCGACCACCATCGGCGCGCTGCTCTCGGCGATCGGCATCGCCGGCATGGACCGGCTGGTGCAGCGCAACGTGGTCGCGCTCTCCGGCCGGGCGGTGGAGGCCGCCGGGGACGTGGACGTGCTGCTGCTCGACAAGACCGGCACCATCACCCACGGCAACCGCCGGGCCGTCGCCCTGCACCCGCTGCCCGGCGCGACCACCGAACAGCTCGCCGAGGCCGCCCAGTTGGCCTCCGTCGCGGACGAGACACCGGAGGGGCGGTCGCTGGTCGAGTTGACGAATCGTCAGTACTGGCTGCCGCCAAGGGCCCCGGGCGAACTGGGCGAGCAACAGCCCGTTCCGTTCACCGCGCAGAGCCGGATGAGCGGCGTCGACCTCACCTGGCCGGACGGCACCACCTGCCTGATCCGCAAGGGGGCGGCCGGCGCCGTCGCCCGCTGGGTGGCGAACTCCGGCGGGCGGCTTCCGATGGAAGCCGAGCCACTGGTGGACCGGATCTCCGAGTCCGGCGGCACCCCGCTGCTGGTCGCGGTCCACGACCGGCACGGCGCACGGGCGTTGGGCGTGGTCGAACTCAAGGACGTGGTGAAGGAGGGCATCGCCGAACGCTTCGCCGAACTGCGGCGGATGGGCATCCGTACGGTCATGGTCACCGGGGACAACCCGCTGACCGCGCGCGCCATCGCCGCCGAGGCCGGGGTGGACGACGTCCTCGCCGAGGCCACCCCGGAGGACAAGCTCGCCCACCTGCGCCGCGAACAGGCCGCCGGGAACGTGGTCGCGATGACCGGCGACGGCACCAACGACGCCCCCGCGCTCGCCCAGGCGGACGTCGGCGTCGCGATGAACTCCGGAACCCCGGCCGCCAAGGAGGCCGGCAACATGGTCGACCTCGACTCCAACCCGGCGAAGCTGATCGAGATCGTCCGGGTGGGCAAGCAACTCCTCATCACCCGAGGAGCGTTGACCACCTTCTCGATCACCAACGACGTGGCCAAGTTCTTCGCCATCATCCCCGCGATGTTCGCGAACGCCTACCCCGGGCTGCACCACCTCAACATCATGGAACTGCACAGCCCCACCTCGGCGATCGCCTCCGCGATCATCTTCAACGCGCTGATCATCATCGCCCTGATCCCGCTCGCCCTGCGCGGCGTGCGCTACCAGCCGGCCTCGGCGACCGACCTGCTGCGGCGCAACCTGCGGGTGTACGGGCTGGGCGGACTGGTGCTGCCGTTCCTCGGCATCAAGGCGATCGACCTGCTGATCCGGTTCGTGCCGGGGCTGGGCTGACGGACCGGCCGGGGCCCCGGGCGGGGCGCGCCGCCCGGGAGATCCCCGCGGCCCTGTCAGAAGGCCGTCAAGATGTGTGCGGCCCGCGTCATGGAGGTGTCAGCAGCGGTACGGAAGGATCCGTTCCGGGGTTCACTGGAGTCATCCGAAGCAAGGAGTGCCGAACCGGCGGAGCCCGATGGAGAGAGCCGCCGGAGAGACGGAGGCGAACGGCCATGACCGGGACCACCCGAGTGATCGTCGGCCTGAGCGGATCACTGAGCAGTCTGGCCGCCCTCTACCACGCCGTCGGCGAGGCGGCCCGGCACCGGGCGGTGCTGGTGCCCGTGGCCGCCTGGGCCACCAACGAGCGCGACGGCCTGCGCCCGCACCCCGAGTTGGAGCACGCCGCCCGCCGGCGCCTCGACATCGCCTTCGAGCAGGCCTACGGCGGTTACCCGTCCGACCTGGTCATCCACCCGCTGGTGGTCAACGCCGAGCCCGGCCCCGCCCTGGTCGGCGCCGTCACCGGCCCGGAGGACCTGCTCGTGCTCGGCGCCGCCACCCGTCGCCGCCTGGACCGCCTGCGGCACGGCTCGGTCGCCCGCCACTGCCGCCACCGGGCCGGCTGCCGGGTGGTCGAGGTCTCGCCCTCGGCCCTGCTCACCCGCCTCGAACTCCCGGCCCGCACCGGCGCACCGCTCCCGCTGCTGGCCCGCTGACGGGGCCTCGGCGACGGGAGGCCGAGGTCGGGCCGTTCGGACCGCAGGAGCCGTTCAGCGGCGGACGTCCCTGGTGAGCAGCCAGGGCACGAGCAGGAGCCCGATCCCGATGGCCACCGCCTGAACGGCCCCGAGGCCGGACCGGATCAGCCCCGCCACCAGCAGGACGTCCACCGCGCCGGCCGCCCAGCGGTACGGAACCGTGAAGCCCCCGCGCGGGGTGCGGCGGCCGGAACGGGGGGTGTGCGTCGACATGTCTTCTCCCTGGTGCTCGGAACAACCGGCCTGGCCGGTACGGCAGATGTGACCGTCACGGTGCGACCTTCACGGCAGGACGCGGCCGGGCGCGACCGGTACAGCCGGTACGTGTCCGGCTGGTCATATTCAGCCCGCTACCGGCCGTCGGCCGCCATCCCTCCGGACGTATCCGGACAGCTTCCGCCCCGCGAACACCGCAACGGGGCACGGTCGTTCTCGTACGCTACGTACCGGCGCGCAGGACCGCGCCGGGGAGGAGCAGGAGCGTGGCCGTCCAGGCCGAGAAGACCGCTCGACGACAGGCGGCGCCGCCGGTCGCCGCGTTCGCGAAGTGGCTGCAGGGGATGAAGATCGCCGCGGGGGATCCGTCCTATCGCGAACTCCAGCGCAGAACGGCCCGCTCCGGCTGGGCCATTCCGCGCAGCACCCTGCACGACGGCCTGTCCGGCGTCAGCCTCATGCCACTGGACTACGCCATTCGGGTACTGCGGGTCCTCGGATACGAGGGACCGACCGTCGAGGCGGAGTGCCGGGCACGGTGGACCTCGGCCAGGACGGGGGTGGTGATCACCGAGCCGCCGCCTCCCGGGCCCGGTGATCCGGCGCGGCGATTCGTGTTCGAGAAGGTCGTTCCGCCCGGCGCCCCGGACGCGGGCACTGCGACGACCAGCCCCCTGGACGTCGAGGTCGGCACCCTGGAGTCGTGGACCGTCGTGCGGGTGGTCGGCGAACTGGACTGCTACGGGGCCCCCGCGCTCCGCCAGTTGCTCAACGGGCTCGCCGAGCCCCACACCGAGCAGCAGCCACTCCACCTGGTGATCGACATGAGCGGCTGCTCCTTCGTCGACAGCGGCGGGCTCGGCCTGCTGATCTTCACCTCCCGGCGGATGATGGCCCGGGGCACGGTCCTGCGACTCGTCCTGTCCCCCACCGGCAACGAGTGGGCCTGGCACGTCATCGGGTTCCTGACCAACACCAGGATCCAGGAGTTCGTGCCGATGTACGTGCCGATCTACGAGTCGGTGTCCGCCGCGATCCACGGGGCCCGGCCGACTCCGACACACTGACGTACGCGGGAGCATCCAAGGCACGGGTGCTACGCGGGGCCCCGCAGGTGGGCGCTCAGCCAGGTGAGGGCGGGCGGGAGCAGCCGCCCCCAGGTGGTGAAGTTGTGGCCGCCGGTGTCGACCGTCTCCTGGGCGACCACAAGCGGCGGGCGGGCCGCCGCCGCGAAGGCGCTGGAGTCGGCGTAGGTGCTGCCGTCCGTCTTGCTGTCCGCGAGCAGCACCGCGAGGGGCGGCATCGGCAGGTGGGCCAGGCGCCAGCCGAGGTCGGCCTCGGCGCGGCGCTGCGGACTGCCGGCGAAGAGGTCGCCCGTCGTGGCGTCCTCCGCCGCCTTGAAGTAGCCGGAGAGCGAGACCGCGACCGAGAAGGTCTGCGGATGCTCCATGCCCAGTTTGACCGCGCAGTAGCCACCGGTCGAGTCGCCGACGATCCCCAGGCTGCCGGTGCCGTCCAGCACCCGGTAGGAGGCCCGCAGGTCGGCGGGCACGTCGGTGGTGAAGTAGCTCTGCGCCTGCGGCCCGTTCGGGATGTCCTCGCACTCGCTGTCCCTGGGCATGGTCGGCGAGGGCCGCATCAGCACCAGGACGGTCGGCTCCATCGCCCCCTTGCGCAGCAGGTCGAGTTCGGCGGCCGGGTAGCGGAGCCTGGTCACCAGATTGGTGGCGTCGCCCGGGAAGCCGGTCATCACCAGCGCGGCCGGGAAGTGCCGTTCCGCGCCGCCGGGTTGGAAGTACTGCGGCGGCAGGTAGACGTAGCCCTCGGTGCTCAGCCCGGTGGTCGCACCCGGAAGCCGCACCCGGTCGATCCGCCCGATTTGAGCCGGATCGCGACTGACCGTCCCCACGCCGGTGATCTCCGCGGAGCCGAGCACCTGCACTCCGGCCGCACCGGCCCCGGCTCCGGCTCCGGCTCCGGCACTGGCACTGGCACCGGGGCTGGCACCGACACCGGAGCCTCCACCCGCCTGCTGGACCACGCCCGCGCCGTGTTCGCGTCCCAGCAGGTCGGACCAGCTGTCGTAGAAGACGAAGTAGTCGTTGACGGCGAGCCCCAGCGTCACCAGCAGGACCAGTTGGGTGACGGCGATGGTGCCGAGCCGCAGGAACATCGCGGGCCAGCTCCGCACGGCCAGCCGGGGCCAGACCCACAGCGTGCCGAGCACGGTGAACACCGCGAGCAGCGCCGTCAGGGCCAGCAGCTTGTGGCTGGTGAGTCCCATCGGTCCCGACCTCCCCTACCACTGTGGACTGCCGGTCGTGGAAACGGAGCTCCGTACTCAAAGTAGCCGGTCAGGCACCTCCGGACACGCCGCCGCGAGCGCGGGCTCCGCAACTTCGACAATCCTGTCGAAGTTGGCATGCCCGGGCTATGCTGACCCGAAGCCCACCCGCAGTCGGGCCCCTCACCCCGTCGACGAACGCGCCGCCCAGGCGCGCCCGACCGGAAGGAGGTGCGGCACCAGCCTCCGAGAACCGGCCACCGACCAACAGGCCGCCCACATCGACTTCTTGACGAATCGTCAATTCAGATCCGCGATTTCACCGCCTGAGCCTTGACGCGTGCCCCAGGCCGCCCACCGCCGTTGTACGGAAGGTGAATCGCCGCGCCCGCCCGAAACCCCCGGCCGCCCTGCCGAGGAAGAGGTTCCGCATGACGACGTCCCGGACCCACCCGCGCCCCACAGAAGCCGCGGTGCTGCTCACCGCACTCAGCCTGCTCGTCCTGGAGGAGATCGCCCTCGGCATGGCCGAGGAGGAGGACCGCCCCGTCATCGGCGGCATCCTGATCGGCGCCTCCGGCACCGGCCTGCTCGTGGTCGGCGCGGTGCTGCTCAGCCGCTGGCTCGACCTCCGCCGCCCGCTCCCGCTACCCCCGCCCGGCCCCAACGGCCGCGAGTACAGCGCCCGCGCCCTCGAGGGCTTCCCGATGGAGGCCGTCCGCCCCCTGCTGCTCGCCGAGAACGCGCCCCAGCTCGGCCACCTGTACTCCGCCTGGATGCTCGCCCGGGCCGGCCGCCCGGCCCCCTGGATCGCCCGCCGCCTGGCCATCCCCCCGGACGCCGCCCAACTCCTGGTCGACGCCGCCCGCTCGGCGAGACTCGATCAGCGCCGCTGACCCGGCGCCGCACCCGCCTGCGCCACCAGGTACGGCACCAGCCCGCGCTCCGCCAACGCCGACCGCCAGGCCTCCCGCGCCAGCGGCAACTCCCCCGGCCCGTCCGACGCCTCCCCGGCCCCGGCCCCCCTCGACCGGGCCGTCCCCAGCAACCCCAGGCCGCCGACCAGCAGACTCACCGCCGCCACCCCGGCCGACACCCACCCGGCCTCCACCAGCGCCCGCGCCAGCACCCCCAGGTCCTCGACCAGCCCCAACACCGAGCCCAGCACCAGGAAGATCACCGCCGCCGCCCCCGCGATGATCGGCACGACCACCCCCAACACCCCCCACCACCCCGACGCCCGCTCCCGCGCCGGCACCTCCACCGGCCCCCGCGCCACCGCGTCCGCATCCGCCCGCAACGCCGCATACCGCTCGTACTCCGGCGCCGCCGCGGCCAGCACGAACTCCGCGTTCTCCCGCGCTGCCCGCCGCAGCCGCTCCACACCCCGAGCGTCCTCCCCCGTCTCCCGCAGCGCGGCCCGCACCTGCGGCGCGGCCAACGCCCGCCCGAGCTCCGTCTCGAAGTCCGCCCAATCCTGCTGCGGCAGCCGAAGCGGCCTGTCCATGCTCGTCCCCGATCGTCGCCCCGTTGTAGTTCTACAGAACTGTAGAACAAGGAGAGGCGATGCAGCAGCCCTGTTCACGGGTGGATTCGGTGCTCAGGAGGGGTCAGCCATGGGGACCCGGGCGAGGGCGTCGCGGATCAGCTGGGCGGGGTCGGGGGCGTCAAGGCCCCACTCGCGGTACCACTCGGCGATCTGCACCATCGGACGCCCTGTCCTCATCGACAGTTTCAAGAGGTCAACCAGGTCAATGTCCTTGTTCAACAGCATTCCGGCCGACCAAGACCGGCCCCTCATGAGAAGATCAACTGCCTCATCCGTCGTGAGCCCGATCGGCAGGTCATCACAGGACGACACGACCCCCCGGGCCCTCAGGTGGCGAGCCAGCTCCCTGGGGTGCCGCTGTAGCTTGCCGGCCCCCGCAACCAAACGCGCGAACGGCACCGTCTCTCCCACCCGCAGATTGCCCCAATCCATCGCGCCGTTGGACGAGAAGAGCCTGTCGTCCAGCTGTGTGGGATGTTGCGGCAGGACGATCGGAACCTCCACGCCAAAGGCCCTGAAGCGCTCGATGACGTCACGCAGTGAGCAGTTCCTCGACTCGAACAGCTCGAAGAGTCGCCTGAAGGTCAGGTCGGCCACGTCGCTCCGACGTCCTCCGTTCTTGAACAGCTCCAGATCCGCAGCACAGGCATCATCCGGCATGCGCGGCACGCGGAATCCAACGGCCCCGAGCACCTCCGCAGCCCGATCTGGCGCGATCCCCAGATCCTGCGCCGCCCACAACAGATGATCCGCCGGCACCCCTTCCGATCGCTTCAACCATGGTCCAGTGCCATTGAGCCGACGACTCAGCAACACCAAGGTCTCCTCAGGGGGAAACGGCGGAAGACCCTTTGAGTCCGCCTCGAGTCCGTATCCCGCCATGGCCTCACAGACCTGATCCACCGGGATCCCGAGCACCCGACCGGATTCGGCCAGAAATCCGGGCGGAACCTCACCTCCTGGATCCGGCCCGCCCCAGAACGTTCCACCTCCGGAGCGATTCCAGAGAAAGATCGGATCCATGTCCACAGCGATCGCAAGATCTACGACCTCGCGAGTGACCTCCCGCCCCACGCTGACCCAGGCATCCGCCGCGGCTTCCACCGAAGTACCCCTCGAATCAGCAATGACCAGCAGGTGGTTAACGGTCGCAAACCACGGGTCGCCCGCTCGCTGGGAGTGAAAACTTCGGTCAAAAGGGATACCGAAATCAGAGGCTCTCGCACGAGCCTCCTCAGGCGTGACACCGAGATCGCGAGACAGCCTCGCAGCCCAACCGTCACCCAGATGAGCCCAGGACCACGACCTGATGCCGCGCTCTACCACCGGCGCCAGAACAGCGATATCAGACGGAATCGCCGGACGAACTTTCTGTTGCCCCATCAACTCAGCACAGAGGTGCTCCAGCTCTGAGGGCAGCCGCTCCAGCCCGTGGGCCAGTACCCGCCAGAGCGCGACGTGATCAGGAAGGCTTCCCGCAATCTTCCCCCCGAGAGGTTCATCAACGCCATTGAGAAATTTGAGGACTTCATCATCCGCGAGAAAGCAGCCAGTACGACGGGTGTCGTACTCGATCCCGCCGAATTTCAGCCGTCGCCCCTGTCGAGTGACTTCGGTGGCCACCAAATCGGCGAGATGGTAGTTCCCCTCCGTCATCTGATGGATCCACTCCATGCTCAGCACAGTCGTGTCGCCGCTCACGAACTCGGCCACCGCGGCCTCCAACAGCCCCCGGACCGTCTCCGACAGGTCGCTGATGACGCGGCGACGATCCACGGACAGCTTTGCCGGCGAGAACCCTCCGCTGAGGTTCACCACGGCCCCGGACAACCCGCCCGGCGAGATGACCCCACGGACGACGTCCGGCTCAGCCACCAGGCCGTCAACCAGCAAGGCACCACCATGCTCGCACCACGTCACCTGCGCGCCCTCCGGAGCTCCGGCCCAGGACGTCATCGGGCCCCAGGCGCTGAAGCCGAAGGTCTCGCTCTTGGGCGCCTCCCTGGACTTGAGCACCCCGGGCTCCCAGGCCGCCTCCCGGTGTCCGTGTACCGCCGACGTGGGGAACTCCGCGACGGCCAGGAGTCGTTCGAGGACATCCACGCACGACCACGACCCGGCCATCTCGATGTCGTCCCGCAGGTACAACCGCACGGTGGTACCCGGCTTGCGGCCCCTTTCCGACCGCTTCGCGATGCGGAAGAGGTGAGTCGGACCGTAGATGGAAACATCCAGCTGCGGGCCCAACTGGCCCGAGGCGTCCATGCGGCAGGTGGTCACCCGGATCTCGTCAGCGAGCATGAAGTAACTCAACACGCCTATGCCGAAACGGCTGTTGGGAAAGAGCTCGACGGGTGGGTCGGCCTTGCGCCACTCGACGAGTTCAAGCTTGAAGTCCAACTGCTCTGCAAAACGGGCGCCGGCGTTGGAGAAGACTCCCTTCAACTCCTCCTCGCCCATGCCGACGCCGTTGTCCTGGCAGTCCAGGTAGGCGCGGCCGTCCTCGTCCACCCCTTGGCGGAACTCGATGCGGCCTTCATAGGCGAAGGTGGCAATGGGATTCGTGCGGTCCAGGTACTCCGTCCGGGCGCGGCGGTACCGGCAGGCGTCGAGGGCGTTCTGATAGAGCTCGCGAACCGCCAAGTCCCGGTCACGGTACAGCTCGACGCCCATCAGCAGGCTGCGCACCCGGCGTTCGTCCATGCGGAAGCGCGCCCAGCCGGTGAAGACTCCGCTCGCCGGGGCAGCCTGGTCGGCGGTGAGGCGGGTGGGGAGCGGGTGATCGGTGAGGACGCGGCGGACGGCGTGGAGGAGTTCGTCGGCCCGGGCCGTGTACTCGCGCAGGCCCTCGACCACCGCCTCGTGCCGGCACTCGGCACGCAGTACCGGCAGGTCGTACGAGCCACCCCATGCGGCCTCTTCCAAGGTCCGGCGCAGGTCGGTGAGGTCGACCTCGTCCGGGATGCCGAGGTGTTCGGTCACGATCTCCGGCAGGGCGGTCATCTCGATGGCGGTCCCGTACGCCAAAGCGAGCAGCAGGGCCAACCATTGCTCCCGGACCTGCTGCTCGCCCGGGGCCCGCAGGTGGTCGTCCACGCTGAGGCTTGCCAGGTAGTCACGGTTGCCGACGTCGGGGCCCCGGCGCAGGCCGTGGAGCAGGGCGCAGACCCGCTTGAGTGCGAAGGTCTCGCCGAGGTCAGCAAGAACCGGGAGTCGGCCGAGGATCTCCTGCACACCCTCGGGGTCGGCGAGGTCCTCGTGCTGGTCGAGCCAGCGGTGGAAGAGCCACCAGCCGAGCGGGACGGCGGAGGCGGGGCGCGTCCGGGTGCGGCCAACGAGCAGGTCGTGGGACTCGACGAACTGCTCGTACGCCGCGCGGTCTGCGTCGGGCTCGGGCGCCGGAGCAAGATCGGTCGGGCCGACGGAGACCCGCGCAGCCGCCAGGCGCAGTGAGCGGACGCGGTGGAGGAACGGGAGCACCGCCAGCAGCGCGGCCTCGGCCGGGTAGAGGTCCAGGCGCCCCAGCAGCCAGTCGACCCGCTGCGCGAAGCGTTCCGCGATCCCGGGGTCCTGCCACGGGTCCTCGGCGAGCACCGTCTCGTCCCGCAGCCGGGCCAGTTCGCCGACGGCCTCCAGCACGACGCGCCGATAGGGCTCGACGCCCGAGCCTTCCCGGATGTGCGTCCAGACGCGCGAGCCCGCGACGAGCTTCACCCAGTCGTCGGCCTCGTCCGGCACCGCCTGGGGCAGGCCCCCCACGAAATTGACGGTCTCGGCCTGCACGACCGGCCCGTTCACGGTGCCGTTGATCGCGTTCCACGTGCTGTCGGCCATCCCTCGTGCCCTCCCCAGGTGCAGGGCACGAGCGTAGGGCAATCGCCCCTCAGGACACGGTCAGAATGCCGCGCATGAAGTGGTGGAAGGAGCACAGGTACGCGTACGCGCCGGGCTGGCTGGGCGCCGTCACCATAGCCGTGGCGCCCGGGGCGATGGGGCCGGTGTCGAAGGTGCCGTCCTGGGCGGTGAGGGTGTGGGCGGTGGTGCCGGTGTTGGTCACGGTCACCGTCGCACCCGGGCTGGCGGTGAAGTCGGCCGGCTCGAAGGAGAAGTCGCGCGCCGCCACCGTCCCAGCAGCAACGGACGGGCTGGGCGAGGCCACCGGAGAGTTCGCCACGGACGGCGACACGACGGCGGGGCTGCTGGTCTCCTCCGGCCCCGGCGCCGGCCCCACCAGCGCGCTGACGCAGCCGGTCAGGACGGGACCGGCTGCGAGCAGCAGCGCCAGGGCGACGGCCCAGACGCGGGACCGCATCACTCAGCGGTGACCAGCGTGACCCGCTTGGCGTCGGCGGCGGCGGGCGGGGTGGCGCCGAGGTCGGAGACGGTGGCGGTCAGGATGGCGTCGACGCCCGGGAGCCAGTTGTAGGTCTTGGACTGGACGATGACCACCCGGGTCTGCGGCGTCCCGTCGCAGACGATGTCCGCTTCCTCCGCCCGGCTGGAGCCGAAGGCGGTGACGGTGGTGTCCTCCGGGTCCTTCTGTTCCACCGAGACGGTGAGCGAGCGGGCTTCCTCCGCGTTCGCGCAGACGTACCCGATCTCCACCCGGACCCGGCCGGCGGCCTTGGGGTCGATCCTGGCCTCACCGAGGGTGACGGTGGTGGCGACCGGGTCGTCGTCGGCCCAGGCGGGCACGGCGGCGCCGGTGAGGCAGGTGACGCCGGTGAGAGCCGAGGTGAGTACCGTCATGATGATCCACCGCTGCACTGCAGCCTCCGGGGTCCGAGGACGTGTTGCGGCCGACGCTAACCGCCCGGAGAACCACCCGCGCGCCGGGCCGTCCTGACCGTCATACCAACGGCCCAGCCCCCGCCGCCCGGAGCGCCGTCACCGCCGCCGGAGCCAGATCGCCCAGGTCAGCGCGGAGCAGCCCGCGTACGCCACCAGGAATCCCGCGTACGCCGCGTCCCCGTTGCCGCCGACCAGGAAGGACTGCCGGAACGCCAGGTTCACCAGCACCCCGCCGAACGCCCCGATCGCTCCCGCGAGCCCGATCAGTGCCGCGGACCGGCGCCGGGAGTCGGCCTCGGTGGCGGCCGGGTCGGCCCCGGCCGCGATCGCCGAGCGGGCCACGGCCTGGAAGTGGGCCGGGATCATCTTGTACGTCGAGCCGTTGCCGATGCCGCTGAGCATGAACAGGGCGACGAAGCCGGCCAGGAACAGCGGCAGCGAGTGCTCGCGGGTGGCGACGAGCACCACCGTCGTGCCGACGGCCATGGCAGCGAAGGTGCCGAGCGTCACCCGCGCGCCGCCGTACCGGTCGGCGAGCCGGCCGCCGACCGGTCGCAGCAGCGAGCCGAGCAGCGGCCCGAGGAAGGTGAGGGCGGCTGCCTTGACCGGGGTGTCGAAGCGCTCGTGGAACTCCACCTGGAGTACCTGGCCGAAGGCGAAGCCGAAGCCGATGAAGGAGCCGAAGGTGCCGACGTAGAGGGTGGAGACGGCCCAGCCGTACGGGTCGCGGGCGACTTCGCGCAGTGCCCGCCCCTCTCCCGAACCGGCCTGACTGGCAGGCAGGTTGTCCATCCGCCACCACGCGCCCGCCGCCGCCATGAGGATCAGCGGCAGGTAGAGCAGTGGCAGCAGCCGGGGGTGGGTGGCGCCGGCGGTGGCCAGCACCAGCAGCCCGAGCAGCTGCACCGCGGGCACGCCGAGGTTGCCGCCGCCCGCGTTGACGCCGAGTGCCCAGCCCTTCAGCCGGTGCGGGTAGAAGGCGTTGATGTTGGCCATCGAGGAGGCGAAGTTGCCCCCGCCGACGCCGGCCGCGCAGGCGACGGCCAGCAGGGTGCCGTACGGGACGCCCGGGTGCAGCACCAGGGCGGCGAGCGTGGTGGGCACGAGCAGCAGCAGCGCGCTGATCACCGTCCAGGTGCGTCCGCCGAAGCGGGCGACGGCGAAGGTGTACGGCAGCCGCAGCAGGGCGCCGAGGGCGGTCGGCAAGGCGGTGAGGGTGAACTTCCCGGCCGTGTCGATGTGGTACTCGGGGCCGAGGAACAGCACCAGCACCGACCAGAGGCTCCACACCGAGAAGCCGATGTGTTCGGAGAGCACGGAGAACGCCAGGTTCCGCCGGGCGATCCGGGCACCGCTGCGCGCCCAGAACTCCTCGTCCTCCGGGTCCCAACCGACCAGCGGGGCGGGCGTCCTGGGCTGGACGGCGAGGCTCATGCTGCACTGTCCAGGGCCGCACCGTCCCGGACCGCACCGTCCAGAGCCGCACCATCCAGGTCCGCGTCTCCGAAGGCCGCGCCTCCGGGGCCCGCGACCCGCACCGGCCAGCGCCGCAGTACGGCGGGCGTGCCGTCGGGGGTGGTGTCCTCGTCCAGGCAGCGGCCGTCGGTGAGGTCGTAGACCTGCTTGTACATCGGCGAGGTGAGCGTCGGCCGGTCACCGCGACTGCCGAGCAGGCCCCGGGCGAGGACGGGGGCGCCGCTGAACGGGTCGAGGTTGTCGACGGCGTACAGCCCGTCGGAACTGTCGCGGAACAGCGCGACCTGCCCGGCTTCTGGGAGCAACACGGCGACGCCTCGGCCGGGTTGGAGGTCGGTGAGGGCGCAGACCGGCTGCCAGTGGGCGCCGTCGTGGATCTGCACGGTCGCAGTCGCAGTCGCGCCGACGCCAACGGCGACGGCGACGGTCGGGGTCGCGGTCAACGGGTGAGCACCTCCGGTCGGGGCCCGGCGACGAGCACCGGGGAGCTGAGGGCGGTGAGGGTGTGGCCGGCCTCGCCGGGGCGGGCCGGGCGGATCTGGCCGCGTTCGGGGACGAAGGTCACGGCGGGGTCGGGGGTGCCGGGGGCGTTGACGAAGGAGGAGAAGCGCCGAAGCCGCTCGGGGTCGGCGAGGGTCGCGGCCCATTCGTCGCGGTAGGTGCCGATGTGACGGATCATCAGTTCATCCAGTTCGGCGGCGATGCCGAGCGAGTCGTCGAGGACGACGGCCCGCAGGTGGTCGAGGCCGCCCTCCAGGCGCTCCAGCCAGACCGAGGTGCGCTCCAGCCGGTCGGCGGTGCGGATGTAGAACATCAGGTAGCGGTCGATGGTGCGGATCAGCGTCTCGCGGTCGAGGTCGGCGGCGAGCAGGTCGGCGTGGCGCGGGGTGGTGCCGCCGTTGCCGCCGACGTAGAGGTTCCAGCCGGCGGAGGTGGCGATGATGCCGAAGTCCTTGCTCTGGGCCTCCGCGCACTCCCGGGCGCAGCCGGAGACAGCCGCCTTGAGCTTGTGCGGGGAGCGCAACCCCCGGTAGCGGAGCTCCAGTTCGATGGCGAGGGTGGTGGAGTCCTGGACGCCGTAGCGGCACCAGGTCTGGCCGACGCAGGACTTCACGGTGCGCAGCGCCTTGCCGTAGGCGTGTCCGGACTCAAAGCCTGCGTCCACCAACTTGCGCCATATTTCAGGGAGTTCGTCGACCGTGGCACCGAAGAGGTCGATCCGCTGGCCGCCGGTGATCTTGGTGTAGAGGCCGTGGTCACGGGCGATCTCGCCGATCGCGATCAGGCCCTCGGGGGTGATCTCGCCGCCGGGCACCCGGGGGACGACCGAGTACGAGCCGTTGCGCTGGAGGTTGGCGAGGAAGTGGTCGTTGGAGTCCTGGAGCGTGCCCTGCTCGCCGTCCAGGATGTGGCCGTTGCCGAGGCTGGCCAGGATGGAGGCGACGGTCGGCTTGCAGATCTCGCAGCCCTCGCCGCTGCCGTACCGGTCGCGCAGTTCGGTGAAGCTCGTCGCCCCGGTCACCCGGGTGATCTCGTACAACTCGGCCCGGGTGTGGGCGAAGTGCTCGCACAGGCCCTTGAAGGTGGAGACCCCGGCGGCTTCCAGTTCCTCACCCACCACGGTGCCGAGCCGCTTGAGGCAGCTGCCGCAGCCGGTGCCGGCCCGGGTGCACTTCTTGACGGCGGCGACGCTGTCGCAGCCCTGGTCGCGGACGGCGGCGCGGACGGCGCCCTGGGTGACGTTGTGGCAGGAGCAGAGCACCGCGTCGTCGGGCAGCTCGACCGCTCCCCCGGCCCCCGCAAATCCGGCGGGCAGCACCAGCTGTTCGGGCGCCACCGTGAGCGGGCGCCCGGCGACGGCGAGTGGGCGCAGGGTGTCGTACCCCTCGGTGTCGCCGACCAGGACGCCGCCGAGCAGTGCGCCGTCGGTGCCGATGACGAGCTTGCGGTAGACGCCGCCGCGGCTGTCGCTGTAGAGCACGTCGAGGGCGCCCTCGGCGGTGCCGTGCGGGTCGCCGAAGCTGGCGACGTCGACGCCGAGCAGCTTGAGCTTGGTGGAGGTGTCGGCGCCGGTGAAACCCGCACCGTCGGGCACAGAACCACCGGACACAGAACCACCGGGCACAGAACCGTCGGACACAGAACCACCGGGCCCGGGAACGTCAGCCCCGGCAAGCCCCGCCACCGTGCGCGCCGCCGTCTCGGCCATCTGGTAGCCGGGGGCGACCAGCCCGTAGACCCGGCCGTCGACGGCCTGGGCGCATTCGCCGATGGCGAGGATCGCCGGGTCCTCGGTGCGGCAGTGGGCGTCCACCACGACGCCGCCGCGTCCGCCGACCGGCAGGCCGCAGTCCCGGGCGAGCTGGTCGCGGGCGCGCACCCCGGCCGAGAACACCACCAGCTCGGCGGGGAGTTCGCGCCCGTCGGAGAGCGCGAGGCCGCGGACCCGGCCGTCCGGGCCGGTGAGCACACCGCCGGCCCCGGCGCCGGTGTGGACGGTGACGCCCAGTTCCTCGATCTTGCGGCGCAGCGCCGCGCCTCCGCCGTCGTCCACCTGGACGGCCATCAGTCGGGGCGCGAACTCCACCACGTGGGTGTCCAGTCCGCCGGCCCGTAGCGCGCCGGCCGCTTCCAGGCCGAGCAGCCCGCCGCCGACCACCACGCCGGTCCGCGCCGTCGCCGCGCCGGTCCGGATGGCGTCCACGTCCTCGATGGTCCGGTAGACGTGGCAGCCGGGGGCGTCCGTGCCCGGCACCGGCGGCACGAAGGGCACCGATCCGGTGGCCAACACCAGGACGTCGTAGTGGAGTTCGGCACCCGAGGCGGTACGCACCAGACGCCGGGAGCGGTCGATCGCGGTGGCCGGGTCGCCCAGGCGCAGGTCGATGCCGTGCTCGGCCGGGAAGCCGGTCGGGCAGAGCGTGAGGTCCTCGGCGGTGCTCCCGGCGAACAGCGAGCTGAGGTGAACGCGGTCGTAGGCGGGCCGGGCCTCCTCGGCCAGCACGGTGACCCGCCATCCGCGGGCGGCGGGCTGCTCCGTCCAGGCCTCCAGGAAGCGCTGGCCGACCATGCCGTGGCCGACCAGGACGAGGTCGCGGACGGCGCCGGGGCCTCGGGTGCTGCGATGGTCAGTGGTCAACGCACGTCTCCAGTCATGGCGGTTCCTCCGGTGAGCAGGTGCAGGGGGTGGCCGGCGATCGCACCGCCGTCGGCGAAGGCGCCGGCCACCGCGTCCACGGCGGCCAGGTCGCCGAGCAGGATGGCGCCGACCAGGCGGTCGCCGCGCAGGACGAGCTTCTTGTAGCTGCCGCGGGTGGCGTCGGTGAGCAGCAGCGCGTGGAGGCCGGGCTCGCGGGTCTCGTCCACAGTGCCGAAGGCCGCGTAGTCCAGACCGCCGGTGCTGAGCCGGGCGCGCGGGCCGGTGCCGGGGTAGCGGGCGTCCGGTTCGGCGCCGGAGAGCCGACGGGCGAGCACGTCGGCCTGTTCCCAGGCGGGGCCGGCCAGGCCGTGGACGGTGCCGCGGTGTTCGGCGCAGTCGCCGATCGCGTGCACGTTCGGGGCCGCGGTCAGCCCGTCGTCGACCAGTACGCCGGTGGCGGCGGGCAGTCCGGCGGTCCGTGCGAGTTCGGTGTGCGGGCGGGCGCCGCAGGCGAGCACCACGAGGTCGCAGTCGATCCGGCGGCCGTCGGCCAGTTCGACGGCCTCGACCCGGGCGCCGCCGTGCACGGCCCGGACGCGGTGGCCGGTGTGACAGTCGACGCCGACCGCCCGCAGCCGCTCCCGCAGCACGCCGGACGCTCCCGCATCCAGCTGGCGCTCGATCAGATATGAGGCCTGGTGGATGATTTCGACCAGCGTGCCGAGCGCGGCGAGCGCCCCGGCGGCGCTCACGCCGAGCACCCCGCCGCCGATCACCACCGCGTGTCGCGCGTCGACGGCCTCCTCGGCCAGCCGGACGCAGTCGTCCAGGGTGCGCAGCGTGTGCACGCCCTCGACCAGGCCGGAGCCGTCGGGCCCGCGCAGTCCGCGCACCGGCGGTAGCACCGGGCCGGCGCCGGTGGCCAGCACCAGCTCGTCCCAGGGTTCGGCGGCCCCGTCGGCCAGCCACAGCTTCCTCGCCGCGGGGTCCAGCGCGACCACCTCGCACCCCGGTCTGACCTCGGCCCCGCCGAGCGGCAGCGCGATCGACTCGGCGTCGTAGCGCCCGGCCAGCACCTCGGTGAGCAGCACCCGGTTGTAGGGGGCGCGTGGTTCGGCCCCGTACACCGTGACCTCGCCCGGCCCGCCGAGGGCGCCGTACCGCTCGGCGAAGCGGGCGGCCGCCATGCCGCCGCCGACCACGGCGATCCTCGGGGTCGTCCCGCGGCCCCTCACCGATCCGGCTCCGGCTTCGCGACCTCGGACCCGAGGGGCTCCGACCCGAGGGGCTCCGACCCGACGAGCCCCACCCCCACCGGCTCCACCCGGACCGCGCACAGCTTGAACTCCGGCATCCCGGAGACCGGGTCGAGCGCCGGGTTGGTGAGACTGTTGGCCCGCCCGGCGCCCGCCCAGTGGAACGGCATGAAGACGGTGTCCGGCCGGATCGCGTCGGTGACCCTGGCCGGGGCGACGGCCCGGCCGCGCCGGCTGGTGACGGCCACCGGCTCGCCGTCGGCGATCCCGAGCCGCCCGGCGAGCCTCGGGTGCAGTTCGACGTACGGTCCGGGTGCGGCCGCGTTCAGCTCGGCGACCCGGCGGGTCTGCGCGCCGCTCTGGTACTGGGCGAGCACCCGGCCGGTGGTCAGGTACAGCGGGTAGTCGCCGTCCGGCTCCTCGCCGGCCGGGCGGTGGGTGACGGCGGCGAACCGGGCCCGGCCGTCGGGGGTGGCGAAGCGGTCGAGGAACAGCCGGGGCGTGCCCGGGTGGTCCGGTGTCGGGCAGGGCCAGAACACCCCGTCCTCGGCGGCGATCCGCTCGTAGCCGATGCCCGCGTAGTCGGCGTCGCCGCCGGCCGAGGCCCGGCGCAGTTCCTCGAAGACCTGCTCGGCCCCGGCGGGGAATCCCGTGGACACGCCCAGCCTGGCGGCCAGTTCGCCCAGCACCCACAGCTCGCTGCGGACGCCCGGCGGCGGGTCGAGGGCGCGGCGGCGCAGGATCACCCGGCCCTCCAGGTTGGTGGTGGTGCCGTCCTCCTCGGCCCACTGGGTGACCGGCAGCACGACGTCGGCGAGCCGCGCGGTCTCGGAGAGCACCACGTCGGCGACCACCAGCAGGTCCAGCGCGCGCAGCCGTTCGGTGACGTGATTGGCGTTCGGCGCGGAAACCGCCGGGTTGGAGCCGGCCAGCAGCAGCGCCCGGACGCCGTCGGGGCGGCCGAGGCCGTCCAGCAGCTCGTACGCGGACCGGCCGGGGCCGGGGAGGCTCTCGGGCGCCACGCCCCAGACGGCGGCGACGTGTTCGCGTGCCACCGGGTCCTCGATCGAGCGGTAGCCGGGCAGTTGGTCGGCCTTCTGGCCGTGCTCGCGTCCGCCCTGGCCGTTGCCCTGGCCGGTCAGGCAGCCGTAACCGCTGTAGGGGCGGCCGGCCTTGCCGGTGGCCAGGCACAGGTCGATCCAGGCGCCGACGGTGTCGGTGCCCTTGCTCTGCTGCTCCGGGCCGCGCGCGGTGAGCACCATGCCGGTGGCCGCCCGGCCGAACATCGCCGCCACTTCCCGTAGTTGGTGGACGGGGACGCCGGTGATCCGCTCCACCCGGTCGGGCCAGTGGGCCATCGCCGCCGCGCGCGCCTGTTCGAAGCCCGAGGTGCGCCGCGCGACGAACTCCTGGTCGACCAGTCCGTCGGCGATCACCAGGTGGAGCAGGCCGAGGGCGAGCGCCAGGTCCCCGCCGGGGCGGGGCTGGAGGTGCAGGTCGGCCAGCTCGGCGGTGCGGGTGCGACGTGGGTCCACGACGATCAACTTACCGCCGTTCTCCCGCAGTTCGCGGAAGTAGCGGACGGCGGGCGGCATCGTCTCGGCCGGGTTGCCGCCGACCAGGATCAGGCAGCCGGTGTGCGGGATGTCGGCGAGCGGGAAGGGCAGTCCGCGGTCCAGGCCGAAGGCCCGGCGGTGCGCGGCGGCGGCCGAGGACATGCAGAACCGGCCGTTGTAGTCGATGTTGGCGGTGCCCAGCACGACCCGGGCGAACTTGCCCAGCAGGTAGGCCTTCTCGTTGGTGAGCCCGCCGCCGCCGAACACGCCGACCGCGTCCGGCCCGTGCCGCGCCCGCGTCCGGGCCATCCCGGTGGCCACCCGGTCCAGTGCCTCCGGCCAGTCGGCCGCGCGCAGCGGCCCGCCGGGGCGGTCGCGCAGCAGTGGGCCGGTCAGCCGGACGTTCCGGGCGAGCAGCGCGGGCGCCGAGCGGCCCTTGCCGCACAGGGCACCGCGGTTCACCGGGAAGTCCGGGCGCTCCAGCACCTCGGCCGGCCGGTCCGTGCCCGGCACAAGCCGCATCCCGCACTGCAGGGAGCAGTAGGGGCAGTGCGTGTCGGTGGCGGCCGCGAGAGCGGTTGGTGTCATGTACGGACCTTCGCGGCCCACTGTTTCGCGACGGAGTCGGCGATGTTGCGTGCGCGGTACACCTCGCTCACGCCGCCCGTACCGTGAAGTGCGCGGTCGGACATCCGGCGTAACCGCAACGGCAGTTTCGCTAACCCGCGGGTGACGGCCGGGAAATACTCCCGTAACAGGCTGGGCGGAGGCTGACCGGCATGGCAACCGTTCCACCAGCACGGCCGCTCACCGGCGCAGGGCCGCTGACCGGCTACACCGTCGGCGTCACCGCCGCGCGCCGCAGGGAGGAGCTGACCGCTCTGCTCACCCGACGCGGCGCCCAGGTCATCGAGGCACCGACGCTGCGGATCCTACCGCTCGCCGACGACCACGCCCTGCGCGAGGCCACCGACCGCTGCCTGGCCGCCCCGCTCGACTACGTGGTGGCCACCACCGGCGTCGGCTGGCGCGGCTGGATGAGCGCCGCCGAGGGCTGGGGCCGGGGCGCCGCCCTCACCGAGGCCTGCCGGGGCGCGCTGATGCTCAGCCGCGGCCCCAAGGCGACCGGGGCGGTCCGGGCCAGCGGACTGGACGAGGGCTGGTCCCCCACCACCGAGACCACCGACGGACTGCTCGCCTGGCTGCTCGCCCGCCCGCTGGCCGGGCGGCGGATCGCCGTCCAGGAGCACGGGGTCCGGCTGGACGCCTTCGCGGCGGCGCTGCGCGAGCGCGGCGCCGAGGTGATCTCCGTCCCGGTGTACCGCTGGGCACCGCCGGAGGACCGGGGGGCGGTGCACCGGCTGCTCGACCAGACCGTACGGCGCCACGTGCACGCGCTCACCTTCACCAGCGCCCCCGCGATCAGCGCCCTGCTCGCCGCGGCGGAGAGCGAGGGCCTGCGCGAGGCACTGCTCGACGCCCTGCGCGGGGACGTCCTGGCGGTCTGCGTCGGCGCGCTCTGCGCCCGCCCGCTCACCGAACTCGGCCTGCCCGCCCGCTACCCGGAACGCGGCCGGCTCGGCACCCTGGTCCGACTGCTGGAGGACACCCTGCCGGGCCGCTCCCGGCACGAAGTCCCGTCACCGTTGGGGACGTTGACGATCCAGGGAAACGCCGCCGTGGTGGACGGGGAGAGCCACTGGCTCAGTCCGCTCGGCGCCGCCGTCCTACGGGCACTCGCCGAACAACCCGGCCGGGTGCTCAGCCGCGCCGAACTCCTGCGCGCCGCCTGGCCGGACGCGAGCGCCGACGAACACGCGGTGGAGGCGGCGGTCGGCCGGCTGCGGACGGCGCTCGGGCCGCACGCGGCACTGATCAGGACCGTCCCCAAGCGCGGCTACCGACTGGCGGCGGGCTGATGCTGCTCGCCCTCGCGCACGGGAGTCGCGACGAGGCGGCGAGCACGTCGACTCGCGCCCTGGTGAAGGCGGTTCGCCTGCTGCGGCCCGAACTGACCGTCCGCTGCTGCTTCCTGGACCTCGCCCGCCCGTCGCTCAGCCAGGCGCTCGCCCGATTCGCCGACCGGCGACCGGTGCTGGTGCCGCTCCTCCTCGGCACCGGCTACCACCTGCGGGTCGACCTCCCCGCCGCACTCGCCACCGCCGGCCTCCCGGAATCCCACCTCGCCCGCGCGCTCGGCCCGCACCCGCTGCTCGCCGAGGCCCTCGCGGACCGCCTCACCGAGGCCGGTGCCCCGCCGCACGCCGCCGTGGTACTGGCCGGCGCCGGCTCCTCCGACCCCACCGCCCTCGCCGACACCGCCCGGATGGCGTCCCTGCTGGCCGCCCGCCTCGGACGGACGGTCACCCCCGCCCACCTCTCGGCCGCCGCCCCCACCCCGCACCAGGCGGTCGCCGAGCTGCAGGCCGCCGGCCACCCCGAGGTCGCCCTCGCCACCTACCTGCTCTCCCCCGGCTTCTTCGCCCGCCGCGCCGCCACCGCTCCCGCCGCCTGGACCAGCGCCCCACTGGGCGCCCACCCGGCCGTCGCCCGCCTGGTGCTGCGGCGCTACGACGAGGCGAGGGCGGCCACCGCGCTGCGCTCCGCCGCCTGAACGAACGGCCGTTTCCGGCCAGGTGCCACCCGGGCAGACATGACGCGTTCGACAGCTGGACAGACACACACCTGCGCCGTGGTATCCGCGGTGCGTCGCCCGAGTGAACGCGAGGAGTGGTCCAGCCCGTGATCGAGGTCCAGGCCGCCGACCTGCAGGCCGCCGACGTGCGGGTGCGAGTGCCTCCCGTCCCGCGCCACGACGGGAAGCCGTCACCCGCGGCCGACGTACGGCATGGAGCTCGGCATCACCAGGACCGACTGGATGTTCACCCCGAGCGGGAGGGCGGCCATGGCCCGGACCATGTCCACGACGTGCCGCACGTCCATGGTCGGCTCCACCCGCAGTGACCCGTCCGCCTGCCGCACCGCCGGCTGGGGCCGGTCCTCGGGAGTCACGTTGCCGATGTCGATCTGCCCGCAGGAGATGTCGTAGCGCCGGCCGTCGAGGGACAGCGAGCGGGTCATTCCGGCCACCGCGTGCTTGGCCGCGGTGAATGCGATCGAGTCCGGGCGGGGCGCCTGGGAGGACGGGGCGCCGTTGTTGATGATCCGCCCCCCGCGCGGCTCCTGCCGCATCATCAGCCGGAACGCGGCCTGGGAGCACAGGAAGGTGCCGGTGGCGATCGACTCCATGACACGGTGCCAGTCCGCCACGTCCACCTCCTCGACCGGGACGTACGGCATGGTGTCGGCGGCGTTGTTGAACAGCAGGTCGAGCCGGCCGAAGCGGTCCGCCACCTCACCGAACAGGGCGTCCACCGCAGCGGGGTCCGTGATGTCGGCGGGCACGGGAACGGCACGGTCGCGCAGATCGGCCGGTGCGAGGGCTGCGGTCTTCTCCAGCGACTCGATCCGGCGACCGACGAGCACCACCGTCCAGCCGTCGGCCAGCAGGCCCAGCGCACTGGCCCGCCCGATGCCGCTGCCCGCTCCCGTCACGACCGCCGTCCGTTCGATCATCGGGTCCCCTTTCCCGCCCCGCGGCCCACCTCGGGCACGCCCGTCATCCGAGCGTGCCCCTCCGACCCACCCTCGAACCAGGAGCAGCACATGATTGGCGACATCGACACGCCGGGCGCGACGGACGGAAGCCGCGCGTGGCACGAGCGGGCGCGGCGGTCCCTCGCCGGCGGCATCAGCTCCTCGGCCCGGCTCACGTCGACCGGCCCGCACCCCTACCCGCTCTACATGGCATCCGGCACCGGCGCGCGGATCCGGGACGTCGACGGCAACGAGTACCTCGACTACCTCGCCGCCTACGGCAGCGCCGTCCTCGGACACGCGCCGGACGTCCTCACCAAGGCACTGACTCCCGTGCTGCACGGCGGCACCATGTTCGGAACCTGCAACACCGCCGAGGTCGAACTCGCGGAACTCATCTGCCGGTCGGTCCCGTGCGCGGACCTCGTGCGGTTCGCCAACTCCGGCAGCGAGGCCGTCCAGGGCGCCGTCCGCGCCGCCCGTGGCCACACCGGACGCACCAAGGTCCTCAAGTTCGAGGGCCACTACCACGGCTGGACCGACGTCCTGGCGGTCTCCAACCGGCCCGACGCGAGCGAGGCCGGACCCTACGACCGGCCGAACCGCGTTCCGCACTCCCCCGGCATCCCGGACGGGGTCGTCTCGGACGTGGTGGTCTGCCCGTGGAACGACCCGCACGCCCTGCGGGCCGTGCTCGACGCCCACCGCGGCGAACTGGCCGCCGTCATCTGCGAACCGATCGTCGCGAACAACGCCTGCACCATGCCGGTCCCCGGCTTCCTGGAGACGCTGCGGCAGGAGTGCACGGACCGCGGCATCGTCCTGATCTTCGACGAGATCTGCACCGGATTCCGCACCGGCCCGGGAGGCGCGCAGAGCCTCTTCGGGGTGGTCCCCGACCTCGCCACCTACGCCAAGGCGCTGGGCGGCGGCCTGCCCATCGCCGCCTTCGCCGGCCGCCGCGAGGTGATGGAACCCCTCGCCGAAGGCCACGTCAAACACGGCGGCACCTACAACTCCTCCCCGCTGTGCGCGACCGCGGCCCTCGCCACCCTGCGGGAGCTGGGCCGTCCGGAGGTCACCGAGCACATCGACGCGACCGGCCGCCGGATCATGGAGGCCATCCGGCGGGCCGCCCACGACCGCCGCGTGCCCTGTCTGGTCCAGGGCGTCGGAGCCATGTTCCAGGTGGTGTTCACGGACCGGACCACGCCCACCACCCGGTACCGGGACCTCCTCGACGCCGACAGCTCCCGTTACGCGGCCTTCCGGCACGAACTGCTCAAACGGGGCGTCCACGTCAACGCCTACGGCCTGGCCTGCTGGTTCGTCTCCGCCGCCGTCACCGCGGACAACCTGGCGGCCACCTGCGAGGCCGTCGAGCAGTCCTTCGACGCCCTGTCCCGCTGAACCGCGCCGGCGTCGCGCGGGCCGCAGGACCGGGACCGGCACCTTCACATGTATGCACAACCGGAACGGCACGAAACCGTGGCGCCGGTGGGGCGGACGTGCCAGCCTGTTCGAGGCCTCGGGGGCGACGGTCCACAAGGGACCCGGCCTGCCCGGCCTTCCTGCACTGTCGACTGGGACGGGAGTACGGAATGCGCATCAAGTTCGGACAGCGCGCGGCCAAGATCGCGGCGGTGGCGGCGTTGACGGCGGGCACGGTGGCCATGGCCACCGGGAGCGCCCATGCGGCGGGCCCGGGCGGGGCGGAGGCGTGCCCCAGCGGCAGCGTCTGCCTGTACTACAACTCGCCTGGAGTCGGCTGGGGATCGTTCGACAACTTCTCGCCGAACCAGAACCTCGACCTGCACAACTACACGTTCGCCCGCTACGCGAACGGCTCCGGGTACGGGGTGACGATGTACGGCAACGCCGCCTCGATCGTCAACAACACCGGCCACACGGTGTACGTCAGCCAGATCAGCGACGGCTTCTGGATCTCCTACCCGGCGGGGTACGCGGGATCGCTCAACAGCGCGGCGAACAACGACGCCCGCCTGTTCTCCTGACACACCGGCGCCGCAGGTCGCTTCGAAGGGCCCCGCCCGGTGGCGGGGCCCTTCGGGGCACCGCCCGGCTACGCGGCCCGCCGCTCCCGCCCGACCCCGCCGATGAAGCCCAGCAGCCGCTCGTTCACCGTCTCGGGCTGCTCCAGGTTGAGCCCGTGGCCGGCCCGCTCCAGGATCTCGGCCCGCACTCCGGGGATCAGCCGGGTGACCCGCTCCACCACCCGGTGCGGCCGCAGCAGCGCACTGCGCCTGCCCACCAGGACGAGTACCGGCACCCGGATCGACGCCAACTCCTCGTCCGTGAACGTCCGGACCGGCGGGCGGCCGCTCGGCTTGTAGCTCCGCAGCGCGAGCATCAGCGGCGCGGTCATCTCACGCGGCGCGCTCAGCGCAGGGTTGGCCAGCAGCCGGGCGACCGCCGGACGCAGCGGGCGCGGGGCGAGCATGCCGAACAGGCCTGCGACCAGGTGGACGTAGAAGCGTGCGGGCACCTTCTCGATCCCGCCCGGGTCGAGCGGCGCGACGGAGGCCAGCCGCTCGGGGGCGTGGACGGCCTGGTTGAGCGCCAGCCAGCCACCGTACGAGGCTCCGACCAGGTGCACCCGCTCCAAGGCGAGTCCGGCCAGCACCTCCCCCAGCCAGGCCGCGTTCTCCGGCGATCCGGCCGCGACGGCGCGCTGGACGCTGCGGCCGGGGTCGTCCAGGGTGTCGATCGCGTAGACGGGGTGGTGTTCGCCGAGGGCGGCGATCTGCGGGTACCAGTTGGACGGGTGCCCGGCGTGGCCGTGCAGCAGCACGATCGGGTCGCCGGTGGCCGGGCCGTAGCGGTGGACGTGGACGCTGCCGTAGGCGGTCTCGACGTCCAGCTCCTGGCGCGGGCTCGGCCAGAGTTCCATCGCCCGGTCGTAGGCCGCGAGGAACTTCGCCCGGGCCGACTCGGTGACGAAGTGTCCGACGGTGGTCCTGGTCATGATCGCCCTCCCTTTGATGATGGTACGGTTGTATCACAAAAATATCCGGAAGGAACCTGATGCCGAAGCTGGTGGATCACGAGGAACGGCGGGCGCACATCATCGACGCCCTGCTGCGATCGGCGGCGAGCAGCGGACTGCACGCCGTCACCATGCGGTCGGTGGCGGTCGAGGCCGGTGTCTCGGTGCGGCTGGTCCAGTACTACTTCGACACCAAGGAACAGTTGCTGCTCGCCGCCATGACCCGCCTGGCGACCCGCATGGGCGAGCGCGTCCAACGCCGCGCACGCGAGAGCGGGGCGGCCGGTGACCCGCGCGGCATCATCGAGACGGTGCTGCTGGAGGCGGTGCCGACCGATGAGGAGAGCCGGGCGTTCCACCTGATCTACACCGAGTACGCGGTGCTCTCCGTCACCGATCCCGGGCTCGGCGGGCAGCCGTTCCTGGCCGCGCCGAACGAGATGGAGACCTTCCTGGCCGCCCAGCTGACGGCGGCCCAACAGGCCGGGGACGCCGCCCCCGGCCTGGACCCCCGCCAGGAGGCCGTCGTGCTGCTGGCCGTCTCCGCCGGCCTCGGCCTCAGCGTGCTGCTCAACCAGCGGACGCCAGAGGAGGCGACCGCCGTGCTGCACTACCACCTGGGCCGGATCCTTCCCGGCCGCGGGTGAGGGAGCTGGCTACCCTCCCAGTTGGTCGAACTCTCCAGCCTTGACGCCGCACAGGAGGGCGCCGAGCACAGCGGGCGGCATGGTGATGACGACATCCGGGTCATCACTCTCGCGAAGCTTGACGCCCTCACCAGGCACCGCCGCGACGTAGATGCAGTTGGCGGTGTCGCCGCTGAATGAGGACTTCTGCCAGGTCTGAACGATCACGGTCTCCCCGTCTCACATGCTTCGGGCGATACAGCGGATGACGTCGCGGGACGCCTCGGGCTCGAGCGCAGTCGCCTCCAGCCGATCCAACACGGCTCGATACTTGATCAGCTGCGGCTCGGCGTCAATGAACTCGAATCGATCCCCATCGACCTGGACAGTGTCCAACCGTGCAACCTCGGCATGGATGTACACGATTCCGGCGCCGGAGCTGGGGTAGCTGCCGGTACCGAACGGGATCACCCGCAGGTCGATGTGAGGATGCGCGCTCATGGTCAGCAGATAATCCAGCTGATCACGGGCGACCTCCGGACCACCGAAGCCCATGCGCAAGGCGGTCTCATGGACTATCGCCGACAGCGGCATCGGCTGCTCGCCGTAAAGCACCGATTGTCGCTTGATGCGATGAGAAACAAGGTGCTCCACCTCGGGCGGCGACAGGGGTGGAACTACATCCCGAAAGAGCGCGCGAGCATGCTCAGGAGTCTGGAGAAGACCAGGGATGTGAACCACCGAGGCGATCCGCATCGATCGCGCATGATGCTCGACTTCTGCCAGGTCGAGCGCGCCGGCCGGAAGGATCTCGCGGTACTCCTCCCACCAGCCCCGCGCGCGGCCGCCGGTCATGCGGGTCAGCGCCTCGATCAGGGCCTCGTCCGCGCAGCCGTAGAGACGCGCCAGGGCCCGAACTCGATCGGCGCTCACCGGATACCCGCCGGACTCGATATTGCTGATGCGGGACTGCGTCGTGCCGTGTAGTTCCCCGGCGCGCGTGACCGACAGGCCCGCCTGCTCGCGCAGCCGGCGCAGCTCCGCGCCGAGTCGCCGCTGCCGGATGCTCGGCGGAATCTTGCTGGGCGGCATCCGCTGCTTCCTTCCCTCGCCGGTCGTGGCCGGCGCCGTTCACTCGTTGGGGTGGAGGCGCAATGAATCCCCAAGGAGCGGTGGACTACATACTACCGACTGGCTATTTTTGATCCTGCGTCAGGGCCGATCGCTGCCCGTGGTGATGGCAGCGCCGCGTCCAACTCCCCTTCACGTAGGAGAATTCCATGGCTGCTGCGCCCCTGCAAAACTCCAGCCCGGTCACGCCTCTGCCGTCGGCCGACGCGTCCTTCGACCAGGAGCTCTGCGACCTCGTGCTCGACACCGCGCCCCGGCTGTTCGCCGTCGTCCAGGTGTGCAGCCTCGGTCTCGCGGACGCCGACGGGTGGGTCGCGGCCTGGGGATTCGCCGACGCCGCCGGGTCGACGCACGTCATCGGCGTCGACGGGCGGACGCGACTGACCCTCCCCTCCCCCGAGCGAGCCGTCCGCCACTTCTCCCGCCGGCCGGACATCACCGCACGACTGGTCTGGCTCGCCCCGCCGACCGCCGCCGCGACGGACCGGGCCGCAGCCGCCTGACGCCCTCCCAGCACTGCTCGCAATCGGCGTCAGCCCTCATTCAGGCCGTCCAACTGATCCTGGAAATAGGCCCGTTCCTCCTCCTCCGGAGCCAACTCCATTGCCATGACGATGTGGTGCCGCATCCGGTCGTCCCCAATCAACCCGTAGACCATCGCCAGGGCGCCGTGCCCGTAGAAGTCGAGCCCCTCGACGGCGGCCAGGCTCTCGGCCAGCCACAACGCCTCGGCCACGTTCCCGAGGCCGACCTCCGCCTGCACCACGCAGCGCAGCGCGTCCAGGTTGTTGGGACTCCTCCGGTACAGCGCCCGGAGCTCCCGGACGGCGCCGTGCACCTCCTCCGGGTCTGCGGCCACGGCGAGCAGCCGGTCGGGGTTCGGCTCGACCGCGGGCGGCGCCGAGCGCCAGTGGTCGAGGTGTTCGGACCCCGGCGCGACCCGCTCCAGCTCCAACAGCGCCGACCGCCACGGCCCCTCGACGCCCGCGTTGTGCGCCGCCGCCACCAGGAGTTCCAGCACCTGCTCGTGACCGCGGTCGAGGTGGTGGGCCCGCTCCAGGACGCTCACCACGTCCGGCCAGTCCACGCCGCTGCGCGGGACGGCGGCCAGCTGGTACAGCACCCTGGCCAGGGCGAGGTGCTCGGTCGGGCCGGCGGTGGCGTCGGCGGCCAGCCCGGAGAGCAGGCCGACCTGCTGCCGCAGGAATCCCACGCCGGCCTCGTGCCACTCCAACCATGCCCGGGCCTCGGCGAGTTGGCTCTCGGCCGGCACACATCCGGGGTGGACCGCGAGGATGCGCTCCAGCTCCCGCGCCGCCCGGTCCACGCTGCCGATCAGGACGTAGGCACTGGCGAGGTCGCACCGCACGGCCGGATCCTCCGGCCCCATGTCGGCCACGACCTCCAACAGCGGTACCGCCTCGGCGAATTGCCCGGTCAGCAGGTAGACGGACGCCAGCGCGTGCAGGTCCCCCGGCAGCGGGTCGACCGCCAGGACCATCTCCCTCAGGGCGGTCAGCTTCGCCCCGTCCGGTTCGTTGATGACCTGCTCGAAGCACACCAGGACTTCGAGGCGCGTGCCGTTCCCCCGGTACTGCGGCTGCCAGTCGATGGACGGTTCCCCGCTCACATTCGCCTCCCCGGTCGCCTGTCCCCCGGGTGGCGCACCCGGGTTCCCCACCGTCTCACCCCGCACCGACAAGCCCTTCCGCCGGTTGGCGCGGCGCGCCGTGGAACACCTGCCGCGCGTGCCACTCCCGGTGCCGGTCCGCGACCGGCGGGCGGCCCGGCTGCGGGCCGATGACGGGACGCCCGGACAGCGCGAGCACCTGCCGCCGGCTGGCCTCGCTGCGACCGACGAAGCGTTCGGAGACGAGGATGCGATGGCCCTCGCCCAGCCCCAACACCCCCTTGTCGAACAACTTGTGGTGCAGCGAGCACAGGCACAGCCCGTTGTCGGCCTCGTCCGGCCCGTCGTGCGACCACCACCGGACGTGCGCGGCCTCCAGTCCCACCGCGCTCGCCCCGAGGGCACCGTCGTAACCGCAGAACGCGCACTGGAACTCGTAAGCGGTGAGTATCAGTTCGCGCATCCGCCGGTTCCGTTGCCGCCTGGCCGCCGCCTCGGCCCCTCGCACCGTCCCGGCCTCGGCCTGCTCCAGGTCGAGGCCGACCGCCTCGCAGAGATCGGCGTGCAGGGAGGTCGGGAAGTGCGCGTCCAGCAACACCCTGGCCATCCGTCCGAGCAGCGCCGGATCCTGCCCGAGTGCCACCCGAAGGGCGGGCGCGAGCCTGCCGGTGGCCCCGCTCGACCGGAGGATCCCGACTCCGCTGCCGGGGCTTCCCGCCCCCTGGTCGGTCCGGACCTCCCACACTCCGTCGCTGACCAGGTGGTGGAACGGGTACGCGGGAGTCGTCGGATGCGACGGCCCGTACTCCGCCAGCAGCCGCTTCAGCTCCTCCTCGACGGCGCTGTACCGGAGTTCACCGTCCGCGTCCTGCTGGTGGCTGCCGAGGGCGTAGAGCAGCAGCAGCGGCTTGTGCGGCGCCCGCACACCGTTGTTCGTCCAGCGCCTCAGCCGTGCCACCCGATCGAGCCAGTCCATGCCCGCCAGCGTAGTTGGCGCCCCGGCGCCGGGATCAGCGCCGGCCGCACCGCTGCTGGGCGGTGTGCCAGGCGGCGGTGACGGCGCGGTGGGCGGCGGCCATGGCGTCGGCGATGTCGGCGGGCAGGTGGAGCGGGGTGCCGAGGTGGACGTGCAGGGCGGGGCGGCGCAGGGGGGCGGTGACGAACCCGGCGAGCTGTTTGGCGGTGCCGCCGGAGCTGAGGCGGCGGGCGCCGCACTGGCCGAGCGGTACGACCGGGGCGCCGCCGGCCGCCGCGAGCCGGGCCAGGCCGGTGCGGAAGGCGCCCGGTGCCGTGTCGCCGGAGTCCCGGCGCCGCGGCAGGCCACCCTCGCCGTAGATCAGGACGACCCGGCCGGCCGCGAGCGCCGCGGCGGCCGGGTCGAGGGCGGTGGCCGCCCGGGCCGTCCCGCGGTGGACGGGGATGTGCCCGCCGGCCCGCAGCACCGCGCCGAGCACCGGCACCCGCCACAGCCCGGCGGTCGCCATCACGACCGGTTCGGTGCCCAGCCGGCGCAGGGCGGCCAGCACGACGCCCGGGTCGGCGAGCGAGCTGTGGTTGGCGACGACGATGCTGCCCGGGGCGATCGGGCCCGGCACCTCGGAGGTGACGGACAGGCGGCCGAGGACGGGCACCAGGGTGCCGGCGATCCGGCTGAGCATGGCGGTTCCTTCGTGGACTTCGGCGAGGCGACGCCTCCATGCTCGCCGGGTAGCACCGCCGGCCGCCTGAGTAGGAGTACTCAACCGGTCCGGGCCGGCGGTCAGCTCCGCTGCACGGTGACCCGGTCCACCGCCGTGCCGTCCTCCATGAGGGAGCGCACCTCCATCCGGGCGGGCCTGCCCGCGACGGCGGGGGTCACGTCGACCGCGACCAGGCAGTAGCCGGTGTAGCGGACCCTGGACCAGGTGACCTTGACGGTCTGGTTGTGCCCGCTGCGGTCGGAGACCACCATCGGGACGGACTTGTCGTTGGCGGTCTCGTGCCCGAGGTAGGTGTCGGCCGCCGGGAAGGAGTAGAGCCCGCCGCCACCGCCGCCCGCGACGACGTAGGTGGTGCCGTCCTTCACCGGGTCGACGGTGTCACCGGAGGCGACCTTGCGGGTGGCCTTGCCGGCCCGGATGGGGTCGGTCCGCTCGTAGACGTGGTTGTGGCCGCTGAGCACCAGGTCCACCTGGTACTTGTCGAACAAGGGGGCCCAGTCCTGCTGCGCGCCGAGTTCGGCTCCGTTGTCGTGGCAGGTGGAGTAGGTGCACTGGTGCAGGTAGACGACGACGAAGTCGATGCCGGTGTCGGCGCGGAGCGCGGCGAGCCGGCTCTCCAGCCACTTCTTCTGCTTGCCCTTGGTGTAGTCGAGGTTGGCCGGGGTGTTGTAGCAGACGTCGTTGCCGTCGAGGCTGATCAGGCCGACGTTCTGGTACCGCCAGGAGTAGATGCCCGTGGACTGGTTCCAGGCGTTGTCGGGAGTCGTGAACCGGGCGCGCATGCCCCCGTAGCCGTCGGCCCCGTACCACGGCTCCATCTCGTGGTTGCCGATCGCCGGCATCCACGGGGTCCGGGAGGCGACGGGGTCGTTCTGCACGAAGAAGGAGTCCCACAGCCGGGCGTCGTACGCGTCGCCGGTCTTGCCGCTGCCACCGGCGTTGGCGTACGAGAGGTCGCCCATGTGGAGGTGGAAGGCGGGGTCGAGGCCGGCGATCAGGTTGCCGGTGGCGGCCGCGTTGTAGCCGATGCCCTGGTCGCCGAAGGCGGTGAAGGTGAACCCGGCGCCGCGGCCGGGAGCGGGCGCGGTGCGGAAGCTCCCCACGTCGCCGAGGCGGGTGCCCTGGCCGGCCGGGTCGTGGCCCTGGCGGCCCACGACGTAGTAGTAGGTGGTGTCCGGGATCAGCTGGTCCAACCGCGCGTGCAGGTGGTGACGGGGACGGGCGGGGCGGCGAGGGCGGTACCTGGCAGCAGGAGGCCGCCGGTCGCGAGGGTCGCTCCGCCCGCCGCTCCGACTCGGAGGAGGTCACGCCGGGAGTGCCGTGGAGTCTCGGTCTCGGACATGACATCAAGTTAGGAAACTTCCCTAACCTTTGACAAGAGGCCCGATGTCCTCGATTTCGCGATCGAATTCGCTTTTGGCAAACGGAAGTTGGCCCCGGGATTGCGCATCAGTGTGCGGCCCGCTCGCGGATCAGCCGGGCGGCGAGCAGCCCGGAGGCCGCCGTGAGGACGGCCGCCGCCACGATGGTGGCGCTCAGGCCGAGCGCGTCGGCGAGCACTCCGGCGAGCAGGGCGCCGGCCGCGTAGCCGATGTCGCGCCAGAACCGGTAGGTGCCGAGCGCGTTGGCCCGGCGGCTCGGGTGGGCGTGGTCGGAGACGGCGGCGATCAGCGCCGGGTAGACCATGGCGGTGCCGAGCCCGAGCAGCACCGCCGAGACGATGCCGGCCAGCAGCGGACGGTCGAGCAGCACCAGGGCCAGGGCGAGGCCGGCGGCCTGCACCAGCATGCCGGCGACGATCAGCGGCTTGCGGCCGATCCGGTCGGCCAGGTGGCCGGTGGGGATCTGGCCGAAGCCCCAGAGCAGCGGGTAGAGCCCCTTGATCAGGCCGACCGCGGCCAGGCCGAGCCCGTGGTCGGTGAACAGCAGCGGGAAGACGCCCCAGGTGAGGCCGTCGTTGAGGTTGTTGACCAGGCCGGCCTGGCTGGCGCCGCGCAGCGAGCGGTCCCGCCAGGAGGTGTGCGCGAAGGTCTGCCAGAGGCCGGGGCGCGGTCCGTCACCGTCGGGCGTGGGGTGCCGGGCGAGTTCCAGCGCGACGTGCGCCGCCGTGTCGCGGACGGCCAGGGAGAGCGCGAGGCCGGCGACGACGAAGACGGCGCCGATCAGCTCGGGCGTCGGCCGCAGCCCGTACGAGGTGGCGAGGTAGCCGGTGACCAGGGCCGTCGCGCCGAGCGAGGCGTAGCCGGCCGCCTCGTTGAGGCCGGTGGCGAGTCCGCGCCGGGCCGGGCCGACCAGGTCGATCTTCATGTTGACGGTCATCGACCAGGTGAGGCCCTGGTTGATGCCGAGCAGCACGTTGGCGGCCACGATCCAGCCCCAGGAGGGTGCCCAGGCGAGGGCGAACGGGACGGGGACGCCGATGAGCCAGCCCGCGACGAGCAGCTGCTTGCGGCGGAAGCGGGCGGTCAGGGCGCCGGCGGCGAGGTTGGTGAGGGCCTTGGTGACGCCGAACGCGATGATGAAGGAGAAGACCGCGAGGTCGCTGGTGAGGTGGAAGACCTCGGAGCCGATCAGCGGCACGGTGGTGCGCTCCAGCCCGACCAGGCCGCCGACGGTGGCGGTGACCACGACCAGCAGGGAGAACTGGAGCCGGTTCTCCCGCAGGCCCAGCCGGACCGGTCGGGCGGCCACCCGGGCGGGCGCTTCGGGGGTCGTGGTGCTCATCGGTTCTCCTGCGTGAGTCCGTCGATGACGGGTGCTTCCGGTGTGCGTCGTGTGCTCGGTCGCAGCGACCGGCAGCGTCAACAATATTCCATGGATTTATGGATAAAGGCCTCGGTACAATACTCCATGGAACTCTGGAGGAAGCGGTGACCAAGATGGCCAAGAGCGAGGCGAAGGCACAGCTGTACGACGCGTTCGCGGCCAGCGGCAAGGCCCTGGCCAGCGGAAAGCGCCTGGAGCTGCTCGACCTGCTCGCCCAGGGCGAGCGCACCGTGGACGCGCTGGCCAAGGCGGCCGGGCTGAACCTGACCACCGCCTCCGCCCACCTCCAGGCGCTCAAGCAGGCCGGTTTCGTCGCCACCCGCCGCGAGGGCGTCCGGATCCACTACCGGCTCTCCGGCCCGGACGTCGGCGAGCTGCTCGCCCTGCTGCGCAGGGTCGCCGAGCGCCACCAGGCCGCGGTGCCGCCCGCGCTGGACGCCTACCTCGGCGAGGACGGCGCGCGGGAGGTCGACACCGAGGAGCTGCGCGCCCGCGCCGAGACCGGCGAGGTGGTCGTGCTGGACGTCCGCCCGGCCGAGGAGTACCTGGCCGGGCACATCCCCGGCGCGCTCTCCATCCCGGTCGACGAGCTGGCCGAACGGCTGGACGAGCTGCCCGCGGACACCGAGGTCGTCGTCTACTGCCGCGGCGAGTACTGCGTGCTGGCCTACGACGCCGTCCGCCTGCTCACCGCCCGCGGCCTGCGGGCGGTCCGGCTCAACGACGGCATGCTGGAGTGGCGCCTCGCCGAGCTGCCGGTGGCCGTCGGCACCTGAACAGTCGCCATCAGCACCTGAACGGTGGCCGCCGGCCGGGGGACGCCGTCGGGGAGTCCTCGGCGGACGCCCGGCAGGCCGGTGGAGACTCCGTCCAGGGCGTGCGAGCAGACGCGGTCCCGCTCGGCGGGCGGGCTCTCCAGCGCCTTGAACAGCACCGCGCGCAGCCGGTCGACGTTCCCCGCGAAGACCTCCGGCACCTCCGCGTGGGTGACCCGCGGCTCGGTGACGTGGTCCAGCGGCGCCTACAGCCCCGAGCCGCCGATCACGCCCGACCCGGCCCGCGCGGCGCCCTGATCGATCGTCATCGTCCGCACCCTTCTTCGAGAACGTCCGGGCCACTGCGGGTCGGTGGCGGACCGCGAGGGTGACGGCCGATCAGCCGCGGGCCGCCGGGGTGGTCCAGGGCGGCCGTGCGGGTGACCTGTCGGACGTGTCGGCGCCGGAACACCCCGTCCGGCGTGCATGGGTGGGAGTGCGCCGTCCGCGGACGGTGCGGGTCCTTGTCCCCGAGTCTGTGAGCCGCGCATGCCTCCCACCGCCCGTCTACGCCGTATCGTCCCGACCGCGCTCTGCGCCCTCTCCGTGGCCCTCGCCGCCCCAGCGGCCCACGCCGCGCCACCGGGCCGCGACACCGGGTCCGACCCCGGGAAGTCGGGCGGCGGCTCGTACGACTGGGACCGCGTGGCGTCCTGCGAGAGCAACGGCAACTGGCGCATCAACACCGGCAACGGCTACTACGGCGGCCTCCAGTTCGACCAGCCCACGTGGCGGGAGAACGGCGGCCTCGCCTACGCACCGCGTGCCGACCTCGCCACCCGCGAGCAGCAGATCGCCGTCGCCCAGCACCTCGCCGACCGCCGCGGCCTCTCCCCCTGGCCCGTCTGCGGCGCCCGTGTCCCCCGCGCCCCCCGCGGCCAGGGCCACGAGGCCGTCAAGCCGCCCCCGGCGGCCGCCCGGACCTCGACCGTGTCGGAGGACGGCACCTGGACCGTCCGCCGGTACGACACCCTCGGCGAACTCGCCGAGAACCTGGACGTCCCCGGCGGCTGGCCCGCGCTCTTCGAACTCAACCGCGACACCATCGGCGAGGACCCGGACCTCATCCAGCCCGGCATGGTCCTCGACCTCCCTTCCTGACCCCCTCCTGAATCCGTCGACCCCTACCCGACCCCACCGACCACCCGACCCCACCGACCCGCCGCCCGCGCCCGCCCCGGCGCGGGCGGCGCCCTGTTGCCCCCCGGGGGAACGCCGACGGCCCGCCCGCTCACTCGGAGCGGACGGGCCGTCGTGCGACCGGCCTCCGGACGGACGTCAGCCGACGTGGACGCGCGGGCGGCGCGAGCGGTCCGGCTCGGCCTCGCGCAGCACCTCGCGGGTGACCGGCGCGACCTCGCCCTGTCCGAACAGGAAGAACCGCAGGAACTGGGCGAAGGGGCTGCCCTCGGTCCACTCGAAGTAGAGGTGCGGCTGCTGCCCGGTGCGGTCCCGGATGTTCAGCGCCAGGGCGGCGAGCGCGTTCGGGATGCTGGAGCTCTCCAGGGTGAGCACCCGGTAGCGGCCGTGCAGCACCTCGCCGCGCACGGTCAGCTCGGCCTCGAAGTCGGAGGCGTCGCGGACGGTCACCTCGACGAAGACCAGGTCGTCCTCGCCGGGGATGTCGTTGTCGGCGCGGATCTGGCGGATCTTGTCGCGGTACTCGGCGATGTCGCGGTGGCTCGGCTCGTTGGCGATCAGGCGCAGCGGTCGGTGCGCGTAGTCCCTGATGAATCGTTCCGCCACATCGTCCATGGCCACGCTGGTGACGCGCAGCTCGAAGGCGCGGCGCAGCCGGGAGAGCAGCGAGACCAGGATGATCCCGGCGATGAAGCAGGCGCCGATCTTCAGACCGTCCGGCCGCTCCAGCACGTTCAGCACGGTGGTGTAGAGGAAGATCGCCGCGATGACCGCGAAGGCGATGGTCCAGCCGCGCTCGCGCTTGCGGTACGCGGCGATGGTCACCGCGATGGCGGCGGAGCTGATCAGCACCAGCACGCCGGTCGCGTACGCGCCGCCCTGGGCGTCCACGTCCGCGTCGAAGATCCAGGTGACCAGGAAGCCGATCAGGGTCAGCACGATCACCATCGGCCGCACCGCGCGGGCCCAGTGCGGGGCCATGCCGTAGCGCGGCAGGTAGCGGGGCAGCAGGTTGAGCATGCCCGCCATCGCGGAGGCGCCGGCGAACCAGAGGATCGCGATGGTGGAGAGGTCGTAGACGCTGCCGAAGGCGCCGCCCAGGTACTCGTGCGCCAGGTACGCCAGGGCGCGGCCGTTGGCGTCGCCGCCGGCCTTGAACTGGTCGGCCGGGATGAGCAGCGTGGTGATGAAGCTGGTGGTGATCAGGAAGCAGCTCATGATCACGGCGGCGGTGGTCAGCAGCTTGCGGGTACCGCGGATCCGGCCGACCGGGTCGGCCTCGGTGTCGGTCGGGTCCCCCTTGATGTGCGGCATCACGGCGACGCCCGTCTCGAAGCCGGACAGGCCGAGCGCCAGCTTCGGGAAGGTCACCAGGGCGACGCCGACCATGACGATCGGGTTGCCGTGCTGGGCGGTCAGCGCGTCCGTCCAGTCGGTGACCACGTGCGGCGCCTCGATGATCTTCCAGAGGCCGACGGCCACCACGACCACGTTCAGCACCAGGTACGTCCCGACCAGGAACACCGCCAGGCCGATCGCCTCGCTGAAGCCCTTGAGGAAGACCGCGCCGAGCAGGGCCACCAGGACCAGCGTGATCAGCACCTGCTTGCCGCCGAGGAAGCCCGTCAGGTGGGGGTTCTCCACCAGGTGCGCGCTCGCGTCGGCGGCGGACAGCGTGATGGTGATCAGGAAGTCCGTGGCCGCGAAGCCGAGCAGCGCGAGGACGAACAGCTTGCCCTTCCAGAACGACAGCAGCCGCTCCAGCATCGCGATCGAGCCCTCGCCGCGCGGGCTCTCCTTGGCCACCCGCCGGTAGACCGGCAGCGCGCCCAGCAGGGTGACCACCACCAGCACGATGGTGGCGATCGGCGACAGCACGCCCGCGGCGAGGGCGGCGATGCCCGGCTGGTAGCCGAGCGTCGAGAAGTAGTCCAGGCCGGTCAGGCACATCACCCGCCACCAGCGCTGGCCGACGTGTCCGCCCTGCGCGGCGGGCGCGGCGGAGTCCCCCGCCGCCGCGGCCCCGTCCGACGCCTCGGGGGCGCCCTGCGCCGAGGAGTTCTGCGCGGGCTTCTCCGCGGTCACGTCCTCCAGCAGCCAGCTGCGGAGGCGTATTCGCGCCGACGGCGCATCCGACTCCGCCGTCTCCGTCGAACCCGACGAAACCACCTTGCACCTCTTGTTTAAAGACCCCGTAAAAACGCCGTCGGGCGACGGCAGAGCGACACGCTATGCGACGGGCGTTAAGAATCCGCTACCGGCCCGCGTTAAGAAAACGTCATGGCCACGCAGGTCGGCGGGGTGGCACGGCGCGGTGGGTCGGGTGCCGCGAACGGAGTGGCCCCGAACCGTTGCGCCGGTTCGGGGCCACTCCCGGGGTGAAACCCGGGACCATTTCCGCGGGGGGGGGAGAGCTTGAGGGTCAGGCCCGGTAGCCGAGGACGGTCATCATGCCCGTCTCCGCGTGGTAGACGTTGTGGCAGTGCACCATCCACAGGCCCGGGTTGTCGGCGTCGAACTCGACGGCCAGGGTGGCGCCCGGCAGCACGATCGCGGTGTCCTTGCGCGGGCCGTCGCCGGGCAGCGCGAAGCTGTGGCCGTGCAGGTGGACGGGGTGCCACATGGTGGTGCTGTTGCGGAACTCCAGCCGCACCCGCTCGCCCGCCGCCACCGGGTGGCGCCGCGCCGGGTCGTACGAGCGGCCGTCGAACGCCCAGTCGGCCTTCGCCATCCCGCCGGTGAGCTCCAGCTTCACCGTCCGGTCCGGCGCCTTGGCGGGCAGCCGGACGCCCGGGGCGGCCCTGAGCTGCCCGGCGGTGACCAGCCGGCCGTCCAGCTCGGCCGGGCGGACGGCGGCGTCGGGCGCGGCGCCGCCGCCGGTGCGCAGCACGGCCAGGGCGGTGGCGTTCTTGCCCTCGGCCAGCGCGGTCAGCGGGAAGGCGCCGTCCTTGGCGGTGACCAGCACGTCGTAGCGCTCGCCCATGCCGAGCAGCAGCGCCTGGGTGGTGGCGGGTTCGACCGGGAAGCCGTCGGTGTGGGTGACGGTCAGCTCGTGGCCGCCGAGGGCGACCCGGTAGGCGGTGTCGCCGCCGGCGTTGACCAGGCGGATCCGGATCCGGTCACCGGGCTTGGCGGTGAAGGTCTCGGGCGCGGTGGCGAGCCTGCCGTTGACCAGGTGGAACGGATACGCGACGTCGCCGGCGTCGCCGCCCAGCAGCGGGCTCCGGGCACCCATCAGCATCCGGGTCGGGCCGGCGGCCGGGCCGGGTGTGCCGACTGCGCCGCCCGTGTTCGTGCCCGGCATCCCGGACATGTCGTGCCCGGAGCCGCCCGCGTGGTCCATGCCGCCCGAGTGGTCCATGCCCTCCATCCCCTCCATCCCACCCATGCCCTTGGCGAGTTCGGCGAGGACGGCGTCCGGGGTGCTGCCGTCGACGCCGTCCACCCAGTCGTCCAGGACGACGACCCACTCCCTGTCGTACGCGAGCGGCTCCCTCGGGTCCTCGACGATCAGCGGGGCGTACAGGCCGCGGTCCTGCTGGACGCCGGAGTGCGGGTGGAACCAGTACGTGCCCGGGTGGCTGAGCGCGAAGCGGTACTCGAAGGAGGCGCCGGGCCTGACGTCGGCCTGGGTCAGGCCCGGGACGCCGTCCATGTCGTTGCGCAGCGCGAGGCCGTGCCAGTGCAGCGAGGTGGCCTGCGGCAGGTGGTTGGCCAGGGTGACGGCGAGGGTGTCGCCGAGGGTGGCGCGCACCTCCTGGCCGGGCAGCCGGTCGCCGTACGCCCAGCTGCGGACGGTGCGGCCGCCCAGGTCGAGGGTGGTCTCGGTGGCGGTGAGCGCGACCTTGCGCTCCGGGCCCGGGTTGCGCGCGGCCTCGGCGGCGGCGACCTCGGGGCCGTTCGGGGCGAGGTAGCCGGCCGGGGCGGCGGTCGCGGTCGCTCCGCTCGTGGGGCCGTGGCCCATGGACGCGTGGTCCATGCCCTTCATCGAGTCGGAGGAGCAGGCGGTGAGCAGACCGGTCCCGGCGGCGGCGAGCGCGGCGCCGAGGACGGTACGGCGGGTGGGTGTGCGCATGACGGAGTGCACCTCGTGCGGTGTGTGGGTGTGCAGGACGTCGCGTCGGCCGTTCCGCGCGCGGGCGCTCGGGAGTGCGAGCGGGCGCGTTGATGTGCGCGCGGGCGCCCCTGAGCGGGCGCGGGCACGGAACGGCGGGCGCGCGCCTACTGACGCAGCACCGAAAGCCGGGTGAGGAGTATCCGCCCGCCTTCGGGCGGGGGCAGCGCGCGTACGGCCCGCAGCAGCCGGGCCCGTACGTCGGCGGCGGCGTCACCGCTGTGGCGCGGCAGCGAGCCGGCGAGGAGGAACACCAGGGTCCAGCCGGCCAGGACGGCGAGGCAGACCGTCATCGGGTCCATGCCGCCGGGGGCGGCGGGGTCGGCCGCGGAGGCCGCGTCGGCCACGGACGCGGCGTCGCGGACGGGCTCGGCGTCGCGGACGGGCTCGGCGGCCGGTCCGTGGTGGACGGCGCCCGCCGGGTGCATCGCGGAGGCGTGCGTCCCCGGGCCCTCGTGCCCGCCGGAGCCACCGGAGCCGCCGTGCCCGCCGCTCGGATGGCCGAGGGTGTGCATGGTCACGATGCCGAGCAGCAGCGCGGCGAGCAGCAGCAGGCGCGGCGCCCACGGCACCGGCGGACCGAACGCCCGCGACCGCGCCATCCTTCGCCTCCCGTCCTCAGCACCGCCTCTTGTTACCCCCGCAGGGTATCCCGACCTTACGCCCCGGACCGCGCCGGGGCGCGCCGTGCGCCCTCCCGCTCAGGCCGTGCCGTGCGGGTCCGCGCCCGGCCCCGCACCCAGTACCGCGGCCGCCACGTGCTCGCGGAACCAGCGGTGGCCAGGATCGGCGGAGTTGCGCGGGTGCCAGGCCATCCCCAGCTCCAGCGGGGCGAGTTCGAGCGGGATCGGGAAGGTCCGCAGACCCAGCGCGGCGACGGTCTCCGGCAGCCAGTCCGCCGGGACGAGGGTGACCAGGTCGCTGTCCCGGGCCAGCAGCATCGCCCCGGTGTGGCTGGGCACGACGACCGCCACCCGGCGCCGCAGCCCGAGCGCCGTCAGCGCGGTGTCGATCGGGCCGAGGCGCTTGCCGCGCCGGGAGACGCCGATGTGGTCGGCGGCGGCGAAGCGGCGGGCGGTGATCCGGCGGCCGTCGAACAGCGGGTGGCCCGCCCTGGCGAGGCCGACCAGCGGAACGCGCAGCAGCTGCCGGGTGCGGACCTCCGGGTCCACGTGTCCGAGCACGCCCAACTCGACGTCCACCAGCCCCTGCCGCAGCGCCGGTCCGTCCTCCAGCGCCTCCGGCAGGAACACCACGTCCACCCGCGGCGCTTGCGCCCGGACCCGTTCGACGAGGCCGCCGGCCGTCCGCGCCAGCATCAGCTCACCGGCCTGCACCGTGAAGGTGCGGTCGAGGTGCACGGGGTCGAAGCCGGCGCCGGGGCGCAGCACGCTGTCGCATCCGCGCAGCAACGCGCCCACCTCCTCCCGCAGTTCGAGCGCCCGCGGGGTCGGGACGAGCCCCTGCCCGGCGCGCACCAGCAGCGGGTCCTCGACGGCGCGGCGCAGCCGGGCCAGCATCCGGCTGACCGCCGCCGGCGAAGTGCCGAGGCGCTCGGCCGCGCGGGTCACACTGTTCTCCTGGAGCAGGGCGTCCAGGGCCCTCAGCAGGTTGAGATCCATCGATGTCACGCTCCTGAACTGGGTTTTTGCGTTTCGGGCAACTATCCGATGCCGATCCTTGCATTGTTCCGCCCGCCGCCGCCGACGAAGGTGGAACCGACCGCGAAACACCCTTCCCGAGGAGTCCTCATGTCACAGCTCTCCCGTGCCGCCCGCGCCGGCGACGTCCTCGCCGTCGTCAGCCAGAGCGGACCGACCGTGTCGTTCTTCGACGCCGCCACCGACCGGCTCCTCGACACGGTCCAGATCCTCGCCGAGCCGCACGAGTTGTGCTTCGACCCGACCCAGCGGCTGCTCTGGTGCACCAGCGCGTACCACTCGGGCTACTACCACGCCAACGGCGGCCGCCGCACCGAGGTGACCGTCATCGACGCCGACACCCGCCGGATCGTCGACGTGATCGACCTCGCCCCCGAACACGGGCCGCACGGACTGGCGTTGGACGCCGCCCGGCACCGCCTCTACGTCAGTGTGGAGGGCGGCCGGGACCGCCCCGGCGGCGTCGTGGTCATCGACACCGAGACCCGTCGCCCGCTCGGCCGGATCGACACCGACGCCCCCGGCCCGCACTGGTTCGCCGTCTCCCCGGACGGCCGGACCGGCTTCGCCACCAACAAGGAGGCGCCCTTCGTCTCGGTCGTGGACCTCGAACGGGGCGTTCTGACCGCCAAGGTCGAGGTCCCCGGCAGCGAGGGCCTGGCCGTCTCCCCCGACGGCACCCGGGTCTACGCCGCCGGCCCGTACTTCTCCCCGTCCCTCGCCGCGGCCCCGGGCATCCGGGTCATCGACGTCCCGACCGCGGCCGTCAAGGAGGTCCTCCCGACGGAGTCCCCGGCCCTGCCGGTCCACCTCACCTCGACCGGCCTGCTGCTGGCCGGCGAGGTCCGGACGATCCCCGACCCCGACTCCGCCCTGGGCCGCCAACGCCCCGGCCGCCTCACGGTGTTCGCGGCCGACGACCACCGCCGGATCGGGTCCGTCGAGGTGGGTCTCTTCCCGCTCACCATCACCTCCTCCCCGGACGGCGGCCTCGCCTACGTCTCCTGCGTCGTCTCCTCCACCGTCGACGTCATCGACCTGGCCACCCTCACCCCGGTCTCCCGCCTGACCGTCCCCAAGCTCACCGAGGCGGGCGCCCACGGCCTGGCCTACCTCCCGCGCCCGGCCTGAGCCTGCGGCCAGCCTGAGCCTCCGCCCGGACCGGGGCCTGCGGCCGGACCGAGCCTGCGGCGGGCTATGACGTGACGGTGAGGATGCGGCCGTCGGCGGCCACGGTCAGTTCGACGTGCACCGGCGGCCGCCCGGAGGCCTCCCCCTCGCTGCGGTAACTGAGCTTCCGGGAAGGGCCGTTCGGGCCGGCGGGGGTGACGGTCGGGGTCAGGCCCGCGATCCGGTCGGCGAGCCAGGTGTCGGCGAAGGCTGTACCGGCGGCGACGACCTGCTCCGGGGTGAGGGCGGGCGCGTCGGCCGCGGACGGCTCCGCCGCGGTGGCGGCGAGCAGACGGCCGCTGGGCTGCTCGATCCGGAAGCTGCCGCGGTCGGTGGTGACGTCCATGATCTGCTGGAGCACTCCGGGATCGGCGGTCGTCGTGGTGGTGCTCACCAGGGTGCGCGGGCCGAAGAGGCCCTCCGCCACCCGCTGCGCCGTCACGATGTCGTCGGACGGCCGAGCGGCGAAGCCCGGCGCGTCCCGGTACGTCCGGACGCCGAAGTGGACCACCAGCCCGACCGCCGCCAGCCCGACGACACCCAGCGCCAGCCCGTGGACGAGGTCCCGGCGCGGCCGGGGAAGCCCGCGCCGCCGCGCCAGCAGCCAGCCGGCGGCGAGGAGCGCCCCCAGCAGCGCACCGGCCGCGTTGTCGACGAAGTCCGCGCCGTCACAGGCCCGTCCGGTCCCGAGCAGGGTCTGGGTGACCTCGGTGACGGCCGACAGCACCGCACAGCCGGCCAGCACGGTGACCGGCCTGCGGAAGAGCAACACGCCGAAGAAGGCCAGTGGGACGTAGAGCGCGACGTTCATCAGCCCCTGCCGGCCCGTCGCCTCGACCCAGTTGCCGGGCCCGATCGTGCAACTCGGGCTCCCCGAGTACCCGGCGGCCGTCGGCGTCAGCGTCACCGCCACCTCGCCCGCCAGGCTCAACCCCCACAGCACCGCCGGCGCGACGGGCACCCCCCTCCGGCGGGCCCACCACGCGGTTCCGGCCGAGCACAGCAGGGCAAGGACGACGAACACGGGTAAGACGGCAGGGGCTGCCGAGTAGCTGGCTTCGATCATCGGGGCTTCCGCTCAAGAGCCCGACGGGGCTGGCCGGTTGGTGGACAGAGGAACGCTACCCCAGCCACCGCACCGGCCCGCGCCGGGCCCGCTGCCCACACGCACGGGGTGCGGCCCACCGGACCGGTCGGCGTGGCCGGACCGGTCGGCGTGGGCGGGCCGCACCCCGGGCGGGGGTTACAGGGTGTGGGTGAGGCGGTCGGTCAGCAGGCGGGTGAAACGGGCCGGGTCGGGCAGGTCGCCGCCTTCGGCGAGCAGGGCACTGCCGTGGACGAGTTCGGCGGTGTCCGCGAGCGCGGGGTCGTCGGCGTTCGCCTCGTGTGCCTGGCGCAGGGCGGTGACGAGGGGGTGGGTGGGGTTGAGTTCCAGGATCCGCTTGACGGGCGGAAGTTCCTGACCCATGGCCCGGTACATCTTCTCCAAGGTGGGGGTCAGGTCGTGCGCGTCACCGACCAGGCACGCGGCGGAGGTGGTCAGGCGGGTGGAGAGGCGGACCTGCTTGACGTGGTCGGCCAGGGCGTTCTGGAGCCAGCCGAGGAGGGCGGCGAAGTCCTGCTCGCGCTGGGCCTTCTCGGCCTTCGCCTCGTCGCCGGCGTCGCCGTCGTCGTCGCCGTCGAGGTCGACCTGACCCTTGGCGATGGACTGGAAGCGGTGGCCGTCGAAGGCGGGGATCTGGTCGGTCCAGACCTCGTCGACCGGGTCGGTGAGGATCAGGACCTCGTAGCCCTTGGCGGTGAAGGCCTCCATGTGCGGGGAGTTCTCCACCATGGCCCGGTTCTCGCCGGTCAGGTAGTAGATGGTGTCCTGGCCGTCCTTCATCCGCTCGACGTACTCACGCAGCGTGGTCGTCTTCTCCGCGTCGTCGGTCGAGGCGGCGCGGACCAGTTCCAGCAGCGCGTCGGTGTTGTCGCGGTCCTCGATCAGGCCCTCCTTGAGGACCCGGCCGAACTGCTCCCACAGCGCGGCGTAGGCGTCGGACCTGCCGGACCGCATGTCCTTGAGGGCGCCGAGGACCTTCTTGACGAGGCGCCGGCGCACGGCGGTGATCTGGCGGTCGTGCTGCAGGATCTCGCGGGAGACGTTCAGCGACAGGTCGTGGGCGTCGACGACGCCCTTGACGAACCGCAGGTAGTCCGGCATCAGCGCGTCGCAGTCGTCCATGATGAACACCCGCTTGACGTACAGCTGCACGCCGCGCTTGGTGTCGCGGGAGAACAGGTCGAACGGGGCGTGCGAGGGGATGAACAGCAGCGCCTCGTACTCGAAGGTGCCCTCGGCGCGCATGTGGACGGTCTCGGCCGGGGCCTGCCAGTCATGGCTGATCTGCTGGTAGAAGTCGTTGTACTCGGCCTCGGTCACCTCGCTGCGGGGACGGGCCCACAGCGCCTTCATCGAGTTCAGCGTCTCCAGCTCGTCCCGGCGCTCACCCGCGGCTTCGCCCTCGGTGCCCGACTCGGCGCCGGACTCGGCGCCGGACTCGGCGCCCGGCTCGGTGCCGAAGTCAGCGCCGGTTCCCGCGGGTTCGGCGGCCATCCGGATGGGCCAGCGGATGAAGTCCGAGTACTGCTTGACGATCTGGCGGATCTTCCACGCGGCCAGGTAGTCGCCCAGCCCGTCCTCGCCGTCCGCGGGCTTGAGGTGCAGCGTGACCGACGTGCCGACCGGCAGATCGCCGGCCTCCGCGATCGTGTAGGTGCCCTCACCGTCGGACTCCCACACGGTGCCCTGCTCGGTGCCGGCCCGGCGGGTGTGCAGGGCGACCTTGTCCGCGACCATGAACGCCGAGTAGAAGCCGACCCCGAACTGGCCGATCAGGCTCTGCGCCGCCTCCGCGTCCTTGGCCTCCTTGATCTTGGCCAGCAGACTCGCGGTGCCGGACTTGGCGATGGTGCCGATCAGGTCGACGACGTCGTCACGGGTCATGCCGATGCCGTTGTCCCGCACCGTCAGGGTACGGGCGTCCCGGTCGACGTCCAGCCTGATGTGCAGGTCGGAGGTGTCGACCCCGAGGCCGCTGTCGGTGAGGGACTCCAGGCGGAGTTTGTCGAGGGCGTCGGAGGCGTTGGAGATCAGCTCGCGCAGGAAGATGTCCTTGTTCGAGTAGATCGAGTGGATCACCAGCTGCAACAGCTGGCGGGTCTCCGCCTGGAACTCCAGCGTCTGGGTCGGGCTGGCCACGAGAGGTGTCTCCTTCGGAAGGACGGAACAGGTTCGGATCGGATCGGATCGAGTCTCCGGAACCCGTCAGCGTACCGCGCGGCCGCCCCGGAGACGTTCGGTGGTCACGGCTCGGCCGCCCGGGACCAGTGGTCCCGCGGCCGGGACCACCCGGCCCTCGCGGCCACCACCCCGGTGCCGGAAGGCTGGAGGCAGCCTGCCGACCCGACGCAGGGTGCCCAGGGGCGCCGACCCGCACATCCGGAGAAACCATGATCGACAGTTCGCGGGAGACCAAGGCCTACCTCGTCGGCGGCGGCATCGCCTCCCTCGCCGCAGCGGCCTTCCTGATCCGGGACGGCGAGTTCCCGGGTGAGAACATCCACGTCCTGGAGGAACTCCCCCTGGCCGGCGGCTCACTGGACGGCCGGGGAGCCGCCGAACAGGGCTACGTGACGCGCGGCGGGCGGATGCTGGAGGACGAGGCCTACACCTGCCTGTGGAACCTCCTGGAGACCATCCCCACCCTGGACGACCCGGACCGGACGGTCCGACAGGAGATCCTCGCCTTCAACGAACAGTGGCCCACCGACGCCAGGGCGCGCCTGATCGACCGGGACCACCGCATCCTGGACGCCTCGCAGCTCGGCCTGGACACCCGTGACCGGGCCGAACTCGCCCGCCTGCTGGCCCTGCCCGAGTCGGTGATCGGCCCCCGGCGGATCGACGAGTTCTTCTCCGAACACTTCTTCGCCACCAACTTCTGGGCGATGTGGCGTACCACCTTCGCCTTCCAGAACTGGCACAGCGCCATCGAGCTCAAGCGCTACTTTCTGCGCTTCGTCCAGGAGTTCCCGCGCATCCACACCCTCTCCGGGGTCCGCCGCACCCGGCTGAACCAGTACGACTCGATCGTCCGGCCGCTCATCCGGTGGCTGACCGAGCGCGGGGTGCGCTTCGAGCACGGCGTCACGGTGCGGGACGTCGACTTCACCGAGGACCGCGGCATCCGCCGCGCCAAGCGCCTCCACCTCGACCGGGACGGCCGCCCGGAGACCGTCGAACTCGCCGATCCCGACCTGGCGTTCATCACCCTCGGCTCGATGACCGCGGACGCCGCCTACGGCTCGGACGACACCGTGGCCGAGCTGGTCCGCGACAAGCGCGACGGCGGCTGGGCGCTGTGGGAGACGCTCTCCCGCAAGGCCCCCGACTTCGGCCGGCCCGCCGTCTTCAACGGCAACATCGCCGAAGCCGCCTGGCAGTCCTTCACGTTGACCATGCGCAGCCCGGCCCTGCTGAAGCGGATCGAGGAGTTCTCCGGCAACGCCCCCGGCACCGGTGCGCTGATGACGTTCAAGGACTCGCCCTGGCTGATGTCCGTCGTGGTGCCGCGACCGCCGCACTTCGAGGGCCAGCCCGAGGACGTCCTCACCCTCTGGGGCTACGGCCTGTTCATCGACACGCCCGGCGAGCACACCGGCAAGGCGATGGCCGAGTCCACCGGCCGGGAGATCCTGGACGAACTCCTCGGCCAGCTCGGCTTCGACGACATCGCCGACGAGGTGCGCGCCACCACCACGGTCACCACCGTGATGATGCCCTACATCACCAGCCAGTTCGTCCGGCGCGGTGTCCACGACCGGCCGCTGGTGATCCCGCACGGCGCCCGGAACTTCGCCTTCCTCGGCCAGTTCGTGGAGATCCCCGAGGACGTGGTCTTCACCGTCGAGTACTCGGTGCGCGGCGCCATGCACGCCGTCTACCGGCTGCTCGGCCTCGAGAATCCGATTCCGCCCGTCTACCACGCCCTGTCCGACCCGAAGACGGCGTTCCAGGCGCTGAAGACCGCCTTCGGCTGAGCCCGCGACGCCCGGATGCCGCGTCCACCCCCGGGTGGGCGCGGCATCCGGCTTTCGGCTTTCGGCTTCCCGCTTGCGGCTTCCGGCCGGCGACCGCCGCCGCACGCCACGCGGGCGCACGGGCGCACGGGCGCACGTCAACGGCCCGCCACCGTGGCTTCGGTAGCGGGCCGTTGGCGATCGGGCCGGGGCCGACCCGGGACGGGACCGACCCGGGGCGGCCGGGGAACGGCCCCGCCGGTTCGGCTCGCGCCGGCTACCGCGCGGGAGTGATGACGCCGTAGTGGCCGTCGTACCGGTGGTACAGCACGTTGCCGCGCCCGGTCTCGCTGTTGGTGAAGAAGACGAAGGGCAGGCCGCTGAGGTCGAGCCGCGAGACGGCGGCGGCGACGGTGAGTTCGGGCGCCTCGTGGGTGCTCACCGAGATGCCCGGCTCGGTCTCGGGCGCCGCTCCGGCCGAGGCGATCCGGTACTCCCCCGTCTCGCCGTCGTGGTGGACGACGCTGTCGCAGCCCGTCACCGCGTCGGTGTACAGGTGGAAGTCGTAGTCCATCGCCTCCAGTTCGAACACGGCCGCCCACGTGGTCTGACGCGCGAGGCTGTAGCTCTTGTGCCGCACGATGCGGCGCTCCTCGGCACCCAACACCCGGCGCTGCGGCCTGTGTTCGCGCCCGGTGGCGGCGGACGGCCCGGTGTGGTGGCGGTGCTGGTGCCGGTGGGCCCGGACGCGGGCGATCCTGGCGTTCAGGCGGTCCTGGAGCAGGTCGACGGCTTCCTGGATGGTGGCGGCGGCGACGTGGGCGCGCACGGGCCGGCCGTTCAGGTCGAGCGTGGCCTGGGCGGTCGACGGCTTGGCCACGGCGTGGTTGGGCTCCTGGGTGAGCCTCACCCGGGCGGAGAGGACCGGCTCGTCGAGACGTTCGAGTACGGCGAGCAGCTTGGTCCGGGCGTATTCGGGTGCGGCCAGGGAGACTTCACCACGGGTCGTCACCAGGACGTCGGTGGCGGGACGGCTCTGCAGACGGGTCATCGGAGTTCCTTTCCGGGTGGGCTTCAGACTGCCGCGCGCCGGCCCGCCGGGCCGAGGGCTGAAGGTCCCGTCGGCAGCGACTTGGGTCCCGGTCCCGCCGCCGTCGGCAGCGCCTTGGGTCGTGCGGTAGGGCCGTCCGGCCCTACCGGCGCGCCCCGATGTCCCGCACACTGCGGTGAGATCTGTACGACCTGTCCCTGGGGGCGGGCTGAACACGGAGCGGTGATGGCGGACGACACGGTGGCCGACGCGGGCGAGCCGGTGAAGGTGTTCCTCCTCGACGACCACGAGGTGGTCCGGCGGGGTGTGCACGACCTGCTGGACGCGGAGCCCGGCTTCACGGTGGTCGGCGAGGCCTCCACGATGACGCAGGCACTCACCCGTGTTCCCGCCCTGCGCCCCGACGTCGCGATCCTGGACATGCGCCTGCCCGACGGCGACGGTGTGACCGTCTGCCGCGAACTGCGCTCCCGGATGCCGGAGTTGGCCTGCCTGATCCTCACGTCCTTCGACGACGAGGAGGCCCTGCTCGACTCGATCATGGCCGGCGCGGCCGGGTACGTCCTCAAGCAGATCAGCGGCACCGACCTCGTCTCCGCGGTCCGCACGGTCGCCTCCGGGCAGTCCATGCTCGATCCCGGTGCCGCCACCCGGCTGATGGCCCGGCTGCGCGGTGAGGCCGTGGCCCAGCAGCCGTCCGACTTCCCGCAGCTCACCGACCGCGAGCGGGAGATCCTCGCCCTGGTCGGCGAGGGCCTGACGAACCGGCAAATCGGCCAGCGGCTCTACCTCGCCGAGAAGACCGTCAAGAACCACATCTCCCGGCTGCTCGCCAAGCTCGGTGTGGAGCGCCGGGTCCAGGCCGCGATCATCGCCAACCAGGTGCTGACCGGCCAGGACCCGCAGTCGGCCCGCCGGACCGTCTGACCCGCCGGACCGTCTGATCCGCCGGACTGCCTGAGCGGCACCCGCGCCCGGGCCGAAAGCACCCGGTGTCCGGGGTCCACCCGGAGGCCTTCGGGGGGACCATCAGCCCCTCGCGGAAGGACGTGCCCCCGCCGAGCATGGATGCCATGACCGCCGAATTCACACCACTGGACGAGCTGCAGTGCCTGAGGCTTCTCAGCGGGACAGCCGTCGGCCGACTGGTCTACACCGTTGGTGCGCTGCCGGCCGTCATGCCGGTCCGTCACCGGATCGCGGCGGACGGCAGCGTCCTGTTCCGCGCCGACGCCGACTCCGAGATCGCCCGGGCGGTCGCCGACGCGGTGGTCGCCTTCGAGGTGAGCGAACTCAGCGAGGCCGACGGCAGCGGCTGGAGCGTCACCGTCCTCGGGCGGGCGGCCGTCACCTCCGACGTCCCGGAGGGCCGCCCCGTTCCCGCCGTCGTGCCCACACCCGCGGAACCGGCCGCCGGCCACGTGACCATCCGCATCCGCCCGGAACTGGTGACCGGGCGTTCCCTGCCCGGTTCACCTCCCTGCGAGGCGTGACCGCCACCGCGGGACCCCGCGAGCGCGGCCGGCCCCGCAAGGCGTGACCGGCCGGTCCTCACACCACCGGGGCTGACCAGGTCAGCCGGGTGCCTCCCTCGGTCGGGCTGATCACCTCGAACGCGCCCCCGAGGCCGTGCGCCCGCTCGGCGAGATTGCGCAGGCCGCTGCGCCGCCCCTGCTCGGGGACGCCGACACCGTTGTCCTGCACCGTCAGCACGACCCGCTGCCCGGTGGCGTGCAGCGCGACCTCCACGCGGTTCGCCTTCGCGTGCCGGGCGGCGTTGCTCAGCGCCTCCCCCAGGACGGCCACGACGTGTTCCGCGACCTCCGCCGGGACGTCGGTGTCCAGCAGGCCATCCATGCTCAGCCGGAGTGGGAAGCCCAGGACCGCCTGCGCCCGTTCGACCGTCCGCACGGCCCTGGCCCGCAGGCCCTGTCCGCCGCGCTCCTCGCGCGCGCGGAGCCCGAAGATCGTCGATCGGATGATCTTGATGGTGTCGTCCAGGTCGCCGACCGCACGGAGCACCCGGTCCGACGCCCCCGGGTGTTCGATGAACCGGGCCGCGCTCTGCAGCGTCATCCCGGTCGCGAAGAGCCGCTGGATGGCGAGGTCGTGCAGGTCGCGGGCGATCCGGTCGCGGTCCTCCAGCAGCACCAGCTGCTCGGCGTCCCGACGCCGCTCCGCCAGCTCCAGCGCCAGTGCCGCCTGGTCGGCGAAGCCGAGCAGCGGGCCGATCTCCCGCTCGGTGAACGCCGGCTCACCGGCCTCCCTGGCCAGCAGCAGCACGCCCTCGCCCGGTCCCTCGGTCCGGCCCAGGGGGACCGCCACCGCCGGTCCGAGTCCCTCGAACCGCCGAGGGCCGCCGGACAGCCGCGGATCACCCGCCAGATCGACCGTGGTCGCCGGAGAGCCCTGTGCGCTCGCCTCCCCCGACAGCGTCCCGTCCAGCGGCACCACCAGGCCCTGCCTGGCAGCCGTGTCGCCGCCGAGGGCCAGCTCCACCCGGACCGTGTCGGTGCCGGGGACGGGTACCGACACGTCCGCCAGCCGGGCGCCGGTGATCTCCTGGGCCCGCCGCGCGATCAGCTCCGTCACCTCGGAGCGGGAACTGCCCGACAGCAGGCTCCGGGTGATCTCCGCGCTCGCGCTCAGCCAACGCTGCTGGCGCTGGGCCTCCTCGTACAGGCGGGCGTTGTCGATCGCCACGCCGGCCGCGACGGCCAGGGTGGCGATCACGGACTCGTCGTCGGCGTCGAACTCCTCACCGCTCCGCCTGTCGGTCAGGTAGAGGTTGCCGAACACCTCGTCGCGCACCCGGACCGGGACACCGAGGAAGGTCCGCATCACCGGGTGGTGCGCCGGGCAGCCGTACGACGCCGGGTGCTCCGACAGCTCCTCCAGGCGCAGCGGCTCGGGGTTGCGGATCAGCTCGCCCAGGAGCCCCCGGCCCGTCGGGTACGGGCCGATCTTCGCGATCTCCTCCGGCGACAGCCCCACGGTCAGGAAGTCGGAGAGCGTCTCGCCGTCCGGCCCGATCACGCCGAGCGCCGCGTACCGGGCGTCCACCAGCAGGGCCGCGGCTTCGACGATCCTGCGCAGCACCTGCGTCAGGTCCAGCTCGCGCCCGACCGACAGGACCGCCTCCAGGAGGCTGTGCACCCGGTCCCGGGTGCCCCGGGCCGCGTCGATCCGGGCCTGGAGTTCCTCCAGCAGCTCGTCCAGCCGCAGCTGCGGAATCCGCGACCGCGCCCCGTCCGTACCCACGCGGGCCTCCCTTCGTCCTGGTCACCGGCCGGTCGATTGTCGCAGAAGCCGACCGCCCCCAGGGAGCCCAGGCACCGCCTCCGCCCTGCCGGGAGCCCGCCCCGGCGCCCGCGGCCGGCCACCGTCATGCGGTACGGAACGGCCCCCGCCCGACGACGTCGGACGGGGGCCGCGGTCGGCCGGCCGGCTCAGCTGAGCTGGGTCAGGACGGGCTTGCTGGTGTTGAGTGCGGAGACGGCGGACGGGGACAGGACGGCGGTCCAGACCTGGACGTCGCTGCATGCGCTCCCTGCGGACAGATGTCAGCAGGTGATGGTCGCTTGTACCGCCCTGCCTGCCTGTCGCGCGGTCACTCCGCTCTCATGAGACTGGGCCCCAGCACGCGGTGCGCTGGGGCCCAGTCTCATGCGTGATCGGTCAGGGGTTGACGGGGAGGGCGGGGGTCCTGAGAGCGGGGAAGCTCCAGGTCTGGGCGGGAGTGTTGTTGCAGGTGACGGCGGCGAGGCGGTTGCCGGGGGTGGTGTCGTTGTTGGGCAGGTCAAGGCAGTGGTTGGAGAAGGGGTTGTAGAGGGTGCCGTCGGCTCGCGGGAGCCAGACCTGGTTCCAGGCGCCGGGGGTGCAGGTCCAGAGGCCGACGCCGGCTCCACTGTTGGTGCGTGCCCCGGTGATGTCCAGGCACATTCCGCGCAGGCCGACCGTGCCGTTGGTGGAGTCGACGGTCAGGTTCTGGGCGGGGCCGTTGTTGCAGGGCCACAGGGCGATGCCGCGGCTGGTGTCGTCGCCGGGGACGTCGAGGCAGTTGCTGCTGGCGGCGTGGCGGATGGCCATGGTGGTGGCGGGAGGGTTGGCGGGGGTGTTGTAGACGGCGAAGTTGCTGACGCGGCCGTTGAAGCTGGTGCTCTGCTGGCCCTGGTACTGGAAGCGGCCGAGGACCAGGCCGCCGCTGGGGGCGGGGCTGGTGGCCGCGTTGTGGTAGGCGCTGCCGGCGAGTGTGCCGTTCACGTAGAGGCTCATCTGGCCGGTCGTGGCGTTGTAGCTGGCGGTGAGTTGGGTCCAGGTGTCGCTCTTCACGAGGGCGGCGTTGTTGGTGGCGGTGGTGTAGTCGTAGGGCCAGTTGTTGTCGTCGGCGTAGGCGAGGGCGAAGCGCCAGGCGCCTCCGTTGCCTTCGCTCCAGAGGATGAAGTTGCTGGCGTGGGTGGTGTTCTGGCTGGCGATGATCTGGCCGGTGCCGGTGGACTTGGCCCAGGTGCTGATGGTGAAGCTCTGGCGGGTGTCGACGACGGGTTTGTCGGTGGTGGCGGCGGAGGTGGTGCCGTTGAAGACGGCGACCTTGGTGGCGCGGCCGTCGACGGTGTCGTCGGTGAAGGTGAGGTTGCTCGGGACGGCGTTGTAGCCTGCGGGGTTGGCGGTGGTGTCGTCCTGGAGCTTCCACTGGGCTTGCGGGGCCTGGGTGTTGCCGCGGTAGTGGTCGCCGTTGAAGCCGGTCACGGTCTTGGCGCTCACGTTGCCGGGCCAGGCGTGGAGGTTGCCGGAGCTGTCGAGGGCCCACAGGTCGGGCACTCCGTCGCCGGTTACGTCTCCGTCGGAGCCGACGGTCGGGAAGTCGGTGGTGGTGATGCCCGTGCCGATCTTGGATGCGGCAGCGGGGGTGACGGCGGTGACGGTGGTGTACTCCCCGAGGCCGTCGGTGCGGGTCTCGGTGGTGAGGGCGTACTGGAGGATGTCTCCGGCGGTCCGGTTTCCCGTGGTGGTGCGGGCACGTGCCCACAGGGCCGGGGTGACCGGGGTGGTGCCGGCGGGATCGACGGAGAGGGTGTTGCCGGGGACCATCAGGTCGACGGTGTCCCAGCCGCCGGTGGAGACCAGGTTGGGCGGGAGGAGGGTGTGGTTGGTGTCGGCGGGGTAGTACCAGAGGTTGCCGGCCTCAACGGCGAGGATGCCGGTGGCGTTCGTGACCTGGCGGTTGGGGGTGCGGGTGTCGGTGGCCGAGCCGATCGGGGTGATCTGGCTGGTGTAGCGCCACTGCTCGTCCTGGTGGTAGCCCGGGCAGGACGAATCGCCGCCGACGCAGTTCGGACGATCCAGGGCCCTCTTCAGGTTGAGGGTAAACCGGCCGGGGTCGGACTCCTTGTTGGCGTAGTAGTAGAGGAAGTTGCCGCCGTCGCGGTGGACGAACAGGTCGTCGGTGTTCTTTCCCGGGTCCAGGGATCCTCGGTGGGTGACGTGGAAGTCCTTCCACGTCCTGCCTGCCTCAGGGGCCTGGTTGGCGGGGGCGGCGGTGCCGGTCGGGGGGACGCTGGTGTTGCCCGGGTCGGTGGCGCGGCCGTGGGTGACCAGGTTGCCAGCGCTGTCGGGGACGAGGATGTCGGGGTTCGCGTCGCCGGTGGTGTCGCCGAAGGCGACCGGGCCGGGGGCCCAGGGGACGTAGAAGGAGTACGACATCGTCTGCGAGGCGTTCGCGGCGTCGTCGAAGACCTGCGCGTACAGGACGTTGGTGCCCCAGTGGGTGGGCTTGGTCCTGATCTCGGTGACGTTCAGGGTGCTTCCGGCCGGAGCGCAGTTCTGGGTGTAGTCGGCAAGCTGCGGGTCGTAGCCGAAGCGGACGCAGACGACGCCCGAGGCCAGCAGGCCGGAGGGGTTGGGGTCGTAGGCGGTGAAGGGGATGGACCCTTCCTGGCCGAGGCGCAGGTTGGTGGTCTGGCCGTTGCCGGACGGCGGGAACTGGGTGTTCGGGTCGGTGAAGGTGCCGAACGCTGCGACCGGCGGGGTGGTGTCGACGGCGAAGTGGCACGCAGCCGTCTCCGGCCCACGGAGGATGCTGTCGTCGCCCTGAGCGGCCCAGCTGTAGTAGTGCCCGTCCTGCAAGGTGAAGCGGGGGACGTTGTAGGCGGCGCGGCTGCCGTTGGGTACGAAGTCCGACCAGCCCTTGCTGACTTCGGGTGAGCCGCCGGCGGCGTTGTCCCAGAGCCTGACGTACTCGGTGAGTATTCCCTGGTTGTGGCTGCTGACGACGGAGGTCAGGTTGACCGTGGTGTCGGTCACCCAGCGGAACGAGGAGACTGTCCCGTCGCCGCAGGCATCGCCTTCGCCTCGAGTGACGCTGCGCGGGGCCGGCAGGGCACGGGGGTCGCCCGGCTGGAGCGGCACGTGGTCGAACTCGGTGGACAGGACGGCGTCGTAGGCGAAGCGCTTGAACGCCGCCCTGTCGCCGGTTCCTTCCGGGCCCCTGATGGCGAACGCCAGGGGCGTGCCGGTGTCGGCGAGGGCGTTGCGCATCGCGCTGGTGACGTTGAAGTCGACGGGGATGCCGGACTTGCAGGCGTCGCTTCCGTTGCCGGGGACGTCCTTGCCTTCGAGGAATTCGAAGATGTGGTGGGTGTTCCAGGAGATGCTGCTGTCGAAGGCGCCGGCCCGGTAGGCGCTCACCGGGTACGTGATGGTGCACGAGTTGGCGGCGGACACATGCTGCCAGACGCGCAGGTTGGCGTAGTTGATGGCGGTGTCGGGCAGGTAGCCGTTCAGGTTGAACTCGTACAGCGCCCGTTCGATGCCCTTGGTGGTTTCCCAGCCCTGGTAGCCGACGCCCGGGTGGTCGAGGTCAGCGGGACCGGTGCGGTCGAAGTTGCCGGTCCCCAGGTAGGCGGATTGGACCCAGGCGTGGTGGCTCTTGCCCCGGGCGTCGTTCGACCACGTCGGGTCGACGTAGATCGGGTAGCTGGTGTTCGGACCGTCCAGGAGTTCCGGACTGGGTGACAGGACGATGCTCTTGCTGCCGTTCGTGCCCGTTCCGGTCGTGACGGGGATGTCGGCGACCGTAGCCCCGGCCCCCGGGCCGTCAGCCGTACTCGGGGTGTTCGGCGACTGACGGACATCGCCCGAGCCCCCGCCTCCGGTGGGCGTGCTCGTCGGAGTGGGTGCCGCCGCCGAGACCTGGGTGGTGAACAACGCCTTCACCGATGTGGGGGCCGGCGTCGGTGTGGTGCTCTCCGGCGTGAGCCCGGACGCCGGTGGCGCGGCCGACCACATCTGCGGCTTGGGGGCGGTGAAGACCTCCTTGCCGTCGCTGAGCGCCTTCAGGCTCCCGTCCTCGTTCGTGGACAGTTCCACCCCCTTGGTGCTGGTGGGGAAAGTGAGGGAGCGGACCGCCGGGTTCGCGGCGGCGGCGGGCGTGTGGAGGATCAGTACGGTGCTGTAGCCACCGAACCGGGTCGCGGTCACCTGCAGGTCCGTGTCCGGTGCCACCGACGCGTACAAGGCGCTGTTGCCGTTCACGGTCGGGACCGGCAGGGGACCCGGGAACGGGGAGCCGACGGCGAATTGCTTGCCGTCCTTGGTCGTCATGGTCGCCAGCGTGCCGCTGCCGCCACCCGAGATGACGAGGTCCTCACTCGCCGCCGCGGGAGTGAGCGTGCCGTCGGCGCGCTTGAGCAGCGTGTCGTCCAACGCCGCCCATGATCCGTCGGCACGCTTCACGCGCTGGGCGTCCAGGTGCCTCTCCTGGCGGAACCTGCCGGAGGGTGTGGCGACCGTGGTGCTGAACGCGTCCGTCAGCGACGGGACGGGGACGTCCTTGCCGGTCTTCTTCGCTTCGGCGAGCGCGAGCTCGGCGGGCCGGGGATCCAGCAACTCCCCTGCGTGCTTGGCGTCCCCGGCGGTGACGGCTTCCTGCGCGGCCTGCCACGGATCGGCGGCCGAGTCGGCTGCGGCAGGAGGCGAGGCGAGGCCGGGCAGCGTCACCGTGAGCGCCAGAAGGGCCGCCAGTGACGAGAAGCGGGGTCGAGCGGGTCGCGGTCTGGCGGCGCGCTCGAGCGATGGTCGACGGTCAGTCATATCCCTACCTGGAGCACCCATGGCATTTTCCCTGGTCTGAACCCTCGGCGCCGGACGCGCAGAGGTCAGGCGGACGGTCTCAGCGAATCGGACGGGTCGTCAACGATTTTCTTTCCGAAATATCCGCATTGACTGGCATAGACACCCCCACCCATCGCAGGGTGACACATGTCACGCACCGTGTTCTTGATACGAAGAGATCAACTTCCGGCCGCGCCCATAGAATCCACCAGCCCTTTGCCAGGCCTTAGTTAACTCACAGTCAGCTAAAGGACCGTCGATGCGAATTCGCAGAAGAAACGGGTCGCCACCGGTGAGCAGGCGCATAGCCTGCACCGTGGTGCTGGCCCTGACCTCATCCCTGCTGGGACCTGTCGTCTCCCAGGCCATCGCGGCGGAGCCCGATTTCTCCCGGGTGTGGTCGCCGCCCAACACCCCGCTGTCGCGGACCCCGTCGGTCAACGCCGTGGCGGCACCGAAACCGTCCGAGACCGCTCCGCACTATCCCGTACCCGCGGTCTCGAACACCGCACCCGCCCGGACCCCTGTCGAGCAGAAGAGCGCGACCGCGGACCTGACGGCCGCGCCCTCGCGTGCCGGGATGCTTCCGGTCTGGGTCAGTTCACCTGAACAGGGTCCTGCTCCGGACGCGGTCACGGTCGTGCAGGCCGATACGAAGACCGCGGACGCCGCCCAGGTGAACGGCCTCCTGCTCTCCCTCAGCGTCGCCACGCCTGCGGTCGGCACACCGTCCGGAGACGGCGGCGCGCAGAAGGCGGTGAAGGTCGCCGTCGATGTCGCGGCACTGGATTCGGCGAGCGGAACGGTCGGCGATTTCGCCTCCCGCGGCCGCCTGGTCACCATGCCGGCCTGCGCGCTGACCACACCGCAGGAGCCGTCCTGCCTGGTCCGCACCCCGGTCGCCACCACCTACGATGCCACGTCGAAGCGCCTGGTCGCCGACCTCTCACTTCCTGCGGACCACACCGGCACACAGGCGGCCGGCGGAGTGGTCAAGGCCGCACTCTCCAGCACCTCGACGACAGCCGCCGGCACCGGAGCTGTCCTTCTCGGCGCGGAAACGGGCGCTTCCGGCGGCGGAGGGACCTACCAGGCCACCAGCCTGTCGAGCTCCTCGAACTGGGCCGCGGGCAACTCCTCCGGCGCACTCACCTACAACTACAACATCGAGGTCCCGCCCGCACTCGGCGGCGCCGCACCACTGGTCCCTCTCGGGTACAACTCGTCGTCGGTGGACGGAAAGACCTCGGCCACCAACGCCCAGGCGTCCTGGATCGGTGACGGCTGGGACTTCAACCCCGGCTTCATCGAACGCAGTTACACCCCGTGCGACAAGGACGGCATCACCAACTCCGGCGACCTGTGCTGGGGCGGCTTCAACGCCACCCTGTCCCTCGGATCGCACGCCGGACCGCTGGTGCGCGTATCGAACACGGCCGCCAAGTCCGACGACGCCACCGGCGTGTGGCGGCTGAAGAACGACGACGGTACCCGGGTCGAGTTCGGAGCGGATCCTGGTCGCGGCAACGGCACCTACAACGGTGCGTATGCCAAGGTCACCGACACCTCCGGAACGGCGTACTACTTCGGGCTCAACCATTTGCCCGGCGGCGACAAGAGTGACCCCGCCACCCAGTCCGCCTCCACCGTGCCGGTCTACGCCCCCAACAGCGGCGACCCGTGCTACGACGCCGCCAAGGGCAAGGCTTCCTGGTGCCAGATGTGGCAGCGCCTGTCCCTCGACTACGTCGTGGACGCCCACGGAAACCTGATCACCTACACCTGGGCACCGGAGAAGAACTACTACTCCCGCGGTGCAGGCCAGAACAACGGCAACGGAACGCTGACGCCGTACACCCGGGCGAACACGCTCTCGCGCATCGACTACGGCCAGCGTCTCTCCGACCAGGTCGCGGCGAAGGGCACACTCCAGCCCGCGGCCCGGGTCACCTTCACCACCGCCGAGCGCTGCCTCGCCGCCGGCTCCGCCTGCGACCCGGCGAACCGCACGGTAGCGAACAAGAACAACTGGCCCGACGTGCCGGTGGACCAGGAGTGCAAGGACACCGGCACGTGCACGGTTCCGAGCCCGACGTACTTCACCACCAAGCGGCTGACCTCGATCGCCACCCAGGCGCGGGTCAACAACGCCTGGCAGGACGTCGACTCCTACGAGCTGAAGCACTCCTTCCTCGACCCCATGGACGTCACCAGCGACCCCAAGGACGCCCTCAGCCAACGCGTCCTGTGGCTCGACTCCGTGCAGCGCACCGGCAAGACCGCCACGCCGAACGTCAGCACGCCCGCGGTGTCGTTCACAGCGGTCATGCTGGCGAACCGGGTCGACGGATCGGACCTCGTCCCGGCACCCCCGCGGATGAACCGGCCGCGCATCCAGCAGATCCGCAACGAGACCGGCGGTGTCCTCACCGTCGACTACAACGACCGCGACTGCTCCCGCGTCAACCACGTCATGCCGACAGCCGAGGACGACAACACCCGCGCCTGCTTCCCGGTGCGCTGGTCCGTGCCCGGCTCCATCGCGGGCGCCGATCCGGTCCTCGACTGGTTCAACCACTACACCGTCCGCACGCTCGCCGAGAACGACTTCGCCACCGGCGCGCCCGCGAAGACCACCAGCTACGAGTACGGTCCTGCGGCCTGGCACCGTGACGACAGCCAGTTCACCGACCCCAAGACCCGCACCTGGAACGACTTCCGCGGGTTCGCCACGGTGACCGCGACGGTCGGCAGCGGCAACGACGGCCCCCAGACCCGCACCGTCACCACCTACCGGCCGGGCATGGACGGCGACGTCCGCAAGAACGGCACCCAGCGCACCGTCCCCCCTCTCACCGACGCCCTCGGCCGCAGCGTCACCGACGTCGACTGGCTCTCCGGGCAGATTCTGCAGACCGAAACAGTTGATCTGACAACCGGCAAGACGATGGTTCAGACCGTCAATAGCCTGAGCCGGGAGTCGACTACGGCGACCCAGCCCCGCGGCAGTGGGCTTCCGGACCTCGTCGCCCGCTACCCGGCCACGGTCAGCAGCACGACCAGCCGTACTCGCAAGGCCGATGGCACCTGGCGGGCCATCACCAAAACAACCACCGGCGACGAAAACCACGGCAACCGACCGATCACCTCACTCGACCAGGCCGACGGCCTGCCCGACCTGTGCACCCGCACCGCCTATGCCACCGGACCAGACCCTCAGCGCATCGATCAGATCGCCGAAACCCTGACTGTCTCCGGAGACGCTGCCTGCACCACCACTGCCACGGGGAGCAACACCGTCTCCCGGCAACGGATCTTCTACGACGGCAAGCCCTACCAACAAGCCGATGCGACAGCCGACCAAACGGCCAAGCAGGTACTCGACCGCTACGACAGCACCGGCGCACCCGTGTTCAACGCCGTCAGCGCCGCAGCGTTCGACACATACGGCAGAACCGTCTCGATCACCGACCCGAACAGCACCGACGCCCAGCACCCGAACGGTGCCACGAACACAACGTCCTACGCGGCTCCCTCAGCCGGCGAACTCCCCACCATCGTCACCGTATCCACGCCGATCCCGGGTGCTGTCAACGGCAGCTGGGACACCGTCACCAGCTTCGACAGCCGGCGATCCCTGCCGCTGACGGTCAAGGACGCCAACGGCAAGACGGCCACCGAGACCTACGACGCCCTCGGCCGACTGACCGCGGTCTGGTCACCCGGCCGCACCCCGGCACTTAATCCGAACGCCAACCTGACGTTCAGCTACAACGTCTCCAACACCACCGGCGTCCCCTCGACCACCACGACGTCCACCCTCACCTTCGACAGCGAGCCCCCCGTCTACGCACGGGAGATCACCCTGTCGGACGGCTTCGCTCGTCCCCGCCAGACCCAGTCCACACCTGCCGGCCCCGGCTACACCGGCCGGCTCATCACCGACACCCAGTACGACTCCCAAGGCCGGGCCTGGGCGGCCAGTGCGCCCTGGTACAACCAGGCTTCCGGCCCCTCGACGACGCTGGTCAGCGCCCCGGGCAGCGACATCCCAGCGCAGACGCGCCTGACCTTCGACGGCCTCGGCCGGACGGTGTCCTCGGCGTTCTGGTCACTGGGCGTCCTGCAGAACCAGACCACCACCGCCTACCCCGACGCCGGCCGCGCCGACATCGTTCCTCCACCAGGTGCCTGGCCCAGCACCATCCTGACGGACACCCGCGGCCGCACCACCGAGGCGTGGCAGTACCGCACCACCACCGCCACGGGACAGGCCTCCGACGCCGCCGTCACCCGACGCACCTACACACCGGCAGGCCAGATCGCCGGCATGACCGACGCCGCGGGCAACACCTGGACCTACGCCTACGACTTGCGCGGGCGCCAGACCAGCACCACTGACCCGGACACCGGAACGACGAGCCGCACCTACGACAGTGCCTCCCGCGTGTCGACTTCTACCGACGCCAAGGGCCAGGTCCTCACCTACACCTACGACCTGCTCGGACGGAAGACCGGCCTCTACCAAGGCACGGCCACCCCTGCCACCCAGCTCGCCGGGTGGACCTTCGACACGGTGATGAAGGGCAAGCCCTCCTCCTCCACCCGCTACATCGGCGGCAACAACGGCGGCGGCCAGGCCTACACCACCGCCGTCACCGGCTACGACAACGGCTACCGCCCGACGGGCACCGCCCTGACCATCCCCGGCACCGAAGCCGCTCTGGACTCCGGCACGTACACCTACACCACCGCAACCACCTACGACCAGATCACCGGCAAGCCCAAGCAGGTCACTCTGCCCGCCACTGGCGGTCTCCCCCAGGACAGACTGGCGTTCTCGTACAACGACTACGGCCAGATGTTCTCCTACGCCGGTGCCACCACGTACGACGTCCAGAGCGAGTACGACGCCTACGGCAGGCCCCTGCGCTCGACCGTCAACCCGTGGGGCAGCCAGGTCGTCGCCACCAGCGACTACGACCAGGCCACCGGCCGCGTCCGCGGACAGTTCCTCGACAAGCAGACCTCCACCCTCGGAGCCGTCCAGCAGACCAACTACACCTACAACCCCGCCGGCGCGATCACCTCGATCACCGACATCCCCGACAACAACCCGAGCGCGACCGACCGTCAGTGCTTCACCTACGACTACCTCGGCCGCCTCACCACCGCCTGGACCGACACTGGAGGCATCACCACCCCCGACCCGCTCCAGCACAAGACCCTCGACCAGGGCGCCTGCACCAACACCACACCCACCAGCGGCGCGGTGGCCCCGGCCAAGACCACCGTCGGCGGAAGCACCCCCTACTGGCAGGAGTACACCCACGACCTGACCGGCAACCGCACCTCCCTCATCCAGCACGACCAGTACGGCGACCCCGCAAAGGACGTCACCACCACCCAGCAGTTCCCGGCCCCCGGAACCGTCAACACACCGACCACCGCGGCCAACACCGGCGGCGGCACCGGCGGCGCCCACGCCCTGCTCGGATCCACCGTCAAGACCGGCACCACCACGACCGCCTCCGGCGCCACCCAGTACGACGCGACCGGCAACACCACCGCCATCCGCACCGGCGTCCCCGGCACCGGCACCTCCGCCATGACCTGGAACAGCGAAGGCAAGCTCGCCGCCTACACCGCCCCCGCCCAGATCACCGGCAACGGCGGCACGTGCATCACCACCGCCGGGGGCAGCAACGCCAACGGCACCAACCTGCAGATCAACACCTGCAACAACAGCGGCAGTCAGCTCTACACCGTCGCCAACAACAAGCTCGTGATTCTCGACAAGTGCGTCCAGGCCATGGGCACCACCACGGGCTCAGCCGTCCAGCTCCAGGCCTGCGACAACTCCGCCGCACAGACCTGGAACACCCGCCCCGACGGCACCATCCACAACCCCGCGTCCAACCTGTGCCTCGCCATCCCCGGCGACGTCACCACCATCAACACGGCCCTGGCCCTCGGCACCTGCGCGAGCACCGTCCCGGCCGGGCAGAAGTGGACCGTCCCCAACACCACCACCACCTACGTCTACGACGCCGACGGCAACCAGCTCATCCGCCGCAACCCCGGCCGGAACACCGTCACGCTCGGCGCCGACGAACTCACCGTCAACACCACGACCAAGGCCCAGAGCGGCACCCGCTACTACCCCATCCCCGGCGGGCTCACCATCGTCCGCCAAGGCGCCGGCACCGCACCCGGAACCTTCGTCGTCCAGGCCACCGACCACCACGGCACCGGCACCACCAGCATCGACCTCACCACCTCCGCCACCACCCGCCGCACCAGCGACCCGTTCGGCAACCCCCGCGGCAACCAGCCCCCACCCGGAACCTGGCTCGGCACCAAGGGCTACGTCGGCGGTACCAAGGACGACACCACCAGCCTCACCAACCTCGGCGCCCGCCAATACCAACCCAACACCGGCCGCTTCATCAGCCCCGACCCCATCCTCGACCAGACCAACCCACAACAGTGGAACGCCTACGCCTACAGCAACAACAACCCCGTCAACCTCAGCGACCCGAACGGACTGCGCCCCGAAGGCAAATGCAGCGGCGACTGCGCCAATGTCGACGGCAGCGTCGATATCTGGGTGGGTGGTCCCGGCAACTGGCAATACGCCAACATCGCCGGCCAGGTGACAGACACGGAGATCATCACCACCACCCAGTACATCAACTTCAAGGACCCCTCTCAATCCGTCATCGCCCAAGACAGGACCGCACTACCGAAGCCACCGAAGCCTGACAACCATTGCTACTACGCCATGGGATCGTGGGAAGGGCCCGGCTGCCACAGAGCCGAACCCAAGGGCAACCCGAACTACCCGTCGACCTATATGAAGATCGACAGAGGCCCGCTGGAAACCTGGCAGAAGATCCTCGTCGGTGCGATCGCGATCGTCAGCCTCGCGATTGTCGCCGCTCCTGTAGCCAGCGCAGCAGCCCCGACCTGCCTCGCAGCAATCATTTCCTGCAGCGCAGCCATCGCGGATTTGGCATCCGGTGAAGCCGCCGCAGGAAGCACCGCCCTCGCCGGTGCAGGAGTCGCCACAGCCGCTAGCTTGCTCGCCTGCGGAGGCAACAGCTTCCCTCCCGACACACCGGTCCTTCTCGCTGACGGAACCGTCAAACCCATCAGCGAGGTCCAATCTGGGGACGAGGTCGTCGCCACCGACCCGGAAACCGACACAACAAGTGCCGAACCCGTAACCGACATCATCGTCGGATCGGACGACCGCGACTTCAGCGACGTAACGGTTACCGCCCCCTCCGACTCGTCCAAGTCCTCCACCATCACATCCACCCAGAAGCACCCTTACTGGAACGAGACCACCCAAAACTGGACCAACGCCAACAACCTGAGGATCGGAGAACTTCTCCGAACCCCGGACGGCAAAACCGCCTCCATCCTCCAGGTCCGCAACTACCGCACGAGCCCACGGCTGGCCTACAACCTCACCGTCGCAAACCTCCACACGTACTATGTGGTCGCTGGCGACACGCTGGTGCTGGTTCACAATGGTTCATGTGGTCGAGTTGCTCTCGGCACCGGAAACGAGCTTGCCGAGATGGCAGCGTCATATCGAATGAAGAACAGTATTTCTGCCAGCCAGAACATCGCAGTCTTTGAGTATGAAACCGGGGCGGGTCCCGGCTACCTGGTGGCGCCAAATATATCCGGCAGCGACCATTCAGAGCTAGTGATCCACAAATATCTGCAAGGGGCTGGAATTGACCCAAAATCAATAAAGGCGATCTATTCAGAAAGGATCCCCTGCTCGAATTGTAGGCCTGGCATCGGAGCAAACTATCCAGTCGCCAAAATTTCATACAGCCTGACCGGAAGCACAGAGCAGAACACAGTAGATCTGCTAGATTTCATGAACAAACAAAGAGGTGGCTAGCGCGACGCCAGAGACGCCGCCCCAGAGGGAAGCGCAAGAACGGCATAGCCGGAGAGAAGGAGCTAATCAAGCATGGGCACCATGCGAGACCGGACACGCGAGATCCTGGCACTACCCCTCGATAGGGTCGTTGCCTCGGCGGACCAGGAGATGGTCAAAGACACAACAGCCCTGGACAAGTGGGTCGTTCCGAGGCCCGATCTCAAGGCCCTTCGGGAATGGGGGTTGCCACTACTGGAAGATTACCACCTCGTTTCTCATATTCACGAGGGAGGCCAGCCAGAAGAGCTGGATGACGGCCGAAAATACTACAGTCTCGGAACCTTCACCAACTTCGAAGTGGTAGCAGCAAGCCCCTCCGGAGAGGTCTGGGGCCTGCCGCTGATCGACTGGTTTCCGGTCGACTATTTCATTAATTCTTCAATCGCGGGCTACATTGAATCATCGTGGCGATGGTATCGAATCTCACAAATCGTTTACGCCGAGGACAGCATCGAACGCCACGCCTGCCTGCAAGATTTTTTCGATTTCATCGCAATGCATGACCCCAAGGTTGCATCGTCTCAAAAATCCTTGTGGCATATGATTCTCCTAACTGTCTAGCTTCACCCTGATATATCTTGCCCCACATTTACCGCGAGTCACCATTGCCGTTTAGTGGCCGCCAGAGGGGCTTGATGCAATAGGCTGCTTGTAGATTTTCTCTACAACAGCTACTGCTGGACGGACGGACCGAGCCCCTCTCTGGGCTCTCTATTGGGGCAAGGTGCGCTCTTGGCCTTGCCCCAATAGAGTTCTCGCAGTCACCCCGACCGGCACGAGCTGCTCACCACCTGGGCAACAAGCGAAGGCTCGCTCACCACCCAGGTAGCCGCCCTCCCGACCGAGGCCGACACCTCCGTCCTGCTGGGCTTGGCCCGCGCGCTCGGCCACCTGTCGAATGCCGCCTGGCGCACCTACACCCACCCCGCCATCGCCGCCGGCTCCCTGGAGCCCAATACCGAGGGCTGGCGAGTGGCTGGCTGCCGCAAGGGGTGCGAAAGAGATCGTCCGAGCTATCGGCCCGGGAGCCTTCGCACAGGATGGATTCCGGGAAACATTCATCGACGATATCGGGATTGGAGATTACCCCACGGCCGGCCGCCGAACAGGTGGCCAGCCACACCACCTAGGCGTTCAACGTGGGCCTGTTCACCGGCACGATGAGCTCCGACTCGGCGGCCGCAACATCACGGATCAGCTGAGCCCAATCCGTGTGCGCGCGCCAGGGTTTCTCCATCATGTGTCCGGTCCACTCGACCAGGTCGGCCCACATCAATCGGTTCGTGGGGATCGAGTCGAGGTCCCCGGTACTGTCGGGGTCGCACGCGGTGTGGCGCGCCTGCCACGCCACCTTCGCCGGGTACAGCATTACGGCCCTGCCGCTGTAGACCACAGCCTTGGTTCCCAGCGCCGGCTTGGCGTGTTCCGCCTCCCATGCCACCCCGGTCGGCAGCGCCATGGCGTGCCCACCCCGCCGAGCGTCCGGGACGATGCTGACCCGGAGATGTGCAGCCCTCCCGCCAGCCACAGCAGCGCGTGCCCCAACTCGTGTGCTGCGGTCGTGGCGAGCGCCTGTTCCTCCGTCAGCTCCATCAGCTCCCGGGTGCTGACTTCCCCGCCCCGAAGCGCTCCGGCACCAGCAGCACCGGGAACCGCGACACCAGTCGCCGCCGCACACCCGGCCCTCCTTGGCAAGCGCCGAGACCAGCGGAGTCTCTGTCCGGGACTACGCCCCGGACCGATCCCTGAGGAACGGCCCCTAAGGGCGTGGACACGCTCGCCGACGGGCATGGCACGGTCGTAGTGCAACGCCATCAGCCGTGAGAAGGTATCCAGCATGAGTGCAATAAGGTTCATCCTCAATGTCATCTGGCTGATTTTCTGCGGCATTTGGATGGCTCTTGCCTACGTGCTCGCCGGAATCATCTGCTGCGTACTCATCATCACGATCCCGTTCGGCATCGCGTCGTTCCGGCTGGCCGGGTTCATCCTGTGGCCGTTCGGGCGGACGGCGGTGGAGCGGCCCGACGCGGGGCCGGCGTCCTGCGTGGGGAACGTCATCTGGCTGGTGTTCGCCGGCTGGTGGCTGGCTCTCGGGCACCTGATCACGAGCATCCCGCTGTTCCTGTCGATCATCGGCATCCCCTTCGGGTGGGCCAACCTGAAGATGATCCCGGTCTCGCTGATGCCGCTCGGCCGCGAGATCGTGCCGACCGACCAGGAGTGGGGCGCGCGGTAACCGTCACGGACGTCGATGGCCGGCGAGGGCAGCAAGCCCTCGCCGGCCATCAGTGTTCGCACCGTTCGGGCCCGCGTCAGCTTCCGCCGGAAGCGCGCCGTGCTGAGCGTCCGGACGCGATCCCGTTGGCGATCGCCTCCACGCCGGTGAGCGGCGACCGAGCAGCGGCGGCCACTCCAGCTTCCTCCCGGCGCGACCGGCCGGACAGGGCCTCGTGCGTCCACTCAGGCGTTGAGGTAGGCGAGGACCGCCAGGACGCGCCGGTTGCTGTCGCTGTCCGGGGGCAGCATGAGCTTGACGAAGATGCTCGAGATGTGCTTGGCCGCCGCACCCTCGGTGATGACGAGACGTTGTGCGATGGCGGTGTTGGAGCAGCCCTCGGCCATCAGCTCCAGGACGCTGCGCTCTCGTACCGTGAGTGCGGCGAGCGGTTCGTCGCGTGCGTGGCTCACCATCAGTTGGGAGACCACGGAGGGGTCCATGGCGGTACCGCCGGCGGCGACCCGGCGGATCGCGTCGATGAACTGCTCGTTGTCGAAGACGCTGTCCTTGAGCAGGTAACCGATGCCGCCGGTGCCGTCGGCGAGCAGCTCCCTGGCGTACATCTGCTCGACGTGCTGGGAGAGCACGAGGATCGGGAGTTTGGGGATCTCACGCCTGGCCTGCAGGGCGGCCTTGAGGCCTTCGGTGGTGAAGGTCGGCGGCAGCCGGACGTCGACGATCAGGATGTCGGGACGATGCCTGGCGGCGGCTTCGAGCAGGTCGGGACCGTTGTCGACGGCCGCCACGGTCTCGAAGCCGTAGGCGTCCAGGAGTTGGATCAGCCCCTGCCTCAGGAGGAAGAGGTCTTCAGCGAGGACAACACGCACGGTATCTCCATCTTGATTGCGGTCGGACCACCCAGCGGGCTACTGATGTCGAGGGTTCCGTCGAAGGTGGCCAGCCGCCGGCGGATGCCGTGCAGACCGGTTCCCGCGGTGGCGTCGGCACCACCGCGGCCGTCGTCGATGACCCGGGCGTGCAGCACGGCGCCGTCGTGCCAGGCGCTGACCTCGACGTGCTCGGCGCCGGAGTACTTCAGGGCGTTGGTCAGCAGCTCGGACACCGCGAAGTACAGGGCGGATTCGAGCGGTGGCGGCACCTCGCCCGGGATGCTCACCGTCACCTCGACCCGGAGCGGGCTGGCCAGGCCGAGGGCGCGCAGCGCGTCGGCCAGGCCGCGTTCGGCGAGGATCGGCGGGTGGATGCCGCGCACCAGGTCGCGCAGCTCACGCAGGGCCGAGATGGAGGAGGTGCGGGCGTCGCGCAGCAGCCTGCGGGCCTCGTCCGATTCGCTGCCGAGATGGCGTTCGAGCGCCCCGAGGGTCATGCCGAGGCTGACCAGCCTGGCCTGGGCACCGTCGTGCAGGTCGCGTTCGATCCGGCGCAGTTCGGCGGCGGCCGCGTCCAGGGCACCGGATCGGGTCTCGGCCAGGTGCAGGACCCGGACGGTGAGTCGGGAGCGCTCCGTGGGGCCGAGCAGCAGGCGGGTGAAGTACGCGTGCGCGGTGAGGAAGGCCGGGCTATACCACACCCAGACGACGAAGAGCGCCGCTGCCGCCAGCGCGCCCAGGGCGGCGGTGGGTTGGCTCTGGATCGGGACGAAGAAGTACTCGCGCCCGGTGCCCTGCGCCCGCAGGATGGGCCGCCACAGGCCGCAGGCCAGCGCAAACCCCTCGAGGACGTAGTAGAGCACCACGGCGGGCAGGAAACCGATCATGCCGACGACCGAGTTGAGCAGCAGCCAGAGCAGGTCCCGCCAGCTGGCCGGATCGGTCAGAATCCATTTGCAGCGGCGGATCCAGCCGACGATGTCCTTCTCGAACTCCTGGGGCTCCGGCCGGTAGGGAACGGCGATCTCGATTCCCGATCGGGCGGCCACCCGCCGGTTGGCGTTGCACAGCCAGCGGACCCACTTGGTCACGATCGGCAGCATCACCGCGCCGATACCGATGACGAAGAGGATCACGAAATAGGCGGTGATCAGGAACAGGCAGACCGAGAGCATGGCGCCCAGCGCGATCAGCACCCCTACCACCAGGTCGGTGCCGGCCCGGCGGAGTCGGGCGGGGAACTCGTGCAGGCCGTTCCTGATGTTCACCAGGTCTCGCTCAGGCCCGCGCAGAGGGATGTGGCCCGGCGGGATATGGGCAAGGCCTCCGGATCCGCGGCTCGGTCGATGGATGGGTCGAAGGAAGGGCGGTAAGCGAAGTACACCTGAGCGATCGTCCATCCGTGACAGCAGTGATCCCGCGAGCCCGTCCGACAAGTACGTACAGGACGTAGCCACCGGTCGTGCTCGCGGGTTTTTTCGATCGGCGCCACGTTACTAAAACTCAACGAGCCGTGACGAGTTGACCGACCGGCGGTCGGCCGGGAAACGGCTGTGGGGCCGCTCCTCCGTCCGGGGGTGACGGAAGAGCGGCCCCGGCGTGCCGGTCAGGCGGACCTGGCCGTTTCGATCGGCGGCGTCCGCATGCCCCTCCAGGAGGGGAACAGGGTCGCGCCGAAGATCAGGACGAGCGCGCCGCCGATGATCGCGAGGTAGATGCCGATCGAGCCCTTCGGCAGGATCGAGTCGGCCTTCACCAGGCTGTACGGGACGATCGTGGTCGCCGAGGAGATGGTGCCCAGGATGGTCGCGATGACGGCGACCAGGGCGCCTTCGACGCTCAGCATGCCCAGCACCTGGGCCTTGGTGGAGCCGGTCAGACGCTGGAGACCGAACTCGCCCTGGCGCTTGCGGGTCACCGCCACCAGGCTGTTGATCACGGTGATCGCCGCGTAGCCGACGATCATGGCGACGATGGTGTAGTTCGAGGAGACCAGGATCTGCTGGATCTGGTTGTTGGAGCTGGTCAGCGTGGAACGGTCGGCGATCGCGGTGCCGGGCACCGTGGCCGCCACGCCGTCGAGGTGGGACTGGATCTGGGCGTGGTCGGCGCTGCCGTCCGCCTTGACGAGGATCTTGGTCGGCAGGCCGGTGGTGGTGTGCGGGGCCAGCACGTCGGAGGGCAGCAGCAGGTACTGCTCCTGGGGGTTGTCGGCGTAGGTGGCCACGACCTTGGGGTCGGCGGCGGTGCCGTCACCGAAGTGGATCTTCAGGTTGTCCCCGATGCGGACGCCGAAGTCCTTCGCCTGCTTGTCCGACAGGGCAACCGTGTTGCCCTTCAGGTCGCCGATCGATCCGTTCAGCGAGTCGAGCGCGATGGTCTGCTGGACACCGTTGGCCGAGACGCCACGCAGGTCCATGGTGTTGCCGCTGCCTGCGGCGTCCACGAAGCCGATGGAGCTGACCAGTTCGGAGACGCCGGACACGCCCGGGATGGAGCTGACCGAGCCGACCACGCCCGGCGCGAAGCCGCCGGTCGAGGAGTCGAGCACGTAGTCGGCCAGCACGTTGCTCTCGTAGCTCTTGGCGGAGACGGTGTCCTCGGTGGCCTGCATGTACAGGGTGCCGTTGGCGATGCCGATCAGCAGGATGATCGGAGCCACCGCGCCCGCCATCCGGACGTTGTTGGTGGTGGCGTTGCGCAGCGCCATGTACCCGGACAGTCCGGAGAACGCGCGGACGGGCCAACGGAGCGCCACCACGATCGCCTTGGTGATCCCCGGGGCGAGCAGCGCCACGCCGATCGCGAACAGGACCGAGGCCGGTCCCGCGGTGCTCGCCAGGGTCGGACCGTCGGTCATCACCGTGACCGTGACGACCGACAGCGTGACGCCGTTGAGCATGAAGAACAGCGCCAGCAGCAGGCGGGTGGTGGTGAGCCACTTGGTCTGCAGGGTGCTCTCGGCCATCGCCGCGACCGGCTCGGTCTTCGCGGCCTTGCGCCCCGCGAACAGCGCCGCGCCCATGGCGGCCGCGATCGCCGCGAAGGCGCCGACCGTGATCGGGATCCAGCCCTCGCGGAAGATGATCTCCTTGGACACCACGCCGTTGCCGGTCAGCTGCCCGTACAGCAGCTTGCCGACGACGAGGCCGGGGGCGATCGCCAGGGCGGTGGCGATCACCGACAGCACGGCGGTCTCACCGAGGATCATCCGGCGCACCTGCCGGGAGGTGGTGCCGATCGCCCGCAGCAGGGCCATCTCGTGCGCCCGCTGCTGGAGCGAGAGCCCGAGCGTGGAGGCGACACCGAACATCACGATCAGGACCGCCCAGCTGCCGAAGATCGCCGCCAGGATGGTCACGGTCCGCTGGCTGGAGAGCGTGCCCGGCAGGTCGGCCAGGCCGCGCCGCTCGCCGGTGAGCACCATCGCCTTGCCGCTGACCGCCGAACTCACGGCCTGCTCCAGCGCAGCAACGTCGACACCGGCCGCCGGCTGCACCCCGATGGAGTCGAACTTGCCCTTGGAGTCGGCCAGTTGCTGCGCCTGGGCATCGGAGAAGAACAGGCTCGGCTGGATCGTCTCGCCGGTGGTCTGGTGGGCGATGCCGGAGACCGTGAAGGTCCGGGCAGCGCCGTGCACGGTCAGCTGCACGCTGGAGCCGACGCCGGCGCCCGAATCTGCCGACAGCTTCGCGTCGAGGACCACCTGGCCGTTGCCCGGGGCCACGCCCTGGGTCAGCGTGAACGGGGTCAACCCGGCGCCGGACCAGTTGTGGCCCTTCGAGCCGGCGTCGACCGCCTTGCCGCCCACCACCACGGTCGCGGGGAAGGACAGGTCGGTGATCGCGCTGCCGACGCCGGGAACCGCCTTGACCGTGTCGAGCACACTCGGGTCGATCCGGTTGCGCTCGGTCAGCGCGGTGTCGTCGTAGGTCTGCTGACCGGTCACCACGATCGGCACCCCGGCCAGGCGCTGCGGCGGGGCCGCCATCCGGACGCCGGTCTCCATCAGGCCACCGCAGGCCATCACGATCGCGGCACCCAGGAACATCGCCACGAAGGTGGCGATGAACCCGGTCTTACGGAACTTCAGTGTGCGCAGGGCCAGTAGCAGCATCAGCGGCCACCCCCCGACAGGGCGGAGGAGGGCTCGAAGTTCTCGTCGTCCCAGGCGCCGAGCCGGGTCATCCGCGCGGCGACGGCCTCGGCGGTCGGCTGGTACAGCTCGCCGACGAAGCGGCCGTCCGCGAGGAAGACCACGCGGTCGGCGTAGGAGGCGGCCACCGGGTCGTGGGTGACCATGACCAGGGTCTGCCCGCCGGCGGTCACCGACTCGCGCAGCAGGCCGAGCACGGCCGCGGCGGTACGGGTGTCCAGGGCGCCGGTCGGCTCGTCGGCGAAGACCACGGCGGGCCGGGTCACCAGGGCTCGCGCGATCGCCACGCGCTGCTGCTGGCCGCCGGAGAGCTGGCCGGGCAGGTGGTCGAGCCGGTCGGCCAGACCGACCCGGTTGACCACCATCAGGATCTGGCTCTTGTTCGGACGCTTGCCGGCCAGCTGGAGCGGCAGCACGATGTTCTGCATCACCGTCAGGGCCGGAAGCAGGTTGAACGACTGGAAGATGAAGCCGATCCGGTCGCGGCGCAGCTTGGTGAGCCGCACCTCGTCCAGGTCCGCGAGGTTGGTGTCACCGACCAGCACCTTGCCCGAAGTGGGCTTGACCAGACCGGCGGCGCAGTGCAGGAAGGTGCTCTTGCCCGATCCCGAGGGGCCCATCACGGCCGTGAAGCTGCCGGTGTCGAAGGTCATGCTCAGTCTCTTGAGCGCGGCCACCTCGTTGTCGCCTTTGCCGTAGATCTTCTCGACCGCTTCCAGCCGGACGGCCACTGCCTGCTGACCGCTCTCCTGAGTCTGCACTGGAACTCCCACCCGGTTAATCACGCACCTCACGCGAACTGGTATCAACGGTAGAAGCGGCGGCGGTTCGGCACATTGGCATTGCTTGGCGTATCCGAGGTAGAACTTTCTCCCCCTCGGTGGCGGATGTTCTACCACCACCGCAAGCCGCTTCCGGGAACACCAAGGGCGCGGAACCGATGGCCCGCGCCCCTGGTCACCGGGCCCCTGACGGCAGGGCCGGCGAGTAACGGTCAGCTTTCGAGGGTTCCGAGCGTCGAAAGCCAGTCGTCGACCGCCTCTGCCACCACCGGCGCCGACTCCTCCAGGATGGTGAAGTGGGTGCCGGGCACCTCCCGCAGCAGGTGCTCGCCGCTCCACGAGGCTCGCCAGTCCTCGGTGCCGGGCGCGTCGGTGAAGGACTGCGCCGGGCGGACGAAGAGCACCGGGGCCGACAGCGCTCCCGGCAGGCAGTCCACGATCAGGTCGCTGTAGCGGCTCATCGCGGCAAGCCTGGCGGCGCTGAACCGGCCGAAGGAGGACTCCCGGTCCAGCATGCCCCGGAACATCTGCGGCCAGAGTTCGTCCTGGCCCTCGCCGCCGGGCAGGTAGGTGTCCAGCAGGACGACCCCGGCCGCCGGGGTGCCCGCCTTCTCCAACACCTCGGCGGTGGCGTGCGCGAACTGGCCGCCGGACGAGTAGCCGACCAGGACGAAGGGCTCCCCCGCCGCCATGGCCGGCAGGCCTTCGACGAAGACGTCGAGCACGGCGTCCACCGAGCGCGGCAGCGCCTCCCCGGGGCCGAACCCCGGCACCGGCGGCACCACCACCTCGCGGCGGCCACGGAAGTGCGAGGCGAACCGGGCGTACTGGTGGGCGCCGCCGAGCGCCATCGGGGAGGGGAAGCAGATCAGCTTGGGTCCCCGCTCCCCCTGGGCGAGGCGGACCGGCTCGGCCAGACGCTCCAGTTCGGCCGCCGAGGAGAAGTCGGGCAGGATCTCGGCGACCGCGTCGAGCAGCGCCATCCCCTTCGTCATCCGGCCCTCGGCGGCGGCCCGGCGCAGCAGCCCGCTGATCGACTCCAGGTCCTCGGCAGCGTCCTCGGCGCCGCCGTCGACAGCGCCGTCGGCGCCGGCCCCGGCGAGCCCGGACCCGCCGTGGGCCAGCTCGGTTCGCAGGTGGGCGGCCAGGTCGGCCGGGGTGCGGTGGTCGAAGACCACGCCGGCGGACAGGGCCAGCCCGGTGGCCGCGGAGAGGGCGATGCGCAGTTCGGTGCCGGAGACCGAGTCCATCCCTGCCTCCAGGAAGCCGACCTCCGGCTCGATCGCCTCCGCGGAGGAGTGGCCGAGGATGGCGGCGCTCTGCGAGCGGACCAACTCGACCAGCAGCTCCTGCTGTTCGGACTCGCCGACCCCGGCGAGGCGCGCGCGCAGCGGCGCCACCTCCCCCGCCCCGGCCTGCTGGTCGGGGGTGTCGAGCGCGCCGACGACCAGCGGGACGTCCGCCGCCAGCCAGTACCGCTGGTGCTGGAAGGCGTACGTCGGCAGCTCCGCCCGCCCGGCACCGGGGAAGACCGCCTGCCAGTCGGGAGCCAGGCCGTCCACGTAGAGCTGGGCCAGCCCCGTCAGCAGGGTGACGCTCTCCGAGCCGAGCCGGCGGCCGAGCGGGACGAACGCCGTGTCCGGCGCCTGGACGCTCTCGCGGGCCAGCCCGGTCAGCACCGCGTCGGGGCCCAGCTCCACGAAACGGGTGACGCCCGCGGCCTCCAGCGCCCGGACACCGTCGTGGAAGC
>NZ_JBICZE010000013.1:0-291342 GCF_043201735.1 Kitasatospora sp. NPDC048286
GGCGGCCAACTGCCGCTCATCCCAAACCTCAGCCACCCGGGCAGGCTACTGGCAGTCGCCCTTCGCATACACGATCACGATCTACAGCCGGAGTACTAGTGGCTGGGAGTCGAAGCCCTACGGGACCGCTAGAGGAAAGAAGAAGTGGTGAGTGGAGAAAAATGGCAACGCGAGCCGAACTCCGGTACAGGGATGGTCGAATTGTCGAACCCGACTATCTCAATTCGGTCGACGAGGTCGACTCTCTGATTGGTGAACTTCTGACCGGTCCGGCGCATGAAAACTTGGCGCAAATTATTCATCTGGATCGTCCTTTGATGAGGCCTGAATGGCCCGACCATGAGCTTCTGATCGGAGTGGATAGGGCGGTTAATCTCGGCGTAGTTGCCTTCACCGATAGTGAAGGCAGCGTCATTTCTGCAGGGAGTCCCGAAACCAGGGCCGCGCCGGTGTACTACCTTGCCGGACACTGGACCGAACTCTCGGATCAGGTTGAGATTCCAATCGACATCGCTCGAAACGCCCTCAAAGAGTTCCTGATTTCAGGAGGGAAGCGACCCACGTGCGTCCCGTGGAAGGAGCGATTTCCTGACGGCTAGCCGGACAGCGACGTAGTCGCCTCTATCGCTGTTCGGGAAGACGCTGTTCCCGGTGTGCCATGCGAGTTCCGCATGGCACACCGGGGCCAACCGTCGCCGAGCTCTACCGTGCCGCCTGCGCGGCGGTGACCGCGTGACCTGGAGCTGGGAGTACCTCTCCAGCGAGCAGCACGTCACCGCCGGCGCCCTGGCCGACTTCCTGGCCGCCGTCGAACGGCGGGCCGCCGACCTCGTCCGGGCCGCTGAGGCGCTCTACCTGGACGGCACCTCCTACCAGGGCAGCGGCGAGCCGATGCGCTACCTCGACGTCGCCGGCGGCATGCTCGCCTACTACGTAGCCCCCCGCCTGGAGCTCGTCGTCTGCCAGCTCACACCCCCCATGTGACCGGGCAGAACCGACCGGGCCCCGACGTGGCACCGGCCTGCGCCCGCCGACTGCTACTCCGGAACCCCGAGGGGGCGAGCACGGCGTCAACCGGGCGGACTCAAACGAGTCCGGCCCCACCGCGTGAGTGGTGGGGCCGGAGCGATGTCCCGGTCAGTCTTCCAGGTCTGACCAGATGTTGAGACTGCCGTCCTCGACGACCCACTCGTGGTAGCCGAGCCTGCGGCCGATCTCCTCGAACCGGCTCAGCCGCGTTGGGCCAATGGGGATGAAGTACACCTTCATCGCCCGTAGGAAGAGGCGGAATCCGAGATCGGGACCGAGCTCGGTGACCGCGGCCTTCAGCGCCGGGACCACCGCGTGTAGCGGCGGCGGGTAGATGGTGGTGACTGCCTTCTCGGTCAGCGCGGGCCCGGCGCCCCGGAGTTCTGCCAGTACCGCTTCTCGCAGTTCCGGATGGTCGGCGGGGCCGGGTTCTCCGGGATCGAAGGACGGATCGTCTCGGCGGACAAAGCTGGAACAGGTGTCCGCGATCTGCTCCAGCCAGATGCGGATGCCGATTCCCGTGCCGGCCGGATCGAAGCGCGACTCCGTAGCTGCGAGCCACACCGTGGAGAGCACGGCATCGGGCAACGAGGACCGCGTCACACGGCGGACGTCCTCCGCCACCTCCCGTGCGTACGCCCGCCCTTCGACTTCGAGCAGGTTATCGACGAACGCGAGTATGCCGGCCGCGTCCCGGGGCGCGAGCCGGGACTGGAGGTACTTCGTTAGGCCACTCAACCCGAAGTCTTCGGTGAAATCGGCACGGGGCTTCATGCGGGTGCATCCTTACTTCGGGTAAGCGGTGTAGACGACGAACTTCTGAGGATGACCCCGAACGTACTTCAGGGTGATCACCACGTTGTTCCCAGTGGGTGTATCGGCCAGGGGCTTCGCCGGATCGTTGACGGTGTACGTCGTACCAAGGGAGTCTTCGTCCCTGAGTGCCCAGGTGAACGACTTCGTGTCACGCGTCGGATCGATCGGGGCATTCTTGCCGCGTCTTTCCTGCTTCGTGATCCAGTCCGCGAGTTTCTGCGCGTTGGTGCCGTTGGCGTACCACTGGTCGAAGGCCTTCTGGACCGCCCGCACGACGGTCTACTGGTCGGCCCAGACGCTCGCCACACCGTCCTTCGTGACCTTGTCAATGAGCCTCTGGCCGGAGATGTTGACGTGCTGGCTCAGGGTATGGGCCTCGTCGGCCACGGTGTTCAGACAGTTGTGGACGAGCAGATCCTGGCCCTGGCCGCCGGTGGCGCGCACGTAGAAGGGTGTGCAGGCTTCCGACAGTCAGGTTGTAGACCGCCTGGGGGTGCCAGACCGGGGCGATCCTGCAGGGCGCCGACCGTCCGCAGAGAACCGCCCGCAGTGCGCAGGCGGTCATTCGCGACCAGAGCGGAGGGCGGGGCGAGGGCGGTGGTCATGACAGACGACAAGATGCCGGTCGAGCGCCGGTGGGCAGCCGGTGCATGATGCACCGGCTGCCCACCGGCGTTCTTGTGATCTCAGGACGTCAGGTGGTGGTAGCCCGCCACAAGGAGTCGTCCGTATTCGAATTGAATCCCGAGGGCCACATACCGATCGTACTGTTTCTGGGTGACCTGTGGGCCGTAGGTGAGCGAGCCCAGGAGGAAGCGAAACGCCAGGTCAGGGCAGGCATGCATGGCCGTGTGGCTAAGTGCGGGCACCACCCCGGGAATGGACTTCCAGGAAGAGTCCTGTGCCAGCTCCAGGAGGCCGGGTGCGACGATCATGATCTCGTCCAGAACAACCCCGGTCAGGTGCTGATAAGGGCTTGGCTCCACCTCCTCCGGAGTAGCGAGGCCCTCTGTACTGAGCCGCTCCCGGCACAGCCGGATGACTTCGAGGAGCCAGTCGCGAGGGTCGATCCCCTCGCTCCTCAAGTTCAGACGGCGTTCGCTTCCCACCGCCCAGAGCGTTTCGAACACCCAGGTTGGCACGGCTGGAGCCGCGAGCCGGAGGGCAACCACCACCAGCCCTGCGAACGCTGCGCCCGGACGTCTACCCCGAACTCGACGACCTGGTCGCACGTCTGCTCGCCAAGAACCCCGACGACCGCCCCCAGGACGCCCACCAGGCCCGCACCGCCATCAACGAGATCGGCGACCGCTACTACGGCCGCCACGCACCCCGGCGCGGCAAGGACTACCCGACCGAGGTCACGCTCAGCCGGGAGGAGGCCCGGAACGGCACCATCGTTCCCCTGCGGGTCAGCTCCCGCACGACCTGCCCGGACTGCGCGGGCAACCCGAAGTACCAGGACCAGGGCTGGTGCCCGATGTGCCGCGGCTCCGGCCGCGTGCCCGCGCGAGTCCGGGAGCACCAGGTCCGTTTCCCCGCCGGCCTCCGCGAAGGACAGTGCGTCCGGCTTCGCGGCCTGGGCGAGCGCGGGACCAACGGCGGCGAGAATGGCGACCTCTACGTCACAGTGCACATCGAGCCCTGACCGCCGGGCGACTCAGGCTCGACCCCGCGTGTACGTGAAGTCGAGTTGTACCGACCAATGGTGGATGGACTATGAGTCCATCCCCGCCCCTTCGCTCTTCCCCACCCCGGCCGCGCCCGCCGCCTGCCCTGCCGACCAGGCCGGGTACGGGCGGCAACTACGAACCGATGCAGGCTGCGGTCGGGTGGGTGGTTAGGCGCGGCGTGCTCCGCCCCCACACCCGTGGCCAGCGCCAAGGGCTGCGCTGGACCAGCCCCTGCCGCCCGCCCTGCGCCGCCGGATCCGCGGTCGGGGCCGTGGCCGGCCCCGCCGCCGACCCGTCACCGCGCCGGCCGGACCGGGTGCGGTCGTGGGTGACGGTCCGGACGGCAGGGGCTCCCACCTCGCGGGGCCATGGTGGTGAGCGCCCGACGAAGTCCAGCCGCGGCCACCGCGGCTTGCCCGCCGCCCGGCCCGCTCCGGAACGGCGACGGACAGGAGGACGAGCCCGCCGTCCTGGCCGCCGACGAGCTGGCCGTCCACGGGCTCCTGATCAGCCCGCCGATTGCCAACGGCTGACGATCGGTTTCCGATCGGCTGGCCCGCCGATCCGCAGCCAATTGAGAAACCGATCCTGACCTGCGCAAACCGATCCAGCCGATCAGATCCGCCCACCCCCTGCCCAGCCCCGGAACGGAGCTCCGAAAGGACTCGGCGGGGCGTCCCGCGCTGGGTCGCGGCGAGGGCGGCGCGGCGGCCGTGGTGGCCAGCCTGCGCGAGGCGGTCGGGCCCGGCGGCACCGTCGCCGCTCCCACCTTCACCTCCGACACGGTCCGCGACCCGGCCCCCGGGCACATCGGCCCGCCCAGCCCCGGGGTCGCCGAACTCCGGGCCGCCGTCCCGCTGTTCCACCCCGGGCTCCCCACCGCCACGGGTGCGGTGGCGGAGGCGCTGCGCGCCCTGCCGGAGAGCCTGCGCGGCGCCCACCCGCAGGTCTCGGTCGCCGCCGTCGGCGCGCACGCCCGGGAGGTCACCGCCCGGCGCTCGCTCGGCTTCGCCGTCGGTCGGGAGTCGCCGTTCGGTGCGCTGCACGACCTCGGCGGGTACGTGCTGCTGGTCGGCGTCGGCCACAACCGCAACACCTTCCTGCACTACGCCGAGACCTTCGCCCCCAACTGCCGGCTCAAGCCCCGCCGCTTCCCGATGGCGATCCAGGGCGAGCGGGTCTGGATCGAGGCGCCGGACGTGGGGGACGACAACGGCACCCACTTCCCGCTCGTGGGGCGGGAGTTCGAGGAGCGGGCGGGCATTCGCGAGGTCCTGGTCGGCGAGGCGCCCTGCCGGTTGGTCCCGGTCCGCGAGCTCATACCCTTCGCCGTCCGCCGTCTCACCGAGCTGCTGGCGGCCGAGGGCTCCGGGGCCGCGCAGGCCGGGCCGACGGTCCCCGCAGTGCGCGCGGAACCGCCGGCCCGTCCCCGCGTGCCGTCAGTGACGGGCTTCGTGCACCGAGCTGGTTTCCTGGATCTTCTTCCAGGACTTCGGCTCGGCCGGCAGCTGTCCCTCGGCCCGGTCCGCGCCCGGCGCCGGCGAGGCCGCGGCCGCTGTGCCCGCCGGTACCGGTCCGACGGCGGGCTTGCTCGGGGTGAACAGCCAGGTGTTCAGCAGATCGCCGAGCTTCTGGCCCGACACCTTCTCCGCGTACGCCTGGAACTCCGGGATGGTGGCGTTGCCGTAGCGGCGCTCGGTGGGCCAGCCCTTGAGGATCTGGAAGAACTTCTCGTCCCCGACGGCGTTGCGCAACGCCTGGACGGCCACCGCACCGCGCTCGTACACGGGGCTGGAGAACTGGTTCTCCTCGCCCGGGTCGCCCGGCTTGACGGTCCAGAACGGGTCGTCGGCCGGGTGCGAGGCGTAGATGTAGTCGGCCAGTTCCTGTGCGGTGCCCTTGTTCTCGTGCTCGGACCAGAGGAACTGCGCGTACTCGGTGAAGCCCTCGTTCAGCCAGATGTCGCTCCAGCGGGAGAGCGAGACGCTGTCGCCGTACCACTGGTGGGCCAGCTCGTGCACGACCAGGGAGTCGTTGGTGCCCTTGGCGAACTGCCGGGGGCTGTAGAAGGCCCGGGTCTGGGTCTCCAGGGCGAAGTCGGTCGGGACGTTGGGCACGTATCCGCCGACGGAGCTGAACGGGTACTCGCCGAAGTAGCCGCTCAGCCAGTCGACCAGCTCGCCGGTGCGCTCGACGCTGGCCCGGGCCGCGTCGGCGTTGTCGCCGAGGTCCTTGCTGTACGCGTTGTAGACCGGCAGCCCGCCGGCCGTGGTGTCCTGGGTGATGTCGAACTTGCCGACCGCGAGCGTGGCCAGGTAGGTCGCCTGGGGGTTGTTCTCGCGCCAGCTGTACTTGGTCCAGCCCGCCTGCGAGGAGGTGCCGGTCAGGATGCCGTTGCTGATCACCTGGTTGCCGTCCGGCACCAGCACCGAGACGTCGAAGGTGGCCTTGTTGCTCGGGTGGTCGTTGCTCGGGAACCACCACCAGGCCGACTCGGGCTGACCGGCCGCCACCGCGCCGTCCGGGGTGCGCAGCCAGGCGGTGAAGCCGTACTTCTTCACGGTGGACGGCACGCCCTTGTAATGGACCACCACGGTGGCCTGGCTGCCCTTGTCCAGCGGGCGGGCCGGGGTGATCTCCAGTTCCTGCTCGCCGCTGGTGGCGAAGGTCGCGAGCTGCCCGTTGACCCGGACCTCGGAGACGTTCAGCGCGAAGTCGAGGTTGAACCGGGAGAGGTTCTGGGTGGCTGTGGCGAGGATGGTCGTGGTGCCCTCCAGTTCGTCGGTCGCGGGCTGATACTTCAGCCGGATGTCGTAGTGCGAGACGCGGTACCCGCCGTTGCCGTAGGTCGGGTAGTACGGGTCGCCGACCCCGGCGGCGCCGGGTCGGAAGTCGGTTGCCGAGGCGGGGACGGCAAGGAACAGGCTCAGGGCACTGGCAGCGGAGACGATCAGCCTCTTGCGCACGTGGTCCTCCAGGATCACCGGAACGATGGGTCGGATCGATCCTTGTCTCGGTGGTCCGCAGTCCGCTCCCCGATTATGAGACGTTCATGAAAAAAACGCGCCGAAATGACGGCGCCGCAAGGCCGTCACCCGCCCCGCCCGTCACCCCGCCCCACCCGGCCGGCCCAGCCCGGACTCCGGTGGCGCTCACGCCCCGAGCGCCACCGGAGCCCGGACCAGCGAGCCGTACTCCGTCCACGAGCCGTCGTAGTTCTTCACATGCGGGTACCCCAGCAGCTCGGTGAGCGCGAACCAGGTGTGCGCCGACCGCTCGCCGATCCGGCAGTACGCGATCACCTCGCGCTCCGGCTCCACGCCCGGCCCCCCGTACAGCGCCCGCAGCTCCTGCGCCGAGCGGAACGACCCGTCGTCGTTGGCCGCCTGCGACCAGGGCACGTTGACCGCCCCGGGGATGTGCCCGGGCACCTGCGCCTGCTCCTGCGGCAGGTGTGCCGGCGCGATCAGATCGCCCCGGAACTCCGCCGGGGAGCGGACGTCCACGAGCACCGCGTCCGCGCCGGGTTTGGCGAACACCTGGGCCCGGGCCAGGACCTCGTCCCGCAGTGCCCGCAGCTCGGGTCGCTCGGGGCCGGTCAGCCGGTAGGTGGTGTGCTGGTAGTCCATCACCTCGTGGGTGAGCTCCCGCCCCTCCAGCTCGCACTTCTTGCGCCCGCCGTCCAGCAGTCGCACCGGCCCGTAGCCGCGCAGCCGCAGCAGCCAGTAGGCGTACGCGGCGAACCAGTTGTTGTTGCCGCCGTACAGCACCACGGTGGTGTCGTCCTCCACCCCGACCGCCCGCAGCAGGTGCTGGACGCCGTCGCGGTCGACCTGGCTGTGCAGGTCGGTGGTCCAGTCCCAGCCGACCGCGCCGGGGCTGTGGTCCCGGTCGTAGGCGGTGGTGTCCTCGTCCACCTCGACGACCCGGATCGTCCCGTCGTCCCCGGGCCGGGACGGGCAGCGCAGCCACCGCCGCAGGCCTCTCCAGCCGGCGCGACTGCAGGAGATGCGGCATGAGTGGCAGGGCCAGCGCGCCGATGGCGACCAGGTCGTCGCGGTACTGCGGCATCGCCGCGTGCAGGCCCCGCTGGACGGTCCAGAACGCGGCCGCCTCCTGCTCGGTGTAGGGACGCGCCTGCTCCGCGAGTAGGGCCAGCGCCGCCGCTCCCTGCCGCGGCCGCTCCCCGCCGGCGGGCCGGCTGCGGTACAGCGCCGTGAAGTCGCGCCGATCCGCGGGTCGTTGACGCGGCGTTCGCTCGCGGCCAGCTGCCGCCGGAAGCGGCCGGTCTCCACCGCGTCCCACGAGCGAGTCCGCTCGGCGACCACGGCCTGGGCAGCGCGCGCCGGGCTCACCCAGCGCCCGTCCGGGTCGAGCCTGTTGGCGTACACGGTCTCCAGCAGGGTGTCGGTGCTGCGCCGCACCACGAAGACCCGGTCGGCCAGGTGCCCGGCCTCCACCTCGGCCAGCGCGGCGGGCAGCGCTGCGGCGCAGGCGTCGTGGTTGTCCCAGCCCACGTAACGGGCCCGGCCTTCGAGGGCCAGGCGCAGGTAGCGGTCCAGGACGCCGAGCTGGCTGAGCGCCCCGGGAACGGCCAGGGCCACGATCTCGATCCGGTAGCCGGCCCGCCGGTAAGCGGCGATCTCGGCCAGGAACTCCTCGGGGCGGCCCAGCGGCGCCTCCACCACCGCGTCGAAGCGGCTGGCCCGCAGCCGCTCCTCCACCCGGGCCTGCCAGCCGTAGGTGTCCGTGCGCACCCGCACCCCGGCAGTGCGCACGTCCTCGACCAAGAACCCGGAGTACGAGGGATGGACGGCCTTGTAGGCGTCGCGGTCCACCCGCACGGCGCCACCCCGCTGGGCAAGGGCGGCGTACACCAGGTCCACGACGAGCGTCTTGCCGCTGCCCGCCTGCCCGCCTGCCCGGCCACGAACACCACCACCGGCCGCACCTGCGGCAGCGCCCCCGCGAACGCCTGCGGCAGAATCAGCTGCCGCAGCACCGCCTTGCTCTCGGCGTCGGACAGTACGTCCGGCGCCACCTCCCCCTCACTCACCGCGCCTCCAAGCGGTCCGTGACCAACTGCCCCTGCCCCACTGCGGTTCGTCAGGAACCGCCCTTCTGCTCCTGCTCCAGGCGGCTACGCAGCGTCTGGAGGGGCTCGTCGGTCTCGCTGACGACGTACTGGCCCCAGCCGTTGATCTCGCTGCCCACCTGGGCCTTGAGCGTGGGGGAGGGCAACGAGAAGACCTGGCCGTCAGGAACCCGGCGGGGGGAACGCGAGGCTGCCCCGGCCCTTGTGGTCCGTTCACCCTGAACGGACCTTCACCTGCCCGGCCCATGGGCCGATCGTTCAGGGTGAACGGACTTTCGCATACGACGGCGGGTAGGAGACGGGTGTGAGCACGTTCCCGTACGGCTTCGACGCGGCGAAGCTGCGGGCCGCCCGCACCGCCGCGGGCGCCTCGGTCGCAGGATCGCCTGTGAGGTCGGGGTGAGCGAGCGGGCAGTGAGCCTCTACCTTCCGGGTAGCCGCGTTCCCCGCCCGGAGCTGTCGCCCCGGCTGGCCGGGGCGCTCGGCGTGGCCCCGGCGGCCCTGTGCACCGTCGAGCACGAGCGCCTGGTCCACCTGCGCGTGTTCCCGGCCGCAGCCGCGCCGAGATGGCCAAGGCGCTCGGCATCGCCGAGGAGACCTACCGCCAGTTGGAGACCACCGGGCGCCGCGGTACCCGCGCCCACTACGACCGCGCGCGTGACGAGTGGATCGCCTGGGACGACTGGGCTGCGTCGGCCTTCCACGCCAACGAGGGCCGCTACGAGATGCGGGAGATCGTCAACGCGTTCCTCTATCAGTCGCGGACCGGCTGCCAGTGGGACTATGGGGCACCGCCGGTTCCCGGTCCATGTGGTCGGCCACCGGCCCCGTCTTGTGTCACCGCTGCTGTGGGGTCCTTCGCCGGCTGCTGAGGACCGTGGCGATCGGCAGGGCTGCTGCCAGGCCGCTGAGAAGGATGGCGGCGAGGGCTCCGAGGATGGCGGGCTGGTCGTTGAAGGCGATGCCGATGGCGGCCAGTGCGGGACCGGCGTTGCGTACCGAGGCGACGCCGCCCATGGTGGTGCGCCGCACGGGTGGGCCGGTGGCCAGCAGCGTTCCCGCGGCAAAGGCGATGGCTGCGAGCAGGAACCCGGCGAGAAGGGTCAGGGAGCCGAGGAGCGCGACGACGTCCTGCCAGCTGCCGAGCAGCATGCCCGCCAGCACGATCAGGAACGTGATGTTGGAGACTGTCGCTGCCGTAGGGTGCCACGACCGTGCGGTGGGTTCGGCGTACCGGCGGATCAGCAGGCCGATGGCGAACGGTGCGAGTTGCAGCAGGGCCACGGTGCGTACCAGTGTTCCCACGTCGAGGGAGACGTCGGTGCCTACGTCGGCGGCGGTCAGGAGGCCGTTGACGGTGGGGGCGAAGGTGATACTGCCGACGGAGGCGAGCAGTACCTGCATGGCCGCGCCGCCGACGGTGTCACCGCGTTGGACCATGGCGAGTTTCGCTCCGAAGGGGCCGCCCGGGGAGGAGGCGACCAGGATGAGCGCGATGAGGGAGGCGGAGGGGAGGCCGAACAGGGCACCGATGCCCAAGCCGAGCAGTGGGACGACGACCAGGTTGGTGATCAGCGCCAGCAGCAGGAGCGGGATGTCGGCGAGAACTCCGCGCAGTGCCGGGACCGTGGCGCCCAGACCGGCGGCGAACATGGTGTCCGCGATGAAGATGACGGTGACGGCGTTGAGTACCAGGTGCAAGGTCTCCATCAGATTCCCTCGGGCGGCGGGGCACGTGGGGACGGCGCCGGGGCGTTTGGCGCCGCGCTGTCAGTCGTGCAGGCCGCCGAGCCGGCGCAGGGCGGTCAGGCTGGGCAGGAAGCAGTACTCGCCTCCTCGGGTGACGACGAATCGCGGCAGTGCGGCGAGGCGCCGGCGCAGGGGCCGGCGGGGGATGGTGAAGTCGGTGGAGCCGTCGTGGGATCCGGTGACGGGGTCCTGGGCGCTGTTTGCGCCGACGAAGACGCCGTCGTTCATCCACTGCGTCTGGACGAACTCGAACTGCCGCCCGGGGTGTGCGCCGATGAACACGAACATCAGGCCGCGGTCGGCTCCGTCGTCCTCCAGTACTCCCTCGGGCAGCGGCGGGCCGTAGACGGCGCCGCGGCGGATCATGCGGTGCAGTCGCACCTCGCCGGCCACCGCGGCGTCACGGGGGTTGGCACGGCGGATGTGGCAGCCTCCGGGCGTCTTGAATCCCGCCGGGTCGTCACTTTCGTACAGGAAGGTGTTGCGGCGGTGCGGGTCGGCGCCGAGCGAGGGGTCGTCGTGCTGCGGTGCCAGGGCCAGGGGGGCGCCGCTGCGCCAGCGTCCCATGATCTTGGCGGCGACCAGCTCCTCGTCCTCGGGTCCGGTGGAGTTGTCCTTCAGGTAGTGGCGGAAGTCGGCGACGTTCTGGTGGAGTTTGCGGAAGACCGCGTAGCTGCCGTTGCGTCCCAGTACGGTCGGCTGCGGGGTCTGGACGCCGCCGAGTTCGTCCGGGTAGCCCAGGACGAACTCACCGGCCTTCAGGGGAACTTCCAGCTGGTTGGAGCCCGGTATGCCGCTGCCTTCGACGGCTGGATGGCTGACTCCGTCGCGATAACCGAAGTGCTCGGTCTCGGTGGGCAGCGCGTAGCAGTCCTGCCGCCATATCGCCGTCACGCCGGGGAGCCGGTCGTAGGCGGGTCGGGCCCGGTCGACGGCCGCCTCCAGGCGCGCCGGGTCGGGCGCGACCGCTGTGAGCACCACATGGACGTCGGGGCTGCCCAGCGGCGCTTCCCAGTGCTCGGGGCTGCTCGCGCCCACATCACCCAGCGCTTCGGCGCGGGCGGCCATTCCCTGCCGGAACTCCCAGGCGAACGTGTCCAGCGAGGCGCGTGGCACTCCCAGCGCCTCCAGGCCGCGGCAGGTGACGGCCACACTGACCCATGTCTCTCCCGAGGGGCTGAGCGAGTCCGCCGCGGAGGTCGCCGCGTAACTCGAGCGCCGCATCAGCTCCCGCCCGTCGCGCTGGTCGTCGATGCGGAAGACGAGATACGTCGCCGCGTATGGCGTCGGCCGGGGACTGAGCACCCCGCGCTGGATGTCGTCGAGTTCCAGCGAGACGTCCGTGTGCACTCTCACCGTTGACCTCCCGCCGGCCTTACCTGGAGACGAGGTTGCGCCAGAAGTTGCGCAGGCTGTCGTCCCCGCCGAACAGAGAGCTGAAGATCGTCGAGTCCGCCAGCAGCAGATCGCCCGCGCGATCACCACTGGGCGGCATCCACAGGAGCATGTTGAACTCGGTGTTGCCGGCCTCGGTGAACGGATGCGGCCTGGAGGTGTCGATCGGCTGCCGGGCCAGCACGCGGACGGCGTCCGGGGCGTCGGTGGTCACGTCGTAGTGGGGCAGGTGCAGGTGGAAGTTGAAGTTCGTCACCCCTTCCAGCCAGCCCTTCGCATCCAGGTCCCGGACGGTGGACAGCGGGGCGATCCGATTGCCCTCGCGGGTTGCCGGACGCAGCCCGTACCGGTTCGTGACCGGCACGCCGAGGCCCTTCATCAGGTCCCGGACGTAGGTGGCGAACCGCTGCTGCCGGGGCACCAGCGGATCACCGTGGTGGCGGTATTCCATCTCCCGGACCTTCAGGTCGTCCGAGGCGCCGACATCGTGGTGCGGGCCCAGGACGAGACAGGCGTCCTCGCGGCCGAGGAACGCCCGCAGAGCCTCGATCTCCCCGGGCTGGGCCTCCTGCTCGGTGACCGCGTGGTCCAGCCCGAACACGAACAGCACGTCGGTGTCGTTGAGGACCCGCTCGTCGAGCGGTGTGAAGAAGCCCGCCTGGTCGATGCGCTGGTACACCGGAACGGGGTGTCCCGTGACCTCTTCGACGTAGTCCTGGAACGGCACCCAGGCCCGGAAGAACAGCTCCAGGGACCCGGCGATGCCCTGCTGGAACCGGTACGGGTCCGACCACTTCGGCTCCTCGTACGCGGGCCAGGCCACCCGCCTGACCTCGGTCATCGTGGAGAAGCGGTTGTCCAGCTCGGCCGCGTCGCGCCCGGCCTCGGCTGGATAGCTCCACGACACGTAAACGCTCACCCGCCGACCGTCAGGGGTCTGATCGCGCGGAATGTGCCGCTGGTTGTACGTGCGGGCGGTCCTGACCTCGCTCATTTCGCTCAGCCTCACTGCATCTGGTCGAGCATCTCCGACAGAGCGCTCTTGATCCGCAGAGCCTTCTTGATCTCGTCCGCCGTCACGTACGGATACTCCCCGTACTCGATGAAGCTCGGACAGTGGTGTTCCCGTACGAACCGCACGAACGCCTCCGGGTTCGTCCGCCAGTCCTCGGGAAACCCCTGGAGGTTCTCGAAGGCGGTGCTCACACCCGCCTTGCTGAACAGCGCGACTGCGTCCTCGGTGTACTTGTCGAAGTCGGTGTCGAAGATCCCCTGGTACATGAAGCGGGTGTCGTCGTCGAAGAGGACCCAGCGCAGATAGTGCAGCTTCAACGGCGCCAGAAGGTACGGATCCTGCTCCAGCGCCCTGGCCAGGGTGCGGCCGTACTCTCGTATCGCCTCGGCCCTGCCCGGCTTGACGTCCGCGATGATGGTGAACCCGTAACAGGCCGGAGTTCTCGGAAAGACGGGGCCGTACTTCCCCTGTTCCAGATGGTCGGTCTCCTTGGGGAGGACGACCGCCTGCGGCTTGATCTCCATGTCCGCACCTCCGCATCCCCAGGCCGGAACCCATCTTCAGCGTTGCACCAGACCGCTGGAAGCGCCCACTGAGCGCGGGGGCCGAGGGGATAGCGCCAGCCATGGAGGCGGGCGAGCGTGTCTGCCTTCCTCGCCGATGCCCTTCCCTTCAGCCCGCCCGCCGGGGCCCGCCCTCCGCCAGTGTCGGCAAACCCTCGTTTGCCGACACTCAGCCCGGTGATCCCATCCGCTCAGGTGGGACGTGTCGGGAATCCGATCCGTAGCCGGCATGGCATCGCAGGCCGAGCGGCGCTCAAGGCGGCGTTGGTCGGTGTGGCCGGGCGCTGCGCTGTGCTTCTTGTTTTCGCGTCCCGCTGGTGTCGTCCGCTCGTGTGGGTGGGGTGAGGCGCGGGCGGTGGTCCCGTGGCGGTCAGGCGGGTTCTGGGGGTGGTGGTCGCAGGAGGCGGACTTTGCCGCAACGGGCGCGGGCGGCGTCCGCGCCGAGTCCGAGCGCCTCGCCGATCGTGGCCCAGGTCGCGCCGGCCTCACGGTCGGCGACCACCGCGCACCGGACCGGTTCGCGGGTCAGCTGCTGAAAGTCGGCCGCCGCGATGCAGTGGGCGCCGGGCAGCGCCTGCCCCGCGTGCAGCGCCCCGGCGAGGGGAGTGCCTGGCTGATCTGGAGCAGGGCCACGCGCGCCCGGATCGCGGCCTTGGCACGCCCGCGGGCCCGGTAGGCGGCCTGTCGGCAGGGCCGCGGGCGCGGGCAGTACCGGCGGCCCCACCCGGAAGGACCACTGTCCGTGGACAGTCTGTCGTGCTGTCGCGCCCGCCGTACACCCCGGTCCCGCCGCTGTACACAGCCACCGCCAGGCGCGACAGCGCGACAACCGCGACAGCTGTACAGACACCCAGCGTCACCTTGATGACCGGCCCGAGGGGGTGTCAAGGTTTCCGACGGAGACCTTGACACCCACCCCGAGCGTCACCAAGGTTTCCGATGGATACCTTGATGACCGCCCCGGGCCGGGTTGCCGCCCCGTCCCTGCGCCGCCAAGGTTGGCGGTACACCTTGATGCCCGGGTTGCGGACCGGTGGCCGCCCCCTCGCGGACCTGGCCCCAGCGTGTCGAGGCGGGATCCGCTCCTGGAAGGATCGGAAGGCGGTGCGCGCCGCATCCCATTGCCCGTGGCGCGCACCGCCTGGACGGCCGGGCGCAGCCGGGGATCCCGGGCTCGCGCCGGGGAAGGGGGCGTTCGCGGTACTGGCGCTGACCGCCGTCGCGGTGCGAGGGTGCGACCATGCGGCGGGCGATCGCGTTGGCGATGGCGCTGCCGTGTTCCTTGCGGATCAGGTGGAGGCAGGTGTCGACGATGCGTGAGCTCCTACGGCATGCAGATCGCGGCCTACTCCCACGAAGGGGATGACTTCGTCGGGTTCCTGGAGGATCTGCAGGACTATCCCAAGGCGCTGACGATCGTGCGGGGCGCTGACGGTGCACCGTACCTGCTGGCGGGCTGCCGCACCGGTATTCTCTCGCTCTACCTGATGGACCGGCCGGTGAAGCAGGGCATCTTCGCCAAACTCGAGGATCGCTGGCTGCCGCGGCGCCCGGCGCAGTACCGCCTTGCCGCCACATCCCACGGAAAGTAGCCATGGCTGAGACCAAGCCGCCCGAGCAGGTCGAACCCGCTCCTTGGCGCGACCGTCGATTCCAGGTCTTCGCGGCGGGCAACTTCGCCAACAACCTCGGCGAAGCGGCCTACAAGGTCGGCCTCCCCCTCTACGTGTACGACCTGACCGGTTCGCTGGCCACCATGTTCCTGATGGCGGCCCTCGCCCCGGCGATGCTGCTGATCAGCCCGTGGCTGGGCGCCGTCGTCGACCGCTGCGAATCGGTGGTGCCGCCTTCTGCCGCCGCTCGACCCCGCGACCGTGACGCCACTTCTGGCCGGTCCGGCGGGCGATGCCGACGATCCGGCACGCCTCGGTGTTCGTATAGCCCTGCTGCATGAGCCGGGAGTATGCCTCCCGCTCCCGGCGCAGCTTCACAGGGCCCTGGGCCGTCCGGTCCTTGCGGATCTCGAAGTCCAATGCATCCCCTGAACTGGGGTGTTGCAACGACTCCTAGAACCCAAGCGAGCAGTGGGAGGCCGGGCCCTTCGGCTTCAGATGCGGGGTTGCGGTGTCAGTGCCGCACCGCGGGGGTGGGTGTCAGTGCTGGATGGTGGGGTGCAGGGTGGTGGCGGCGCTGTAGTGGCCGTCGGAGGCGGCGCCGACCTCGATTCCGACGGGCGCGGTGGGGGTTCGCTTGAGGCCGACTCGGAAGGTGTACGTGATCGGGTTGCCGTTCATCATGCCGTCCAGTTGGGCCGGTGCGACGCCGAGTCGTCCGTTGCAGTCCTCGGTCACTTCGAAGGACTTCCACTCGTTGCCGATCTTGGCCTCGACGGTGACGTCCTGTCCGGTGAGGCCCTGGCTGGAGGGCAGGGACAGGTAGACGGTCGGGCGCAGCCGGTGCGGGCCGTCGGGTGAGGTGATGTTGAAGGTGAACTCGGTGGGGGTTGTGCCGGTGACGAGTGGGGTGGGCTTGGTGGCGGAGGCCACGGTGGGGCGGTGGCTGTCGATGACGGAGGTGGTCACGGTGCCCTTGGTGAGTACCTGGTGGGTGGACGGTGTGACGGCGTCGGCTTCGATGAGCAGTCGGCCCGGGTGGTTGCTCGTGTCGAGGACCATGCGGTACTCGACGGTGCGGCTCTCGCCGGCGGCGAGGGTGAAGGCGGCGTCGTTGCCGGTGCCGGTGTAGTCCGTGCCGCCGCCCTGGCTGAGTGAGGGCATGGCCTTCCAGCCGGAGGTGTCCTTGCGTTCCAGGGTGCCCTTGGCCATGGAGAGTATCCGCTGGCACTGCGCGCCTTCGTACTGCTGGGTGGCGACCACCGGGGCCACGCTGCGGGTGCCGGTGGCGTCGTTGTTCTTCCAGGTGACCGAGAACGAGACCTGGTTGCCGACCTGGATCTTCTGGCCCTGGTGGAGGCCGTTGAAGGTGATCCCGATGCCGCCGGCGGGCTTGGCCGGGGCCTTCGTGGGGGGCTTCGCGGTGGGCTTGGTGTCGGCCTTGACGTCGGCCTTGGCGGGCACGGCCGCGGGGGCCTGCCCGGCCGGGGCCTCGGCGGCGGGCGTGGCGGTGGTCGGCGCGGCCGGGGTGGTGTCGGCCGGGGCAGGGGTGGTCGGGACGGCGCCCGCGCCGGGGGTGGCCGAGGAGCTGACCGAGGGGGCGGAGGCGGCGACGGACGACCCGCCGTTGGTCGGGCCGCAGGCGGCGACACCGGCGGCGGCGACGACGGCCAGCGGGACGATCTTCGCAATACGGGCGATAACGGACGCGTTCATGTGACAGTCCCCCCAAGGACACGGTGATGGTGGTTTCGATCGGATGAGCGGGCGCCCACTGTCGCGCCCCGAGGAGCCGGCCCGAGCCCCCCGGCTTCGCCGGCTCGCTCTCCCGGCCTCTCACCCTGATAGACGTCCATCCCGCCGGGGGGTTGCAGCCGGGTTCGAAGAACTTTTCGCGAGCCGGGGCGGGGGGCCGACCTCGCCCGCACCGCCGTGCGCGCCGCCCGCCAGGCCGCCCGCACCAGCGGCAACGCCCTCGCCCAGCGCACCACCCGGCAGACCACGGCCGCGCCGCGGCGCGGCCCGCGCGAACCCGAGCTGATCACGGACGTGTTCCTCGCCCTGGTCGCCGCCCACGGCTGGACCCTCGGCACCGCCCGCGCAGGCCTGCGCGACCGCTGGCCTGACATCGTCGGCCCCGACGCCGCCGCCCACTGGACCCGACCACCCGCCACCTGCGCGTGGTCGCCGACTCTCCGACCTGGGCCGCCCAGCTCCGCTACCAGACCAGCCACATCCTCACCGACCTTGACCGGCTGCGCGCCGGCACTGTGCGGGCCATCGATGTCCGGGTCGGCCCTGCCCCCGTGGTGCAGCACGACCAGGACCCCGACGACCGACCGGCCCGCCGCGCAGCCGGCCCGGCCCCCGCTCGCCAACTACCACGCCTACCAGGAACTGCGCCGCCGGATGCGCGAGGACGCCGCCGCCCGCCGGACCGCACTCGACGAGGCCACCGCCGAGCAGGAGGCGATCCTGCGTCGGTACTACAACCGGCTGCGCGAACCCGAGGGTGCCCACCGGCCCGCGATCGAGGACATCCCGGCCACCGACACCGCCGACCACCCCCGGCAGCAGCGCGAACGCCACCGCGCCGCCCTCGCCGTCGCCCGCGCCACCCGGGCCGGGGCGATCCCACTGCGCACCGCCCGCCCGGTTCCGCCGCAGACCGGAGCGGCGTGAGCCGGCCTCGCTCGTTTGGGGAAAGCCGGGACAATCGCGCGGCAGTGGACTGGATCGATGTTCAGGGTGTTTATGCGGGCAGCCATTCAGGCCACCACGTGGGGATGTTACTGGATGGGCACAGGCTGCTGTCGCTGACGATTCCGGGAACGGTGCCGATCCAGGCGAATTGGAGCCAGGTCATCGCGATGAGGGAAATTGCTGTGACTGCGATGGGCATCAGTGAGGATATTCTTCTCCGATTTGATCTGCGGGCGGCGATATGTGTGATTCCGTAGGCGGAGAGGGCGACGAATATTCCCACTGCGATCGACAGGGGGAGTTCGTAGTGCCAGATGCTGCTCCAATTCGTGTGCTCTTCCTGGTAGGAGCCGCAGTGTCTGCGGGCTGCGTCCGCGAGTGCCCAGGAGGCGGCCCCTGCGGCCAGTCCGGTGAGGGCTGTCAGGCAGCCTGGATTGCAGCTCGTCCCTGAAGGTTTGTCCACCTCCTCCAGGACGTTTGATGGCGGGGTGTGGTTCCCCGACAGGTGTGGGACTTCTTCGGAGCCGCTCGGCGGTGCTTGTCTCGAGCGAATTTAGACATGCCATCGCCAAGTCGCCCTTGAGGGTCTCTTCACCTGGATTTTAGCGTGGCCAAACTGGACTTAAGAATTTATTTCGACATATTAATTCTTCGCTCCGCACGCTTCCCGAGGGGCGGCGAAAGTGAACGCAAATAATTCATTTGATTGCATGGCGAGGTGTACGTATGGTCAATCGTGCCCGGTTCAGGGTTCGGCCGGACGCAAACTTCTAGATTCTGGGGGGAATGTATGAGGTTTATTACGTGTGCGGAGTGGGGTGCTCGGATGCCGCAGAACGGGCACCCTGAAGTCGCGACGAATAGGGGCGTCAAGATCCACTACTTCGGGTCGCTGTTCGTCGGAGTCGAGCACAGCCAGTGCCCGCGCAAGATGCGCGAAGCACATGGACGGCAACGGCTGGGCCGACATCGGCTACAGCCTGGCCGTGTGCCAGCACGGCTACGTGTACGAGGGCCGGGGCAAGAACGCGCAGAACTCGGCCAACGGGAACCCGCAGCTGAACCGCGACCACTACGCGGTGCTGGCGTTCGTCGGCAGCTCCATCATCACCGAGCCCAGCAGCGTCCAGATCGCGGGCATCCAGGACGCGATCGCCTACCTCCGCCGACACGGCGCCGGCAACGAGGTCCGCGGACACCGCGACGGCTACGCGACCGAGTGCCCCGGCGGCCCGCTCTACCGCCTCGTGCAGGCCGGCACGCTCGACCCCGGCACGCTCTACGACGGCGGCATCCACACTGTCCAGGTCGGCGACAGCCTGGAGAGCGTCAGCCTCAAGTACAACATCCCGAAGATGTACATCATCGCCGTCAACAACCTGCAGGCGCCCTACGCCCTGATGGTCGGGCAGAAGCTCAAGGTCCCGGCCCGCGGAGTCAACCTCGGCGAAGGGGTGCCCGAGGGCGGTGACGGCGGAGGCGAGACCCCTACCCCGACCGGCTACACCCCCTTCCCCGGGACCGAGTGGTTCATGTCGAACCCGAACAGCCCGATCGTGACGGCGATGGGGCAGCGGCTGGTCGAGGAGGGCTGCGGCAAGTACACGAGCGGCCCGGGGCCGCAGTGGTCGGAGACCGACCGGGCCTCCTACCAGGCCTGGCAGGAGAAGCTCGGCTACTCCGGCACGAACGCCGACGGCTGGCCCGGCAAGGGCAGCTGGGACAAGCTCCTCGTCCCCAAGAGCTGACCGCCAGGGCCGCGGCTCGGTGAGCAGGGACCCTCCAGCACCCTTTCACCTTCGGCCCCGGCCGGGAACGGGGCCAGTTGCGGATTGCGACCGACACCTGCACCATGACGGCGCATCGCCTGGAGTGTGCCGCTGGCCCCGGCCCTGGGTCCGTGCTGGAGGGGGCCATGCCAGCACCGCACCCCCGCAGCACCTCCATGTCGCCATGAGGGAAGTCCCGACCGCCGGAAGACGGTCGGGACTTCCCTCATGGCGACGCGCTCGGCGGCGCCCTCAAGCAGTGGTGGCTGCGCGCCGAGCTGTACCGCAACCCGGAAGGCGACCGCATCCACGCCGCCGTCCAGGCCGGCACCGCCCCCGGCACCTCGGCCACCACGCTCCTTTGCCGACTCGGGGCCCAGTGAGCGACGACAACACCGCCACCGACTCCTACCGCCTCGCCAGCACCCGAGCCCGAGCCGAACAACAGCAGGCGGTCAGCTAACCCATCACCACCTGATCAGGCCCTCGACCTGCCCTGACGGACGTGTGCGGCAGGATGACGCCATGCCCCAGCAGACACTGCCCCCATCGGAGTCATGGCGCCGGATCGAATCCTGGCTGGCGACGCACTCGACCTCCGGCCTGGCGTTGCTGAACCCGCCGGCAACACCTGGCGAGCTTCGAGACGCCGAACAGACCCTCGGCATCCCGTTTCCCAGCGATCTCGCTGATTCCCTGCGCTGCCACAACGGGCTGACCACCTGGGCGACCCTCCTGCCCGAGCAGTCGCCCCTCTCGGTGAGCGAAATCGTGGACCGCTGGCAGACCTGCATGGACGTCGCGACCGAGAACGACGGTCTGACCAGCCGCCCATGGGACGACGAACCCTGGTGGCACCCACTCTGGGTGCCCTGGGCCGAGAGCGCCGACGGCGGCGCACAGGTGATCGACCAGCGTCCCGGCCCAAGCGAGGGGCGTCTCGGCTGGGCCGGCCACAGCGGTGGGGGCGACTTCACCGACCCCTGGCCCGGCCTGGCAGATCTACTTCACGCCGTCGCGCTCGCGCTTCACGACGGCGGAGGCGTCCGCGGGCTGCACCCTTACCTCACCACGCAGGGCGAGCTGTGGTGGGACGAAGAGGACTGCCATGAGCTGGACGGTCAGCCGCTGACACCCGCACCGATTGGGCTGTCCTGACCGCCAGCCACAGACCCGAACTCAGCCAACCGTTGTTACTTCTCACCAACATTGAGCGGCGATCGCAGCACCTCGCGCTCTCACCGCCGCCGCTGCGGGCCTGGCGAACGCCGGCGACGAGGTCGCGGCGCGGTGGCGGCGCGGTGGCGGCGCGACCCGGAGCAGGCGGCCGCCCTGGCGCGCGAGCTCGCGGCCAGCGTCGAGCACTTCGTGGCCGAGGTCCTCGACGCGGCGGTCGACACCACCATGCAGACCGGCCCCGGCCCCGGCCCCGCGCATGCGCCGCCGGGGCCGGCGGCCTCCGCCCGCGCGGGAGAGGGCTCCGTACGGGCCGACCGGCTCGACGGGTCCGTCCTGGTCCCTGTCGAGACCGTGTCTCAGGGGGTCCGGTTTAACCCGTTTCGCTAGGACGGGTCCCAGCCGTCTTCCCTGGCGAGGGGCGCTACGCGACCGAGCTGGGGCAGATGCTGGGACATCCGTCGTGCTTGGGCCGGTTGTCCTCTGACACGCGACCTTGACCGTTTGCCAAGCGATCTTGACCGACAACGGGTGCCTCAGGGATTGCGGTACTGCGCCCACGGATCGAGGAGCGGGGCGTTCGGGTCCTCTCCCTCGGTGTCCAGGCCAACGTAGGCGCGTAGCGCCGGGCGGGTACCGGGCAGGCCGAGGGAGGTGAGCGTCTTGTTCATGTCTGATCCGAACGGCCAGGTCTGGTAGTCGTCGGCGGTCAGGAGGTCGGCGAGGGCGGTCAGGAGTTCTCGGCGGCCCGGGGTCAGGTCGTCGAAGGCGACGGGTACATCGGCGGGGGCGAACAGGGCGGTGAGGACGCTCGCGGCCTGGCTGGGGAGAGGGCGGGGTACGAATCCGGTGCCCTCGATCCGAGGCAGGGTGGCGATGATCGCGCGGAGGGCCTTGTCGGTGTGTTCCGCGTTCTCCATGAGGCCCACCATCGTGCGGACCGTGTAGCTGTGCGGGTCGTGCTCGTGGTGGAAGGTGGCGGGTTCGGGGGCGGGCCGGGTGCCGAAGGCGGCGAGTTCGTCGATGACGCGGTCCGCAGGCGGGGCGCCGGCGGTGTCGGGGCGCAGGATCAGGTGGCGGGCGAGCGCGGTGGCGGCAGCCCACCGCACGAGCGGCTCCTGGTCGTCGAGACGGCGGGCGATGCCACCGTCCCCGTCGTGGTCGGTCAGGAGACCGGCCGCGATCAGCAGGGTGGCGGCGGTGACCGGGTCACGTTCGGCCTCCAGGCGCCGCAGCAGCGGCTCCGCGACGGTGCCGGCTTTCTCCGGGAACCGCCCGAGAAGGTAGGCGCAGCGGCTGCGGACCTCCGGATCCGGGTCGTCCAGCAGGGGCATCAGAAGGGGCAACTCCGCTCGGACCGCGTCGTAGGAGCACAGTGTGCCCTCGCGGGCGTCGATGGGGTGGCCCGCCGCGCAGTACTCCCGGCCCTCGCGAAGTTTCTCCAGCCGGGCCTCGTCCGTCTCCGCGGCGATCTGCTCGTCGTACCAGCGCAGGTTCTCCTCCGGGCTGATGGCCGCGGCGCGCCAGGCGGCGGTGTCGATGCCCAGTGGCAGGTCGTAGGTGTCGTGCCAGTCGACGGCCAGCCGCAGCAGCAGCATCAGCGCCTCGGTTCGGACGCCGTCCGGACCCGCGACGGCGATCCGGGCGAGGAACGGCACCGCGAACGGGGAGGACGAGTACCTGCTCCCCTGGTGGCAGATGCTGTTGAAGAGACGTTCGAAGGCCCGATCCCTGGCTTTCTCGTCCTCCCCGCACGCGGCCCGCAGCTCGCCTGGCACATCCTCGGCGCTTCCGTAGGCGTGCCTCAGAGCAGCCCAGTCGATGTCGTCCAGCCCAGCCAGCAGGTCGTCAGATCCGTTCATGATCCACACGCTCGCATGCGCCACTGACACCGCCCCCGCAGACGAGCCGCCCGGCAGCACCAGGCCCTGAACCAGGCGGTCAAACTCACCTGTCAATCGGTCAAGATCGCCTGACAGAGGACACCGGTGGTCCTGCAAGCACCCGGTCAACGACGGAGGCCGAGCAGCTCGGCCGTCTCGGCGCGTCGGTTCCAGGCGATGATGGCCAGCGGCACCATGAAGAGGAACGGGGTCCCGGCGTTCTCCCCGTGCATTGCGGCGAGCTGGGTGACGAACGCGAACACCAGAAAGACGATGAGCGCCGTCGCGGCCGGCCCGGCCAGCCGTCCGACCAGGAGACCGATTGCCCCGGCGAGCTCCACCAGTCCGGTCAGGTACATGAACCAATGGCCCCAGCCGATGGCGTCGAAGACGGTCGTGGCGGCGGGGAGCGCGAGCAGCTTGGGCAGCGCGCTGGCCAGGGCGAAGAAGAGCGCGAGCAGGATCCGCAGCGTCCAGACCGTCCGGACGACGGCCTGGCTGGACTTCACGGCGGTGGCGGTGCTGGACATTTCAGGTCTCCCCGGGCAGTTGTCGTTGCTTTCTCGGATTTGACTGCCGCCACCATCCGAACTCATCGGTCCGGTGAGAGGAATTTTCTCCCCGGGGCAGGTGGCGCCCTGCGGGCTCTGCTCGGCCGGCGCCGCGACCAGCGGGTGACGCTGACGGTGGGCTTTAACCCGATCAGTGGACACTTCTGAGAAGCGGATCTTGGGGTCCGTGGAGGGGATGTCCTCATGGGTACTGCGAGGTACTCGGGGGAGTTCAAGCGGGACGCGGTCGCGCTGGTGGAGTCCAGTGGGCGGCGCATCCCGTCGGTGGCGCGCGAGCTGGGTGTCAACCCGGAGTCGCTGCGCCAGTGGGTCGCACGGTCGCGCGCCGAGTCGACTTCGGGTACGAACGGTGAGGGCCCGTTGACCCCGGCCGAGCGCGAGGAGCTGCGCCGGCTGCGCAAGCAGGTCCGTGAGCTGGAGTTGGAGAAGGAGATCCTGCGGAAGGCGGCCGCCTGTTTTGCCAAGGAGATGGGTCGATGACCGGCCGCTGGCGGTTCATCTCCGATCATCGTGACCTGTACGGAGTACGGCGGCTGTGCCGAGTGCTGAGCGTGTCGGCGTCCGGCTTCTGCCGATGGATCGCTGCGGCGCCCGCACGCGCCGCACGGAGGGCGGCCGAGGACGATCTCGCCTCGACGATCGAGGAGATCCACGACGAGTCCAACGGCGCGTACGGTGTCCCGCGTATCACCCGGGAGCTGCGGGAACGGCATGGTCCGGTGAACCACAAGCGAGTCGCGCGCCTGATGCGCGAACGCGGAATCGCCGGCCGTCACCTGCGGCGCACGGTCCGCACGACGGTGGCGGACCGGAGGGTGCCGCCGGCACCGGACCTGGTCGGGCGGGTGTTCGCGGCTGCGGCCCCGGACGTGCGCTGGTGCGGCGACATCACGTACTTGCCGGTCGGCGGCGCCTGGATGTACCTGGCCACGGTGATCGACATGCACTCGCGGCGGGTCGTGGGATGGTCGCTGGCGGAGCACATGCGCGCCGACTTGGTCGTCGACGCGGTACGGGCCGCAGTCGACGCTCGGGGCGGTGACGTGCGTGGCGTGGTCTTCCACTGGTTGAACCTGGTCAGTACACGTCCGCGGCGTTCGCCGAGGTCTGCCGGGCGCACGGGATTCGGCGCTCGATGGGCCGGGTCGGCTCCAGCTACGACAACGCCCTCGCCGAGTCGTTCTTCGCCACTCTCAAGCGCGAACTGCTCTACGGTTCACGCTGGCTGAGCCGACCCCAGGCCCGAACCGCGGTCTTCTCCTGGATGGCCTGGTACAACCGAAGGCGACGCCACTCCGCCCTCGGCTACCGAAGCCCTGTCGACTACGAACGACAGCACGCCACCAGCGTCGATAGCCTGGACCTGGTGGCATAGCAGGCAAGTGTCTACGAAATAGGGCAAAGCCCGCCCCGTCATCCGCGACCGCGACCCCTTTGGCACCTACGTCCCCGAGCCGACTCTGCCAAACGGCAACCTCGACATCATTCCCCGGTACGACGACCCGTTCTGGTCGCACTGAACCACCACCCGGCAGCGCTCGAGGCGAGCCGAACTCTCGAACAAGCTCAGTACGATCCCGTCCTGGCCCAGGGCCCCGAACTCGACGCCCTCACCAGTCACGTCAGGTCCTTTGCCCAGATGGTCACCGGGCGTGAGGGCGAGCGGCTACCACAGTGGATCGACGCGGTCCGGCGCGACGACCTCCCTGGTCTCCACACCGTTGCCGTCGGACTTGAACGCGACCTGGACGCCGTAATGGCCGGCCTGACCCTGCCCTGGAGTTCGGGAGCGGTCGAAGGCCATGTGAACCGAATCAAGATGCTCAAGCGACAGATGTGCGGACGAGCGGGATTCGACCTCCTGCGAAAGCGTGTCCTTCTCGCGGGCCGAACACGTTCTCGCCGCCGACTGTTTGAGAAGCCTGAAACCCGGTTGAGCAGCCCACGCGCGCAGGAATTCCGCCGTGCCGAACACGGCCGGCAACGGGCCGTCCGTCATCGCGAGCACACCCGGAAGTCCGTCCACGACTGCAACCTGGTCATCCGGTAGCTCAGCGTTGGCAACGCCGCCGACCACGTCCATGATGGCAGCCGTCAGCAGGGCCGTGGCGAGGTGATCGATCGGTCTGTTGCACCCGGCGATGACATCCACAGCGTGTGTCGGGCTGAAGCCGATGAGGGGTTCCAGATCGGGGCCGTCCGCGTGCTCGGCCTCGAAGGTCTCCTCGTCGCCGATTCCGGGACCCATTGCATAAACCAGGAATGGCCGGCGACCGTCGACTTCCCCTGGGTCCGGGGCGCCGAGTCGGTCGGCGAAGACGTTGAGGTCATAGCCGCCAGGGCGCTTCTCCTCGAAGCAGGCTGACGATCCCACCAGGAAACCCCGGAGTCGCTTAACAACTGCGGCCGGAACCGCCTCGGCCAACTCAATCACCAACACCGGACCACCTGTAGCGGGAGCCTAACCAGCCGAGCGGCATGCCCCCCAGTCCATTACTCAACGTGACCGTGCCACGCAAGTTCTTTGTACAGGCCTGTGAACAGAGCCGGAGCGGCTCAGCTCGGGCGGGTCCGGGTTCCCGTGGCGGGCGCGGATGCCTGGGGAGAGCTCGACGACCTCGGCCAGGTGGGCGTCCCGGGCGAGTTCGAGCAGTGTGCGCCGATCGTTTGGCCTGTGCTCCTCGTCGAGCCAGTCGCGTATTGGGCAAGCCGTCGGCACGTGGACGGCCCGCCGGACCGGGAGGGTCGGGCGGGCCGTTCGGGCGGTGCGGCGGTGGTGGCGGGGTCGGTGGTGGCCGGGTCAGTGGTGGTCCGGGTGGTCGGTGAGCACGGTGGTGAAGATCGGCTCGCCGTGTTGGTGGCCGGTCACGGTGATGGTGACGGCGTCCGGGGTCTCACCGGGGGTGTGCCGGGCGGTGATCGTGGTGGGGGCGTCGTGTTCGGCGTACCGGTGGAAGGTGGTGGCCGCGGCGGCCGGGGTGATGGTGGCCGGGCTGCTCAGCGCGTTGGCCGCCTGCCGGGCCGCCTCCAGCAGCACCATGCCGGGCATGTGGTCGTTGGCGTGGTCGAAGAGGGTCGGGTGCCGGAAGTCGGGGGTGAGGTGCCAGCTTCCGGGGGCGTCCGCCGGGGTCAGCACGACGTCGCACGGGCGGAGTCGGCCGACCCGGGCCGGCGGGAGCGGTTCGGCGGTCACGAGCGGCGTCGACGGGTGCTCGGCGTCGTGGCGTCCCTGGCGCAGCCGCTGGTAGGTGGAGTCCGGGACGGTGGTGAAGCGGGTGTGCCCGGTGGCGGCGAGCTGCGGGCCCCGTCGGACGACGGTTTCCAGCGTGAAGTCGACCGCGCTGCCGGAGCGGCGCGGCCGGGCGAGGAGCTGGACGTCCAGGGTGAGGTCGGTCGGCGCGGCACCGATCAGCAGCTGGTGCGGGCGGGTGGTGTAGTCGAGGTTCCACATCATGAACTTGTGGTCGAGCGGTATGCCGAATCGGGTGTGGGCGAGGTAGAGGCCGGCTTGGCGAATCGTTTCAGCAGCTTGGAGCGGGTCGTGCCGGGTGCCGTCCGGGGTGCTGAAGAAGGTGTGGGCGCGCGGCCACCGCGCGGTGACGGTGAAGGCGGTGTCCGTCAGCTGCTCGCTGCCGGTGAGGAAGACCTCGGCGCTGCAGACCCGGTGGACGTACTCCTTGGCGACGGTACTGGTCGGACAGGGTGCCGGGGTTGTTGGTGCGGCCGGGTCGAGGAGCGGTGCGGAGTCCGTTTCGATGGCGAGGGCGGGTGTGGGCGTGCGGGAGGCAAGCAGAGTCATGGGGAGCACTCCGAGGGACCGTGACGGGCGGGGTGGGCTGCTCAGGGCTCGTAAGATACGTACCTACCGGTTTGGTTTTCAAGGAGACGGAACAATTGTTCGTCGGCCCAGCGTGATCGTACGGGCACGGTGAGTGGGTGACCGGGGTCTGAGCTGGGCTGTCCCGGCGGATCCCGGGAGCCCTGGACGAGATCACAGGCGTGGGATCAACTGTCGGGCAGGTCCGACGGGGCGAGGTTCCCCTCGACGATGGTGTGGGGGATCGGCGGGCGGTCCCAGAGGGCGAGGAGGTCGTTGACCACGCTCACGACGGCCACCGGGTGCTCGTTTCCGCGCGCCTCGACGTCGGCGGCGGAGAGTCCGCGGGGGACCGCCCCGTTGTCGAGGAGGACGCGCCACTCGTCGGGCCCGAGGGAGAGGAATTCCAGCCCGGGCAGCCCGGTGATCTCCAGCGGGTCGGCGAGCGTGCCGGGGAGTGCCGTGAACGTGCGGACCCGGGGCAGCCCGACGATGGGGGCGAGGCTGAGGGGCGCGCCGCTGTGATGGAAGATCCGCACCACTTCCAGGTCGGGGTGCGCGGCGGATTCGAGGTCGGCCAGGTCGTGGTGGTCGCCGACCCGGGCGATGGCCGGCGACCGCCGCTCCCGGCGGCGGGTCGGGCCGCTGCTCTCGAAGCCGTTGAGGATCAGCTCCGTCAGGGACTCGCCGTACGGTTCGGCGCCGATGCTCTGCTCGTGGTCGATGAGGATGACCTGTCCGAGGTGGCCGCGCGGGCCGGGCGTCAGGTCGACGGCGAACATGTCACCGCCGTTGCTGCCGAAGACGATCCAGCCGGGCGAGCCGACCAGGCCCTGGACGGCGGAGTCGGGCGGGGTGACGACCGCCTCCGTCGCCGCGAACTGCCACGGGCAGGGCCGCCGGTCCGCGTCCAGGGCGAACAGGTCTTCCAGGGAGGAGAGTTCGCAGCCGACGGCGGATTCGGCGGCCCGCAGTTCCGCGAAGTCGGCCTCCCAGTCGCCGGATCCGTCCGGACCGGCCGGGCGCACCCTGGTCGCCCGGTAGAACGCCTTGAGCTCCTCGGGCAGTGCGACGCCGAGCCGCTCCTCGGTGGCGGCGATCTCCTCGTCGGTCGCACCGACGGCGTCGGGGAGCCTCTCGCGCAGCGTCCGCTCCAGCAGGGCCGGGTCCGCGGACGGCGCCGGCACCGCCCCGGGCATCGGGTCGGGCAGGCGGCGCCAGGGTTCGGGGACGGCGTCCTCGACCAGGACGAGCGTGCCCGGGCTCGGGTTCCGGAGGCCGTACTCCACGGCTGGGCTGGTGCCGAACACGTGCAGGACCGCCTGCCCGCCCGGCGAGACGTCCGCCACGAACAGCGCCTCGTGGCTGCCGGCCTCCACGAGTGCGCGCTGCACCGGCGCCATGGCCTCGCCGACGGGCCGCTGCCGGCTCAGGGGCAGACTCCACCCCGTCCGGCTGATGCTTCCCACCACGGGGCGGGTGCGGTCGGGATGCACGGCCCGGAGGAGCGTCAGCAGCGGCTCCCAGGTGGCGAAGTCGTGGAGCGCGGGCACAGGTGTCCTCCGAACGGTACGGCGGGTCTCGGTTGGTGGGTGGTGGGTGGCGACTCGAAGGACCCTACCGGCCGTCACCGACACCCGTGGGCCCGGATCGCCTCGGGGTGGAACGGGGCGAGGAGGGCTTCCGGGTCCCCGCCGCGCTGGGCATGTTCGACGGCGGCCACGACCCGCTCGACGGCGAGGACGCAGGTCAACCCCGTCGGGGCGTCTCGGGGCGCAGCCTCAGGTAGTCGTCGAGGCGGGCCGAGGCGGTGAGCATCGCCAGGCCCCGGGTGGTGAGGCGCTGCTGCCAGCCGTCGAGGGCGGCGGCCGGCTCGCCGGTGCCGCCCGCCGTGCGGATCTGCCGCAGTACGGCGGCGATGCGGTCCAACAGGTAGCCGCCCCGGCGGAGCAGGTGGGCGAGTTCGGCGTCGCGGACGTCGGACGGAAGGTAGCGGCGGTGGCCGGTGGCGCGGTCCCGGGCGGGGGCGAGGATGCCGGCGGCCTCCCAGGCCCGCAGGGTCGCGGGGGTGACACCGAGCCGGTGGGCGACCTCGCCGACGGAGCGCGGGCCGGGCAGCGCCGGAAGTCCGGTTCCGGCGGTGGTGCCGCCGGCCGGGCGGGTGCCGCCGGTCAGGTGGCCGACGGCCTCGCGGACGGTGGCGAGGGTCTCCCGGTCACGCAGCAACTGGGCGTGGCCCCGGTCGAGTTCGGTGAGGGCGTCGCCGATCCGGTCGGCATGGACGGCGGTCATCACCCTGGCGGCGGTCGCGCGCCCGTACGCCGGGACGAGGGAGAGGTAGGCGCGTAGGGCGGCCGCGTGCTGCTCGGTGTAGATCCGGTATCCGGTGGGCGTGCGTTCGGCGGGCGGGAGGCAGCCGTCGCGCTCGTAGTTGCGGATCGCCTGGGTCGAGATGCCGTGCTCGCGCGCGAGGTCGGCGGGTCGCATGGTCGTCTCCCGTTCCGGGCCGGTTGGGCGTTCGGAGCCGATCGATTGTTCGGGACCGTTTGAGGCTTTCTGCCGCGGCTGAGCGCCGGTGACGGGAAAAGTCTCAACCGTTCCTTCAAGGATACGCTTGAGGTCCATGAACCAGGACATGCATGACTTCGTCACTCCGGCGTGCGAGCTTCTGGGCCTCGGTGAGCCGACCCACCAGGAGCCGGCGTTCGGGCTGGTCCGCAACGAGCTGTTCGCCCGACTGGTCGACCGGGGCTTCCGGTCGATCGCCCTGGAGACCGACCGGGTCGCCGCCTTCGCCGTGGACGCCTACGTCCGGGAGGGCGTCGGCACCCTCGACTCGGCGATGCGGGACGGCTTCACCCACGGCTTCGGGGACCTCGAACCCAACCGCCGACTCGTCGCCTGGATGAGGGAGTTCAACCGGGAACGGCCGGCCCGCGAGCGACTGGCCCTGCACGGCTTCGACATCCCGGCCGAGACCACCAGCGCACCCAGCCCGCGCCGCTACCTCGAACACGCCCGCGACTACCTCGGGCTCGACCTCGACCTCGAGCTCGCCCGTCTGGCAGGTGAGGACGAGCGCTGGAGCCGCACGGAGGCGGTGATGGACCCGGAACAGTCGCCCGGCGGCACCGCCGAGGCGGCGCGGCTGCGCTGCCTTGCCGACGACCTCCTCCTCCAACTCGACATGCGGGCACCGGAACTGATCGCGGCGACCTCGTCCGCGGAGTGGTTCGCGGCCCGCACCCGGCTGACCGCCGGGATCGGACTGCTGCGCTACCACGCGCAGTCGGCGGTCCCGGGCCTCACGACGAGCGACCGGGTCAGCGCCCTGTCCGGGGTGCGGGACGCGCTGATGGCGCGGAACCTGCTCGACATCCGCACGGTCGAGGCCCGGCGCGGACCGACCCTGGTCTTCTCCCACAACCTGCACCTGCAACGGAACCCGAGCGCCTGGTCGTTCGGCGAGCTGGACTGCCGGTGGTCGGGGGCGGGCCGCATCGTGGCCGCGCTGCTGGGCGAGCGATACGCCTTCGTCGCCGGGAGCCTGGGGCGCAGCGAGGCGATCGGGCTGGCCGAGCCGGCGCCGGGGACGTACGAGTCCCACCTGCAAGAACGCGGTGTGGTCTGGGAGTTGACGGACACCGCACTGCCGGTCGAAGCCCGTACGCGCACCGACACCGTCCCGCGGCAGGGCTACTTCCCGCTCGACCGGGAGGTGCTCGACGGCGCGGACGCGCTGCTTCACGTCGCCGACGGCGCGGCGGTGCTGCCCGCCACCGGCGGAGCGGCGGTGCCGGCCGGAGGCTGAGCGGCGGCAGGCCCGGGGTAGGCCTGCCGCAGGTGGGCCACCAGGGCGGCGGTCGGCGGGGAGGCGGGATGCCCGGTCGACCAGGCCAGCGCGATCCGGACCCGGGGGACGGGGTCGGTCAGCGGGCGCACCCGCAGACCCGGCACCGGGCCCGGGTCCGGTACGACGGCCACCCCCAGGCCGTGCGCGGCGAGTTCGGCCAACTGCGGTGGCGCGGCCGCCTCGACGCCGACCGCCGGTTCGACACCGGCCTCGGCCAGGGCGCTCTCCAGCGCGGTGCGCAGACCGGTGCCGCGCGGGGTGCTCAGCAGGGCGTGCCCGGCGAGCGCGGCGACCGGCAGCGACCGCCAGCCGGGCGCGGAGCCGACGGAGCCGACGGAGCCGACGGCAGGGCCTGGGCCCGATGCCGCGCCCGAGGCGTCGGCAGGATCAGGACCAGGACCAGGAGCAGGACCGGGGCCAGGATCAGGACCCGCCCCTTCCACGAGCGGGTGCCCCACCGCACAGGCCGCGACCAGCGGGATCTCCAGCACCGTGTGCAGGGCGAGCCCGGTCAGCGCTGACCAGCCGTCGTCGCCCTCCCGCCCGCTCGCGGGGGCGGGCAGGCCGACGACGGCGAGGTCCAGCCGGCCCTCGCGCAGGGCGGTGAGCATCCGCGCGGTGGTGTCCTCGGCGAGCGAGAAGTCGATGCCGGGGTGTTCCTGGCGGAACGCCGCGAGCGTGGTGGCGAGCCCGGGGAAGGTCCCCAGCTCGGACGGCGGGGTCAGGGCCGCCCCGGCGACCATGCCCAGTCGTACGTGTCCGCGCCGCAGCCCGCCGAACTCCTGGGCCGCGCGGTGGGCCGCCGCCGCGGAGGCGAGGGCCGCCCGGGCGTGCGGCAGCACCGCCTCGCCGGCCGGGGTGAGCCGCACGGTGCGGCCCGAGCGGTCGAGCAGCCGGTGGCCCAGCTCCCGTTCCAGCTGCCGGATCTGGGAGCTCACCCCGGGCTGGGTCAGGTGCAGCAGCTGCGCGGCCCGGGTGAAGCTGCCGTGCTGGGCGACGGTGACGAAGTACCGGAGCTGCCGCAGTTCCATAACTCCCGATCATAAGTGCCAGAACTTTCCGCTCTTGGACGGGCGTACGGTTCCGGCCGCAGGCTGGAGGCATGGAAACCGTGCCGCGCAACGAGGACACCGGGCAGCTCCACTGGATCCGCGAGCAGATCGCGGCCGAGCGCCGCGAACTCGCTCGGGTGTTCGCCGCCTTCACCCCCGAGCAGTGGAACTCGCCCTCGCTGTGCGCGGGTTGGCGGGTTCGCGAGGTGGCGGCGCACATGAGCACCGGCTTCCGGTACTCGACGACGCGCACGGCCGTCGAACTCGCCCGCTCCGGCGGCAACCTGCACCGCATGGCCGACCGGATCGCCCGCCGCGACGCGGCCGCCATGAGCGAGCGCGAACTCGCCGCCGCCCTGGCCGACCACGCCGACCACCCCTGGCGTCCGCCCGTCGGCGGCCGGATCGCGGCCCTCGCCCACGACGCCGTCCACGGGCTCGACATCACCGTGGCGCTCGGCCTGCCCGCTCGCCTCCCGCTGCCCCGGGCGGCCGCCCTGCTGTCCGCCCTCACCCCACGCGGCCTGCGGTTCTTCGGGGCCCGACTGGACGGCGTCCGACTGGTGGCGACGGACACCGGCTGGTCGCACGGCGAGGGGCCGCTGACCGTGGAGGGGCGGGCGGAGCACCTGCTGCTGGTGGCCTACGGACGTCGGGTCCCGGGGGGCCTGCTGACGGGGCCCGGCGCCGGGCGGTTCGTCGCCGGCGGGTGAGTGCGCGTCCTCACCTCTGCCGGGTCTGGAGCCACTCGGTGAGGGCGGCGTGCAACAGCTCGGCCTGGGCGCGGTCCAGGATCACCGTCGCGGCGGAGCCCGGGCCCTGCGAGCCGTCCTCCGGTGGCCGGCCGAGGCCGAGCCGGAGGTGCTCCACCGGGACGGGCCAACCGCCCTCGGGTTCCGGAAGGCCGCTGAACCGCACGTCGGGATGGCAGTGGTTGGGGATCACGCTGAGCTCCAGCCAGCCCCCGCGGGGGTCGTCGTCGGCGGGGCTGACGTGTGAGCCCTGGTAGATCCTCGGGGCGGGCCCGTTGCTGTGGCTGTCGTCGCCGAGGTACAGCCAGGTGGCGAAGATGGACATCGGGTCCTCCTCGGGGATCCGGATCGGGAGCGGCCGAGGCCGGCGGTCCGTCGTCGGACTCACCTCCGCGGCCTGTTCGAGGAGAGACCCCAGAGCGGGGCCAGGGCGGCCGTCATGCGGGTTTCGGGGGGCCGTGACTACGATCGGAAGAAGTCCTTCCGGATGGTGGTGAGACGGAAGCCAGGTCGCCGATGGCCCCGAGGTCCGTGCAGTGGCCGCCGTACGTGCGGGTCGCGCCGTGGTTGCTGACCGCCGGCGGGCTGGTGTGGAACGCGCTGGAACCGACCGACTACTGGGGCGACCCGCTGCTCGCGGCGGCGGCCGTGCTGGCGGGGGCGCTGCTGGCGCTGCGGGACACCGTCGCGGTGGGGGCGGCCAACGTCCTGGGCATCCTGGTGCTGTCCACCCAGGACGGATCGCTCGGGACCGGAGCCGGCTACCTGGAGCTGGCGAACACGACGTTCGCGGCGCTGCTCGGGATCTGGGTGAACCGCGTGGTGGCCCGGCATGGCCGGCGGTTGGCGCGGGTGCGGTCGGTGGCCGAGGCGGCGCAGCGGGCCGTGCTGCCGGAGCCGCCCGCGCGGGTCGGGCGACTGTCGGTCGCGGCCTGCTACCGGGCCGCCCAGGACGAGGCGCTGATCGGTGGGGACGCGTACGCGCTACAGGTCACCCCGTACGGCGTGCGCGGGCTGATCGCCGACGTGCGGGGCAAGGGACTGCACGCGGTCGGGGTGGTCTCGGTGCTGCTGGGCGCCTTCCGGGAGGACTCCCACCGGCTGCCGGACCTGTCCGCGCTCGCCGACGCGCTGGAGGGCTCGCTGCTGCGGGAGAGCGAGCGGATGAGCGAGGAGCTGCGGTTGGAGGGGTTCGTCACCGCCCTGCTGGTCGAGTTCCCGCCGGGGGAGGAGAGCGTGCGCACGCTCGACTGCGGGCACCCCGGCCCGTACCTGCTGGGCCCGTACCCGTCGGGCGGGGCCGCGCCGCCGGTGCGCCGGCTGGACGCGGCGGACCCGGGGCTGCCGCTGGGGATGGGCGGGCTGGGCGGGGCGCGTCCGGCGCCGGAGAGCCGGCCGTTTCCGGCCGGGTGCACGCTGCTGCTGGTGACCGACGGGGTCACCGAGGCCCGGGACGCGGCGGGGGAGTTCTACGACCCGGTGCTCGGCCTGGCCCCGCTGGGGCCGTTCGCCGGGCCGGGGGAGGTGCTGGACGCGCTGGTGGCGGACGTCGGGCGGTGGACCGGCGGGCCCAGGGACGACGACATGGCGGTGCTGGCGATCACCCACCGGACGGCGCGGGCGTCGGCACAGGGACCGGCACGGACGCAGGTGCGGGCGCGGGCGCGGGCCGAGACGGACGGGTAGTCGAAGCGTGCGGCGGCGCGGCCCCGGCCCGGGCGGCCCGTTTCGGTGGCGGCCGGGTTCCGGGAGCGGCTCGTAACCCGCCCGGTGATCCCCTTCTACGGCTCGCTTCGGTCACGCCGGTATCACGATGAGGTGTCGGTGGGGCTGCACTCCATGGAATCCGGCCAAGTTGACGGCCGCCGTCCGGTGGCTGGAAAACTTGCGTCCGAATATCGGACAAGAAAATGGACGGGCGGGCCCGGGGGTGATCGGAGTGCCCGTCGGCCGGTGCCGCCTAGGCCGACGGGCACCGCGGGTGGCGCGGCAGCACGGGAGGCCGCCGTAAGGAGCGTGCAAGGGTCGGCCGGGGGAGTGGCGGGATTCGGCCGACCTGCGGTCCGTCCGGAAACGAACCTGGTGCTTGCCCCGTGTCGAAGGGGTGACCGAGAGTCGCACCGATGAACGAGAAGCCCAGCTCCCACCAGGCCCGTCTGCTCGGCCACCGCGATTTCCGGCTCCTGTTGACCGGCGCCGCAGCGGCCCAGACGGGCAGTCAGGTCACCCTGGTCGCCCTTCCGTTGGTGGCGGTGATGGTGCTCGACGCCACGCCGTTCCAGGTCGGCCTGCTGACCGCCGCCGAGACCGCCGCCTTCCTGCTCGTCGGACTCCCGGCAGGCGCCTGGCTGGACCGCATGCGCAAGCTGCCGGTGCTGATCCGGGCCGACGTGGTGCGCTGCCTGGCCGTGGGGTCGATCCCGCCGGCCGCCGCGTTCGGGGTGCTGACCATGCCGCAGCTCTACGTCGTGGCGCTGGTCACCGGGGTGGCGACGGTGTTCTTCGACGTCGCCCACCAGTCCTTCCTGCCCGCCGTCCTGCCGCGCGAGCAGCTGGTCGGCGGCAACGGGGCGCTGGAGACGGTCCGCTCCTCGGCGCAGATCGCCGGGCCGGGCCTCGGCGGCGGACTGGTCCAACTGCTCGGGGCGCCGCTCGCCATCGTGGCCGACGCCTGCGGCTACCTGGCCTCCGCGCTGCTGCTCGTCCGGATCAAGGCCGAGGAGCCGCGACCGGAACCCGCGCCGGGGCGCTCGCTGCGCGCCGAGGTCGGGGAGGGCGTGCGGTTCGTGCTCGGCCACCCGCTGCTGCGGGCGATCGCGACCGCCACCGCCACGTCCAACCTGTTCTCCGCGGTGCTGACCGCCGTGCAGACGGTGTTCTGGGTGCGGGTGCTCGACCTGTCGCCGGGCGCCATCGGCGTACTGCTGTCGGTCTCCGCCGTCGGCGGACTGGCCGGCGCGCTGTGCGCCGGGCAGCTCGCCCGGTGGATCGGGCAGGCCCGGCTGATCTGGGTGTCCACCGTGGTGACGGCGCCGTTCGCGCTGCTGTGGCCGCTGTCCGGCAGCGGCGCGGGCGTGGTGCTCTTCGGTCTGGCCTCCGGGGTGGTGCTGTTCGGCGCGGTGGCCTACAACGTTGCCCAGGTGAGCTTCCGCCAGAGCGTCTGCCCGCCGGAGTTGCTCGGCCGGATGAACGCCACCATGCGCTTCCTGGTGTGGGGCACCCTGCCGATCGGCGCCCTGGTCGGCGGCCTGGTCGCCGACGCGGCCGGGCCGCGCACCGCGCTCTGGCTCTGCGCCGCGGGCTTCCTGCTGGTGCCGCTGCCGCTGCTGCTCTCGCCGCTGCGCCGGATGCGCGAGCTGCCGGGCCCCGACCGTACGGGCGGCCAGGCCTCGGGCAGCGACGCTGCCGAGGGCGTCACCGAGGGCGTCACCGAGGGCGTCACCAAGGGCGTCACCAAGGGCGCCACCGACGAGGAGAGTGCCGTGAGCCCCAGCGCGCCCTGACCGTCGGCCCGCCCGTACCACCCGGACCTGAGCAACGCCCCGGCCGAATCCCGGCCGAACCCCCTGACCGACTTCCCCGGCCGAATCCCCCTGGCCGACTTCCCGGCCGATCCCCCCGACCGATCCCCGACCCGAGCCGCGACCGGAAACCGGAGACCGTTCCCGTGCACGCCAGCATCACCGCCGCCTACCTCGCCCGGTACCGCTCAGCCGCCGCCGAATCCCCGGTGGAGCTGCTCCCGCTGACCGGCGCCCAGCGGCGCTTCCTGATCACCCGCCGGCTCGCGCCGCAGAGCCGCACCGACATCGTCCCGCTGCTGTTCGCCTACCCGCGCGGCACCCTCGACCTGGACCGACTGGCCCGCGCCGCGGCCGCGGTGGCCGCCCACCACCCGGCGCTGTGCGGCGGCTTCGCAACCGTGCGCGGCACACCCGTGCTGCGCGCCGGCGGCCCCTCGGCCGAGGTCGCCCGGATCGCCGTCGCCCCCGGCGGCACCGCCCGCGCGGCGCTGCGCGAGGCCCTGCTGGACTGGCCCGCCGACGGACCCGCGCTGCGCCTGCTGGTCGCCGCGGACCCGGACGGGGACGAGGAACTGCTCGCCCTCGCACTCGACCACGCCGCCTGCGACGAGCAGTCGCTCGGCGTGCTCACCGCCGAGCTCAGCGCCGCCCACGAGCAGGACGAGGCGCCGGCCGACGGGCCCGCCCCCCAGGCGCTGGCCGACTTCCGGCAGGCCGTCGAACTGCAGCTCGCCGCCGAGGACGCCGCCGGCGGCCCCGCCGCGCAGGCCCACTGGGGCCGGCGGCTGGGCGGCCTGACCGGGGCGGGCGGCAGCGCCGCCACGTCCACCGGCATGCTCACCGAGCGGCTGCCCGCCGCCGACGGCGCCGCCCGCGGCGCCGTCTTCCCGGCGCTGCTGGACGCGGTCGGCTCGGCCCTGCACCGGGTCCACCAGTCAGTGGGGGCCGACCGGGCGGAGGCCGGGGGAGCGCAGCTCGCACTCGGCTACCCGTGGGGCGGCCGACCGGTGGGCGTGCCCACCGTGCTCGGCTGCTTCCTCAACACCCTGGTGCACCCGGCGACTTCGGAGCGGTCCACGGACCTGGACGCCCTCGCGGACGCCTGGTGGGACGACCTGGACCACGCCGGCACCCCCTTCGACGAGGTGGTCCGCGCCGCCCGCACCGCCGGGGCCCCCTGGTCGGGCGCCCTGGACGCCCTGCTCACCATGGAGGACACGCACCGCCGCCCGCCGCTGGTGCTCGGCGGCGCCGCCGGCCGGGAGGTCCACCTGGAGGGGCGCCCGCTCGCCGCGCCACTGGCCGTCTCCGCCTCGAACGGCGACGACCTGCTGATCCGGCTGGCCTGGGACCGCGACCGCTTCCCCGAGGCCGACGCCCACGCGGCCTTCGGTGAACTGCTCGCCGTGCTGCGGCACCACCTGCACGCCCGACCGTCCCCGCTCCCGCAGGCCTGAACCGGCCTGCCCGAACACGGCAGGCGTGAACGGGCCCGCCCGAACACGCCCCGCCCTCCGGGGCACGCCTGAACACGCCCCGCCCTCCGGGGCACGCCTGAACACGCCCCGCCCTCCCGGGCCCGCCCCTTCGAACCCACCCGCTCCGAACCAGCCCGCCTCGTACGCCCGCGCCCGCACGCCCCAGGCTGCCGGCCCACCCCGCGGGCCCCGAACTCCCACACCGGATCCACCACATCGGACCCACCACGCCCGCCCGCGCGCGTCCTGCACGCCGCCGGACGGGATCCCCGGGCCCCGGGCCGCACCTCACCCCGGTGCGGCCCGGCCCACCGGCCGACGCGGGAACACCCCACGCCCGCTTCCGGCCACAGCAGTGCCGACACGCCCACCACACAAGGGAATCGACCATGTTCGCACTCACGCCGTCGCAAGAGATCGTCTGGCTGCACGAACAGATGCTGCCGGGCAGCCGCGCCTACAACTTCACCGCCGTCCTCGACCTGTGGGGCACCCTCGACCGGGACGCGCTGCACACCGGCCTCGCCGCCGTGCTGGCCCACCACCCCGGCCTGCGGCTGGAGTTGGTGCCCAGCCCGGAGGGGCTGCCCGGCCAGCGGGTCGCCGAGGACTGTGAACCGGAGCTGCGCCAGAGCGACTTCAGCACCGAGCAGGACCCGGAGGCCGCCTTCCGCCGGCTGCTCGCCGCCGAGGCCGAGGAGCCGCTGGACACCGGGCGGGCACCGGTGCTGCGCTGGCACCTGGTCCGGCTCGCCGAGGACCACCACCGGCTGATCCACGTCGAGCACCACCTCGTCCACGACGGCCACTCCTTCGCGATCCTGCTGCGCGACCTGTTCACCGTCTACCGCGCCACCGTCCTCGGCGAGCCGTACGAGCTGCCCGTCGCCCCCTCGTACGAGGACCACGCCCGCGCCGCCGCCGACCTCCCCCGGGACCGCGGACTCGACTTCTGGACCAGGGAGCTGGCCGACGCGCCGCGCGAGGTCACGCTGCCCGGGCTGGCCCGGCCGCGCGCCGAACGGCGCCACCGCGGCGGCCAGTTGCGCCAGTCGATCGGCGCCGACCTGGCCGAGCGGCTGCGCGAGCGCAGCAAGGTGGACGGCCACACCCCGTTCAGTACCCTGCTCGCCCTGTTCGCCGAACTGCTGCGCCGGCACAGCGGCCACCGCGAGCTGGTGATCGGCACCGCCGTCGGCAACCGCCCGGAGGGCTTCGAGAGCACCGTCGGCATGTTCGTCAACACCGTCCCGCTGCGCCTGCGGCTGGACCCGACGGCCCCCGGCACCGAGGCCGTCGACGAGGTGACCGACGTCCTGCTGCGCGCGCTGCCGTACCAGGACCTTCCGGTTCAGGAGCTGACCCGCCGGCTCGGACTGCACACCACCGGCGCCGACAACCCGCTGTTCAACGTGATGTTCAGCGCGCACGACGCGGCCCTGCCCGACGTCCAGGCGCCCGGCCTGGAGGTCTCGCTGTACGAGGGCTTCAACACCGGCACCACCCGCTTCGACCTCGACCTGGTGCTGCTGCCCGACGACCGCCGGGTGGTCGGCGAGAAGCACGGCGCCGCCGGGATGACCCTGGTCTGGGACTACGACGCCGACCTGTTCCGCGAGTCCGACGCGGTGCTGCTCTCCGAGCGACTGCTGGAGCTGCTGCGCTGCTACCTGGACCGCCCGCAGGTGCCGATCGCCGACCTGGACCCCGCGCCCGAGGCTGCGCAGGCCACCCCGGTCGCCCCGATCGCCCTGGCCGCCCTCGACCCGGCCGCCGCCCACGACCCGGCCTCGCTCGCCCTGATGGCCGGCACCGAGCGGATCAGCTACGGCGAACTCGACCGCAGGGTAGCCGAGGTGGTCGAGCGGCTGCGCGCCGCCGGGGTCGCGCCGGGCCAGCCGGTGGCCGCCGTGCTGCCGCGCGGCGCCGACAGCGTGGTCGCCCTGCTCGCCTGCCTGCGCCACGGCGCCGTCTACGCGCCGCTGTCCACCGAGGACCCGGCCGCCCGGCTCGGCCTGCTGCTGGAGCGGCTGAACCCGGCACTCGTCCTGGCCACCCGGCAGAGCGCGCTCGCGCTGCCCGCCGAGGGCTTCACCCCGGCGCTGCTGGACGGCCCGGCCTTCCCGAAGGCCGAGCCCGCCGCCGTCCTGGACGGCGCCGCCTACCTGATCCACACCTCCGGCTCCACCGGCGTGCCCAAGCCCGTCCAGGTCGGCCGCGAGGCCCTCGCCGGGTACGTCGCCGCGATCGTCGACCGCTACGAACTCACCTCCGCCGACCGGGTGCTGCTGTTCGCCCGGCCGTCCTTCGACGTGGCCCTGGAGGAGGTGCTGCCCGCCCTCGCGGCCGGCGCCGCCCTCGTCGTGCCGCAGCGCGAGGTGCCCACCGGCCCCGAGCTGGTGGCCGTACTGGCCGCCCGCGGCGTCACCGTCGCCAACCTGCCGACCAGCTACCTGCTCGCCGTCCGCGAGGACCTGCGCGAGGCGCTGGGCGACGGCCGCTGGACGCCCCGGCTGCTGGTGCTCGGCGGCGAGCGGCTGCCCGCCCGGGCCCTGGCCGGCCTGACCGAGGCCACCACCGTGCTGAACGCCTACGGCGTCACCGAGGCCACCGTCACCTCCACCGTGTACGAGGTCACCGCCGCCGACGTCGCCGAGGACGGCGAGATCCCGCTCGGCGCCGAACTCGGCGGCGTGCTGGTCCACGTCCTGGACGACACCCTGCGCCCGCTCGCCCCCGGCTGCGTCGGCGAACTCGTCGTCGGCGGCGCCATGGTGGCCGACGGGTACCTGGGCCTGCCGGAGCCGACCGCGGCCCGCTTCGTGACCGTCCCCGCGCTCGGCGACGCCCGCGTCTACCGCACCGGCGACCGCGGCTTCCGCGACCTGGACGGCCGGCTGCGCTTCCTCGGCCGCGCCGACAACCAGGTCAAGCTGCGCGGCCACCGGATCGAGCTGGAGGAGATCGAGGCCGCCGCCTCCGCCGAACTCGGCGGCCGCTCCTGCGCGGTGCTGCTGCACACCGACCCGCGGACCGGCCCCCGCCTGGTCGGCTTCCTGGAGGGTTCCGACCGCCCCGACCAGGCCGCCCTGCACGAGGCGCTCGCCCGCCGGCTGCCCGGCGGACTCGTCCCGGCCGGCTGGACGGCCGTCGCCGCGATGCCGACCCTGCCCGGCGGCAAGCCCGACCGGGCCGCCCTCGCCCGACTGGCGGACGAGGCCCAGGAGGCCCCCGAGGCGGGCGAGAGCACGCCGAGCGAGTTCACCGACCCCGGCCAGCGGCTGATCGCCGCCGCCTGGCGCGAGGTGCTCGGCCACGACCGCTTCACCGCGGACTCGCACTTCTTCGAGGTCGGCGGCCACTCGCTGCTCGCCGCCCAGCTCGCCGCCCAGCTGGAGCCGCACCTCGGCAGCCGCCCGCCGCTGCGCACCCTGTTCCGCCACGCCGTGCTGGCCGACCAGGCCAAGGCCCTCACCGGAGGTGCCAAGTGAGCTCCCCCTCCGCCGTCCTGGAAGACGGCCACCGCGAACTCGTCGAGGCCTTCGAGAGCTTCGTGCGCCGCGAACTCGTCCCGCTGGCCGCCGAGTTGCCCGAGACCGCCGACCAGGTCCCGGCCGACCTGCGGACCTACGTCCGCAAGCGCTCCGCCGCCCTCGGCTTCTACGCGGGCGACTACCCCGAGGAACTCGGCGGCGCCGGCATGCCGTTCACCGCCGTCGTCCTGCTGCACCACGCCGCCGGGCGCAGCGGCTGCGTGCTCGCCCCGTACGCGCTGGCCGGCGCCGACGGGCCCAGCCCGCTGCTGCGGCACGGCACCCCCGAACAGGTCGAGCGCCACCTGGTTCCGCTGGTGCGCGGCGAGCAGACCCGCTGCCTCGCCCTCACCGAGCCGAACGCCGGCTCCGACGCGTTCCGCCTCGCCACCACCGCCGTGCGCACCGGCGACGGCTGGGTGCTCAACGGCCGCAAGACCTTCGTCAGCAACGCCGAGCACGCCGGGATCGCGCTGGTCGTCGCCGCCACCGACCTCGGGGACGGCGCCGGGCCCACGGGCGGCGCCACCGCCTTCGTGCTGCCGATGGACCAGCCCGGACTGCGGCTCGGCCAGCGGTACGAGGGCATGTCCGGAGAGCCGCTGTCCGAGCTGCTGCTGGACGGGGTCACCGTCGGCCCGGAGGCCGTCATCGGCGGCGAGGAGGGCGTCGGCGCGGCCACCGCCCTCGCCATCGACAGCCTCTCGCGCGGTCGGCTGGTGGTCGCCGCGATGTGCAACGGCATCGCCGAGCACGCGCTGAGGATCGGTGTCGAGTACGCCAAGGACCGGCGCGCGTTCGGCCGGGTGATCGGCGAGTACCAGCACGTCCAGGAGCACCTGGTCGCCACCCTGGCCGAGGTCGAGGCCTCCAAGCTGCTCACCCTCGCCTGCGCCCGGCTGGTCGACGAGGGCACCGAGTCGCCCGAGAACGCGGCGCTCGCCAAGCTCACCGCCTCCGAGACCGCCGTGCGCGCGGTGGACCGCTCGCTCCAGGTGCACGGGGCCACCGGCTGGGTGCGCGGGCACCCGCTGGAGTTCCTGTACCGCTACGTCCGGATGACCACGATCATCGAGGGGACCTCGGAGGTCCAGAAGGTGATCATCGCCCGCTCGATGGGCCTGAACTGACGGTTCGTCACCTACGTTCGCCACCTTCCTGGAGATGATGATGGAACACCTTGACACCACCAAGGCCCCGAGCACCGAGGGCCTGAGCATCGCCTACGGCCGTCCGCACCAGGACGGCGCGGTGCTCGACCTGTTCACCACCTGGGTGCACCGCACCCCCGACGCCCCCGCCCTGATCGACGGCGAGCAGGTCCACAGCTACGCCGAACTCGACCGCCTCGCCGACACCGTGGCCGAGGCGCTGCGCGGCAGGGTCGGCCCGGGCGACCTGCTCGGCGTCTGTCTCGCCCACTCGGTCTCGCTGGTCGCCGTCACCCTGGCCGCCGCCAAGCTCGGCGCCGTCCACCTGCCGCTCGGCCCGCGCCCCGGCGAGCGCCGGCTTCGCGCCGTCGCCGAGCAGCTCCGCCCGGCCTGCCTGGTCGGCGAGCCGGACCTGCTGCCGCCCGGCGGCGAGCGGCTGGCGCTGGACCTGCCCACCCCCGGTGTGGTGGCCGCCCTGAACCCCGGCGAGCAGGTACGCGTCCCGGTCGGCACCCACTACGCGGTGCTCACCTCCGGCTCCACCGGAACCCCGAAGGCCGTCGCCGTCACCGAGCCCGCGCTCGGCGCGCTGCTCCAGTGGTACCGCGGGCTGGCCGGCCTCGGCCCCGGGGAGCGGCACAGCCTGCTGATCGGCGTCGCCTTCGACCCGCACCTGCAGGAGCTGTGGGCCGGCCTCACCTCCGGTGCGGCCCTGGTCGTCGCCCCCGAGGCGGTCCGCTGGGACACCGGTGCGCTCACCGACTGGTGGCGCGAGGCCGGCATCACCGCGTCCATCCTGCCCACCCCGCTGGCCGAGCCCGTCCTCGGCCGGCCCTGGCCCGCCGGCCTGGCGCTGCGCCACCTGGTGATCGGCGGCGACCGGCTGCGCCTGGCCCCCGGGCCGGACGTCACCGCGACCGTCCACAACGCGTACGGGCCCGCCGAGGCCACCGTCACCACCACCATGCACACCATGGCCCCCGGCGGCGACCACGGCGCCGGCGCCCCGCCGATCGGCCTGCCGATCGACGGCGCCGTCCTCCTGGTCACCGACGAGGACGGCCGGCCGGTGCCGCGCGGCACGGCCGGCGAGCTGCGGATCGGCGGCCGAGGCCTGGCCGCCGGGTACCTCGACCCCGAGCTGACCGCCCGCCGCTTCGTCGACGCGCCCGCCGGCGTGGTCGGCACCGACCGGGTCTACCGCACCGGCGACCGGGTGGTCATGCGAGCGGACGGCGTGCTGGAGTTCCACGGCCGCCTGGACGACCAGGTCAAGGTCAGCGGCGTGCGGATCGAACCCGCCGAGGTCGAGGCCGCCTTCGAACGCGACCCGAAGGTGCGGCGGGCGGTCGTCGCCGCCGAGCAGGCGCCGACCGGTGGGGCGCGACTGCTCGCCTTCGTCCAGGCCGAGGACGGCGCCGACCCCGCGGCGCTGCTCGACGCCGTCCGCCCCTGGCTGCCCGAACAGGCCGTGCCCTCCGCCGTCCGGCTGGTGGAGCGCTTCCCGCTGGACGCCAACGGCAAGGTGGACCGCCAGGCCCTGCTGGCCGACGCCCCGGCGGCGGGCCAGGACGAGACGGCCCCGAGCGAGGAGGGGAGCACCCCGGTCGAGCGCACCGTGCTCAAGCTCTGCCGCGAGCTGATCGGCCGCGGCGACCTCGGACCGGAGGACAACTTCCTGGCCGCGGGCGGCAACTCGCTCGCCGCGGCGAGACTGCTGGAGGCTCTGGAGAACGAGTACGGCGTCCGGCTGCGCGCTCCCCTGGTGCTGCGCCAGCCGGACCTGCGGGCCGTCGCCCGACTGGTCGAGGAGCGGGTGGCCGAGCTGACGACCACCGCCTGACCCCGCCCGAACCTCCTCAGCGCGGCGCCCCGGCCCACCCGGCCGGGGCGCCCGGAAGGGAACCACCACCATGACCACCGCGACCTCGCCCGCCGCTACGTCGCCCGCCTCGGCCCCCGCGAACCCGTCCGGCCTGAGCGCCGCGACCCTGCCCGCGCTGCCCGTGCCCGCACTGATCGCCCGGCAGGCCGGACTCCGGCCCGACGCGCTCGCCGTGACCGACGGCTCCACCGTCCTGACCTACCGCGAACTCGTCGACGCCGCAGGCCGGTTGGCCGCCGTCCTGGCCGCCCGGGGGATCGGCCCCGGCAGTGCCGTCGGCCTGCTGTGCGCCCACTCGACCCGGCTCGTCGTCGCCCAGCTCGCCGTCTGGCGGGCCGGCGCGCTCGTCGTCCCGATCGACCCCTCCTACCCGCGCCCCCGGATCGCCGAGATGACCGCCGACGCGGACGTCCGGCTCGTCCTCGGAGACAAGGCCCTGCTCGCCGAGGCCGGGCTCCCCGAGGAGCGCACCCTCGTGCTGACCGAGCGCGGCACCGAGGCCACCGACGGCACGGCACCCGACGCCGCCGACCCGGCCGCGCCCGCCCTGCTCTACTACACCTCCGGCTCCACCGGCCGTCCCAAGGGCGTCCTCGTCCCGCACGGCGCCGTCACCGACCTGGTCACCGCCGAGGACACCGTCGCCCTCGGCCCGCGCGACCGGATGCTCCTCCACTCCACCGTCTCCTTCGACGCCGCCACCTTCGAACTGTGGACCCCGCTCGCCCGCGGCGCCGCCGTGGCCGTCTCCCCGGCCGAGCGGCCCAGCGCCGAGGACCTCGTCCGCGACGTCGAGCGCTTCGGCGTCACCGCCGTCTTCCTCACCACCGCGCTCTTCCACCACCTGGCCGCCCGGCGGTCCCGGGTCTTCGGCGTGCTGCGCACCGTCGTCGTCGGCGGCGAGGCGATCTCCGCCGAGCACGCGGGCGCCGTACTGCGGGCCTTCCCCTGGCTCGAACTGGTCAACGGGTACGGGCCGACCGAGGCCACCACCTTCACCACCCTGCACTGGATCACCCGCGCCGACTGCGCCGGCTCCGTCCCGATCGGCCGGACCTTCGGCGGCGCCCGCGCCCACGTCCTGGACGAGCAGCTCGCGCCGGTGGCGCCGGGCGCCGTCGGCGAGCTGTGGATCGCCGGCGACCGGCTGGCCCTCGGCTACCTCGACCGGCCGGAGCTGACCGCCGAGCGCTTCCGCGAACTGCCGGGCGTCGGACGCGCCTACCGCAGCGGCGACCGGGTCCGCCGACTGCCGGACGGCTCCCTGGAGTACCACGGGCGCACCGACGACCAGGTCAAGGTGCGCGGCTTCCGGATCGAACCCGGCGAGGTCGAGCACGCGCTGCTCCAGCTGCCCGAGGTCGCCGAGGCGGCCGTCGTGGTCCGCCGGCCCGGGCAGGCCGACGCCGCGCTCACCGCCTGCCTGGTGCTCGCCGAGGGCGCCCGCCCGGCCGTCGAGACGCTGCGCGCCCGCCTCGCCGAGCAGCTGCCCGCCCACCTGGTGCCCACCGCCTGGACCGTACTCGCCGCGCTGCCGCTGACCGGCAGCGGAAAGGTGGACCGGCGGGCGCTGGCCGCCGACGGTCCGGCCGAGGCGCAGCCGTCCGCCGAGGCCGAACTCGGCCCGATCCAGCAGGTCGTCGCCGAGGCGTGGAGCCGGGCCCTGGAACGCCCGATCACCGACCCGGCCGCCGACTTCCTCGCCGAGGGCGGGCACTCGCTGCTCGCCATGTGGGTGGTGGACGACCTGCGCGAGGACCTCGGGGTCGAGCTGTCGCTCGCCGACTTCCTCGCCCATCCGACCGTCGCCGCCCAGGCCGAGCTGCTGGAACGCGCCCTGCTCGCCGCCGACGACACCCCGGGAGCCGACCGATGAGCACCGTCGACCAGACCGACCTGCTGCGCCGCGCCCGCGGCCGCCGCGCCGCCGCCACACCCGCCGCCGCGCCCGCCCGCCCCGTCGCGGACGGTGACCAGGCCCCCCTCTCGCACGCCCAGCAGCGGATGTGGCTGATGGACCACCTCGGCCAGGGCGGCGCCCTCTACAACGTGCCGGTCGCCACCCGGCTGCGCGGCCCGCTCGACCGGGCGGCCCTCGCCACCGCGCTCACCGGCCTGACCGAGCGGCACGCCGTCCTGCGCACCCGCTACCCGCGCCGGGGCGACCAGCCGTACCAGCAGGTCGACCCGGTCACCCCGGTGCCGCTGCCGGTGCTGGACGCCACCGGACCGGAGCAGCTCGCAGCCGAGGCCGCCCGGCCGTTCGACCTCGCCACCGGGCCCGTGCTGCGCGCCGTGCTTCTGCGGCACGGGCCCGAGGACCACACGCTCCTGCTGACGATCCATCACATCGCCATCGACGGTGGAGCGTTGCGGTTCGTCGCGGAGGACCTCGCCGAGCTGTACCGCGCCGCGCGCGACGGCGTGCCGGACCGGCTTGCGGCCCCGGCCCCGTCGTACGCCGACTACGCCCGCCAGGAGCGCGCCCGGGACGCCGAGTTGACGGCCGCCGCCGACACCCTCGCGGCCGGGCTGTCCGGGGCGCGCCCCCTGTCGCTGCTGCGGCCCGTCCCGCCCGGCGCCCGCGAGCGCCGCGCCGTGCTGCACACCGCGCCGCTGGAGCCGGCGGTGCTGGAGGAGCTGCGCGTCCTCGGCGCACGGCACGGCGCCACGCTGTTCACCGTCGTGCTGGCCGCCGCGTTCGCCGCACTGCACATCGCCTCCGGGCAGGACGACCTCGTCCTCGGCTGCGCCAGCGGCCACCGCGCGCGGCCCGAGTTCCGCCGGACCGTCGGACTCGCGGTCAACACCCTCGCCGTGCGGGCGGATCCGTCCGGGGACCCGACCTTCGCCGAACTGCTCGGCCTGGTCCGCACCGCCCTGCTCGACGCGCAGCAGCACCACGAGGTGCCCCTTGACCTGGTGGTCGAGCGGCTCGGCGCGGCCGCGCGCGGCGCGGACGGCACCCCGCTGCTCTCGGTCAGCTGCGACCTCGTCCAGAACGTCGACCCGCTGGTGCTGCCCGGCCTCGACACCGAGAACGTTGAACTCGACCTGGGGCTGGCCAAGTTCGGCCTCACCCTGCTGGTGGAGGACGGCCCGGAGCCGCGCTGCCTGCTGCAGCACGACGGGGACGCGCTGGACCAGGACACCGCCGCCCGGCTGCTCGACGCCTTCGCGGCACTGCTCACCGCCGTGGCCGGCGACCCGCGGCGGCGGCTGTCCGACCTGCCCGGAGAGCGGTTGACGATCGCCGAACACCCGGTCGTGGAAGCCCTGTCGGCCCACCCCGCGGTGGTCGAGGCGGCCGTGGTCGACAACCCCGGCGGCCCGCCGCTCGCCTACGCGGTGGTGCGCGGTCCGGTCGTCCCGAGCGGGACCGACCTGCGGGCCGGCCTGCGCGGGCGCCTCCCGGCCGGCGAACTGCCGCTCGCCGTCACCCTGGTGGACCGGTTGCCCCGCCACCCCGACGGCACCCCCGACCGCGACCGGCTGCCCGGCGCCGCGCCGCTGTCCGACCGCCCGGCTCCGCCGTCCGACCAGGCTCCGCCGCAGGAAGGCCCGCTGGACGTCGTACGGCAGGAGTTCGGTGAACTCCTCGGCACCACCGCGCCCGCCGACGGCGACTTCTTCGCCCTCGGCGGCCACTCCCTGGTCGCCGTCCAGCTCGCCGAACGCCTGCGCACCCGCACCGGGCTGCCGCTCACCGGCCTCGACATCCTGGAACAGCGCACCCCGCGCGCCCTCGCCGCCCTGCTCGCCACCCGCGCCGACGAGCGCAGCGCCGCCCTCGCCCGGGCCGGCGCCCGCCCGCGGACCACCGGCGCCCGCACCGGCACCGTCCTGCTCACCGGCGCCACCGGCGGGGTCGGCGCGGCCGTGCTCCAGGAACTGATGGCCCAGGGCCGACCGGTCCGGGTGCTGGTCCGGCCCGAGTCCGCGCACCTGCCCGCACTGAACGGCGCCGAGGTGGCGGAGGGCGACCTCGGGGACCTCGACAGCCTGCGCCGGGCCGTCGAGGGCGTGGACGCCGTCATCCACTCCGCCTGCACCTTCACCGACCACGCCACCGACCTCGCCGCGATGCGCGCCCTGGTGGACGGCTGGCGGGGCGGCCCGTTCGTCTTCGTCAGCAGCATCGACGCGTACGGCCGCCCGGCGGGCACCGAAGTCGCCGAGGGCGGCCCGAGCGGCGCTCCCGTCACCCCGTACGGGCAGGCCAAGCTGGACTGCGAGCGGATCCTCTTCGAGGCCGCCGCCACCGGCCGCGGCCAGGCCACCGCCGTCCGCGCGCCGATCGTCTGGGGCCCGCACCACCGCCTGCGCGACCAGCTCCGCTGGGGCGCCACCGGCCCGCTCTACCAGGCCGCCCTGGCCGGCCTGCCGATCGCGGTGCCGCCCGCCGACGCGTGGTACGGCGCCTCCTGGGTGCACTCCGCCGCCCTGGCCCGCGCCCTCACCGCCTGCCTCACCCCGGACCACCCCGCCGCCGGCCGGGTCGTCAACGCGGTGAGCGGACACGTCTCCTGGGCCGACTTCACCACCGAACTGGTCCGCCTGCTCGGCTCCGACAGCCCCGTCGCCGCCACCCCCGACGCCGAGGAGGAACTCCACCGCCCCTGGCACTACCGGGCGGACACCCTGGCCGGCCCCCTCGCCCCCGAACCCGGCGAGGACTGGCGCGACGTTCTGGCGGCCATGGTCCGCTGAGCGCCCGCCGCGGGCGGAGGGGCCGGCGGCCGGTCCCTCCGCCGGCGGGTGGCTCCTCCGGCCGCGGTTGGTCACTCCGGCCGCGGCCGGTCCTTCCGCCCGCGGTTGGTCACTCCAGCGGCAACGCCCGCTACCGGCGGCGCCGCAGGCGGGAGGCCGCGATGTTGCGGGTGCGCCGGGTACGGCCGCGCTCGGCGAGGAGGTCCAGCACGCGCCTCGCCGAGGACTCCTCGGCGAGGCGTGCCTGGAGCCAGGTGTCCGCCTCGGACAGCTGCTCCTCCTCCCACGGCTCGTCCAGGGTGATCGCCCGCAGCAGCGCCCAGTCCCGCAGGCGCCGGCCGGCGAAGGGGTCGGCCGCCGTGGCGTCGGCCAACTCCCGGTGCCAGGCCGGGAAGCCCGGTTCCGTCAGCAGCTCCGCCGCCCGCCGGTCCAGGTACTCGCAGACCGCGCAGCTCGCCATCGAGTGCTCCGGGTCGGTCAGCACCCGGGCCGCGAGGCCGGCCGCGTCCTCGGGCGCCACCTCCGCGAAGGCCCTGCGGTACCGCGCGAACCGTACGTGCTCGTCCGGCTCGAAGCCTTCCGCGCCGGCCACCGCCGTCCGCGTCACCGAGCTGTCCCCTTCCGTCGCCGCCCTGGCCAGGGGCCCCGTGTCCGTCACCTGCCCGATCCTCGCACGGCCGCGACCGGACGCCCGCTCAGCCGATGGTCACCACCCGCGCCCACTGCGGTGGGGCGCTCGGCCGGTACTCCGCCCGGTTCTCGTTGTACCGGATCGGCCTCGGGAAGAGCCCGACCACCGTGCGGCAGGCCGGGGCGGCGGAGGGCCACGGGGTCTGGCCGTCGGTCAGGACCACCACCACGTCCGGGCGGGGATGACCGCGCAGGGCGGCGTCGAAGCCGGTACGCAGGTCGGTGCCGCCCCCGCCGATCAGCGGGATGCCCTCGGCCCGGCAGAGCTGGTGGACGGCCTGGGCGGCCGCGTCGCAGGGGACGACGGTGACCTGGTCGCGGCGGCCGCCGACGGCCCGGCCGATCGCCGCGACCTCCAGCAGCGCGCTGCCCAGTTCGTCGTCCGAGACCGAGCCGGAGGTGTCGATGATCACCGAGACCCGGGGCGGGCGCCGCCGCAGGCTCGGCAGCAGCACGCCCGGCACCCCGGCCGAGCGGCGGGCGGGGCGGCCGTAGCTGTAGTCCTCGCCCGCTCCCGCGCCGGACACCGCCGAGCGCACCGCCGCGCCCAGCAGCTGCCGCCACGGCTGCGGCGGGTGGAACGCCTCCTCGGCCCAGCGCTTCCAGCCCGCCGGGGCGGTGCCGGGGCGGCCCCGGATGCCCTCGGCGACCCGGAAGCGCACCGCGTCGCGCTCCTGGGCGGTGAGCCCGTGACCGCCGTCGGGGCCGAGGTCCCACGGGCGGTCCAGGCCGTCGGCGCCGCTGCCGCACTCCAGCCAGGCCGCCTCCAGGTGGCCCGGGTGGGAGCGGTACCGGCGTACGTACTCCTCCATGAGCAGCCCCTCCGGCAGTTGGAGCATCTCCGCCCTGATGGCGCCGGCCGGGCTGGTCAGACCGTCGCCGTACACGTCGTCGTTGATCTCGCAGTCGGCGGCGATGTTCATCCGCAGCCGGGCGGCCGGGCCCTCCAGATTGAGTTCCCGGGCGAGCCGGTCGCCGCGCCCGTGGTGGTCGCGCAGCAGGTGCGAGACCTCGTGCACCCAGACGCCGGCCAGCTGGTCCACCGGGGTGCGGGCGACGAAGGCCGGCGAGGCGTAGCAGCGCCAGTACCGGTCCACGGCCATGGTCGGCACCTGCCGGGACTCCACCAGGTGGAGGGCGAACAGGGCCGTCGCCAGGTAGGGGCGGACCCGGGCGGCGTACAGCCGGGCGGTGTACAGCTTCTCCAGGTCCAGCGGTGGGGACGGCGCGTTCGCGGTGCCGCCGGGGCTTTTCGTCGCAGCGCTCATCGCCCCGCCGCCCGCCGTGCGGCTCGTCGGTCCGCCGCTCGCCGTGCGGCTCATCGCCCCGTCGCCTGCCGTGCCGCTCATCGCCCCGCCGCCCGCGCCTGCCCGCTGCCGACGAGGTCGGCCCGGCGGGAGACCGCGAGCGCCGGGGTGAGCCGCTCGATCGCCGCCGGCACGTCCCAGTCCTCCCGGCGCAGCGAGGCCAGCGTGGTCGCCGGGACGACCAGCAGGTCCGGCGCGCCCGTCTCCAGGGCCCGGACCAACAGCGCCCAGGCCGCGTCCCAGCGCGCCCGGTCCGGCCGGTTGCGGACCGCCGCGACCACCCCGTCCAGCACCGCCTGGCGCAGGTCCCCGCGTTCGGGCAGCACCGCGCCGGCCGGGTCGGCGAGCAGGTCCTCCGGATCCGGCAGGTCCATCCGGTCCGTGTACGCCATCAGCTCCAGCCCCGGGCCGTCCCCGACGGCGCCGCGCACCAGCAGCGACAGCACCTCCCGGGAGGACCCGGCCGCGGTCGCGAAGGCGATCAGCCGCAGCGTCATGTCCCAGCTGCGCGGGGAAGGCCAGGCGCCGCCGCGCCGGGTCTCGGTGGTGGGCAGCCGGTGCACCAGCTCGGGGCGGGCCGCCAGCAGCCCGCACACCGCGCGCCGGGCCAGTGCGACGGCGGCCGGCAGCGCCTGCGGGTCGAGCCGGGGCAGGGTGGCCACCGGCCAGACGCCGCCGAGGCCGCGCACCACCACCTCGTGGTCGTGCGCCCACTGGAGGTGGACGAAGCGGTTGGCCAGCGGCGGACTCAGCTCCCAGCCGTCGGCCGCCGAGGAGCGCGGGTTGGCGGCGGCCACGATCCGTACGCCGGGCGGGAGTTTGAGCGTGCCGATGCGCCGCTCCAGGACCAGCCGGAGCAGTGCGGCCTGGACGGCGGGCGGCGCGGTGGACAGCTCGTCCAGGAACAGCAGCCCGTGCCCGGCCCGCACCAGCCTGACCGCCCAGTCCGGCGGGGCCATCGGGACGCCCTGCTGCGCCGGGTCGTCGCCGACGATGGGCAGGCCGGAGAAGTCGGAGGGCTCGTGGACGCTGGCGATCACCGTGGTCAGCGGCAGTTCGAGGGCCTCGGCGAGCTGGTTGAGCGCGGCGGTCTTGCCGATGCCGGGCTCGCCCCAGAGCAGCACGGGCAGGTCGGCGGCTACGGCCAGGGTGAGCGCCTCCAGCTGGGTGTCGGCGCGCGGTTCGGTGGTGGTGTCGGCCAGCAGGTCGAGCAGCTGCCGGGCGACGTCGAGGCGGGCGGCTTCGGGAGTGCGGACGGGCATGGGTGATCACCTCAAGGTGTCTGGTGCGGAAGGGTGTTCGGAGCTCGGCGGTCAGCGTCGGCTTCGGCTTCGGCGTCAGCGTCGGTACCGGTGTTCGGTGTTGGTGTTCGGTGCCGGCGTCGTCGGCTTCAGCGGAGCGAGGCCAGACGCGGGCGGGCCCGGAACGAGGCGTGGCGCGGGCGGAAGGCCGGGCTGCCCGGGCGCGTGCTGTGGCGCACGCGTGGCAACGGGTAGTTGAGGACAGCGGCCCCGGTCAGACCCGCCCGGTAGAGGCCGTAGGCGATTCGCCGCTCGGCCGCCGCCGCCAGCTCGTCACGCAGCGGTCCGTCGCGCAGCACCGCCTCCGGTCCGAGCAGGGCCTCGACCACGGCCAGCGCCCCGGAGGTGTCGCCGTGGTCCAACCGCTCACGCACACCGGTCAGTTGGGCAGGTCGGCGGTGCGTGAGGTCGATCGCCCGCAGACAGGGCAGCGGGGTGCCGGACAGGGCGGCCAGCAGCTCCTCGCGGCGCAGCTCGGCCGGCTCGTGGTCGAGCGGGACGAGCGCCCCGTCGACCAGCCCGATCCGGTGCAGCGCCCCTCGGCAGTCCACCAGCCGGTGGGGCTCGGGCCCTGTCGCCGCCCGCGTCAGGGGTGCCTGCCCGGGCGCCAGCGCGGCCGCCACCAGGGGGTGCAGCCGCTCGGCCTCGATCGCCCCGCTGCGGAGCAGGTCGAGGTCGGGCGGCACCCAGGTCGCGGCATCGGGCAGCAGCGGCAGCCCCGAGACGTTGCCGAGGGCCTCCGCCGTTGACCCGTCCGGTCCGAGCAGAAGCCGCCGACGACGTCCGAGCCGCACCACCACGGGCCCGGGCGGCAGCCCGTCCGCGCGTAGCAGCAACTCGGCCTCGGCAGCCCAGCGGTCGGCCGCCCAGCGTCGGGACGGATCGGCAAGTTCCGTAGCGGGCCCGTTGGTTGGTGGATCTCCGGTTCCGGACCGGACGGCCAGCTCCGTGCTGCGCCCGGCGTCCCAGAGGTGCCGGTGCAGGTCGTAGCGGAACCGTCGGCCGGGACGCGGACGCGGGTGCGGCGACCGGCCGTCGTCACCGAGCCCGTCCCAGAGCGCCAGGCTGACCCGCTGCCCGTACTCCGCCCAGGCGGGCGGCGTGCGAACCACGAGGAAGACCGGCGGCTCGCCGGGGTAGCGGGCCAGCGGCACGGTGAGCCCGGGCCGCAGCAGCCCGTCGGGAGCGGACCTCGGTAGGTGCCAGCGCAGCAAATCCGGTGCCAGGCAGCGGAGATCGGCCCGTATTCGGTCGGCGAGCTCCCGCCCGTGGACGCGGGCGACGTCCCGCAGGCGGAAGTCGACCTCGACGTTGGCGGCGGCGCAGGCCCCGGCCCAGTCGCCGACCAGGCGGCGGGCGGTGGCGGTTTCGATCATGGAGGGCGGCACGGCGTACTCGCGTACGCGCCGCCAGAAGGAGAGGCGGGAGTCGTTCCCGTGCGCGGGGTGAGTGGGCATCAGCACTCACTCTTCGCGGACGGGACCCCCATTCTGTGGACAGCGTGAGTGGTCATCGCGGGGGAGCATAGCCTCCCCGTACCGTTGTTCGCCACACCGTTCCGATTCGCCGGATGGTTCCGCGACCCCGGTCCGGCGGGGCCTGCCCCCGGCCCCCGCCGTACGACTGGCCGATTCCGTTCGCCGGCGACCGACGAGGGCTCGCGGCGGACGGCCCGCCGGGAGCAGACTGGCCGAGGCACGGGAGTTCCGACCCCAGGGGGCAGGCATGTCCGTACGACCCGGCAGGCGCAAGGCAGTCGGCAGGCTCCGGACCGTGATCGGCGCCCTCGTCGTCGCCCTGGCGGCGGGAGCCGCGGTGGCCCTGCCCGTCGCGGACGCGGAGGCGGCCGGCACCAAGGGCGGCAAGGTGGTCTACCTGACCTTCGACGACGGCCCCAGCCCGGCGTACACGCCCAAGGTCCTGGCGACGCTCGCCCGGTACGGGGTGCGCGCGACCTTCTTCGAGATCGGGCAGAACGTCGCCGCCCACCCCTCGGTGACCGCGCAGGTCGCCAGGCAGGGCCACAGCGTGCAGAACCACTCCTGGTCGCACCCGGACCTGCGCAAGCTCTCCGCCGCGGCGCTCAACGCCCAGGTGGCCAATACCGACAAGGCCATCCGGGCACAGACCGGCCGCACCCCGAGCTGCCTGCGCCCGCCGTACGGCGCGGTCAACAGCACGGTGCGCTCGAAGGCCTCGGCGCTCGGCAAGCAGGTCGTGCTCTGGTCGGTGGACCCGGCGGACTGGTCCCGCCCCGGCACGGCCGCGATCAGGTCGCGGGTGCTGAGCAACGTCCGCCCCGGCTCGGTGATCCTGCTGCACGACGGCGGCGGCGACCGCAGCCAGACGGTGGCCGCCCTGCCGGAGATCATCTCCACGCTCAAGGCGCGCGGGTACGGCTTCGCCACCCTCTGCGGCTGAGCCCGGCGGGCGGCAGTGAGCCCGGTCAGCTCCGGCCGTTGAGCACGAGCGCCCAGGCGAGGCAGGCCAGGGCGCCGGTCGACAACAGCGCGCGCAGCACGTTGAAGCGCACCCAGCGCGCCTCGAAGCGGCTGCGCACCGCGGCCGGGTCGGTGATCCGCTGGACCGGCCCGGCGGCCTCGAGCTCGTCGTTCAGCGGGATGTTGACCGAGCGGGTGACGCCGATCACCGCGACGTACAGCACCAGCGCGGCGACGGTCGCGGGCAGTGCGTCGTGCCCGTCCGAGGGCAGGTGCAGGGCCACCGCGGCCGCGGTGGCGAGCAGGGCGCCGACGAAGCCGAGGGCGAACCAGCCGTTCAGGATCGCCTTGTTGACGCGCTGCATGACCTCGATGAACGTCCGGTCGTCGACCCGCGCGAGCGCGGGCATGACCGAGCACGAGTAGCCGTAGAACAGTCCTGCGGTCAGTCCGCAGGTGACGGTGGCCGCCACCAGGACGAGCGTGCGCGCCGTTTCCATCGTCGTGAGCCCCTCTTCTCGCTGTCGATGTCGATGTCGCTGTCGGTGTCGCCGTGCCGCGGGCGCCGTCTCTCGGGCCGTATCCCAGGCGCCGATCATCCGGCATCAGGGCGGCGCCGAGCCACCTCAATCGCTCCTGGTGGGTCGATCGGGCCCTTTGCCCCTTCGCCATTTCACCGTTTGCCTAAAGTATTTAGGTAATCCGATACTGTCCGTAGAACGATGACGTGACGGTACGGGAGGACGCACATGGCCAGGGCAGGACTGACCGTCGACCGCCTGGTCGTCGCGGGCGCCGAACTCGCCGACCGGGTCGGCTTCGACCAGGTGACCGTCGCCGCGGTCGCCCGCGGCTTCGGCGTCCGGACCGCCAGCCTCTACTCCCACGTCAAGAGCTCCCAGGATCTCAGGACCCGGATCGCCCTGTACGCCCTGGAGGAGCTCGCGGACCTCGTCGCCGACGCGCTCGCCGGCCGGGCGGGCCGCGACGCCCTCGCCGCCTTCGCGGACGCCTACCGCGACTACGCGACGCGCCACCCCGGCCGCTACGACGCGACCCGCCTACGTCTGGACCCCGAGACGGCCGCCGGCAGCGCGGGTGTCCGGCACGCTCAGATGGCGAGGGCGGTCCTGCGCGGCTACGACCTGGGGGAGCCGGAGCAGACCCACGCGGTACGGATGCTCGGCAGCGTCTTCCACGGCTACATCAGCCTGGAGGCGGCCGGCGGCTTCGGTCACACCCCCGTCGACCCTCGGCAGTCCTGGGGGTGGATCATCGACTCCCTCGACGCCCTGCTGCGCGCGGGCGGAGCCCGTGCGGCCGGCTGATGCGTTCCTCGTGCGGCCCGGGGTGCGCCCGCACCGGCCGTATGTCCCAAGGAACTTGCGCGACCTGTATGCCTGGACGAACCGGAGAGTGGCACCATGACGACGATCACCACCCCCGTCACCGAGGGCCTCCTCCGCGGCCACCTCGATGTCGAACACACCCGCCGCGGTCTGTTGCCGCACCGCCTGCCCGCCGGTGCCCGTCGGCGGATTCCGGACGAGCAGCTCGCGATGGCCGAGTCGCAGCCCTCCGGTGTGCGGTTGGCCTTCCGTACCCGTGCCACCGCTGTCACCCTGCACGCCGTCCCCACCAAGCGGGCCTATCCGGGTGTCCCGGACGGCGTCTACGACCTCCTGGTGGACGGCCGACTGGCCGCGCAGGCCGGTGTCCCCGGCGGGAACGTGCGCACCGTCGACCTCGCCACCGGCCGCGTCGAACTGACCGAAGGGCCGCCGGGCAGCGCCCGGTTCACCGGCCTGCCGGGGCGGGACAAGACCGTCGAGATCTGGCTTCCGCACACGGAGACCACCGAGCTGATCGCGCTGGAAACCGACGCCCCGATCGAGCCGCTCCCGGCCGGCACGCGCAAGCGCTGGGTGCACCACGGCAGTTCGATCAGCCATGGCTCCAACGCCGAGCATCCGACGGGCACATGGCCTGCCCTGGTGGCCAACGGCGCGGGTCTGGACCTCGTCAACCTGGGCTTCGGCGGCGGCGCGCTGCTCGACCCGTTCACCGCGCGCACCATCCGTGACACCCCGGCGGATCTGATCAGCCTCAAACTCGGCATCAACGTGGTGAACGCCGACGTGATGCGCCTGCGTGCCTTCACCCCGGCCGTCCACGGCTTCCTGGACACCATCCGGGACGGCCACCCGACCACACCGCTGCTGGTCGTCTCCCCGCTGCTGTGCCCGCTCCACGAAACCGTGCCGGGCCCGCTCGCCCCCGACTTCAGCGGCGGCACCCTGCGCTTCCGCGCCACGGGCGACCCCGCCGATGTCGCGGCGGGTCGGCTGACCCTCACCGTCATCCGTGCCGAACTGGCTCGTATCGTCGCCGACCGCAGAGCCGAGGGCGACCACCACCTGCACCACCTGGACGGTCTCGCCCTCTTCGGTGAGCCCGACCAGGACGCCCACCCGCTGCCCGACGGCCTCCACCCTTCCCAGCGGGCGCACCGGCTCATCGCGGAGCGTTTCACCGAACTCGCCCTCGCCCCCGGGCGGGCGCTGGCGCGGTGAGCGCCCCCGGCCGGCTGGCGGGTGTGTGAAGGCCCGCCCCGCAGTCCTTGGCTCCACCCCCGGAGCGGGGCTGGGTGCGGGGGTGCGGGGCGGGCCTTCGTGGTACGCAAAGGGGGGCACCGTCGATCACGGTGCCGGGTGGGTCAGTTGAGGACGGCGAGCGCGGCGTCGTAGTTCGGCTCGTCGGCGATCTCCGCGACCAGCTCGGTGTGGAGGACGGTGTCGTTCTCGTCGAGGACGACGACGGCGCGGGCGGTGAGGCCGGCGAGGGGGCCGTCGACGATGGCCACGCCGTAGGTGTCGTGGAAGTCGCGGGCGCGCAGGGTGGAGAGGGTCTTGACGTTGTCGAGGCCTTCGGCGCCGCAGAACCGGGCCTGCGCGAAGGGGAGGTCGGCGGAGACGCAGAGCACGACGGTGTTGTCGAGCGAGCCGGCCTTGGCGTTGAACGCGCGCACCGAGTTCGCGCAGGTCGGGGTGTCGACGCTGGGGAAGATGTTGAGGACCTTGCGCTTGCCGGCGAAGTCCTTCAGGGACACGTCGGCGAGTCCTTCGCCGACGAGGGTGAATGCGGGTGCCTGGGTGCCGGTGGCGGGCAGTGCGCCGCCGATCTGTACCGGGTTGCCCTTCAGCGTGACCTGAGCCATGAAAAGTCTCCTACCAGCGGTATACGGGATACAACGCGCCGATCCTACTGCCCGCCCCTGTTCCCGCCAGGGGGCGGCCGCCGATCCGGACACCCTGGTACTCCTGACACCCCGGCCCCGTCGCTGGAGCACCGTCTCCACCCCGCGTTCCACAGCCGCCGGACGGCCGCCTTGGACCACGAGGTCGTGGGCGCCTTCGTCCGGACCACGGAGCGCAACGGCGTCAGGCGGCGCAACCGCTGTGCGGTTCAAGCCAAGTCGGGGTGCCGGCGGCGGTCGGTGGGCGGCTTCGCTTCCACGCGCCGGAGCGCGCGATCTCAGGCATGTCCCTGACAGGGGCGGTGCGGTGATGGTGGCCGGTCCGCTGGGGGAGCGTTCGGTGGCGGGCCCGACGGTGCGGGGATTCCGGCCAAGGTCCCGGCGCGACGACGGCGACGGCGCCGCAGTGGGTCGGGCACTTCACGGTCAACCAGCGGGTGGGCGATCCGGGGCCGGCGCCGACCGACCACCTGGGGCCGGTGACGGTGAACCTGTTCAACGGCAACGCACACGTCGAGGCCGCCGGGCCCGCGTTCCAGACCGTCGGCGGATCGGCCGGGGTGAACCTCGCGTACAACTCCCGGCAGGGCGCCCCGCACGGCGTGCGCGCCTCGTACTTCAACGACTCGCGGCACGCGGGCACCCCGGACGCGATCCCGGTGATGGTGCGCGGCGAGTCCCAGGTCAACCTGGACTGGGGCATCGCGTGGACCGGCAACCCGGACAACCTGCCGTGGCGGGACAACCCGATGCCGCCCGCGCTGGACAAGAACTGGTTCGTCGTGCGCTGGGAGGGTCAGTTCAAGGCCCCGGTGACCGGGGACTTCCGGTTCGCGGGCGCGCACACCGACGGTGCGCGGGTCTGGCTGGGTGACAAGCTGGTCTACGACAACCCCGACCCCGGCGATCCCGGCGACGACTTCCTGCTGCCCGGCCCGCACAGGGCCCAGGAGGTCGCGCTGAAAGCCGGTCAGCTGGTGCCCGTCCGCGTCGAGTTGTACCACCACTCCGACCAGCGCCCCCGCATGGTGCTGTGGGCCAAGAGCAGCATCGGCGCCGACGACCAGCGCAGCCACAACCTCGAACCGCGGATCGTGCCGACGGAATGGCTGCTCTCCTCGGACTCGGAGTCGCTGCCGCCGGGGTGGACGCTGTCGGCCCAGTCCAGCGGCTACAGCCACGCCGAGATGCTGGACGGCTCGGTCGTGCTCACCGATGCCGCCGGCGGCAAGCACACCTGGGCCAAGGCCTCCACGGGCGGCTACACGCCCCCGGTCGGGGAGGACGTTGTGCTCGCCTTCGACAGCGCGGGCCGGATCTCGGTCACCGAGGGCGACACGGTATCGCTGTTCAACCCCGACGGCACGCTGGCCGCCGTGGAGTCGGTGCTGGACGGCACGAAGCCCGCGGCCCTGCAGTACGTCTACAGCGGGACGCCGCCCCGGCTGACCCGGATCAAGGACCCGGTCTCCGGCCGATCGCACCAGCTGTTCTACAACACCGACGGCGGCGACAGCTGTTACGGCGGGGTGCCCCGCCCGCCGGGCTCGGACCCGGCCCCGGCGCAGATGCTGTGCCGGATCCGCTACTGGGACGGCAGCGAGACCCGGCTGTGGTACCAGATGGGCACCCTGGCCCGGATCGAGAATCCCGGCGCGGCCATGCAGGACTTCGACTACGTCGGCCGGGCCTCGGCCAAGGAGCGCTACGACCAGGCCGGCGACAACGAGGAGGAGAAGCAGAAGGCCCTGGACAGCATCGGGCCGCTGGCCACCCTCCGCGGCAGCCTGGCCTACGACTGGGTGGCCCGCCAGGCCCCGTCCGCGGCGAACGGGTGCACCAACACCGGTGACACCGCCGCCGCCTGCACGGTGATCGGCTACGACTCCGTGGTCGAACAGCCCCAGGAACCGTCCGCCCTGCGCGCGGTTCAGGTGCTGGCACCGGCCCCGGACGGCCGGTCGAGCGGGCTGCGGGCCGAGCACTTCTACCAGTACTATCTCGACCGGAAGCAGGCCACCGTGGCGCTGGCCGGGGTGTACGACTCGACCCGTTCGCGCACCGTGACCTACGACGACGCCGGCCGCGCCCTGGTCACCACCGACTTCACCGGGGCGAGCATCTCCGCGGAGTGGAACGCCAAGGACCAGGCCACCGCCGCGGTCGACAGTGCCGGCCGACGCTCCACCACGGTGTACGACCACGCCGACCGCCCGGTCGACAAGTACGGGCCCGCACCGGCGTCCTGCTTCAGCGGACCGACCCCGACGGCCGCGTGTGCGGCGAAGATGCCGCACAGCCACACCACCTACGACGAGGGGCTGACGGGGCTGTCGGCCGCCTTCTACGACAACCCGGAGCTGTCGGGTGTTCCGAAGGTCTTCGCCACCGGGGTCGGCGCCGCTGACGGATCGCTGGCCCGGCCGTGGGGAGCGAGCCCGCCGGTGGCCAACACCGGTGGCTGGTCGGGCCGGTTCACCGGCGAGGTCCGGTTCCCCGCGACCGGGGACTACGGCCTCGGGTTCACCGCGGTCGACGGCGTTCGTCTGTGGGTCGACCCGGCGAGAGCTATCTGCGCAAACTCGCCTCGGCCATGCCCGCCGGCGACATCACCGACCCCGACAAGCGCACCACGACCGTCTACTACGGCGACTCCGAGACCCGTGCCAACCCCTGTGATCCGAGCGCGACGGCCGCCAACCAGGGCGGCATGGCCAAGACCACCACCGCAACCAAACCAGGCAACGGGCCAACCCTCACCGGCGAGACGGTGTACGACGAGGCAGGCCGCGTGGTGGCCCAGCGCGTCAACGACGAGCCGTGGGCCTGTAACAGCTACGACGCACGTGGACGGGTGGTCAAGAAGAGCGTTCCCGCCTACGGGGGCAAGCCGGGTCGTACGGTCATCACGGACTGGGCGGTCGGCGGTGATCCGCTGGTCTCGAAGACGACCGACGAGAACGGGTCGATCACCACGGGGATCGACCTACTCGGCCAGGAGGTCCGCTACACCGACGCCAACGGCGTCACCTCGACCTCCACGTACGACCAGGTCGGGCGGCTGGTCCGCGACACCACCACCGTCAAGGGCGTGTCCAGCACCGTGGCGTACGCCTGGAACGACGCCAACCAGTTGACCAACGTCAAGGTGGACGGGGCCACCGTCGCCACGCCCGCCTATGACGCCGCCACCGAACTGGTCGGCGTCGCCTACGGCAACGGATCCCGCCTGGACTCGCTGACGCGCAACAGCACGGGCAAAGCAACGGCGTTGACGTGGAAGACCGCCGCGTCCACGGTCGTCGACACGGTCACCCGGTCCCGTGACAACCGTGTCACCGACGACGTGGTGACCGCGGACGGGAAGTCCGTCGCGACCTACGCCTACACCTATGACACGGTGGGCCGGCTCGTCGCGGCGAGCGTCCCGCACCACCGGCTCACCTACCGGTTCGACCCGACCGACGGCTGCGGGACAGCGAAGGCCGCCGGGCTGAACACCAATCGCACCGCGTCCACCGACAGCCTCGACGGTGCCCCGGCGGTCGCCACCAGCTACTGCTACGACGGTGCCGACCGGCTGACGTCCACCAGCGGCGGCACCGCACTGTCACTCGGCTACGACAACCTCGGCGACACGGTCAAAGCCGGGGGCGACACCCTGGGTTACGACGCCGCCAAACGGCACGTCCAGACCACGACCGCGTCCGGGACCACGATCTCGTACACCCGGGACCCGGCCGACAGGCTGACCGCCCGCACGGTCACCGGCGCCACGGACGTGTCGAAGAACGGGACCACCCGCTACTCCTACAGCTCCAAGCACGACGACGCGGACCTCATCCTCAGCAAGGACGGCGGACTGCTCCAGCGGATCGTGGCACTGCCCGGCGGCGTGCTGCTGACCAAGAACTACGACCAGAGCGCCAGCACCAACTGGTCCTACCCCAACATCCACGGCGACGTGCTGTTCACCGCGGACGGGGCCGCCACCCGCACCGGTGACATCCGCCTCTACGACCCCTACGGCCAGAACATCGACCCCGCCACCGGCTCCATCACCGACGTCCCGATCCCCGCCACCGCCGCCGGCGGGATGGACTTCGGATGGCTGGGCCGGCACGAACGGCCGGTGGAACACCTGGCCGACCATCAGGCCATCGAGATGGGCGCCCGCGTCTACCTGCCGGTACTCGGCCGCTTCCTCCAGGTCGACCCCGTCGCGGGCGGATCGGCCAACGACTACGACTACGTCAACCCGGACCCGGTCAACGGCCTGGACCTCGCCGGTACCTTCGGCTGGAAGTCCGTCGTCTCCACCGCCACCAAAGCGGCGGAAGTCGTGGCCTACGTGCCAGGCCCGATCGGAACGGTCGCCTCCGGAGCAGCCGCGGCCGGGCAGCTGGCGCAAGGACACTACAAAGAAGCCGCCATGGACGCGCTCGGTGCCATCCCCGGTGGCAAGCTCGCCGGCACTCTCGCCAGAACCGCCGGAAAGGAAGCCTCGACGGTAGGCAAAGCCGTGCAAGCCGCGGAGAAGTGCAACTCCTTCTCCACGGAGACCCCGGTGGTGATGGCCGACGGCTCGACCGAACCCATCAGCGTCATCCAGGTCGGCGACCGCGTCCAAGCCACCGACCCCAGCACCGGCGCAACCCTGGACGAACCCGTCACAGACGTCATCGTCGGCCACGGCACGAAACACCTCATCGAGATCGGTCTCGACGCCCGGACCCCCGGGACCACGATCACCGCGACCGCCAACCACCCCTTCTGGGTGGACGGCCCGGGCTGGACCGACGCAGGGGACCTGAGACTCGGCGACCGCATCCGCAGCGGAGGCCGCGTCGACGTCGTGACCGTCACCAGCGTTCACGATCGCGGTGACGTCGACGGCCAGACCGTCTACAACCTCACCATCGGCCACGTCCACACCTACTACGTACTGACAGGGCCCACCCCCGTCCTGGTGCACAACAACAGTTGCAGCCTGCCGCAAGGGGGCGTCTACGCGTTCAAGGACAGGGCGGACCCGCAAGGGCGAACGTACGTGGGACAGACCAACAACTTCGACCGTCGACTGGACGAGCACGCCAGAAACGGCAGGACGGATAAGGGGGACGACGTCCTGCTCGTCCACGTGCCGGGTGGCAAAGCAGATCGCGAGAAGGCGGAAGCCTCTCTCATCGTCGAACTCGGAGGCAAGGACAACCTTTCGAACAAGGTCAATTCTCCGGGGCGCAGGCCGTAAGGACCCGGCAGGTCACGGCGAAGAGTGCCCGACTCCCCTCGATCGTGACTTCGAGTCGGACGGCCTTTCACGTGATACAGGCGCTACGAAAGGAACGCACCGGTGACAACCGAACCATCAAGGCCGAGACGGACCTTCTGGAGGAGGGCCACCGTCATCGCAGCGGTGTTGTGCGCGGCGGTGGGGATCATGGTGTCCCCTGCCGCCGCACGCGAGGAGAGCGGCGCGTCGGTCACCGCACTGATCCAGCCGACGTTCACCAACGTCAGCAACGGAAGACTGCTGGACGTCCAGAACGGCAGCTACGACGACAACGCGCCCATCTCCGTCAACCCGGCGCCGGGGTCCGCCACGACGTGGCGGATCAACACGGGCACCAGCCTCGGCTCGGGCTTCGCCATCGTGAACACCACCACCGGCAAGTGCATGGACCTGACCACCGCCCGCTACCAACTGCGGCAACAGCCCTGTGACGGACGCGCGTCCGAACAGTGGTACTTCCAACCGGTCGGCGGATCGGCACAGAAGGCGTTCAGGATCCGCCAGGTCGGCGACAACTCCTGCCTGACCGTCCAGATACCTCCCGGCACCGACAACTGGGTGTACACGTACCGCTGCGACAACACGCCGTACCAGCAGTGGACACTGCCCACCGAGGTCTACCAGACGGCGTGGAACACCGCCGTGGACTACGCGGCCGCCCGGTGCAACAAGGACACCTCGACCTGCTCGTGGTCCACGACCAGCCAGACACCGCCGTTCACGCTGCCAGAGGCGTGCGTCTCCCCGATCTGGTTCAACGACACCTCCACCACGATCCCGTGGGAGTTCTCGCTGACCACCACCACGGGGTGGACCAACACCATCGGCTTCAAGCTGGGGGGAAGCCTGAGCGTCGGTGGCGACATCGGTCTCGCCAAGCTCCAGCTCGAAGTCACCGCCGAGGTCAACGGTGCGACCACGGTGGACCTCAAGCAGGAAATGGGCAACAAGCTGACCGTGAGCGTGTCCCCGCGCCAGTACGGGTGGGTCACGCTGTCCGAACTGGCCACCAAGGCCACCGGAACCTGGACGTTCGACGCCCAGGGCTTCCCGTGGACCGCCGACGACACCATCACCGTGCCCCTCAAGTACGACGCCAACGGCGGCGCGAGCATCTACAGCGCCCGCACCCGGCCGACGTTCACCAACTGCGCCGGAACGGCGTAACAGCGCGCCCGAAAGCCGCTGTTCGAGCACGTCGGCCCGACCGACCCGTGGATCGGGTCAACGACACCGGGCTGTCCGGCCGCGACCGGCCGGACAGCCCCGGGACGGGCGTCCTGCGGGCGCTGCGAAGGTGCTCGACGCGGGCGCGCACGCGCCGGTGTTCGGCGCTGGGCGGTCGCTGGGGGTGCTCCTCGGCGGTGGTGCCTCGGGGTGGTGCGCGTCGTCGGCGGGGTGGCGCGCCGTTACGCTGTGGTCAGCTCGGTCAGGTCGGCGATCATCTCGGAGGCGGTCACCGGGTCGAGTTCGGCGAAGGTCGGGAAGGTCCGGCCGCGGGTTCAGTAGTCGCCCGGGCGGACGTCGAGCCACACCGTCTCCACCCGCTGCTCGGGGTACGCGTCGTGCGCGCCGACGGCGATGCCGTCCTCCGGGGCGAGCACCACGTACCGGTTGGGGCCGACCCGGCGGGACAGCCAGCGCTCCACCCCGGCGTCCTGGGGCTCGCCGCGCTGCCAGCCTCGCCGTTCCATGCCGAGCAGCCGGGTGGTGGGCAGGACCGGGCCGTTCTCGAAGCGGGTCAGGCGGTGGCCCGCCCGCTCCTCGTCGCTGAGCGTGTACACGGGGCGGGCGAGCTGACGGAACGGCTGCGGGATCCCGTCGTCGGTGAACAGCTCCGACCAGGCGGCCAGGCCGTCGCCGAGCAGCAGCGGGTGGGCGATCCGGACGGCGGCCCCGGCGGGCAGGGTGAACGCCTCGTCCCGCACGTCCGCCAGGGTGCGGTCCTCGGCGACGCGGAACGCCGTGTCCGTGCCGTTCGTCTCGGCCAGCCACACCAGCCGGCGCACCAGGTGCCACAGCAGCGGGTGCCCGAGGAGGAACTGCTCGAACTCCTGCGCCGTCCACGACCGCCGGGTGACCATGGCGTCCTCCAGGCGGCGGATCTGGTCTGCCGCGACCGTGCGGACGTCCTTCTTCAGCGCGGCGAAGCGCTTGCGCCCGGCCGGCGCCAGCTCGGCGTCGTCCCGCGCGCCCGGGGCCGGCAGGTCCTTGCGACGGACGCCGGCCGCGTCCAGCACGTACGGCTTGAGCTGTTCGTCGAAGCCCACCATGAAAGTCCGGGCGCCGTAGTCGACGACGGTCGTCCCGTCGGCGTCCAGCCCGAGGTCCGGCACCAGGCGGTCGGACAGCTGATCGCCGGAGAGGCCGAGACCGGCGGCCACCTCGGCGATCTTCTCCTGCGCCCGCGCCTTGAGGGCCTTGAACTTCACCCGCTGCGCGACGCCGTGCAGGTGCAGCAGGGCGACGTCGCTGCCGATCCCGGCCAGCACCTCCAGGTCGTCCACCGCGCGGTGGTGCGCCCCCTCGCCCGGCCAGGCGCGGAGCAGCGGTGTCAGCCGGCGGACCGTTTCGTCGTCGCCCAGCCGGCCGAGGGCGTGCAGGGCCCAGCCGTCCTGGGCCGGCATGCCGGCCAGCCGCCACTGCTCGAACACGGCCCAGCCGAAGTCCGTCAGGGACCGGGGTTCGCACTCCTCGGCCACCTGGTCGAGGCCCGGGTAGAACTCCCTGGCCTTGGACAGCGCGAGCATGGTGAGCACGTGCCGGACCGTCTCGGCGGGCAGCGCGCCCTCGCCGCCGCGTACCAGCAGCTGGGGCAGCAGCACCGGATCCGCCCAGTCACCGGGCTGGGGCAGCTTCGTCGGCAGCGTGCTGAGCAGCGGATCGGCCGACAGCAGGGCGGCCACCACCTCCTCCGCCTCCGGTCCGTACTCGGCGGCCACCGTCCGCACCGCCGCGACGCTCTGCGCCGCGACGCTCTGCGCCGCGGCGATCAACCGGAGGGCGTGCTCGGCGTTGCGTCGGGCCGCCCCGGTCTTCCCGGCCGCGGAGGGGACGAGCACCCGGGCGGCGTCCAGCCCGTGCCGGGCGAACCAGGAACGCGCGGTGTCCCCGGCCGCCTTGAGGCGCGGCCGGGTTCTGCAGTGCGGCGGCCCGGATCGGCTCCAGTGCGTCCGGACCGAAGCGGGCGGCGATGCGGCGCAGGGCGTTCTCGGCGTCCCAGATGTGTGCGGCGCCGCGCCACTGCGGGATCAGCGGCCGGCCCAGCTCTTCGTCGCCGTAGGCGAACAGCGCCGCCTCCTCGTGCAGGCCGGAGCGGAACCGGGCGTTGTCGGACTGCCCGCTGCTGGCCCGTATCGTGCCGGCGATCCGCTGCCAGTCGCCGTCCGAGCAGCCGTCGTACCAGGATTCGGCCGCCGCCCAGGCCTCCCGCTCGCCCGGCAGCCACCGCAGCCGCGGCTCCTGCGGCGCGGTGAGTCCGGTCAGCATGCGGGGATTGCCGGTGGAGCGCGGCCGTGTCCACGGCGGGCTGGTGAACAGCTCTGGCAGCGACTCGGTCGGGACGTCCGATACCCGGTCGCCGAGTTCGGTGAGTGGCTCGACCAGGGCCGCCTGCTCCGGTGGCAGCCGCGGCAGCAGGTCGAGCGCGATGGCGCGGTGCGCGGCGACGTGGCCGGTCAGGAGCTGCTGGGCGAGCCGCTGCAGGGCCGGGTCGGCCGGGGCCGCCGCGGTCTCCGCGAGGAGGCGCAGAGCACGCTGGGGGAAGCGGCGCCCGGCGTTCAGCAGGGCCCCGCGGGCGGCCTTGTCGTCGTTCTGATGGGCCAGCAGCCCGCGGAAGCCGTCGTCGGAGGGGAGCTCGGCGATCGCGTTCAGCAGCTGCTTCCGCTTGTCGCTGTAGAAGCAGCCGGTGGCCAGGGTGTGCAGCAGCAGAGGGGCGGCAGCGCCTCCGAGGCCCTCCGCCACGGTGGCGACGATCTCGGCGGACCAGCCGTCCCAGCCCAGGCTCGGCAGCTGGGGGAGCTTCTCCAGCGGCTTGGCCGAGGAGAGCGAGCACAGCAGCATCGACCACTCGGCGGAGCCCAGCCGGACGGCCGACTCCACGCACTCCTCGGCCCAGGCGGACTCGGACGGCACCAGGTAGGCGGCCGCCACCAGGCGGGTCAGGCCGCTCCGGCGGCCGGCCAGGGCCTCGGCCGCCGCGCGGTGGGTCTGCTCGTCGCACGCCGCCAGCAGCGACCGGACCCGGTCCGCGGCGGGACGGTACACCGCGGTCCTGGGGTCGGTCCCGCGACGGACGCGGGGATTGACGCTGCGGGAGTTGTGCCAGTCGGTCTCGACGGACACCGTGAACAGCTCGACGGTGGCCCTGGCCGCGAACGGCAGACCGAACTCCGCTGCCCAGGCGTCCACGGCCGTCCGGATCTTGTTGTCGGCCGGGCTGGAGAACAGCGCGGCCAGCACCGCCGCACCGAGCGGGTTCCGGCTGCCGTACTGGTGGGCACGGGCGGCCTCGACCAGCTCCGCGTCGCTGCGGTCCGAGGTGAGCGCCTGCTCCAGCCAGTCGTCCATCTGCCGCAGCGCGGCGTGGTACGCGTTCACCGCGTCCTTCACCGGCGTGGCCGGCGGGCGCAGGACGCCGCCCCGGCGGGGGATCAGAACTCGACGCCAGGCGTCCGGCAGCACGAAGGTGTCCTCGTCGGCCGGGGCGTGGCCCGCTGCCCCGGCGGCCACGCAGCGCGCCCCTGCCCCGGCGGGCCCGCCGTCGCCCTCTGCCAAGGCGGCCGGTTGGTCTCGAAGCTTCCCGCACACTCCCGGCTTGTACGCTTGCGCTTGCCTGGAAGATCTGCGGTTCTTGGAGGGAGGGCCCGGTGCGCGTCCGTCGGTGGATATGTGGGGTCGCGGGAGCAGTTGCGCTGAGTAGCCCGACGGTCGCCTATGCCCGCGGTGGGGGCGGCGGTCACGGGTTCGGGGGCGGCGGGGGCGGTGGCAGCCATGGCGGTGGCGGCCTCCACGGGTCGACCGGCGGCGGTTTCGGATTCGGCTTCGGAGCCGGTAGCGGTGGGCTCGTCGCCGTGCTGGTGATCGTGGCCGTGGTCCTGCTGATCCTGTGGCTCAGGTCCCGGCGCCGCAAGGCGGCGCTGGCAGGCGACCTGAACACGGTCTCGGACCGTACGGCGCACCGTGCGGACGCGCAGGCGCGGGAGCGCTCTGCCCGGGTCTCTGCCCGGGTCGATGCCATCGCCGACACCGATGCGACCTTCGACCGCGCGGCGCTCGAGCGCCGCGCCGTGTGGCTGTACGAGACGGCCCAGCGGGCCTGGACCGGACACGATCACGCCACGCTGCAGCGGATCCTGTCCCCGGTGCTGTACGGCAAGTGGGCCGAGGAACTGCGCGACTACGAGTCGCGTGGCGAGGTCAACGTCGTGGAGATCGTCGACGGTCCGGTGGTCGAGCTGGTCGACGTCGCCAACCGAGCGGGTGAGGTGAACGACACCGTCACCTTCCGGATCACCGCGATGCTCCGCGACTACGTACGTCGCGGCGACGGCCGGCAGACCACACGCAAGGACGGCTCGACGCGTCCGGTCGAGTACTGGACGCTGCGCAAGAGCGCGGCCGGCGAGTGGATCGTGTCCTCGCTCGAGCAGGCCACCGAGGGGGCGCACCACCTGAGCAGCGCCATCGAGACCGACGGCTGGGACCAGAAGGAGGTCGCCCGGGACGCGGTGCTCGAGGTCGCGCAGAAGAGCACGGTCACCGGGGCGAGCGACATCCTCTCCCTCACCAACATCTCGTGGAGCACGGACGCCGACACCGCCGCCGGCGATCTGAGCGTCGTCGACGGCCGCTTCGACAGAGCGGTTCTCGAGGTCGCCGTCGAGCGGTTCCTCGAGGAGTGGGTCATGAACGACGGCAGCTTGGACTTCACCCCCGTCCGCACGGCCCGTCGGACCGTCCTGCGCGAGGCCGCCGTCACGTCGGTCACGGTGCGCTCGCTGGTCTCACGCGACCCGGTCGTCTTCCGCGTCGCGGTCGACACGCTGGGCGTCTACTACGAAGTCGACCGCCGAACCGAACAGGTACTGCGCGGTGACGCGCACAAGCGCAGGCCGATCGCCTTCACCTTCGACCTGCGGCTGGACGACACCTCGGCCCAGGCATGGACCGTGATCGCCACCGACACGCAATAGCCACACCTCCCACCGCCAGGGTCACCTCCCGCACCGGCGACGTGAAGCTGATCTCGGAGAGAAAGCGGCTGAGCCCGATCGGGCCACCTCCCCGCGGGAGGAGCGGACACCGCGGTGAGCCTCCAGCCTCTGACGCTCCAGCGGGCCACCTCCGCTAGTTCGGAGAAGCTTGTGTCCGTTGCTCGCTGCTCCGCCCAGACCCTGCCCAACGACCCCGTCTCGAAGAGATCCGCGATAACCTCATCGCCCGCATTGCCGAGGCCGAGCGCGAAGGCTGGCTCGGCGAGGTCGAAGGCCTCCGCGTCAGCCTCGCCGGCGCCGAAGCCAAACTCGCCCAACTCGACCGGGTCCCTCCGGCCGCGGTGCCGTCGAACTCGGCATCCCGAGATCACGTCCCCCGGCTCCGCCATCGGACAACCCCGTTCAGCGGAAGCGGACTGACGCCCGTGTCGGAGCAGCGGGTGCACTGCACGGAAATTCAGAGAAGCAAGATGCTCCAATCGCACTTACGTCTCCCCGGCTGTGACGCCTACTGTGAGCGAATGAGTGAGGAGTCGAATCCGCAGGTGTTCTCGAACCGCTGGGCTGAGGCCGCCGGGCCCGGCGGCCTCGGTTCGCCTCTCGATCTCTGCAGGTGCATCCAGCACATCAGCACCAGGCCGCAGCGACCGACCCGCTTCCATCGGGAACGCCAGGACACCACCGCACCGGGATGGATCCGCCTTCTCGAACTGGTTGAAGAGGCGGCAGCCGACGGACGGGAAGTCTTCAAGCCGCTGGCGGAGCTCACAGCGGAACAGCGGCGCCAGGTCGTCACACTCCCACCGACTATCGCCAAACTCACCTCGGTGAAGCACCTCGTGCTGTACGGCAGCAACCTGGTACGTATCCCACCTGAGATCGGCGCGATGAAGAGCCTCGAGGAGTTCACCCCGTACACCTCCTACCGCCTGCACTGGTTCCCGTACGAGATCACCCGGTGCCCCAACCTGCGGCGCAGCACGGTGAGTACCCGTGCCATCTACGGCAATTACAAGACGCGGCCGCCGTTTCCACCGCTGCCCGCCGCAGCAACAACCGGCACTCAAGGCGTTGACTTCGAAAACCTCGACCCCGGCGTACGGGGTGCCGCAGCCATCCGCACATGCAGTGTTTGCGATCAGTGCATCAAGGGCGTGAACCTCCGCCAGGTCTGGATCTCACTATGGACGTCGGGCGCTGACGTCCTGCCACTGCTGGTCAACGCCTGCTCGACCACCTGTGTTGAAGCGCTGCCCAGTCCGGCCGAAGGCTACGTCCAGACACCGCACGCCGGTGGGCTGAGCGTCGGCCAGCCACCAGCTGGCCGACGGCCTCGCTAACCCGGTCCGGATACAGGAGAGCCCATAGTTCAGAGAGGCCACTACCGGAACCGGGAGACATCCACCCGCCCGTCGCCCGCTCCGCCTCCCGCTGCCCTTCCCGAATCACCTCGACGAAGGGAGGATGACCCAGTGGACAACGAGCGACAGCAATCTTGGGACTGGCAATTCGAGTGTGCCCGAGACTTCGACGACAGTTGCGACAACGACCGCACATGGCCGCCTCCGATCCTCAGCGCCCTGGTCACCGCCGTCCACGCCACCACGCTGCGACGACTGCACCCGTTCACCAGCCACGCCAGACTGTGTCTGAGTACCAGTCCGCGCAGCTGGGAACCCGGAGTCAGAAACGCCCCAGCGTTCATCTCCCTGGATCCGGCAGGCCACTACAACATCTGGTCCGGCGATCCCTACACGAACTCGCCGACCTTGGTCCTTGAAACCCGAGATCCAGCACAAGCCGCCGCCCAGCTCGAACAACTACTTGCCGCGTGGGCGTGAGCCGCCGACAAGATCTAAACCTCCGACTGCCGTAGTAGGTCCAGGGTTGGAGCCCGCGTAAAAGGCGAGCATGCAGTAGCTCAGAGAAGGGACGGGACCAGGTGGTTGCGGCGGGACCACTCGGCGCGCTGCACGTGGCCGGCGCCGAGGAGCCGCCGGGAGCCGGCCCCCGGGGCGGGCGGGACGACGTGGCGCCGTGACCGCGGGGGCCCGGGCGCGCGGCAGGGCGCGGGCGACGGCGTGCCCCCCGGCGTCGGCCCGATGCCGGGGGAGGCGGGCCTCCGCTCGACGGCGCCACCCCGGCCGCGGGCCTCGCGTCGGGGGTGCGGGCCGTCCTCCTGCTCCAGCAAGCACGTTCACCTCGCCTGGCGTGAACCTCGCCGCGCCGAACAGCGCATTCTGTCAGCGGTTCTTGGCTGCGGGCTGGGTCTTCTGGTTGTAGATCTCCTTGCCGTCCGCGTTGTAGGCGTGGACGTAGGGGGCCGGGGGGAAGGAGTTCGCGTTGTGGCCGGTGGAGATGGCCGCGGTGTGGACGAACGCGCCGCCTGCCATGACGGCCGGGTACTGCGTCGGGTCGTCGCCGTAGCTGATGGTGACCTTGGCGACGTCGGGTGTGTAGTGTCCGGCGCCCAGCGAGAGGAACTGCCCGGCACCGGTCGGCGCGCTGAAGCTGTCGAAGAACTCGACCAGGTGACCGGTGCCCCACAGGCGATCGTTGATGAACGTCGCGGGCACGGACATGCTGTTGCCCTTGTGGCCCTTCGACTCGCATTGCACGTACTGGTTGGCGGAGTTGACGGCGATGACCACGCCGTCGGTGTCCGACGAGGCGACGGGAGCGCGGACCGCGATCACCGCGTGGTACTGCGACGCCTCGGAGCCCAGGCAGGAGGCCAGGATCTCGGCGGCGGTCCCGGCGTCGATCGGGGCCGTCGTCGTGCTGGTGACGGTGAAAGCGGCCGGGGGGCGGGGGGAAGCGGGCACGGGTGAGGAGTCCGTGGTGGCTGCTCCTTGTTGTGGTCCCGGTGAGTGTTGTGGCCCCGGCGAGTGCAGCACGGACGGGAGGACCAGGCACAGGGCTGCCGCGGTGCAGGCCGCGGTCGCGCCCAGCGCGTGCCGGAGGTGGCGGCGCCGGTCGGCGCGTCGGCGGATCTCCGCAGCGGGCAGGGTCGGTGCTGGCATCTGCGTGCCGAGCAGCCGCAGCCGGTCGGCGAGGGTGTCGTGGATGGGGTCAGACACGGAGCTTTCCTTCCTCGCTGGTCGGGGTTTGGTCAGCGAGTTTGGCCGCGAGCGCGGTCCGGCCGCGGGCGAGGCGGCTCTTGACGGCGCTGACGCTGGCGCCGGTCTCGGCCGCGACCTGCTCGACGGAGAGGTCGCACATGTGGTGCAGGACCAGGGCGCCTCGTTGTGCTTCGGGCAGGTCGCGGAGCGCGGTGACCAGCATCAGGTGCTCCTCGGTGGGAGGCTCGACGGTGGGTGGTTCTTGGCGGTGGTGGCGTCCGGCCAAGTGCAGGCCCCGGGCGAGACGCCGCCAGCGGGAGTGTGCCAGCCGCCGGGCCGTGGTCCGGATCCATGCCTCCGGGGCTTCGTCCGGGTCGAAGGTGCGCCTTCGGTCCCACGCGCGGATGAAGGCCTCCTGGACCACGTCCTGCGCTTCGGACCAGTTGCCGGTTAACGCGTACAGCTGCCCGGTCAGGCGGGAGAAGGACGCTGCGTAGAACGCGTCGAACTCCTGTGGCGTCATCAAGGGCCTCTCTTCTGGGGCTGTCCGTCAGTTCACGGCACAGGCGATGCGCGAGGAGGCACTCCTCGGTCGCGGCGGTGGAGCCGTGCGTCCTGGGCGGGGCCTCCCGCCCTGTACGCACGAGCGCCGTCCCTGGGTCGCACCGACGGCCTATGACCTGGATCACGTGTGCGGGGTGCGACCTGCCGGGCGTCGGGAGGCGTACAAGGGTGCCGGCGTCAACCGGACGCCCGCAGGAAAGGACACGGATTCATGCGCATCCGCCCGATCATGCTCATCGCCGCCACCGCCACCGCCGCGGCCCTCGCGACCGCGGGGGGAATGGCCACTGCCGCGACCGGCACCTCCACGGCTACCCCCACGCCCGCCGCCACGGCCACCCCCACGGCCCACGGCTCCGGCTCGGCCGGCGCCTCGGTGGTCTCCGGCAGCGGCTCGTCCGCTACCCCCGCGCCTGCCACCCCGGCTGCTTTCACCGTCACCAGCACGACGACGGCCCCGATCGACGCCGGGACCGCCGCCGAGATCCTGGCCTCCTGCCTGGGCTCCGAGGCGTCGCAGTACCACGCGGTGATCGCGGTCCGCGCTCCCGTCGCCTCGTCGGACACCGACGGCGTGGTCATCGCCGTCAACTCCGCCAACCAGTACGTGCAATGCGAGTCGAAGGGCCACAAGGGCAACAGCATGTCCGTGCCCGCGACGTTCATCAACGATCGCCTGTGGGGCACCGGTCACCTGGTCGAGTTCTTCGACAGCTTCAGCGCGCCGACCGGTGCCGGACAGTTCCTCTCGCTGGGCGCCGGGCACTACACACCCGACGTCGCCAAGGTCACCATCAGCTACGGCGACGACCCGACGCAGTACCCGGCCGTCATGGCAGGCGGCGCGTTCGTCCACACCGCGGCCATCTCCACCGGCCACAACGCGAACTCCTTCCCCCCGGCCCCCTACGTCCACGCCTACAACGCGGACGGCAAGGAGATCTACAACCAGAAGACCCAGCCCACGGTCAAGGGCGCCGCTCAGTAGGCGTTACCTCAGGCGTTCGGTGGTGGGGCGGTCATCCCCGTGGTAGCGCGAGGTCGCGCGGCGGATGAGCATACGCAGTGTGACGATGAGTGGATCCGCTCCACCGCCACCTCTTGTCGGCCTGGACCGGGGAGGGGACGCCCATGCGGCTGACGTAGAGGATCGCGTTCACGATCTCTAGCAGGGCACGTCGCCGCGGCAGCGCCACAGGGTCTCGCGGTCCGGGTAGACGTGGGCGTTCGGAGAGAGCATGTGGCCGACCCACTGCCGTCCGTTCCCGGCGGCGACGAAGGCCTCCGCCTGGTAGGCGAGCGGTGTGTCGCGGCGGGGGGTGACGCACTCCTCCGGGTCGCTGGTGAAGGTGGCCCCCGGGGCGACGGTGGTGTGCACGACGGAGCGCCCGGGGGCGCAGGAGTGCAGGACGCCCGACCAGAAGCCGGCCACCTTCGCGGTCACCTCGATCGGCGCGTCCGTCGGATTGTCGACCCGGACCGCGAACAGCACCTGGCGGGGCTGCACCATCGCGCAGGCGCGCAGCCAGGTGCCGGACGGCCCGGCCTTCGGCGCCGAGCAGCGGCTGTCCCCGCCGAGCGCGCCGACCTCCACCGCCTGGGCGAGGCCCTCCGCCGACTCCGCCGACTCCGCCGACTCCGCCGACTCCGCCGACTCCGCCGACTCCGCCGGGACCGCCGCCGGCTCCCGCCGGGCCGCGCCCGCGGACGGCGCCGTCACCACCGAGGCGGTGTCGTCGGGGCCGCCGTTCCCTGCCCACAAAGTCCCGCCGGCCACGGCCACGGCCACGGCGGCGGCGACGAGCGCCAGGGCCCCGGACGCCGCACCCCGCCGGCGCCGCCACTGCCGCGCGACCCGCCACACCGCCGGTCGGGCGTCCGGCGGCCCGTCAGCGACCACCGGACGCGCCGGGACCGGTACGGCGGCGGCCGCGGCGGTGGGGATGGTGGCGACGGGGACGGCAGTGGCGGTCCGGCGCGCCGCGCGGCGGTCGCGCAGCCCGTGCTCCGCCGCCAGCCTGGCCTGCCGGTGCCAGTGCTGCCAGCGGGCCAGCTCCGCCGGGTCCGTGCCGAAGATCCTGGCGAGTTCGGCGAGGACGGCGAGGTCGGGCAGCTCGGTGCGGCCCGGGTCGAGGTAGCGGCTGATCGAGGAGGTGCTCAGCCCCCGGACGTTGGAGCCGCTGAGCCGGTCCCGCAGCCGGGCCGCCACCCGGTCCAGGGACAGGCCGCACGCGCCGAGCCCGTCGTTCAGTGCGCCGACGAGCAGGACCCTGGGGTGCTCTCGTTCTTCCGCCGTGGCCCCCGCGGTCTCGTCCGACGGTTCGTCATGCATGCGCTGTTGTCCCAATCGCTGTCCCGGTGTGCATCGTTTCCGCAGGTCGGAGCGGTGGGACGGGAAGTGGGCGAGCTCTGGGACGCCGCGCCGGCCGAGGGGCCTGGTGACGGCCCGGGAGCGTCCGCAGGATGGTTCCCACGACATCGCACCGACTCGCTGACTCGTCGACTCCCGCCGTGCCACCGCCTCCCGGTCCCCGCGTGCCTCCGGCACGCCCGCCGACTGTAGGGCAGGCGACCGGGCGACGGGCAGGACCGGTTCACCCCAACGGAGGAGCTCTCATGAAGCCGTACAGGCGCACCTCGACCGCCGCCGCGCTGGCCGCCCTCACCCTGCTGCCGGTGCTCGGCGCGGCGACCGCCGCTCCGGCCGCGTCCGCCGCCACCGTGCGGGACCGCGTCGTCTCGGCGGCCCGGGGGGAGGTCACCCCCGACGGCGCCTCACCCGAGAAGACCGGTTCCTGCGACAAGTACTTCGCCTACCACAGGAACGGCGGATCCTGCGCGAAGACGCCGTGGTGCGCGGCCTTCGCCGAGTGGACGTGGCACCGGGCCGGGATCGAGGAGACGCCCGACGTCCTCGCCGCGCGCGGCATCGGCAAGTGGGGCAGGGAGAAGGGGCTGTTCCACGCGCGCGGCGCGTACACCCCGAAGCCGGGCGACCTGGTGATCTACGGCGAGCCGGACGGCGGCACGCCCGGCCACGTCGGCGTGGTCGCCGCCGTCCACCCCGACGGGACCCTCGACACCGTCGACGGCAACCTCGGCGACGCGGTCGCCCTCCGCACCGGCCTCGACCCCTCGAAGGTGAGCACCAACCACCAGCCCGTGTCGGGCTACGTCAGCCCGCCCGGCGCCTGAGCCCCCCTCACACCGCCCACCCCTCGAACCGGAAGGACCTCTCGTCATGGAACGCGCCGCCCGTCAGCGCCTCGGCCTGATCGCCTCGCTCGCCGCAGCCGCGGCCGCCCTGCTCGCCGCCCCGCAGCCCGCCTACGCGGGCCTGGACCCGTGGTCGTGCGTGGAGGGGCGCGTCTGCGCCTACAGCGGCCCCGACGGGACGGGACAGGTCTGCGCCTGGCCCTACGACGACCCGGACTGGCAGGCCGGGGACACCTGTAGCTGGTCCGCCACCACCAAGGTCCGCTCGGTCTACAACCACGGCACCTCCGGCAGGCCCGTCGGCTTCTACACCGGCGCCGACTACACCGGCCAGCGCGTGGTGTGCACGGCGGCCGGCGCCAAGGGCAACTTCTCGCAGAACGGCGGCACCGGCGTCCACCTCCGCTCCCACCGCTGGACCTGCTAGCCCTCCGGGGGTGTCCCGGTTCCCACCCCGGCGGGGACCGGAACACCCCCGGCCGCCGCCACGGCTGAGCCGGTCGGAGCCCTGGAGGAAGGTGTGGGTGTCGCGGGCGTAGACCGTCAGCGACCAGTACTGGCTGACGGGGACGTCCGCGGTGACGGTGAGCCGGTAGTTCTGGCCGCCGTCGAGGTCCTGGCCGTCCTGGTCGGCGATGGCCATCAGGTAGGACTGCCCCTTGCCGAAGTGGCGGGCGGAGAAGAGAGCCCCGAGCGCACCGGGTGGAGTCGGGCGCTCAGTCCTGAGGTACCGTCAGGGAGCGCAGCCGGCCGACCAGTTCCTCGGAGCGGGCCCGGTAGCGCGCGACCGATGCCATCTTGATCCCCTCGTAGCCGCGCACGGTGTCGGGCAGTGCGGCGATCTCGACGGCCAGGCCGTGAACGTCCTCGCCGAGGAGCCGGCAGACCTCGGCCACGGTGGTCTCGTACTCGACCACCAGCGCACGTTCCGTGCGTCGCACGCGCGCCGCTCCGAACGGGTCGAGGCGGGTGCCGCGCAGGCCCCGCATCGCCGCGAGGGCGCGGAACGCGGGTCTGAACCAGGGGCCGAGTTCGATCTTGCGGGTCATCCCCAGCGCCCGCAGCACGGGCGGATGAAGACGGTAGGACATCCGTGCGCCGTCCCCGAAGCGGGCTCTCACCTCCCGCTCGACCTCGGGGTCGAGGGAGAGCCGGGCCACCTCGTACTCGTCCTTGTACGCCATCAGCTTGTACAGGTACGTGGCCACGGCCTCGGCGAGTGCGGTCGAGCCGGGCACGCGTTCGTTCTCGACCCGCCGCACCCGTTCGACGAAGCGCAGGTACCTCGTCGCGTAGGCGACGTTCTGGTACGCGATGAGATCCGGGACGCGGACCTCCAGGAGCCGGGCGAGTTCCGACCCGGGGACGGCCCCGGCCGACGCGAGGACGCCGCGGGCCGCGGAGGAGAGGCGCCGTTCCGGCCTCGCCGGAGCGGTACGTCCGGGCAGGACGGCGGCGAAGGCTTCGGGGTCGGCGACGGCTTGACGGCCGAGGCGGAACGCCTTCAGGTTGGCTTCGACCTTGACGCCGTTGAGGGTGATCGCCTCCTCGATGGCGTGCGCCGGGACCGGCAGCCCGCCGCTCTGGTACGCCGCACCCGTCAACAGGAGGTTGGCGAACTGGTCCTCGCCCAGCAGGTCGGCGGCGAGCCGCCGCGCGTCCAGGAAGACGCTGTCCCTCACCCCGGCCCGGATCCTTTCCTTGAGTGGTTCGGCGGGCGGGAAGGACACGTTGGGGTCGATCACCATCCGTCCGGTCGGGACTTCGGTGGTGGAGACGACCGCCACCGTTCTCGCCGGGGCGGTCGCCGACAGGTTTCCGGGTTCCGCGGCCACGAGCAGGTCGCAGCCGAGGTAGAGGTCGCACTCCTCCAGGGCCGCCTTGCCCGCCTGGTCCGTCCGTTCCGTGGTGATCTTGATGTCGGAGACAACCGCACCGCCCTTCTGGGCCAGGCCGGTCTGGTCGAGGGTTCGGACGTGCAGGCCCACGAGCGAGGCCGCGGTGCTGAGGATCTGCGCGAGGGTGACCACGCCGGAACCGCCGATGCCGGTGATCCGGATGGTGTGGGACGCCGGCACGGCGGGTGCCGGATCGGGCAGGGCGGCGGTGTCCGGCATGGGGACGGCGTCCGGCATGGGCGCGGTGGTGAAGGCGCGCTTCCCCCTGGCGGGAACGACGGTGAGGAAGGACGGACAGTCCCCTGCCAGGCAGGCGTAGTCCTTGTTGCAGGAGGACTGGTCGATCCGGGTCTTGCGCCCGAACTCGGTGTCGACGGGTTGCACGGAGAGGCAGTTCGACTGCTGCCCGCAGTCGCCGCATCCCTCGCACACCCGCTCGTTGATCACCACCTGCTCGGCGGGCTCGGGCGCGAGGCCGCGCTTGCGCTTGCGTCGGAGTTCCGTCGCGCACTCCTGGTCGTGAATGAGCACGGTGACCCCGGGGGTCCGGGCGAGCACGTCCTGGGCCTCGGGGAGCCGGTCGCGGTGCCAGACGACGACGCCCTTCGGAAGCGTGACCCGCCGGTAGCGCTTGACGTCCTCGGTCGTGACGATGACGCGTCCGACGCCCTCCGCCAACAGCCCCCGCACGATCGCGGGCACGGGCATGACGCCGACCGGCTGCTGCCCGCCGGTCATCGCCACCGCCGAGTTGTAGAGCAGTTTGTAGGTGACGTTCACCCCGGCCGCGACCGCCGCCCGGACGGCGAGGCTGCCGGAGTGGTGGAAGGTGCCGTCCCCGAGGTTCTGGATCAGGTGGTCGCGGGCGAGGAACGGCTGCATCCCGATCCACTGGGCGCCCTCGCCGCCCATCTGGGTCATGCCGATCACGTCGCCGGCCTGGGCGGGGTCCATGAGCGTGACCATGGCGTGGCAACCGATCCCGGCTCCGACGGCGGCGCCCTCGGGCGCCTTGGTCGAGAGGTTGTGCGGGCAGCCGGAACAGAAGTAGGGGGTTCGGGTCGCCACGGGCAGGAGCGGAAGCGCCCGGCGCCCGGCCGCCGCCGGCCGCCGGGCGTCCGACCAGGCCCGTACGGTGGGGAACTCGCCCAGGCTGTTCAGCCGGCGGGCGAGCCGTGCGGCCACGGTGTCGGGATCGAGTTCTCCGTCGAACGGGAACAGGACCGAACCGTCGGGTGCGCGCTTGCCGGAGACGGTCGGCCGGTTCCCGTGCCCGTAGAGCAGTTCCTTGAGGGCGGTCTCGATCAGCGGCCGCTTCTCTTCCACGACGACGATGTGGCTCAGTCCCCGCGCGAACCGCTCGACGACCGTGGGCTCCAGCGGGTGGATCATGCCGAGGTGGAGCAGGCGCACACCCCGCCGGTTCAGTTCGGCGTCGTCGAGCCCGAGGATGCGCAGGGCCTGGCGGACATCGAGGAAGGTCTTGCCCGCCGCGACGATGCCCATGCGGTCGTCGGGCCCCGAAACGGTGATCCGGTTGAGGCCGTTGGCGGCGGCGTAGCGGCGGGCGATCTCCAGCCGGGCGCCCTCCCGGGTGCGTTCCAGATCGCCGAGCGCCGGCTGCACCATCCGGGCGCCGACGGTGTGGCGGTACGGCGCTCCGTCGACGACGAGGTCCGGTTCGACCGGCGAGATCCGGCCGGCGCTCACGTCGACGGTGCCGGAGCCGTCGGCGACCGCGGTGACGATCTTCAGCGCCACCCACAGGCCGGATGCCCGGGACATCGCCACACCGTGCAGTCCGAAGTCGAGCGCCTCCTGCGGGTCGGACGGGTAGAGCGTGGGCAGACCGAGGTCGGCGAGGAGCAGTTCGGAGGCGCCGGGGACGGTGGACGACTTGGCGGCGGGGTCGTCACCGACCAGGGCGAGCGCGCCCCCGGCCGGGTGGGTGCCCATCAGGTTGTTGTGTCGGATGGCGTCCGAGGCGCGGTCCAGGCCCGGAGACTTGCCGTACCAGACAGCCGTGATGCCGTCGACGCGCTTGTCCGGCTGCGCGGCCGCGAGCTGGGTGCCCTGGACCGCCGTCGCCGCCAGCTCCTCGTTGACGCCGGGGCGGAAGACGATGTCGTACTCGTCGAGGAGGGGGCGGCAGCGCGCGAGTTCCAGGTCGTATCCGGCGAGCGGCGAACCCTCGTACCCGGAGACGAATCCGGCGGTGCTGCGGCCCGCGCGGCGGTCGGCGCGACGGACGTCGAGGGGGAGGCGGGCGAGCGCCTGGATGCCGGTGAGGTGGACGCTGCCTTCTTCGCGGGTGTACCGGTCCTGGAGGGAGGGCCGGGGTCCGGTCGTGTTCTGAGAGGTCACCACTGTGTTCCTCCGGGATGGGGCATCGGTGGGCGGGGCGGGGCGGGGTGGGACGGGGCGGCGCGGGTACGGGCCCGTCGGCCCGCTTGCCGGTCGGCCGGGCCGCTGAGTGGGGGCGAGAGACCGGGGGAGGGAAGGAGAGGGGAGCGCCGGGCTCGGGGCCGGCGCTCCCGCACGAGGTCAGCTCCGGGGCGGGGCCGTGGCCGCGGCCACCGCCGCCGGGGACGGGACCTGAGGAAGCGCTACCGGGCGGGCCGCTCGGCTCCGCGGAGCAGGTCGGTGAGAGCCGACAGGGGAGTCGATCCCTCGGCGCTGTGCCACGCGATGTGACCGTCCGGCCGGACCAGGAGGGCTCCGTCCGCACCGATCCCGAGCAGTTCGAGGCAGCGGCCGTCCGGGCTGGTGACGTCGCGCCCGATGACGACGGTCCGTCGCGCCATGCCGCCCCCGGCCCCCTCGGGCCGCGCGGAGGACTCCTCGGGCCGCGCGGAGGACCCGGGGAAGAACGCCTCGAAGGCGTCCGCGAACGCGTCGGCCCACGCGGCCCCTCCCGGTCCGGCGATGAGGGTGAAGCCCGGTACCAGGAGGTCGTGGGTGGACACCCGCTCCCCGCCGCGTTCGACCCAGGCGTGCGGAAGTCGCGCTCCGCGGAGGGCGATCGGCGTGCGGTCGACGGTCGAGGACGGGGCGCCGCCCGCGCCGTCGGCCCACCGGGCCGCTCCGTAGACGTACCCGATCTCCTGGTTCAACGCGTCGAAGTGCGGGCGCTGCAGGGGGACGGCCTGCGCGATCCGCCGGCGTTCCGCCGCGGCGACCTCCGGGTCCGGGCTTTCGAGGCGTGCGGCGACGGCGGCCGTCCCGGGCCCGATGCCGACCTCGGCCATCTTGACGGCGTTCAGCATGCTGTGGCGGGCGTTGTCGACGGCGACGGGGCGGCGTTCCCGCTCGTAGCTGTCGAGCAGGGCCTCGGAGGCGCGGCCGCTCAGCACGGCGGCGAGTTTCCAGCCGAGGTTGTCCGCGTCGGCGAGGCCGCTGTTCATGCCGAGGCCGCCCGTCGGCGGGAACTGGTGCGCCGCGTCGCCGGCGAGCAGGACACGGCCGCTGCGGTAGGTCCCGGCGGTTCGGGCCGTCATGGTCCACGACCCCACGGAGCGGATGTCCACGTCGAGTTCGGTGGTTCCGACGGCGTCCCGGATGATCCGGGCGCAGCGCTCGGGCGGGTAGTCCTGCGGCGATTCGACGGCCGGGTCGAAGCTCCGCTGGAAGGTCCATCGGCGGGCGCCGTCCATGCCGATGAGCACTCCCGGGGAGACGCTGTTGATCAGCCAGATCAGCAGGGCGGGGTCCTGGCGGGTCCACGGGGAGAGGTCGGCGTGGAAGTAGATGTTCAGTTGGTGGCCGAGGACCGGGGCGCCGTCCATCGCGATGCCGAGCCGGTCGCGCATGCCGCCCGTCGCCCCGTCCGCCGCCACGACGTAGCGGGTGCGCAGGGTCTGCCGCCCGCCCGCTCCTTCCACGGTGACGTCGACGACGTCACCGTGGTCGGCCACCTCCGTGACGGTGGTGTCGTAGTGGACGGCGGCCGCTCCCTGGGCGAGGGCCGCGTCCAGGAGGTGCCGCTGCACCCGGTCCTGTGCGCAGGAGGCGAGTTGCTCGGCCGAGGCGTGCGCCCGCTCCAGGAGCGGGCCCCGGGGGCCTTCGGCGAAGTCGATCCGGCCCAGGGACTCCCCGGCGAGGGTCTGCTTCCACAGGATGGTGCCGGCCTGTGCAGGGTCCACCGCGTCCGCCCGGACGGCGTCCGCGATGCCCCAGGCGCGGAACAGTTCCATGGACCGGGTGTTGACGACGTGGGCCCTGGGATGGGGGTTGATCCCGCCGAACTGTTCGCAGACCACGCTGCGGACGCCGTGCCGGCCGAGGACGAGTGCGGTGGCCAGGCCCACGGGGCCGGCGCCGATGATGACGACCGGCGCGTCGATGTCCTTCATGCGCGCCGGACCAGGTCGGCGGGGGACTCGCCCGACTCGAAGCGGCGCAGGAGGTCGTCGGGGTCGAAGTCGACCCCGATCGGATTGGCCTCGAAGGCCCCGGACCGGAACCACTCGTCGAGGGCCTCCGCGGTGGCGAAGTTGTCGATCTGGAGCTCGATGTGGTTGCCGTCGGGGTCCTCGAAGTACATCGAGGTGGTCGGCCCGTGGTTGATGCACCAGAAGGGGTGGATGCCCTCGCCCTTCAGCCGCCGGTACGTGTCGAGCAGGTCCTTGATCGTCGCGTAGGTGAACGCCACGTGGTGGAGACCGGTGTGCGCCTCCGTCGGACGCTCGGACGCCCCGGTGGCGACCAGCGCGACACGGTGGTGCTCGTCGTCGTAGGTCAGGAAGGCGAGGGCCTCGTTGGCGAAGGCGACACGGCCTTCGAGGACGTTCGCGTACCAGTCGGTCATGACCGGCAGGCGGCCGGTGCGCAGGACGACGTGGGCGAGTTTGTCGGGAGAAGCCATGGGGTGGCGACCTCCTTCTCGGGAGCACGGCAGCCCTCTTGGCTGCCACACAAGAGAAACTTAGGAGTCTCTTGTATGACAGTCAAGAGGTGGCTCAGCGCGCCGCCGCGGCAGCGACCAGCGCTTCCATGAGGAGGTCGACGAGCTCCCCGGTCGGCCGGTCCAGCGTCCGCGTGCTGACCAGCAGCCCTTCGAAGAGCACGTGCGCCAGATCCGCCACCGGCGCGACATCCGCCCCCTCGGGCAGCCGGTCCGCGACGGCCGCGAGGAGGCGGGCCTCCAGCCACTCCTGCATGCGGTCGTAGGTGTCGGCCAGCGCCGGCGACTCGCCCATGCGGTCGTACGCCTCCCGGTGCAGCCCGCGGTAGGCCTCCAGGCCGACGAGGCACGCCACCAGCTCTCGGCGCGGATCGCCCCCGATCGCGGGATCCGCCTCGACGTGCTCCCGCTCGCGCAGGAACCTGCGGTCCAGCGCGGCGGCGAACAGGTCGTCCTTGGTCGGGAAGTACCAGCGCACGGCGTTCGCCGCGACGCCCGCGGCCCTGCCGACCTCGGCCAGGCTGGTCCCCTTGTAACCCTGGGCGGCGAAGAGTTCCCAGGCGCTCTCGACCAGGACGGCCTCGCGCTCGGCTTTCGGGATCTGTTGACGGTTCCTTGGCATGACAGCAAAGCCTAGGCGGCACCGCCGCACCCCCCGTCCGCGGCTCCGGGGCTCTTGGGAGCGGCTCGGGGAGGCGGGCCCGGGGAGTGGCTCCGGGGAACGGGCTCGGGGAACGGGTCCGGCGATCGACGGGCTCTTGACTCCGAAACAAGAAGGCTCTTGACTCTGAAGCAAGAGAAGTCCCTTCCCCGACCCGCGGGAGTCATTGATGCGCCTGTACAGCACAGCCCTGGGCATCGCCAGGGAGGACAGCCCCGGTGAGCTCTCCCTGCTCGACCTCCCCTTCGCCGACCTGGGCGCCCTCCTGCGCGGCCCCGGGATCACAGCGGCCCGCACGGCGGCGGTCGTCCGGCAGGTCGCCCTCGACGAGGTCCGCGTGCACGCACCCGTTCCCCGCCCCGGGAAGATCCTGATCGTCGGACTGAACTACCGCAGTCACGCGCAGGAGGCCCTGGAGATGTTCGCCGCGATGGGCCGGCCCGACATCACCCTGCCCACCGAGCCGAACTTCCAGGTCGTGGCCGGTTCCGCGGTCATCGCCCCCGGCGACGACATCCGCCTCCCGGCGGTCGCGTCCCGGCAGGTCGACTACGAGGGTGAGGTCGCCGCCGTCATCGGCGCGCCCGCGACCGCCGTCGACACCGCGGACGCGATGAGCCGCCTCGCCGGCCTGACCATCGCCAACGACGTCTCGGCCCGCGACATCCAGCAGCGGGCGGTGTCGGGCGATCCGACCGCCTCCATCGGCGTGTCCAAGAGCTTCGACACCTTCAAGCCGCTCGGCCCCTGCCTGGTCACCCCCGACGAATTCCACGAGCCGCTCGACCTGCGGCTGCGTACACGGGTCAACGGCGAGCTGCGCCAGGACGACCGCACCGCAGGCTTCATCCACGGCGTGGCCGAGCTGATCTCCCACCTCTCGCGCTACCAGACCCTCGAACCCGGCGACGTGATCCTCACCGGGACACCGCGCGGCGCCGGCGTCTTCTCCGGCCGCCACCTGCACCCCGGCGATGTCGTCGAGGTCGAGGTCGAGCGCATCGGCACGCTCCGCAACCGCGTGGCGGCCGCCCCCGAGGCGTAGAAGCGCGGGCGCGTGATCGCGGAAGACCACTGGTGCGGGCGGCTCAGGATGGTTCGAGGGGGAGGGGGAGCCGGGCCTCGTGACCCGGCTGCTCGGCCAACTCGGCGTCGGCGAGCTCATGCCACACCAGTTCAGAGGCTGGATGCTCCTGCGCTGTGGCCAGCCGGTGTGGAACGAGACGACGGGTCCTTCCCGGAGCATGGGAACCCTCCGGCCGAAGATCGGCAACCGGTAGCAGTCGGCCACCTGTCCGCTGCCAGCCCGTTCTCCGTGGCGCCCCGACGGGTTCCGGCGGGCAGGGTGGTGCTGATCCGGTGCGGTGTCGGTTCCTCCAGCCGACGCACCGGGTCTGCGGTCCCGGCCGGCCTGTCCCGCAGCGCCGGGGAGGTCGAGGCCTGGATGGCCTCGCTCGCTGGGTCGTGGAACGGTGAAGGGCCAGGCCTCCCGGGCAGCGGGAGGCCTGGCCCTTCGGTGTCAGTGCTGGATGGTGGGGTGCAGGGTGGTGGCGGCGCTGTAGTGGCCGTCGGAGGCGGCGCCGACCTCGATTCCGACGGGCGCGGTGGGGGTCCGCTTGAGGCCGACCCGGAAGGTGTAGGTGACCGGGTTGCCCTTGATCGCGCCGTCCAGTTGGGCCGGTGCGACGCCGAGTCGTCCGTTGCAGTCCTCGGTCACTTCGAAGGACTTCCACTCGTTGCCGACCTTGGCCTCGATCGTGACGTCCTGCCCGGTCAGGCCCTGGCTGGAGGGCAGGGACAGGTACACGGTCGGGCGCAGGCGGCCCGGGCCGTCGGGTGAGGTGATGTTGAAGGTGAACTCGGTGGGGGTTGTGCCGGTGACGAGTGGGGTGGGCTTGGTGGCGGAGGCCACGGTGGGGCGGTGGCTGTCGATGACGGAGGTGGTCACGGTGCCCTTGGTGAGTACCTGGTGGGTGGACGGTGTGACGGCGTCGGCTTCGATGAGCAGTCGGCCCGGGTGGTTGCTCGTGTCGAGGACCATGCGGTACTCGACGGTGCGGCTCTCGCCGGCGGCGAGGGTGAAGGCGGCGTCGTTGCCGGTGCCGGTGTAGTCCGTGCCGCCGCCCTGGCTGAGTGAGGGCATGGCCTTCCAGCCGGAGGCGTCCTTGCGCTCCAGGGTGCCCTTGGCCATGGAGAGTATCCGCTGGCACTGCGCGCCCTCGTACTGCTGGGTGGCGACCACCGGGGCCACGCTGCGGCTGCCGGTGGCGTCGTTGTTCTTCCAGGTGACCGAGAACGAGACCTGGTTGCCGACCTGGATCTTCTGGCCCTGGTGGAGGCCGTTGAAGGTGATCCCGATGCCGCCGGCGGGCTTGGCCGGAGCGGGCTTGGCCGGGGCCTTCGTGGCGGGCTTGGTGTCGGCCTTGGCGGGCACCGCTGCTGCCGCGGGGGCCTGCTCGGCGGGGGCCTCGGCGGCGGGCGTGGCGGTGGTCGGGGTCGCCTCGGTGGTGGTGTCGGCCGGGGCGGGGGTGGTCGGGACGGCGCCCGCGCCGGGGGTGGCCGAGGGGGTGACCGAGGGGGCGGAGGCGGCGACGGACGACCCGCCGTTGGTCGGGCCGCAGGCGGCGACACCGACGGCGGCGACGACGGCCAGCGGGACGATCTTCGCAATACGGGCGATAACGGACGCGTTCATGTGACAGTCCCCCCAAGGACACGGTGATGGTGGTTTCGATCGGATGAGCGGGCGCCTACTGTCGCGCCCCGAGGAGCCGGCCCGAGCCCCCCGGCTTCACCGGCTCGCTCTCCCGGCCTCTCACCCTGATAGACGTCCATCCCGCCGGGGGGTTGCAGCCGGGTTCGAAGAAATTTTTCGCGACCCTCCCCGGAACGAACGCCCCGGCCCGCGAGCGGATGGCTGGTCGGATCGTTGATCGCTCTGCGGAAGGCGTTCTACGGGCTGCGGGCCGTGCAGAGCCCGGCCGGAGATCCAGCAACGAACAAGGGAAAGGAGCGTTGCCGTGAGCGATACCCCTGCAGACCCGAGCCGTGACCCGCACTTGCCGCCGGGCGGCTCGCGGGATGACGCTGGAGGGAAGACGGCAACGGGTGTGGGAGGCGTCGCTTGTGGACGGAGGCGAGCCTGCGGGTCGGTCTGCCAGTGGCCACCGGAGTGTGCCGCACACGGCTGACCTGCGGGTGGAGGCCTGGGCGCCGACGGCCGAGGGCTGTATCGGCGAGCTGGTGTACGGCGTGGTCGGGAGCTTCGCCGACCTCTCCGGTGCGCGGGTCGTGGGCGAGCGGGGCTGCACCGTGCTCGCCGTGAGTGACCCGGACCTGCTCGCGAGCGTACTGGAGGAGGTCGTCTACCGGATGGATGTCGACGGCGAACTGCCCGTCGCCGTCGCGATCGGCCCGATCGAGGGCCTGGACGGTGCCCGTCGGGTGGCGGTCCGCTTCCGGATGGCCGATGCCGCGACGGCCGCGCTGGTCGGCGCGGTGCCGAAGGCCGTCTCACTGCACGACCTGGACCTGAGCGCCGGGCCGGACGGCTGGACCTGCCGGGTCACCGTGGACGTCTGAGCACCGGCCCGGGTAGGGCGGACCGGACCTGCGGGAGCGGGGTGAGCGAGGTGGAGATCGCACTGGCCGAGGCGGGCCGCAACCGCTGGCGGATCGAGCCGCGCCCGCCGATGCGGGTGCCCGGCGTGGTGTTCGCGAACGGCGCGCTGCTGCCGCAGGCCGCCGGGGACAAGGCGCTGGAACAGGTGGCGAACGTGGCGACGCTGCCCGGGATCGTCCGCGCCTCCTTCGCGATGCCCGACGTGCACTGGGGCTACGGCTTCCCGATCGGCGGGGTCGCCGCCACCGACGTCGAACGGGGCGGGGTGGTCTCGCCCGGCGGGGTGGGCTTCGACATCTCCTGCGGGGTCCGGCTGCTGGCGGCCGGCGTCGCCCGGGACGAACTCGACCGGGACCGGATCGGCCGACTGATGGACCTGCTGGACCACACCGTCCCGCGCGGCCTGGGCCGGGGCGGCCTGTGGCGGCTGTCCGGGCCGGAGGAACTGGACGAACTGCTGCTCGGCGGCGCCCGCTACGCCGTCGAGCACGGCCACGGCGTGCCCCGCGACCTGGAACGCTGCGAGGACCGCGGCGTGCTGGCCGGCGCGGCCCCCGGCGAGGTGAGCACCCGGGCCGTCGAACGCGGGCTGCAGCAGGTCGGCAGCCTCGGCTCGGCCAACCACTTCCTGGAGGTGCAGGCCGTCGACCGGGTCCACGACGCCGAGACCGCCGCCGCCTTCGGACTGCGGCCCGGCCAGGTCTGCGTCATGATCCACTGCGGTTCGCGCGGCCTGGGCCACCAGATCTGCACCGACCACGTCCGCGCCATGGATCGCGAACTGCACCGCTACCGGATCGAGGTCCCGGACCGCCAGCTCGCCTGCACTCCGGTCGACTCCCCGCGCGGCCGCGCCTACCTGGGCGCGATGACCGCCGCCGCCAACTACGGCCGGGCCAACCGGCAGCTGCTCTCCGAGGCGGCCCGCCGCGCCTTCGCCACCGCGCTCGGCGTCGGGCTGGAGCTGGTCTACGACGTCTCGCACAACCTCGCCAAGCTGGAGACCCACGAGGTGGACGGCGAACTGCGGACACTCTGCGTGCACCGCAAGGGCGCCACTCGGGCGCTGCCGCCCGGCGACCCCGACCTGCCCGCGGACCTGGCGGACGCCGGGCAACCGGTGCTGGTGCCCGGCACCATGGGCACCGCCTCGTACGTCATGGTCGGCCTGCCCGGCAACGAGGCCTTCCGCTCCGCCTGCCACGGCGCCGGACGGGTGCTGAGCCGTCACCAGGCGCTGCGCACCGTGCGCGGCGAGCGGCTGAAGGACGAGCTGGAGGCGCAGGGGATCGCGGTGCGGCCGGCCTCCTGGCGGGCGCTGGCCGAGGAGACCCCGCAGGCGTACAAGGACGTCGACGCGGTGGCCGCCGTCACCGAGGCCGCCGGGCTCGCCCGGCAGGTCGCCCGGCTGGTGCCGCTGGGCGTGTGCAAGGGGTGACGCACGGGAGACGTGCGCAGGGGTGGGGCGTAACCGCGGGTGAGTTCGCCGGACCGGTCCGGGCGCGTCCCTCGACTCGCCCGGCCGGGCGCGCTTTGATGTCGGACGCGTCCGTCACCGGATCGCAGCCGACACCGCAGCGCATCCGCCACAGGAGGTGGTCATGCCGGGCAACCCGGACCCAGCCGTCGACCGTCGGGGCACCGGAACCGGCCCGGTGATCGAACTGCGCTCGCTCACCAAGCGCTACGGCGAGACGGTCGGCATCGAACGGCTGGACGTGTCGGTCGAGGCCGGCGAGGTGTTCGGCCTGCTCGGCCCCAACGGCGCCGGCAAGACCACCACGCTGCGCTGTCTGGTCGGCCTGCTCAGCCCCAGCGACGGACAGGTGCGAGTGCTCGGCCTGGACCCGGTCGCCGACCACGGCCGGCTCGCCCCCTCCATCGGCTACCTGCCCGGCGAACTGCGCCTCTACCCCGAACTCACCGGGCAGCAGACCCTCGACCTGCTCGCCGCCCTCCAGGGCGCCCCGGTGCCGCGCCGGGACGAGCTGTGCGAGCGGCTGAAGCTCTCCCGGGCCGACCTGGCCCGGCCGGTGGGGGAGTACTCGCGCGGCATGAAGCAGAAGCTCGGGCTCGTCCAGTCGCTCCAGCACCGGCCGCCGGTGGTGGTGCTGGACGAACCGAGCGAGGGGCTCGACCCGCTGGTCCAGGAGGCCTTCTACGAACTGCTCGCCGAGGAGACCGCGGCCGGGCGGACCGTCCTGCTCTCCAGCCACGTGCTGCCCGAGGTGCAGCGGACCTGCGGCCGGGTCGCCATCGTCCGCCACGGCCGGCTGGTCACCGTCCGCTCGGTGGCCGAGCTGCGCCAGGCCCGGGCCCGCCGGGTCCGGCTGCTGTTCCGCGACGGGCGGGGCGCCAGGGCGCTCGGCGCCGCCGAGCGGTGGTCCCCGCGCTGGGACGGCCCACGGGTCGAGCTGCTGGTGCCGCCGGACGACGTGGTCGAGGCGGTGCGCACCCTGCTCGCCGAACAGCCGGTGGCCGACCTGACGGTGGAGGAGGCGGGGCTGGACGAGGCCTTCCTCGACCTCTACCGGTCCGTCGGCGACGAGGTGCTTCCGGACGGCAGCGGCCCGCCGGAACCGAGTGGGCTACGGGAGGCGAGCGGGTTGTCGGAACCGAGTGGTCTGCCGGAACCGAGCGGCGCGCCGGGACCGAGCGGCCTGCCGGAACCGAGTGGTCCGTCGGAACCGGAGGAGAAGCCGTGAACCCGGGCACCGCCAACCGCCGCCTCCCGCTGGTCTGGCTCGCCCTGCACCGGCGCCGCCGGATGCTGCTCTCCCTGCTGTTCGGCATGGTGGTCTTCGAGACCCTGATCGTGGTGATCGCCGGAACCGTCCCGACCAGTGACCTGTTCGGCGAACGCCGCACCCCGCCCGGCGCGTTCAAGGCCTTCAGCGGCTCCAACGGCGACATCTCCATCGCCAGCTACCCGGGCCTGCTCGGCGCCGGACTCACCCACCCGTTCTGGATCGCCCTCCAACTGACCGTGATCGGCTCGCTCGGCGCCGCCGCCGTCGCGGCCGACGTCGAGTCCGGCACCATCGAGCTGCTGATGACCCGCCCGGTCTCCCGCCGCCGGCTGCTCGCCGAGCGGGCCGGCGCCCTGATCGCCGCCACCGTGCTGCTCAACGCCGCCGCCACCCTGACCCTCGCGATCGGGGTGGCGGCCTCCCCGAAGCTGCGCGCGGCCGTGCCGGAGAGTGCGGTGTTCACCGCCGGACTGCTCGGCTGCGCCCTCGCGTTCTGCCTGACCGGACCGGTGCTGGCGGTTTCCGCGATGAGCCGGCGGCGGGCCCATGTGATCGGTGCGGCCGTCGCGTTCGGCGCGGTCGGCTTCGCGCTCAACTTCGTCGCGCTGGCCTGGTCCCCGGCCAGGTCGCTGCGCTACCTCAGCCCGTTCCACTACTACGCGCCGGGCGACGTGCTCGGCCACGGCGGGGTGCCGTGGGCGGCCTTCGGGGTGCTGCTCGGGGTGGGACTGCTCGGACTGGCGGCGGCCTTCGTGCTGTTGGAGCGGCGGGACCTGGCCGTTTGAGGTGGGGACGTGGCAGACCGTGGCGGTCCGCGGCTGGCAGCCCGGTCAGCCCCAGGTATGGGCCGCGGCCAGCAGGCGCTCGCGGACCAGGGCCACGTGCGGGTTGGCCGAGCCGGCCGGGCGGCGGACCAGGTAGGCGGTGTTGATCGGCGGATCGGCCGGCTCGTGCAGCAACCGCAGGGCCCCGGAGGCGAGTTCGGCCCGGCACAGGTAGCCGGGCAGCACGCTCCAGCCCGCGCCCGCCGTCACCGCCGAGAGCACCGCCCGCAGGTCCGGCACGGTGACCGCCGCCCGGGCGTGCAGCCGCCGGTCGAAGACGTGTCGCCAGTAGCGGCGGGCGATCGGCAGGTCCTCGGCGTAGCTGAGCAGCGGGACCTCGGCCAGCGCGCCGGGCAGCTCCCGGCCGGCCAGCCGCTCGGCCCAGACCGGGGCCGCGACCAGGACGAACTCCTCGTCGGCCAGGGGATCGGCGAGCAGCGTCCGGCCGCGCGGACGGCGGGTCGCGACCACCAGGTCGTGCTGCCCGGCCCGCAGTTCCGCCAGCAGCGGGTCGGTCAGCCCGGCCGTCACCCGCAGCCGGACGCCCTCCGCGACCAGCGGGGCCAGCTCCGCCAGCAGGACGGTGCCGAGGAACTCGGCGGGCCCGGCGAGGTGGACCGGCTCCGGTACGCCGTCGCCGTGCCCGTCGGCGAGGCCCGCGAGCTGGTCCAGCGGTACGGCCAGGCGCCCGGCGAGCTCGTCGGCGTACGGCAGCGGGCTGACCCCGCGGGCTCGGCGCTCGAAAAGCTCCCGGCCGAGCCGCTGCTCCAGCGCCCGTATCTGCGCCGTCACCGTGGACTGGGACAGGCCCAGCAGGTGCGCGGCCGCGGTGAGGGAGCCCGCCCGGTGCACGGCGAGGAAGGTCCGCAGCTGGTTGAGGTCCAGCGGGCCTGATCCGGTGGTCAGCCGATCGCTCATGCCGCCGAGCGTACGGGATTCCGATGGCCGGACGGCGGCTGGACGATCCGGGTGAGGTATCGGAATCCCGATGCCTCGCATCGCGTGGCCCATTGGTTTCCGGGGGCCGGGCGCGTCTAGCGTCTCCGGCGTGAGCGCCGCGGCGGACCGTCGCGGCGAGGACCGCGGCACCCTTGGAGGCACATCTCATGGCCGACATCCTGTTCGTCGTGACCGGCGCGAGGTTCTGGACCCTGGACGACGGCACCGCGCACCCGACCGGCTTCTGGGCGGAGGAGGCGGTCGTCCCGTACCGCGCCTTCACCGAGGCGGGCCACCGGGTCACCGTCGCGACCCCGGCCGGAGTCGTCCCGGTCGCGGACGGGGCCAGCCTGACCGACCCGGCGATGGCCGAGGAAGTGGAGAAGATCGCCGAGTTCCGGCAGCCGCTGGTGCTGGCCGAGGTCGACCCGGCCGACTACGACCTCGTGTTCTACCCCGGCGGCCACGGCCCGATGGAGGACCTGGCGGTCGACCCCGACTCCGGCCGGCTGCTCACCCGGGCTCTCGCCTCCGGGCGCCCGCTCGGGGTGGTCTGCCACGGCCCGGCCGCGCTGCTCGCCGCGCGGGCCGAGGGCAGTGGCTCGCCCTTCGCCGGGTACCGGGTGACCGGTTTCACCAACGCCGAGGAGACCCAGGCCGGCCTGGCCGACCGGGCGCCGTGGCTGCTCCAGGACCGGCTGGTGGAGCTCGGAGTGGACTTCGAGGAGGGCGCGCCCTGGGCGCCGCACGTGGTGGTCGACCGCAACCTGGTGACCGGTCAGAACCCGGCCTCCTCGGGGCTGGTGGCCGCCGAGTTGCTGAAGCTGCTGGACGCGTCGGCGGCGTAGCGGCCGAACGGGCCCGCCGTTCGGCTGCCACGCCATCGGTGTCCGGACCTGCCACGCCAAGGGTGTTCGGGCGGCCCGCACCGCGGGCCGGTGCCCGCCGTCAGGGGAGGTCGTAGGCGGTGAGGGGGTGCCCCGCCCAGATCCGGCGGGCGGTCTGCTCCGGGTAGTGGACGGTCTCCGAGTGGGCGTCCAGCACCCGGGTGAGCTGCCCGTCCGGCTCGAAGGCGGGCCACCCCGGGTCGCCGGTGGTGGCGAACCGGACCCAGGCCTCCCGTAGTTCCGCAGAGACCCGGACCGCCTCCGGCGGGGGCGGGTCGCCGAGGAAGTGCCGCGCCGCGGGGCTGTCCAGGGTGCCGAAGGCGAGCGGCACGTCCAGGCCGTGGCAGGCGCCGAAGACGCCGCCGAGGGCGGGGGCGGGCAGGGCGAGCTCGAAGAGGTACGAGGTGCCGCCGGCCGCCGCGTTGACCTCGGCGAGCCGGAGGGACGGCACCCGGAACAGGGCGTCGGAGCTGACGGCTTCGAGGAGGTCGGAGGGTGTCGCCCCCGGGAGGGCGGCCCGGTAGGCGTCCGGGCCGCCCGGCGGCGGGGCGAACAGCTCGAGCGCCAGCCGGGCCTCCTCCTCGGTGAAACGGCCGTGCCGACCGCTGAGGACACCGAACAGCCGGAACTCGTCCCGGGTGTGGCTGACCAGCAGGTCGACGCCCTCGGTGAGCGCCGACCAGGGCGAGCCGGGCAGCACCTCGCCGTCGACCACCGGGACGGTGGCGAGGCCGCTGTGCGCCAGCCGGCCCCAGCGCGCGAGATGTTCCGGCAGCGCGGCGCCGAGTTCCGTGACGGCCGAGGCCAGGCGCCGGGGGTGCACCTCGGCCAGCGCGGCGGCGGTGGGGGCCGTACCGACCAGCTTCGCGAGCTCGGCGGTGACCTCGGCGGCCAGGGCGGGGGTGCAGTGGGTGCCCGGCACGGTGTGGGCGACGGCCCGCCGGAACAGGCCGCGGGCGGAGTCCGTCGCCAGCAGGGCGGCGACCGACCCGGCGCCCGCGGACTGCCCGGCGACGGTCACCAGGGCCGGGTCCCCGCCGAACCGGGCGATGTTGCGCCGCACCCAGCGCAGGGCGGCGATCTGGTCGAGGAAGGCCCGGTTGGCCGGGGCGCCCTCCAGCAGGGCGAAGCCCTCGGCGCCCACGCGGTAGTTGACGCTCACCACGACCAGCCCGGCGGAGGCCAGCGCGGTCGGGTCGTACAGCGGGTCGTTGGCGCTCCCGGAGATGAACCCGCCGCCGTGGATCCAGACCAGGACCGGCAGGCCGGCCGCGCCGGGATCGGGCGTGCAGACGTTGAGGGTCAGCCAGTCGGAGTCCTCGGAGACGACGGCGCCCTCGCCGGATTCGCCGGATTCGCCGGATTCGGGGGACTCGGCGGGCAGCGGTCCGGACTGCGGGACCATCGGGCCGAAGGCGGTGGCCTCGCGGACGCCGTCCCAGGGCTCGGGCTCGGCGGGTGCGGCGAAGCGGAGGGCCCCGACGGGCGGCTGGGCGTAGCGGATGCCGCGGAAGACCGCGAGCGCGCGGCCCGCCGGCTGTTCCTGCCGCTGTCCGTGCTGCTGTTCCGGTCCGCGCGGCCGCTCCCAGCGGCCGCGGACGAGTCCCTCGGTGGTGCGGATGACGGGTTGCTCCGACATGTGGACGCTCCTCCCTCGGAAGGCTTTCCACGTTATAGGTCAGCTGTATTGTGTCAACTGTATGGAAAAGACTCCGCCGGGTGCGGGGAGAGCCGAGGAGCCGCCGCCCATGCCGAAGCAGGTCGACCACCGGGAGCGCCGGGAGGCGATCGCCCGTGCGCTGTGGCGGGTCGTGGAGCGGCGCGGCGCCACCCACCTGACGATGCGCGAGGTCGCGGGGGAGGCCGGCATCTCGCTCGGCCAGCTCCAGCACTACTTCGGCTCCCGGGCGCAGATGCTCACCTTCGCGATGGACTTCGCCGCCGAACAGGGCGCGCTGCGGGTCGGCCGGGCGCTGGAAGCGCTCGGCGAGCGCCCGCACCCGCGTGACGTGCTGCGGGCGATGCTGGTCGAGCTGCTGCCGCTGCACGCCGACGCGCGGGCGACCAGCCGGATGAGCGCCGCCTACGTGCTGGAGGCGCTGCACGACGAGGACGTGCACGCGCGGGCGCGCGGCGGCCTGATCCAGGGGCGGGCGATGGTCGAACAGGTGGTCCGGCAGGCGATCGCCGACGGGCACCTCGCGGCCGACCGCGACCCGGCGGTGGAGACGGACCTGCTGCTCGCGCTCACCGGGTTCACCACGCTGCTGGAGCTGGGCGTGGTCGAGCCCGCCGCCGTGCTCGCGGCCGTCGACCGGCACCTGGAGCGGCTGTTCGCGGCGCCGGGCGGCGCGGGCGGGACTGCCGGCGCTGCCGTCGGCCGTGGGTGAGGCGGCCGGTGGGGCGGCGGCCCGCCCGGGGAGCGGGTCGGGGAGCGAGCCCGGGCGTGGCACGCTACCCGGGTAGCACCGCCGTCCGCGATCAGGAGCACCGCCATGGACCGACCCGCAGCCCTCCGTCTCGACGCCACCGCCTCCGGACACCCGGCGGGGATCCTGGACGCCGCCGAGCGGGCCGAACGCCGGGGCATGGACCGGCTGGTGGTCGCCGAGACCGCGTACGACCCGTTCCTCCAGCTCGCCCGCGCGGCCGACCGGACCGAGTCGATCGAACTGGCCACCGGCATCGCGGTGGCCTTTGCCCGGACCCCGATGACGCTCGCCTACCAGGCCTGGGGGCTGCACGCCGCCTCCGGCGGACGGGCCGTCATCGGGCTGGGCTCGCAGGTCAAGCCGCACATCGAGAAGCGCTTCGGGATGCCCTGGGACCGTCCGGCCGCCCGGATGCGCGAGTACGTGCACGCGGTGCGGGCGATCTGGCACAGCTGGCAGACCGGCGAACGGCTCCGCTTCCGCGGCGAGTTCTACACCCACACGGTGATGACGCCGGTGTTCTCGCCGGACCCGGTCCCGTCCGGGGTGCCGCGGATCCTGCTGGCGGGCGTCGGACCGCTGATGACCCGGACCGCCGGGGCGGTGGCCGACGGCTTCCTGAGCCACCCGTTCTCCTCCACCGCCTACCTGGCCGAGCAGGTGCTGCCCGGCCTGACCGAGGAGCGGGCCCGGGCCGAGGCGGAGGGCGCCGCGTGGACGGAGCGCCCGTTCGAGATCGTCGGCAACGTGCTCACCGCCGCCGGCCGCACCGAGGAGGAGCTGGCGGCGAACCGCGCGGCCACCCGCGAGCGGCTCGCGTTCTACGCTTCCACGCCGGCCTACCGCCCGGTCCTGGCGCAGCACGGCTGGGAGGGGCTCCAGGAGGAGCTGCACACCCACTCGGTGCGCGGACGCTGGGCGGAGATGGCCGCGCTGATCGACGACGAGGTGTTCGACACCTTCGCGGTCTGCGGTCCGGTGGAGGAGGTCGCCCGGGAGATCCACCACCGGTACGCGGGCCTGGTCACCCGGCTGTCCGTCAACCTCCCCGAGGAGGCCGACCCGGAACTGGGCCTGGACGTCCTGGCGGCGGTACGGGCGCTGGGCCGACCGGAAGCGGACGCCGGGTGATCGTGGTGGGCGGTCGACCGGACAGGGGGTGACGAAGTCCGGGCAGATTCGCGCAATGCGTTTCCGGTGGTGAGGGCGGGCGGCAGGATCGCGGTGGCGGGCAGGGGTGTCCGGCGAGGGTCGGCGCCCCGGGGCCCGCCTCGTTCCGGGGCCTGTCGCGCCGTGCGGTCCGTCGCACCGTACGGCCTGCCGTGCCCCGGCCACCCGTTGCCGATCGTGGGGGGTGCCCGCGTGCCCGTGTCCGACGACCGCCCGGCCGACTACGACCTGGCGGAGTGCTGGGACCCCGTCGCGAACAAGTACGTCGACGCCCTGGCCGACCTGGACGAGTTCCTGCGCGTCTGCGCCGAGCTGACCGGCTTCGACGTGCCCGAACTGCGCTCCACCGGCATGGCGGACGAGCACCACCGCACGACGCTGGCCCACCAGGTGCGCGACGAACACGCCCTGGTCCACCTCTGGTACGTCGGCGCCTGGCCGGGCGAGGCGCCCTCCTCCGCCCGCGCCCACGACCAGGGACTGGTCTGGCGGACCTTCCACGCCGCCCCGCCGGGCGCCACCGCCCCCGGACACGGCAGCTGGGCCGCGGCACCCCGAGGGGCCGAGGACCGGGGAGGTGCCGGGGGCCTGGGAGGTGCCGGGTGCCTTGAGGCCGTCGACGCACCCGACGACGACCTCGAGGGCCGATGAGCCCCCGCTGGGACGCCGTCGTGGTCGGCGCGGGCTTCGCCGGGACACTGGTCGCCCACCGCCTCGGCGCACAGGGCTGGCGGGTCCTCGTCCTGGAGGCCGGACGCGCCGCGCCCACCGGCGCCGAGGCCTCCGCCGCCCACCGCGCGGCCGGCGGCGGACCACCCACCTCGCCCTACCCGCACAGCCCCGAGGCTCCGTCACCCGACGTCACGGACCTCACCGGAAGCCCGGACGGCGGCTTCACCGCCACCGGCCACCTCCGCCAGTACGGTCCGCTGCCCTACGCCAGCGGCTACCTGCGCGCCAACGGCGGCACCGGACTGCTCTGGACCGGGCTCACCCCGCGCATGCACCCCGAGGACTTCCGCACCGGCGACCTCGGCCACGGCCGCAACTGGCCGATCGGCTACCACGACCTGGAACCCCACTACCGCGAGGCCGAACGGGAACTCGGTGTCGCCGCCGACGCCCGGGAGCAGCGCCACGCCGTCGGACTGCCCATCCCGGACGGCTACGACTTCCCGATGCGGGCCGTCCCGGCGAGCTACCTCGACCGGGAGCTGGCCCGCGCCCTCGACGGCCGGACCGTCCGCGACCCCGCCGTGCCCGGCCCCGCCCGGCTCGCCGTCACCGCCACCCCGCACGCCCGCAACGGCGTGCCGACCAGGCCCGGCTCCGCCGACGGGCCGCTCTGTGCGGGCAGTGCCGGCTGCGTCCCGGCCTGCCCGAGCGGCGCCAAGTACACCCCGCTGCGCACCCAGGCCCGCTGGGCGGCCGGCGTCGAACTGCGCACGGAGGCCGTCGTCAGCCGGGTGCTGGCCGACCCGCAGACCGGGCGGGCCCGGGAGGTCGAGTACGTCGCGGGCGGCACGACCCACCGGGTGACGGCGGACCTGGTCGTCCTCGCCGCGCACGCGATCGAGAACGCCCGACTGCTGCTCCTCTCCGGTCTGGCCGAGCGCAGCGACCAGGTCGGCCGGAACCTGATGGACCACCCGGCCCTGCTCACCTGGGGGCTGATGCCCCGCCCGGTCGGCCCCTACCGGGGGCCCGGGTCCACCAGCGGCCTGGAGGCGTTCCGGTTCGGCCCCGGGCGCGCCCGCCGGGCGCCGTTCCGGATCGAGATCGGCAACTGGGGCTGGTCCTGGGCGGGCGGAGCGCCGGAGGCCGAGGCGGCGGCGCTGATCACGGCGGGCCTGCGCGGCAAGGAGCTGCGCGAGCGGCTCGGCGACCGGCTGGGCCGTCAGTTCTCGCTCCAGTTCGAGCTGGAGCAGCCCGCCGACCCGGCCAACCGGGTCACCCTCGACCGGGACCGGCGCGACCCGCTCGGTCTGCCGGGACCGGCCGTCCGCTACGACCTCTCGGAGTACGTCCGTGAGGGGATGGCCTCCGCCCGGGTCGTCTCCGACCAGCTGTTCGCGCTGCTCGGCGCCGAGGACCACACCGCCTATCCGGCGACCGGGTGGCCGGGGAGGCTCGAACACCGGGGGACCGTCCACGGCTACCGGGGCGCCGGTCACGCCGGCGGCACCCACATCATGGGCGACTCGCCCGCGAACTCGGTGGTCGACCACTGGCAGCGCTGCTGGGACCACCCCAACCTGTACGCCGTCGGCTGCGGCTCGATGCCCTCCCTCGGCACCTCCAACCCCTCGCTCACCATGGCCGCCCTCGCGCTGCGCAGCGCCGAACGGATGCACCGCGACCTGCTGGAGCTGCATCGCCCGGCGACCGTCCTGCCCCGCTCGCCCAACTCGTCGTCCTCGTCGCTCTCCTCCTCGTCCCCGGAGCCCTCATGACCGGCCTGCCGCTGCCTCCCGTACCGGAGCCGTACCACCTGCCCTTCCACTACGGGGCGCTGCACAACATCGGCGTCGACTACCTGGTCGACCGCGTGCGGGCGCGCGAGCTGCTCGCCAAGCGCCACCCCGGACTGAGCGTCGCCGCCTTCGACGGCGGGGCCTGTGTCTCGCTCAACTACCAGCTCTACTTCGCCCAGTACCCGAACGGCGGCGGTATCACCCAGGAGCTGGAGATCAACCTGATCGCCCACCCGATCTTCGCCGAGGACCGGATTCCGGTGGTCAACTACGGGCAGTACGCCCGGGGTTACGACCAGACCAAGCTGCTCGGGATCGCCCGGCTGCACGTGCTCTGCGACAACCCCCATGCCATCGACGCCGGGCGCCGGCTGTACGCCGAGCCCAAGCACCCGGGCTGGTTCGAGACCACCCTGCCCTCCCTCAACGCGCCCGCCGTGCGCGAACGCTGGTCGGTGTCCTGCCGCCGGGCCACTCTCGGGCCGGACGGACTGAGCCGCCACGACGAGGAACTCCTCGCCCTGGACGTGAACCTGATCGGCCTCACCCCCGAGTCCGTCAGCAACACCCCGATCACCGGCTACGGCACCGACGAGGAGGGCCAGCTGCTGGCCGGACCGCTCAACGTCCACCAGCCCTACCGCTACTACGCCCTGGACGACCGCACCGCCGACCGCGTCCGGCTCGACCTCGGCAACCCCGCCGAGGAGTCCGCCCGCGACCTCGCCCACCTGATCGCCGACGCGCCGGCCGCCGGAGTCTGGACCTACCAGTCCCCGCCGGTCGCCGCCCACAACCGGGCCTACTACGTCCGATGACGGCGCCGGTCTTCGCTCCGGGCGACACCGCGGTGCGGCGGGACGTCACCCACGGCCAGGTCTGGTCGGCCATGCCCTACACGGTCCTCGGGGACGACGGTGCGACCCTGACGCTGAGCGCCCGCCCGGGGACGGAGACCCTGGCCCCGGCCGGCTGGACCGCGGCCGCGCGCGCCGGAGACGACGCCGCACGCCTGCACTGCATCGCCGACCTCGCGGCCGGCCGGTGGGAACTCGACCAGTGGACCTGGCGCGACACCGTGGTGCTCAGCCGCTTCACCGCCGGAGCGCCGTTCAGCGTGCACCGCTTCCTGACGCCCACCGGCCGACCGCTGCACTGGTACGTCAACTTCGAGCGCCCGTACCGCCGGACGGCCATCGGCCTCGACATCGACCTCTTCCTGGACCTCGTGATCACCCCCGATCTGTCGGAGTACAGCTGGAAGGACGAGGACGAGTACGCCCATGCCCGGCGCCTCGGCGTCGTCGACGAGGCCACCCACCGGCAGATGGCCCGGGCCCGGGACCTCGCCCTCGCCCAACTCCAGGACCGCACCGGACCGTTCGCCCCGGATCCGGCCGCCTGGACGCTGCCGCCCGAGAGGCCGCTGCCTGTCCTCCCGGTCACCGCCCTCAGCACCCCCGTCGCCGTGGACCGGTTCGGACCGGCCGCCGGTTAGGGGCGTGCCCTGCACCGGCCCGGCGGCCTGCCCGGGGCTTCGGCCAGGCCGCGCAGGGGGATCACCCGGGCGCCGGTGGAGCGCCCGGGCCGGTGAGCGCGGCCGGGGCCGCGCCCGGCGGGGCACCGGCCGTCGGTGCCCGCGACCAGCGGCCGGCGAGGACGGTGCCGACGATCAGCTGGAGCTGGTGGTAGAGCATCAGCGGCAGCACCATCAGCCCGGCCTGTGCTCCGAACAGGACGGTGGCCATCGGCAGGCCGTTGGCCAGGCTCTTCTGCGAGCCGCACAACACCGCCGCGATGGCGGCCGACCGGTCGAGGCCCAGCAGCCGCGCGCCGAGCCCGGTGGCCGCGAGGGCGGCGGCGAGCAGGGCGAGCAGCACCGCGAGCAGCCCGAGCAGGGCGAGGGGAGTCGCCAGACCCCAGATGCCCTGGGACACCGCCGCGCTGAACGCCGTGTAGACGACCAGCAGGATCGAACCGCGATCCACCGGGGTGAGCACCCGCTTGTGCCGGGACAGCGGACCGCCGAGCCACGGCCGCAGCACCTGCCCGAGCAGGAAGGGCGCGAGCAACTGGAGCCCGATCCGAAGCAGCCCGTCGGCGGACAGTTCGGTGCGCGAACCCAGCAGCCAGGCCGCCAGCAGCGGCGTCAGCACCAGCCCCGCCAGGCTGGAGTAGGTGCCCGCGCAGATCGCCGCGGGGACGTTGCCCCCGGCGGCGCCGGTGAGCGCCACCGAGGACTGCACCGTCGAGGGCACCAGGCAGAGGAACAGCACCCCGGTCTGCAGCGGCCCGGTCAGCGGGACGGGCGTGAGCAGCGCGGTGGCCACGCCGAGCAGCGGGAACAGGACGAAGGTGGCGGCCAACACCAGCCCGTGCAGCCGCAGGTGACGCAGCCCGGCGAGCGTTTCGCGGGTGGAGAGCCGGGCGCCGTAGAGGAAGAACAGCAGCGCCACCGCGAGCTCGCAGGCCACCTCGGCGACCCGTGCCGAGCCACCCGAGGCCGGGAACAGCGCGGCCAGCCCGACCGTCCCGGCCAGCGCCGCCATGTACGGGTCCAGCCAGCGAGGCAGCAACCTGCGGGAGCGGGGCCCGGGACCGGACGGCGGCGTCGGCGTGCCTTCCCCGCGCGCCCGCTCCCCGAACGCCTGTTCCCGGTTCCTCTGGTCCCCGCGCGCCCGGAGCCCTGGTGGCTGCTCCGGGCGCGCCAGGCGGTCGGTCACGGGCCGTCTTCCGCTGCCGGGCGGACCGTGTGCCCGGACGAGGAACCGGGCCCGATCAGTCCGCCGACCAGCGAACCCTCGCCGTCGTGGTCGCTGCCCGCGGAACCGCTGCCGTTCTGGAGGTTGGCCGTCCGGTCGACCTCCAGCCAGGAGTCGGCGTGCGAGTTGTCCACGACCGTGATCAGCCCGCCACCGGCCGCCGCGGGCGACGCGGCTCCCGCGAGCAGGGCGCAGGCACCGGCCAGCCCCAGCGCGGTGGCCCGCAGCGCGGCGGCCGGCGACACCGGCGCGAGCCCGCGTGGCCCGCCGCTCATGCCGTCACCGCCATCAACCCTCGGGAGCGCGAGATGTTCCGCTCCAGCAGCTCGGTGGACTCCCGCACGCCGACCTGCTCCCGGCCCCCGACCGGGGCCGGCAGCCGCCCGTCGGCGTTCTTCAGCCCGGCCAACGCCTCGTCCATCGCCCGGTGCGCGGCGAACAGGCACGGGGTGCTGTAGATGGCCACGTCCACCCCCAGGGCCGACAGCTCCGAGAGCGACAGCCGGGGCGACTTGCCGCCCGCGATCTGGTTGAACAGCAGGGGCTTGTCGCCGACCACCCGGCGGATCCGGCGGATCCACTCCTCGCTGCGCACGCCGTCCACCAGCACCACGTCGGCGTCGGTGGCGGCGAGCGCCCGGGCCCGGCGCAGGATGTCGTCCTCCTCGGTGGCGTCCGTGCGCGCGACCACCACCAAGTCCGTCCGGTTGGCGAGGACGAGTTCCAGCTTCTCCAGGTACTCCTCCAACGGCAGCACCAGCTTGCCGTCCGCGTGCCCGCAGCGGCGCGGACGCTTCTGGTCCTCGAGGATCACGCCCGACGCGCCGATCCGTTCGAGCCTGCGCACGACGTGGCAGGCGACCTCCGGATCGACGTAGCCGTCGTCGATGTCGACCAGGAGGTGGTGCCGGGGGAAGGCCCCGCGCAGCCGTTCGACGAAGCCCACCATGTCGGGCCAGGCGATGAAGCCGATGTCGGGCAGCCCGTAGTAGGAGGCCGCGAAGCCGAAGCCCGAGACGAACATGCCGTCGTAGTGATCGGCCGCGATGGAGGCCGAGTACATGTCGTAGACGCCGATCAGCGGCGTCGTCCCCGGGCCCGCGATCTCCGCGCGCAGCCGCTGCCCGGGGTTGTCCGATGCCGTGTTTCCGTGGAACAAGGTCTTCTCCTCACTGGGGATGACTTTGCCTGAACTTGGTGTTCACCAGACCGAACTGAGGTGTCATCACTATGCGCCCTTTAACGTTCCGTGGGCAAATCTTTAAATGAGATTCCCTCGTTAGAGTGAAACGGTGTTGATAATAGGAAAGGCCTAAAAATGAAAGTCAGATGAACGAGCTGACTCGTCGACAGTTCGGCAGGACGGGGTCGAACACGCCAAGACGGCGCCGGGGCCCGCCCGGTGAGGGGCGGGCCCCGGCGCTGGGGTCCGGTGTGCGGTCCGGTGTGGACTCAGGGGGCCAGGGGGCCAGGGGCTCAGGGGCTCGGCACCGGGGGCACGGCGCGGCGCTCGCGCAGCGTCCGGAGCATCCGCCGGGTGGCCTTGGTCGCGACCGGCGGCAGCAACTCCAGGGCCAGCCGACGCGGGACGGAGCGCTGGACCGGAGCCTTGACCCGGTAGTTGAGGCGCATCACCCGGGCGCCGGCGATGGTGTCCTCGTCGGCGGTGTACCCGTCGGCCTGCCAGTCGCGCTCCCGCAGGACCGCCTGGGCGGCCGCCGCGTCGCCCCAGGTGCCGTAGAACTTCATCGGGGTGAGCAGCACCGGCCGCAGCCCGCCGGTGAAGACCGCCTCCCAGACCGCGGCGGCGACGCCCGGGGTGTGCTCGGAGCGGTAGTCGTCCAGGGCGACCAGGCCGTTCTCGGAGAGCGCGGCGCGGGCCACGGCGATGTCCCCGGCGACGTGCTCGTAGAGGTGGGAGGCGTCGACGTGGACGAAGCGGCAGCTGTGCGCCCGGATCCGGCCGTCGGCCAGTACCGCGGTCGGGGCCTGCACTATCTCGGGCAGCTCGCCGTGGAAGGCGAGGTAGTTGGCCTCGAAGGCGCTGCGGGTGAGGGTCTTTCGGTAGGACAGGTCCATCTCGGCGGCGTTCTCGGCGTCGCCGGCCTCGGAGTCGAACAGGTCGCAGACCGTCAGCCGCTCGCCCGGCCGCAGGTGGTCGCCGAGCAGGACGGCGCTGCGGCCGAGGTAGCTGCCGAGTTCCAGGATGTCGCCGGTGACGCCGGCCGAGGTCTGGGCGGACAGCAGGTGGCTGAAGGCGGCTCGGTCGAGGCTGAAGAACCAGCCGGGGATGTCGTCCCGCTTCAGCGGCGCGGAGTGGACTGCGGCCTCGACCGCGGTCTCGGAAGTGGGCACGGCGGCCTCCAGGGGGACGGCGGGGCGCGGTGGCGGGTCACGCCGCGGAGGGGGCGCCGAGGACGTGAGGCGGATCATCATAGCGATGCCGGGGCCGGGGAGAGCCAGGTGTGGAACGGCCCAAATCCGCTTCTTCGCTCTGCTGTTCGGCAGGGACGTGCGCCTTCGTTTCCGCCTTCGGTCCGCCTGTCGGCCTAGCGTTCCGAGGGCTTCGGCTCCGCCGGTGCACCGGGGGTTTCCGAGGGTGCCGCGCCGCCCGGCCGTTCCAGTTCCGCGATGGTCTCGGTCAGCCAGGCGCGCTCGGCGGCCGTGGAAGCCCGGGCGACGAGCAGCATCCCGCGCCGGAAAGGGTTCGGCTCGCGTTCGGCGGTCAACGGCCGGCCCGCCCCGTCGTGGAAGAAGCTGCTCGGTGCGTCCAGGAAGCCCAGTCGGCGGCGGAGGACGGCGGCCTGTCGGGGCGGATCGGTGAGGTGGTGCAGGAAGGCGGTGACGGTGAAGAAGCGGATCTGGTCGGTGATCTCGACCTGCTCCGGATCGGCCAGCCGGCGCAGCAGTTCGGCCCGGCCCTCCGTCGTCAGCTCCAGCGTCTGCCGCGGAACGGCGCCGCTGCCCGGTTCGGTGCGCCGGAGCAGCAGCCCGGCCTTCTCCAGTCGGGCGATGGCGGGGTAGAGCGCGCCGTCGCTGACCGGCCGGACGTGGCCGGTCAGTCCGGTGATCCGGGACTTGAGCTCGTAGCCGTGCAGCGGCTGGTCGTACAGGAAGCCGAGGATCGCGAGCGTCAACACGGCTGGAGCCCTTCGGTCGGAGTGCGCCCTGTGGAGCAGCAATGCTACCTCTTGTCGATGTGCCTCGAAACGATGTATCTCTATTCGAGGCTTCGGTGGCAGGTCGACGCTGAGCCGAGGCCGAGTCGACGCCGACCGATCCCGAGCAGGAGCGCCACAGCGGAAGGGGGAGGGCCATGCGCGGACAGTCGCGCCGGCTCACGGCACTGGCGGTACCCGTCTACGCGGAGCTGTTGTCCGGGGTGGTCGCCTCGGTGATCGGCACGTTCTGGGTGGCCGGTCTCGGCGGGGCCGCGGTCGCCGCCGTCACCCTGGCCGGCACCGTGGAGAACCTGCTGCTCGGACTGGTGCTGGTGGTCGGCTCCGGCACCAGCGTCCGGCTCTCCCACGCCCTCGGAGCCGGCGACCGGGCCGAGGCCGCCCGTACCGCCCGCGCGGCGGGGTGGCTCTGCGCGGCGGGCAGCGTGGCGCTCGCCGTCCCCGGCTTCCTGCTGCGCGACCGGCTGGCGGGCGCCTTCCTGGACGGCGAGGCCGCCGCGCACGCCGCCGGGTACTTCACCGTCGCGTTCCCGGCGTTCGCGCTCTTCTTCGGCCAACGCGTCGCCGACGAGCTGTTCAAGGGCACCGGCGACACCCGCACCCCGATGCGGATCGCCCTGCTCTCCAACGCCCTGCTGCTCCTCCTCGACCCGCTGCTCATCCTGGGCCCGGGGCCGCTGCCCGCCCTCGGCGTGCCGGGCGCGGCCCTGGCTCTGGCCCTCTCCCGGGCGATCGCCCTCGCCGGCACCCTGCACCTGCGCCGGAGGCCACGACGATCGGCGGGGCAACCGGCGGAGCGGCGTACGGGGCCGCAGCCGCGGACCGCCGACGGAGCGGCCGGGGGAGTGGGCGCGGCAGCGGTACGGATCCTGCGCGCGGGCGCACCGTTCGGCCTGGACTTCACCGCCCGGATGGCTGTCGGAGCCGCCCAACTCGGCCTGGTCGCAGGCTTCGGCGTCGCCGCGGTGGCCGGGTACGGCCTCGGCTACCGCGTCCTGCTCGTCGTCACCATGGTCTTCTACGCGCTGCGCCAGGCCGCCGCGATCGAGGCCGCCCGCCTGGCCGGCGCGGGGGAGGGCGCCGCGCTGCGCACCCTGAGCCGGGCCACCGGCCGCCTCGCCGCACTGCTCGGCGCGGTGTCGGCCGTGCTCTCCGTGACGCTGGCCGGACCGCTGACCGCGCTCTTCGCCGAGGATCGGGCGGTGGCCGCGCAGTCCATCGGCTTCCTGCGGATGGCGGCGCTCTACCTGCTGCCGTACGCCCTGGTGGTGGCCCTCGGCGGGGTGCACCAGGCGGCGGGCGCAGGCCGACCGCTGGCGGTCTCCGTACTGCTCGGCCTCGGGGCCCAACTCGCCGCCTCGGCGGCCCTGTCCGGGCCGCTGGGAGTGTCGGGGGTGTGGCTCGGCCCGGCGGTGGGCGCGGCCGTGCAACTCGCGCTGCTCGCCGTACTGACACGGTCCCGGTCGGCGTGGGAGACGCGCGGGGGCGTGTGCCAGAGTGGGGGCCATGGCACTCACCCCGGACGGGCGGCCGATCCCGCCCCCGCACGCCGCTGAACGCGCCATGCTGGAGAGCTGGTTGGACTTCCAGCGGGCCACCCTCGCCCGGAAGGTCGACGGGCTCGACGACCGGCAGGTACGGCTGGCGTCCGTCCCGCCGTCCACGATGACCCTGCTGGGCCTGGTGCAGCACCTCGCCGAGGTCGAACGCAACTGGTACCAGCGGGTGTTCGACGGCCGGGAGGTCCCGCCGGTGTACGGTCCGGAGAACGCCGGCGGCTACGGGCTGGACCCTGCGCGCGGAATGGCCGAGGCGCTGGCGGACTGGAAGGCGGAGATCGACCGGGGCCGGGAGCTGACCGCGGACGAGTCACTGGACGCGGCCGGCGCGCTCTCCCCGCAGGCCGCGGCGGTGCTCGGCGCGGACAGCGTCTCGCTGCGCTGGATCCTGGTGCACCTGATCGAGGAGTACGCCCGCCACAACGGCCACGCCGACCTGCTCCGGGAGCGCATCGACGGCGTCACCGGCGTCTGACGGCACGGGCGCCGCTCACGGACGGCGCCACCGAAGAGGCCCGGCCGGGTACCGGGCCCGCGGCCCGGCCGGGCAGCCGCGTGGCGAGCAGCGTCCCCGCGCCGGCCACCACCGCCATGGTCAGCGCGGTCGGCGCGAGCGCCGCGCCGGGGTCGGTACGGCCGGCGGCGGTGGTGGCCAGGGCGATGCCCAGCGCCGGGCCGATGTTCAGCACGGTCTGCTGCAGACCTCCCGCGACCCCGGCCCGGGCGGCGGACGCACCGCGGACCACCACCGCGGTGGCGGTGGCCATCACCGTGCCGAAGCCGGTGCCGAACAGCGCGAAGCAGCCGCCGATCGCGGCCGTGCCGGAGCCGGGCCCGAGGCCCGCGGTGAGCAGCGCCCCTGCGGTGAGCAGGGTCATCCCGGACAGCACCACCGCCCGTTCGCCGTGACGCTTCGCCAGCCAGACGGAGCCGGGGGCCGCGAGGATCATCATCGCCGCGAGCGGCACCGCCCGCAGGGCGCTCTGCCAGGGGTCCAGCCCGAGCACGTCCTGGAGGTAGTAGGTGGCCGGGAAGAGCGCGCCCTGGAGCGCCGCCGAGGCCGCGAGCAGGACGGCGAGCGGCGGAGCGACCGCCGGTGAGCGGAGCAGAGCCGGCGGCAGCAGGGGGTCGGCGGTGCGGCGTTCGTGCCGGACCAGGGCCAGGGTGAGGACTCCGGTCGCGGCGAGGCCGAGCAGCGGGCCGGCCGACCAGCCGGAGTCCGGCAGCGCCACCAGGCTCTGCACCAGGCAGGCCAGCGCGAGCGCGAGCAGGGCCGCCCCGGGCAGGTCGAGTCCGCCGCCGCGACGCCCGGCTTCCGTCGGATCGGCCCCCGCCGGACCGGTCCCCGGCGCACCCGTCCCGGCCGGTACCAGGAGGGCCGCCAGGAGCGCGGCCGCGGCGGGCGGCAGGCCCAGCAGGAAGACCGACCGCCAGCCGAAGTGCGCGGTCAGCGCCCCGCCGACCAGCGGTCCGGCCGCCGCCGCGAGCCCGATGGCGGCGGTGCGGACCGCGATCGGCCCGGCCAGCCGGTCGGCGGGCCAGGCCGCCCGCAGCATGCCCAGGGTGGCCGGTTGCAGCAGCGCGCCCGCCACGCCCTGGACCACGCGCAGCGCGACGACCCAGCCGATGTCGGGTGCCAGGGCGATCCCGAGCGAGCCGGCGGCGAAGCCCGCCACACCGAGCGCGAAGAGCCGCCGGTGTCCGTATCGGTCGCCCAGCCGGCCGGCGAAGACCAGCAGGGCCGCCACGGTGACCAGATAGCAGGTGCTCGCCCACTGGACGGCCGTGACCGAGGCGTGCAGGTCGTGCCGGAGGGCGGGCTGGGCGACGGTCAGGGCGGTGCCGTCGACGGCGACCAGGACCGCGCCGGTGGTGCTCGCGGCGAGGACGAGCCCACGGCGCAACGGCGGCCTCACCGGACACCCGGACCGAGCCGGGTATCCGGGCCGAGCGGGGCATCCTGACCGCGCCGGGCATCCGGGCCGAGCGAGGCGCCCTGGCCGGCAGCGGCGCCCGGGCCGAGGTGGGCATCCAGCACGGCGCGCAGCAGCGGCTCGACGGACTCGTCGCCGGTGATCAGCCGCAGGCTGCCCCAGGTGCGCAGCTGGGCGAGGCCGTGCAGGTTGGACCAGAGGGCGGCGGTGGCGGCGGCCGGATCGTCGGACCGCGGGTGCACCTCGGAGACCAGCCCGACGAAGGTCTGGAACAGCGGCAGGGTGGTGCGGCGCAGTTCGACCCCGCTGCCCTCCAGCAGGTCGTGACGGAACATCAGCTCGAACATGCCGGGGTTGGCGGCGGCGAAGCCGAGGTAGGCGCGGGCGAGCGCGTCGAGGCGGGCACGCGCGTCGGCGCCGGTGCCGGCGGCGAGGGCGTCGGCGCCCGCGAGGGTGTCGGTGAGCCTGCCGAAGCCCTGTCGGGCGATGGCGGCGAGCAGTTCGCGGTGGGTCGGGAAGTAGCGGCGGGGCGCGCCGTGCGAGACCCCGGCGCGGCGGGCGATCTCGCGCAGGCCGAGCGCCTGTACGCCGCCCTCGGCCACCAGCTCGACGCCGGCGGCCACCAGTCGGGCCCGCAGGTCCCGTTCCTGTTCGGTCATGAAGACACTGTCTACCAGGCATCCGTAGACAGTGTCTACTCGCGCCTGCGAGAGTCCGCCCGGCAGAATCGGTCGTATGGACGAAGGCGGCGAGTCGGCCTGCTGGCTGGACCGGGTGTGCCCGGAGTGCGGACGGCTGCGCGAGCGGCCCGGGCCGGGGCCCTGCGAGAGCTGCGGTGCCGACGGCGAGAGCGGGGGCGAACCGCCCGGAGCGGCGGAGCCGCTGGAGACGGAACCCCCGGACGCGTGACCCCCAGGTACGAGGCCCCGGACGCGTAGCCCCAGGTACGAACCCCCGGCTGCCGAACCCCGGCGCGACGAACGCTGAACCCCGGCCCGACCGGGCGGCCGGGCCGGGGTGGCGAGCCGGTCGGACGGCGCCGGGCGCGGCGCCCCGCGGAGTCGCTCCTACTGGGGCGGCTGGTCGCGGAACTGGTTCTTGAGCTGCTCCTGGGTGGCGTCCACCTGACCGCTGTACTTGCCCTCGGTGCGCTGGTCGACGGCGTCGCCCGCCTTGTCGACGGCCTTGTCGGCCTGCTCCTCGTGGCCCTTCAGCAGGTTCTTGAGCTTATCCATCATGGACATCTGGTCACACTCCTGGATGAGACACCCCCCACCTCTCCAATATCACCGGGCGCGTCGCGGTCCGCATCTCGCAAGGTCTGCGTAAAGGCTTGGCAACGGGATTCCGGTCATGTCAAATCATGACCCTCACGGCCCGTCGGAAGGAGTTGCCTTGATGCTGCGCACCCGTCGCTCCACCTCCCCGCTCGACCGTTCCACCCCGTACGACCACGACACCCCGTACGACCACGACACCTCCCCAGGACGCCCGCGAACCGCCGTCACCCGGCGTGGCGCGGGCGCCGCCCTGACCGTCGCCGCCCTGGTCGCCCCGCTGCTGCTGGCCGGCGCCGGCAGCGCCTCGGCCGACCCGGACCCGGCGCGCAAGGGCGCCAAGCTGGCCTCCCGGCTGGTCGAGGCGAGCAGCGCCCGGGACGCGCGGGCCACGCTGGCCGCCCTCCAGCTGATCGCGGACCGCAACGGCGGTACCCGGGTGGCCGGTTCGAAGGGGCACGACCAGTCGGCGCAGTACGTCTACGAGCAGGCGCGGCGGGCCGGGCTCAAGGTGTCCAAGCAGGAGTTCGTGTACACCTTCTTCGAGGCCCGCTCCGAGCACCTCGACGTGCTCTCCCCGAAGGCCGAGTCGGTGCCGGTGATCGCCATGACGTACTCGGTGAGCGGCCCGGAGGCGGGCCTGACCGCGGACCTGGTGGTCGCTCCGGTCAGTGCCACCACCGGCTGCACACCGGCCGACTACCCGGCGGGCGCCTTCACCGGCAAGATCGCCCTGATCCGGCGCGGCGGATGCACCTTCGCCGAGAAGCAGGCCGCCGCGGCCGCCGTGGGCGCGGCCGGGGCGATCGTCTACAACAACACCGAGGGCACCCTCAACGGGACGCTCAGTGAGCCGACGGCGGGGAGGATCCCGACCGGCGGGATCACCAAGGCGGCGGGCGAGGCCCTGGCCGCCGAGGCCGCCACCGGGCCCGTCCGGGTGACACTGGACATCCGCACCTTCATGGAGCAGCGCAGGACCTGGAACGTCATCGCGGAGACCCGCGGCGGCGACCCCGACAACACCGTGATGGTCGGCGCGCACCTCGACTCCGTCCCCGAGGGGCCGGGCATCAACGACAACGGCTCCGGCACCGCCGGCATCCTGGAGGTCGCGAAGAACCTCGCCGTCCACCCGGTGAAGAACAAGGTCAGGTTCGCCTGGTGGTCGGCCGAGGAGTTCGGCCTCAAGGGCGCCGAGGCGTACGTGAAGTCCCTCTCCGACGCGGAGAAGAAGAAGATCGGCCTCTACCTCAACTTCGACATGATCGCCTCCCCCAACTACGCGCAGTTCGTCTACAACGGCTCGGGCAGCGCCGGCGGCGACGCGGGCCCCGAGGGCTCGGCGCAACTGGAGCGGGACATCAACGGCTACCTGGACGGCCGGGGCCTGCCGCACGACCCGACCCTCTTCGACGGCCGCTCCGACTACGGTCCGTTCATCGACGCGGGCATCCCGGCCGGCGGCACCGACACCGGCGCCGAGAAGGTCAAGTCCCCGGAGCAGGCCGCCCGTTACGGGGGTACGGCCGGCGCCGCGTACGACGCCTGCTACCACCAGGCCTGCGACGACCTGGGCAACATCGACATGGGTGTCTTCGACGTCAACATCGACGTGATCGCGAACGCCGTCGGCACCTACGCCTGGGACCTCTCCTCGCTCCACCGGCCCGTCCCGGCCCAGCGCCAGGCCGTGAAGGCGGCGCCCGGCGCGGGCGCGACGGGTATGAGCGGCACGAGCGGCGGGAGCACCCACGGGGTGACGGCCTGACCCCCGGGTGGGCCCGCCGCCGGCCGGCGGGCCCACCCGACCGCCGTACCCGACTGCTCCGTCCGATGCTGCTCCATCCGGGACCTCCCTCCGCCAACGCCTCCGGTGGCTGCGGGTGCGGCCACCGTAGTGGAGGCCACTGACAATCCGGCCGTGGGCCGGTACGGTGCCGCGCGGAGCGCATCCACCGAGACCCGGTGGGTGCGCGGAGCCCGGTCCTGACACCATGGGACCGAGATCACGACACGGTGACATCCTCGGAGGAGTCAGCAACATGAGCACGCACTACGACGTCGTCGTCCTCGGCGCGGGCCCCGGCGGCTACACCGCCGCCGTCCGCTCGGCCCAGCTGGGCCTGAAGGTCGCGGTCATCGAGGCCAAGTACTGGGGCGGCGTCTGCCTCAACGTCGGCTGCATCCCCTCCAAGGCCCTGCTGCGCAACGCCGAGCTCGCCCACATCTTCACCAAGGAGGCCAAGACCTTCGGCATCAAGGTCGAGGGCCAGGTGACCTTCGACTTCGGCGAGGCCTTCCGGCGCAGCCGCTTGGTGGCCGACGGCCGGGTCAAGGGCGTCCACTACCTGATGAAGAAGAACGGCATCACCGAGTACGACGGCTGGGGCACCTTCGTCGACGACCACACCCTCCAGGTCGCGCTGAGCGGCGGCGGCTTCGAGGTCGTCACCTTCGGCCACTGCATCATCGCCGCCGGAGCCACCACCCGCCTGCTTCCCGGCACCAGCCTGAGCGACCGCGTGGTCACCTACGAGGAGCAGATCCTCACCGAGCAGCTGCCGGAGAGCATCATCATCGCGGGCGCCGGCGCGATCGGTGTCGAGTTCGCCTACGTGCTGCACAACTACGGCGTGAAGGTCACCATCGTCGAGTTCCTGGACCGCGTGGTGCCGCTGGAGGACGTCGAGGTCTCCACCGAACTCGCCAAGCAGTACCGCAAGCTGGGCATCGAGGTGCTGACCTCCACCCGGGTCGAGTCGATCGACGACAGCGACCCGAACGCCAAGGTCCGCGTCACCGTCACCAAGGACGGGCAGCAGCGGGTACTGGAGGCCGACAAGGTGCTCCAGGCGATCGGCTTCGCGCCGCGGGTCAACGGCTACGGCCTGGAGAACACCGGGGTCAAGCTCACCGACCGCAACGCCATCGCGGTGGACGGCCGCGGCCGCACCAGCGTCGAGCACATCTTCGCGATCGGCGACGTGACCGCCAAGCTGATGCTCGCGCACGCCGCCGAGACGATGGGCGTGATCGCCGCCGAGACCATCGGCGGGGTGGAGACGATGGAGGTCGACTTCGTCATGATCCCGCGCGCCACCTACTGCCAGCCGCAGATCGCCTCCTTCGGCTACACCGAGGCCCAGGCGCGCGAGCTGGGTCACGACGTCAAGGTCGCCAAGTTCCCGTTCACCGCCAACGGCAAGGCACACGGCCTCGGCCACCCGATCGGCTTCGTCAAGGTCATCAGCGACAACGAGCACGGCGAGCTGCTCGGCGCCCACCTGATCGGCCCCGAGGTCACCGAGCTGCTGCCGGAGCTGACGCTGGCCCAGCAGTGGGACCTGACCGTCCACGAGGTCGCCCGCAACGTGCACGCCCACCCGACCCTGGGCGAGGCGGTCAAGGAGGCCATCCACGGCCTCGCCGGGCACATGATCAACATGTGACGCGGCCGTCCCGGGCAGATGTGCCGCGCCCCCGTCGAGCAGTCGCTCGGCGGGGGCGCGGCGCGGTTCCGGCGACCGTCAGGAGCGCCCGGCGATCAGGCCGAGCCGGCCGTCGAAGCGGCGGTAGAGCACCCGGCCCCGGCCGCTGTCCGGGTGCGCGAAGAACAGGAACGGCAGCTCCGCGCCCGCCAGCCGGTCGACGGCCTGCGCCTCCGTCAGCCGGGGCGCGCCGTACGGGCTGAGGGTGATCGGCGAGGTGCGGCGGCCCGCCGGCCCGGCGGGGACGGTACGGGCGAGGCGGTAGCCGGTCGGCCCGACCCGGTAGACCACGGCGTCGGTCTCGGTCGCCGGATCGGTGAACAGGTGGATGTCGTAGTCCATCGCGTCCATGGTCCGGGCGGCGGCCTCCGGCGAGCACCAGACCAGCGAGGGCTCCTTGCGCCGGACCACCCGGAGCCCGGGGACGCCCACGCCGCCCGAGCCGGTGGACGCCGCCGTACGGAGGCCCGACCAGGGGCGCGGCGCCCAGGCCCCGGTGACGGCCCGAATCCTGCCGCGCAGCGCCTCGCTCACCCGGTCCAGCGAGTCGCCCAGCCCGGAGGCGGCCTCCTGGACGCGGATCCGCCGGCCGTCGACCTCGGCGTTCACCTGTGCCAGCACGCCCCCGGCCACGGCCGCGAACCGGACCCGCAGGGCCTCGACCAGCGTCCCCACCCCCGGAGCCGCCGCCGCCGCGGCCACCCGGGCCCGCGCCTCGGCCAGGACCTCGCCGGTCAGCCCCTCGAACGCCCTCACCGTGACCAACTCGCCCATCCCAGGCCCTTCCACTCCCAACCGGCGCATACCGGCGACCAGGATCCCGGGCCACCCGACCACGCGGCCAGGGCCCAACGGCCCCACCTCGGTGGGCCGCCCGGACCAGCCGCGGGCCGGGGGAGTCGGTGCGGCCGGATCAGTACAGCTGGGTGCGCAGCCAGCCCTTGACCTCCGGGGTGACGGGGTCGGTGATGTCGGTGAACTCCTCGTGCTTCAGCAGGAACTTGGCGACGTACGGGCAGATCGGCACGATCCGCTTCCCGGCCGCGCGCACGTCCGTCAGTGCCTCCTGGACCAGGTGCGAGGCGAGGCCCCGGCCGGCGAAGGCCTCGTCGATCTCCGTGTGGTAGAAGACGCGCTGCTCCTCGTGGTCCCGGTACTCGGTGAAGCCGGCGAGTTCGCCGTCGATGGAGATCTCGTACCGGTTCCGGTCGTCGGCCCGTTCGACGGCGACGGTGCTGGGAGTGGACACGGGGTGGCCTTTCGGTCGCGGGGCGTGCCGCAGGAGCGGTGAGTGGCTCCTTCGGCACCGGTCAGCGGGAATCCTGCCAGGTCACCCGGGCCGCGGGCCATTCCGGCCCGAGGTCGCCCGGCCGCTGTTACGGAGCGCCCGAGCCGGGCAGCCGCCTATAGGGCCTGTCTCTTGGATCCTTGCCGGGGCCGCGACAAAATCCAAGAGACAGGCCCTACGTGCCGGGGGACCGGAGGTGACGGCCATGGACGGGCCCGGGCTCTCCCGCGAGGAGCTGAGGCTCCTGCTGGAGATCGAGGACGACCTGCGGGCGGACGAACGGCTCGACCGCGCGATGCGCACCATGCGGCGCCGGCCCGGCCCGCTGCTGGTCCGGGCCCTGGGCGTCGCCGCGCGGGTGCCGTCCGCCGTGCTGGCGGTGCTGCTGGCGCTGTCGGCCGGCCTGCTGCTGGTCAGCGCCGACGCGCACTCACCCGCCGTGCTGGTCGGCTTCGCCCTGGTCTGGGCGCCGACCTTCGTCCTCGCGGTGGCCCGACAGGTCGCCCGCCGCAGGGGGCTGCGCCCGTGAGCGGCCGGGTCCGCCCCGGGAGCGCAGCTCGGTGAGCACCGCCCAGCCGACCGACACCACCGGCACCGCCACCACCGCGCCCAGGACCCCGGCCAGCACGGCGCCGCCGGCCACCGAGACGGCGATGACCACCGGGTGGATGCGGACGGACCAGCTGAGCACCAGCGGATGCAGCAGGTGGCCCTCGATCTGGCCGATGACCACGATCAGCGCGAGCACCAGCAGCGCGATCACCGGGCCGCGGGCGGCGAGCGCGACCACGGCGGCGATCGCCAGGGCGATCGGGGAACCGATCAGCGGGACGAGGGTCGCCGCGAACTCCAGCACCATCAGCGGCAGGACCAGCGGAACGCCCAGGATCGCCAGCGCGATGCCCACCAGCACGGCGTTGGAGGCCGCCACGATCAGCACCCCCCGGGTGTAGCCCGCGAAGGTGCGCCAGGCGGCGCGACCGGCGCCGTCCCACGTCGCCCGGCTGCGGGCCGGCAGCTGCTGCTGCGCCCAGGACCACATCCGGTCGCCGGAGTGCACGAAGAACACCGAGCAGAACACCGCGAGCGCCAGCCCGGTGACCAGCTCGACGACCCGGCCGGCGCCGCTGAGCGCGGTGCTGAGCAGGGCGGAGCGGTGGGCGGAGATGAAGTCGCCGATCTTGGAGCGCAGATCGGTGACGGTGCCGGGCCGCAGGTGGAAGGGGGCGCCGGTGAGCCAGTGGTCGATCCGGGAGAGGCCGCCGCGCAGTTCGTTGCCCAGCCGGGTCCATTCGTCGGCGACCGTCGTGCCGACCAGCGCCAGCACCCCGCCGACGAGCGCGAGGGTGCAGAGGAAGGAGAGCAGGACGGCCAGTGAGCGCGGCGTCACCCGGGCCAGCAGGTCGACCGGCGGGCGCAGCACGGAGGTGATGACCAGTGCCACGAACACGGCGATGACCGGTAGCTGGAGGCGGGCGAGGACGTGGACGACCAGGTAGACGGCGAGTCCGAGCAGCGCCAGCCGCCAGGTGTACCCGGCCGTCGTCCGCAGCCCGGAGGGGACGCGGTCCCCGGACGGGACCCGGTCTCCGGAAGGGCCGGGGCCCGCCGCTCCCGGTCGGCTCCGGCCCGCGGACACCCGGGGACGGCGGCTGCCCAGCGGCGCGGACCGCCGGTCGGGTCCGGCGCCGTTGTCTCCCACGGGCGGTCTCCTCGGGCTCGGCCGTGTCCTCTCAGTCACGATGACCCATGCCGCGACGGTTCGCTCTGCGGCGTCGACCCGATCCGGTCTGTGGCGTCGACCCGATCCGCTCGTCCGGTCACCGGGATTCCCGGCATTCCGGTGTGTGAGCGCGCCGGGCGGGGGTAGACGCGCCGGTTGGCACCGGTCTCCCGGGCGGACCAAGGTCCTCCGTGTACAAGCGGTTGGACGTGGGGAGAATCGATGACGCAGGGTGGGAGAGAAGGAGGCCGAGATGAGAAGCCTCACGCGCCGTTACGCGGTGACGCTCCCCGGCCCGATCGGCGGGCACGCACCCCCGAGCGTGGTCGTCGTGCACGAGACGCAGACCGTGGGGCCCGACGGGGGCCTGGTCTGGGAGAGCGCGGACGGCGGCCTTCGCGTGGAGATCACCGGCGAGGTGGCCACCGTCCTGGCTGACTCCGGAACCGGCAGCCGGCACCCGTGCCTGATGGCGGTGCCGCTGCCCTGAGCATGCGGTGAAGGAGAGCAGGCGACGAGGCGGGCGTCGCGAGGGACGGTCAGCGCGCGCTGGCGGCCAGGGCCTCGCGCACGGTGACCAGGCAGGGGTCGCAGTACCGGTCCGGCCCGGCGGTCGAACCGGTGTCGTCGGCTGCCGGGACGACGCGCTGGGAGGGTTCCAGGAATCGTCCGCAGAGTGAGGACGACGCGTCGTCCTTCGCTATCACGTGCCACACCACGGCGGGCGGGGTCACCGCCGGGTCGTGTTCGGCCCACATCTCGTACACGGCGCTACCTCCGGATCGCTGGGGGCTCGGTGAGTCCATGCAAACCCGGGGTCTGCCGAACGGCCACCGGGCCAGACCCGGTGGGATGATTCTGGGCCGGAAGCGGTTGGGACGTGCGACCACCGGATTCGCCCGGGAACCCAAGGGACCGAGCGCACGGGCGGCCGGGCGGTGCTCCGCGGTTCGGAAACCCTGCGCTCAGGAACCCTGCGCTCAGGAAACCCCGGGCCCGGGAAAATCCCCGGCCCGGGAACCGCCGCACCCGCTCAGCTCCGCCGGTCGGCATCCGGCCGCGCCGCGCTGCCGAGCCCTGACCTCGTGCCCGGGGCATCGCCCCGGTCGCGGCCCTGCCCGGCGGCCAGGCGGCGCCTGATCACCACCAGGTCGAGCCCGGCGAGGCCGGCGAACCCGCCGCACAGGGCGGCGAAGAAGGCGTAGGTCCCCTGGTTGGGCACGGGGCCAGGGGCGGCCAGTGCGGCCAGTACGGCGAAGGCCACCGCCCCGGCGGCGAACAGGACCAGGAAGATCCGGGACAGCAGCCGCCGCAGCTCCAGGTCGGAACGGGCGGTCACCGGCTCGGTGCCCCGGCGCACCGTCTTCTGGGGCCGGAGCTGCGGCGTCGTCCGGCCGGGGCCCTGTGGGGTGTGCGGGAAGTCGTGGCGCTCGCCGCTCGGGCGGCGCGCCCCGCTCCCGTGCTGCATGTCCGGTCTGCGCTGTACGGCCATGACGGCCCCCGAACGGAGTCAGCCGGTTTGTCTTCCGTCGGCGCGACTACCCGGGTCCGGCGCCGGCACACGCCGGTGGGCGCTCGGTCGCGCCGGCACACGTCGATGGGCGTTCAGCCGCGTCGGTCGCGCGGGTCGAGCCGCAGCCGGACCGCCAGCTGGGGCCCCTGCCGCTCGCGGCCCTCCTCGCGCGTCCGGCAGAGGGTGGCGAGTACGAGCAGCACCCGCTCGACGTCCTCGGGGCCGCCGAGCAGGTCCGCGGCCAGCCCGCCGGACAGCGTGACCGGCGGCCCCGGCGAGCCCGCCCGGTGGGCGTCGAAGGACTGGGAGAGCCTCGCCGACGGGCTCGGCGCTGGGGCGGAGGGGGTGCGGTGGATCCGGGGCGCGGCGACCACCCGGACGCCCTCCGAGGTCACGGTGGCGGGATCCTCCCAGACGTTGCCCATCAGGGTCCGGCCGCGCCCGGTGTGGGTCGGAAAGGCGGCCTCCAGCGCGTCGAGCACCGCCTCGGCCGCGTCCTGCAGGCCCTCGCCGAGCCGTACCAGCACGTGCCCGGCCGCCAGGGGCAGTCCCATCGCAGCCACCTCCTCCGTCCCGGCGGCACTCGCCGGCGGGCTCCTTCCGTTCTACGGCCGGTCCGTGCGGGCACGCACTCCGGGCGCCCCGGTCGGCGGGGCCGCCGCCCCGGCGCCGTCCGTCGGATTCGGCCGCTGTTCAACGGGGCGTGGCCCGGCCGATGATCCACGACCGATTCCGGTACCTACCGTCAGGGCCCACACCACTTCCGGGAGCGAAACATGCACGACATCCAGGCGACCGAGCACGAGTGCGGCTGCCCGCGGACCGCCGACCTCGACGGGGAGGGGCCGGCCGCGGCCGGCCGGCGCCGGTTCCTGCGCGGGGCCGGTCTGGTGGGGGCCGGGGTCGGCACCGCCGGGCTCGGTCTGCTCGGTGCGGCGCCCGCGCGGGCGGCCGGGCCCGGTACGGCGGCCGGGTCCGAGCCGACGGGCGGGGCCGGTACGGCGGCCAAGAAGCCCAGGAAGGGCAAGGGGAACGGGCGCTGGCAGCCCGACCCGGACGCCCGGCAGTTCACCGTCGTGGTCCTGCCCGACACCCAGTACCTGTTCGACCAGGACCGGATCCACCCGGCGCCGCTGGAGGCCTCGGTCCGCTACGTGCTGGACGGCGGGGTCAACCGGGAGGACGGGACGGACGACAACATCGTCTTCCTGTCCCACCTCGGCGACGTCACCGAGAACGGGCTGGCCGTCGAGTACGCCGCCGTCACCAAGGTGTTCGGCCTGCTGGACGACGCGGGCGCGGCCTACGGGGTGCTCGCCGGCAACCACGACGTCCGCTCCTCGACCGACGACCAGCGCGGCAGCACCCCGTACCTGGAGACCTTCGGCAAGGCCAGGGCTGCCCGCACCGCCGGGTACCGCGGCTCCAGCCCGGACGGCTACAACACCTGCCACGTGTTCCGGGCGGCCGGCCGCGACTGGATGGTGCTCTCGTTGGACTGGCGGCTCTCCGACGCGGGGTTCGCCTGGGCGAACTCGATGATCGCGGCCAACCCGAAGGTCCCGGTGATCCTGACCACCCACGACCTGGCGTACGCCGACGACAGCGGCCGCGCCGAGCTGTCCGACAACGGGAAGCGGCTCTGGGAGCGGCTGATCGACGGCAACGACCAGATCTTCCTCACCGTCAACGGGCACTACTGGCCGCCCGGGCGCACCGTGCTGAAGAACCGGGCCGGCCACGACGTGCACGTGCACATCACCAACTACCAGGACCGCTACTACGGCGGCGCGGCGATGATCCGGGCGTACCGCTTCGACCTCGACCGCGACACCGTCGACGTGTCGACCTTCTCGCCGTGGATCCAGCAGATCGCGGCCGAGGAGCGCAACACGCTGGCCGCCCAGCACGCCGAGCTGACCTCGGACGTGGACCGCTTCTCGCTGGCGATCGACTTCGAGCGCCGCTTCGCCGGCTTCGCCCCCGTCCCGCCGCGCCCGGCGCGCCGGGCGAGCGAACTGCTGGTACGGGACACGGCGGCCTACTGGCGGTTCGACGGCGGCGGGGACGGTACGGCCGTCGCCCCGCAGCAGGTCGTCAAGGACCTGACCGGGCAGGGCAACGACCTGCTGTGGCAGAGCGCCCCGGGCACGCCCGACGGCGCGCTCGGCTGGTCCGCCGAGCACCACCCGGACCAGCCGGGCCACGGCAGCCTGCTGTTCAGGGGCACCCGCTCGCCGGTGCGCGGCAGTTACCTCCAGACCGTGCCCACCGCGCCGCTGAACCGGGAGACCTTCGAGCGCGGGTTCACCGTCGAGGCCTTCTTCAAGCTGCCCGCCGACTGGGACTCCGCGCAGAGCCGCTGGTCCGCCCTGCTCAGCCGGTGGGGGATGAGCAGTGAGGCGGGCAGGAGCGGGCCGGGCACGGACGCCGACGAGCCGGTCGTGACGCTCAGCCTCTCCGAGGCACCGGCCCTCCAGTGGTGCGTCTACCCGCTCAACCAGACCGGGGCGTCCACTTGTTGGGGCCACCAGCTGCCGCTGGACCGGTGGTGGCACGTCGCGGTGGTCAACGACGGGAAGCTCAGCCGGATGTACGTCGAGGGCTGCGAGGTGGCGCGCAACCCGGCGACGCCCGCGGTCGGGCTGGCCACGCTGGGACGGCCGTGGATGCTGGGCGGCTACGCGTACGCGGGGGTGCTGGACAAGGTCTTCCACGGGTACATCGGGGACGTCCGGATCGTGCGGCGGGCGCTGCGGGTGGGCGAGTTCATGACCGCCTGACCGCTCCTGCGCGTGCGGACGCCGCCGGGCCCCCGTACGGGCCCGGCGGTTCCGTTCTCAGCCGAGCAGGGTGGCCTCGACCCCGGCGAGCACCGCCGCCAGGCCCTGTTCGAAGCCCTCGTCGAAGTCCTGGAACATCACCCGGCCCGACTCGGCGGCCAGCGGGTGGGCGGCCAGGCGCTCGGCGCGGGCGTCCACGTCGTAGCCCTCCTCGCCGTCGAAGGGGTTGGGGCCCATCGCCTGCTCCTCGATGACGTAGCCGATGGTGTAGCTGTAGGCGGTCTGCCAGGCCCGGGCGGCGGAGGCCGGGGTGAAGCCGGCCTCGACCAGCACGTGCAGCGAGGCGTCCAGGCCCGCCGCGTAACTCGTGTCGGTGAACCGGGCGCCGCTGTAGACCTTCGCGCCGTCGCGGTAGCGCAGCAGCTCGGCGCGCAGGGTGCGCATGGTCCTCAGGTAGGCCTCCCGCCAGTCGCCCCGCCGGCCTTCCCCCACCTGGCTGGTCATCCGGCGCATCATCTCCGTCGCCATCTCGTCCAGCAGCGCCTGCTTGTCCTTGAAGTGCCAGTACAGCGCGGGCGCCTTGACGTCGAGCCGGGCGGCGATGGCGCGCAGCGTCAGGCCGTCCAGACCGGCCTCGTTCAAGAGGTCCAGGGCGGCGTCGACGACCTGGCCGCGGTCGAGCTTGGGGGTTCTCTGCGTTCTCTGCGAGGTCACGGTTGACAGTTTAACGCCGTTAAGTGCAGGCTGTCGACAACGGCTACTTAACAACGTTAAGGAGGTTGCCGTGACTTCTCGCGGCATGCACACGGACGTCCTGGTCATCGGCGCCGGCCCCACCGGACTCGCCCTGGCGGCGGACCTCGCCCGGCACGGCGTCACCGCCCTCCTGGTCGAGCGCGGCACGGAACTCTTCCCCGGCTCGCGCGGCAAGGGCCTGCAGCCGCGCACGCTGGAGGTGCTCGACGACCTCGGCGTGCTCGACCGGGTCCGCGCGCTGGCCGGCCCCTACCCGCCCAACCTGTTCTGGCGGGACGGCGAACCGCAGGGCGAGCAGTCGATGTACGACCCGACCGAGCCCTCCGAGGCCGAGCCGTACACCGAGACGCTGATGCTGCCCCAGTGGCGCACCCAGCAGGTGCTGTACGGGCGGCTGCGCGAGCTGGGCGGCGAGGTCGCGTTCGGGCGCGAACTGGTCGGCCTGGCGCAGGACGAGGAGGGCGTGACCGCCGAGTTCGCCACCGGCGGCCCGGTCCGGGCGCGGTACCTCGTCGCGGCGGACGGCGGGCGCTCGACGGTGCGGCGGCTGCTCGGCATCGGGATGACCGGCGAGACCGTCGACCCCGCCCCGATGCTGGTCGCGGACGTCCGGGTCGACGGGCTGGGCCGCGACCACTGGCACGTGTTCCCGGCCGAGGAGGGGGTGCTGGCGATCTGCCCGCTCGGCGGCACCGAGGACTTCCAGCTGGTCGCCGGGTTCCCCGAGGGGACGGTCGTCGACCACACCCTCGACGGGCTGCGCGAGCTGGTCGCGGCCCGCTCCCACCTGACCGCCGAGCAGGTCACCGAACTGCGCTGGATCTCCGAGTTCCGCCCGCGCGCGGCGCTCGCCGACCGCTTCCGCGCGGGCCGGGTGTTCCTCGCGGGCGACGCCGCGCACGTCCACTCGCCGGCCGGCGGGCAGGGACTGAACACCAGCGTCCAGGACGCCTACAACCTGGGCTGGAAGCTGGCCGCGGTGCTGGCCGGCCGAGCGGGCGGGGAACTGCTGGACAGCTACGAGGAGGAACGCCGCGCCAACGCGGCGCAGATGCTGGCGCTGTCCACCCGGGTGCACCGCGGCGAGCAGCGCCGCGGCCGGGCGACCCAGCAACTCGGCGTCGGCTACCGGGAGTCCGCGCTCTCCGTGGAGACCCGACCGGATCTCCCGGCGGACGCGCTGCGGGCCGGCGACCGCGCGCCGGACGGCCGCCGGGGCGGAACCCGGCTGTTCGACGCCTTCCGCGGGCCGCACTGGACGCTGCTCACCGTCGGCACGGACGCCCCGCTGCCCGCCCTCACCGCCCCGGTGGTCCGCATCCCGGCCTACGAGGTGTACGGCACCGGCGTGTTCCTGGTCCGACCGGACGGGTACGTCGGCTGGGCCGGCGCGACGGCGGACGGCCTCGCGGCCTACGCGGGCCGGCAGGGACTGCTCGCCCGCTGAGCGGGCTTCCATACGCTGGGCCCGCCGGTCCGGTCCGGCAGTTCCTCTACGCGCCGGACTCGGCGGCGGCCTTCAGGTCGTGCAGCCAGCCCTCGAGGCCCTGGCGGAGGATCCCGGTGGCGGCGGGGACGTTCGCGTCGACCTGGGGGCCGGTGTGGGTCTCCTCGGTGCGCACCAGGACGCCGCCGGGCACCTCGGTGAAGTTCCACACGTGCACGCCGTCGATCCGCAGCCCGGCCGCGACCGCCGGGCCGGTCCAGCGGAGGCAGGAGCCCGGCCGCACCTGCCGGACGGCGGAGGTGATCTCCAGGGTGGGGTCGGTCGACGCGGGGTTCGGCGGCAGCGGGGTGGTCCACCGGAACGCCGAACGCGCGCGCAGCGGGCCGCCGTCGAGGCGCTCGGCGCTGCGCACCGTGGCCTGCCAGTCGGGCCAGCGCGCCACGTCGGTCTGGAGCCGCCAGACCGTCCGCAGCGGTGCGTGGATCAGGGTCTCGGTCCGGTAACGGACCCGGGCGGAGGGGTCGACGCCCGCCCCGTGGCAGGTGAGCGAGGAGCCGGCGCGGTGGCCGGTGGCGGCCCCGGCCGGCGCCACCGCGGCGCCGAGCAGGCCGAGGGCGAGCGGGACGGTCAGGAGGGCGGTGCGGATGCCGGTGCTGCGGGTGGCGGACATGGGACTCCCCATTCACGGTCGGCCGCCGGGGCGGCGTGGTCGGCGTGGTCGGCGCGAGCTAGAGGCTCACGCCTTCGTTAGAAGTTGTAACTCCGCGAGGGGCGAGCGGTCAACCGGTGCAGTGATACCTTCTAACGGAAGCGTGAGTATCTAGTCGGGCGAAGCGGGGAGTGGGCGAGGGCGATGGCGACAACGGGCGCGGACACCCCGCGCGAGCGCTACCGGGCCCAGGTGCGCGAGGAGATCAAGGCGCACGCCTGGGAGCAGATCGCCACGGCCGGCGCCTCGGCACTGTCCGTCAACGCGATCGCCAAGCGGATGGGCATGAGCGGCCCCGCGCTCTACCGCTACTTCGCCGGCCGCGACGAGCTGATCACCGAGCTCGTCCGGGACGCGTACCGCAGCCTCGCCGACACCCTCGGCGCGGCCGCCGCCGAGGGCGCCGACCTGGCCGGGCTCGCCCACGCCCTGCGCGGCTGGGCCCTGGCCGACCCCCAGCGGTACTTCCTGGTCTACGGCACCCCCGTGCCCGGCTACCACGCGCCCGAGGACACCACCGCCATCGCCGACGAGGTGATGCGGACGCTGGTCGACGCCTGCGCTGCGCTCACTCCGGCCGGGCCGCGGGCCCCGGACGTCCAGGAGACGGCGTTCACCACCCACCTGCTGGGCCACCGGGACTGGGCCGGCGAGCGGCCGGCCCCGCCCGAGGTGCTGCACCGCTTCCTGGCCTTCTGGACCCGCCTGCACGGCGTGCTGTCACTGGAGCTCGCCGGGCACTTCACCGGCATGGGCTTCCGCCCCGCGCTGCTCTTCGAAGCCGAACTGGACGGCCTGCTGGCACCGGGGTTCTGACGGCCGCCGCGCCGCGCCGCCCGGCCGGGCCGCTTGCCGGCGCCGGGCAGACCGGACGGCGCCGTCAGGCCTGCCCGGGGTGCGGCTGCGGAAGCGGTGCCGGATCGGGGTCCGGAATCGGCTCCGGCGGCGGGACGGGCGGGAAGGGCGGGATCGGCGGCGGCGCCGGATCGGGCTCGCGCGGCCCCGGCGTCGGGTCGGGGCCGGGTATCGGCCGGGTGTCCGGATCGGGGGGCATCGGGACGGTCATCGGGGCACCTCCTCGGGCGGCACGCGCCGCTCGGTGGCCGAGTGCGTGGGCCGGCCGGCGCTTGTTCGTCTTCGAGCGGCGTTCGGGTCGTCGCGCAGCCGCGTGTACCCGCCGAAGCCGTCGCGAATCCGGCCGCGAGGCCCTCCGGTGGCCCGCCCGGGGACCGTCGACCGGCCCGCCCGGGGACCGTCGACCGGCCCGCCCCGCGGCCGCCGAGGTCGGCACGCGCGGGGTGACGGGGCGTGTACGGCCGGTCGTGCTCCGGTTCGGACGGGTGTGCCGGGTGTGGCGCGTTCGTCGCAGCGTCACTCCGGGTAGTTGAAGGGCTGCACGATGGTGACGGAGGGGGTGGGGTCAGGGAGTCGCGATGACGGAACACGAGCAGCTCGGCGCGCCCGCCGGCCCGGAAGGACACCCCACCCGGCCCGAACGGGTGCCGCCCCAGGCCCCCGCGCCCGGACGGCGCGAGCCAGGCGCCCGTCCCGGCCCCGAGGGTGACGCCACCGCGGCCCCCTGGCCCGACATGATGCTGCCACTGCTGCGCACCCCGACGGCCGACCGGAGGCCCGCGCCGGAGGGCGCCGGCGCGGATCCGCCGGCGGGTGTCGAGCCGGCTCAGGTGCTGGACCTCGCGCTGCTGGTCGGCGAGCTGCTGCTGGCCAGCGGCGAGGCGGCGGAGGACGTCGAGGCCGCCATGCTGGCCGTCGCCCACGCCTACCGGCTCCACCCGTGCGACCCGCAGGTCACCTTCACCCGGGTGGCGATCTCGTACCAGCCCGGGCCGTCGGAGCCCTCGCTGACGGCCGAGTGCTCCGTCCGCCGCCCGTCCGTCGACTACGCGCGGCTGGCCGCCGTGTTCCGGCTGGTCACCGGGATCGCCGTGGGCGGGATGACCGTCCCCGAGGCGCACCGACACCTGCTGGCGGCCCGCCGGAACAGCCGCCGCTACTCCGGGCGGCTGTTCGTGCTCTCCTGCGGGGGGATGGCCGGGGCCGCCACCCTGCTGATCGGCGGCCGGGCCGACGCCCGGGCCTGGCTGGTGTTCGCCAGCGCCGTCGTCGCCGCGCTGACGGGCGAGCGGTGCTCGGCGCTGGTGGCACGCCACGACCTCCCGGCGTTCTACCAGTTCGTGGTGGCGGCGGTGCCCGCCGCCGTGATCGGCATCCTGCTCTCGTTCAACGGGCTGCACCTACGCGGCTCGGTGGTGATCACCGGAGGGCTGTACGCGGTGCTGCCCGGGTGGCCCATGGTGGCCGCGGCCCAGGACGGCCTGGCGGGCTTCTACCTCACCGCCGCCGCCCGGCTGCTCGAGGCGCTGTACCTGATGGCCGGCGTGGTCATCGGGGTGATGACGGTGCTCTACGTCGGCGTCAACAACGGCGCCGACCTCGCCGCCCAGGACGTCCCGCCCGGGGCGGTGAACCCGCCGCTGCAGCTCGCCGCCGCGGTGCTGCTCACCCTGGCTTTCGCCGTCATGCTGAACACCGAGCCGGCCACGCTGCCGGCGGTCCTGCTGAACAGCGCGGCCGGCTGGACCACGTACGGGGTGCTGGTGAACGCGGGCGGCCAGCCGATCCTGGCCACCGGCCTGGCCGCCGGGCTGGTGGGCCTCTCCGGCCAGCTCATGGCGCGCTGCCGGGGCAGCTCGGCGCTGCCGCACATCACCGCCGCACTGGGCCCGCTGCTGCCCGGCTCGGTGCTGTACTTCGGGATGCTCGCCTTCGTCCGGGGCGAGCCCGAGGCCGGGCTGAGCCTCATCGGCCGGGCCGGCGCGATGGCGATGGCCCTCGCCATCGGCGTCAACCTGGGACGCGAGCTGGCCCGGCTCTTCCTGCCCGCACCCCGGGTGGCCGCCCCGCCCCGCCGCCGGGGCGGCCGCCACCGGCGCTGAGCCGCCACCGGCGCTGAGGGGAGTGGCCGCCCGGTTTGCCCCAGCCGTACCGCGGTACACGCGTGGGGTGTGGAGACGGGCCGGCGAGACCGGCCCGGTTTCCCGGGGACGGCCCGGCCGGTTCGAGCCGACGAGGGCCGCCCCCGCCGCCAGCCACCCGTCAACCAGGGAGACCCTCGTGATAATCCTCGGCGTCATCCTGCTCGTCATCGGCTTCGTCACCGGCATCGCGATCCTCTGGACCATCGGCATCGTGCTGGTCGCCATCGGTCTGGTCCTGTGGGTCGTCGGGGCGCTCGGACACGCCGTCGGCGGCCGCCGCCACTACTACTGACCCGGTCTGACCCCTGTTCAGCGCCGTGAGTCGTCCAGTGCCGTGAGTCTCAGGACCGCCCCCGATCAGGGGCGGTCCTCGTGCAGTCCGCAGAGCCAGGCCAGTGCCCGGTGGACGCCGAGCACGTAGCTGTGGTCCGAGCCCTGGGCGCGGACCCGGTGGAGGTGGACGGCGGCGGCCTGGCACTCGGCCAGCAGCTGGGCGTGGCACGGGCCGGTGGCGCCGTCGGTGGCGGCGGCCGTGGCGGCGGCGGTGACCGGTGCCGCGATCTGGGCGCCGGCGGCCCACCGGTAGGCGCCGAGCACGCCGTGCTCGAAGCCGCTCCAGGGCCGGGGCCGCCGGTTGACCTTGTCGATCGCGGCGAACACCTCGTCCACCGGGCGCACTCCCACGGCCGGGACCGTCTCGTCACTGGTCATGTCGGCAACCTACGTCCGGCCGCCGGTACCCGCCCCCGGGAAGGACGGCCCGGTGCCGCGCCGTCGTCCCGTGCCACCCGAGCGGCCGAGGGGGAGGCACCCACCGCCGCCGGGCCGCGGACCCGGGAAGGGTAGGCTGACCAGGTCGTGTCCGGCCGGAGAGGTGGCCGGGCCGGAGGAACGGTGCGGGCCGGCGGCCCGCCGGTGGAGACCCCTGATGACTCGTCGTTTTGACTGCTCGAACCCGTCCGAGCGCGCGGCCGGGCTGCGCGAGGCCGTGGCTGCGGTGCGCCGCGGTGAACTCGTGGTGCTGCCTACGGACACCGTGTACGGGGTGGGCGCGGACGCCTTCGCGCCGGAGGCGGTCGACCGCCTGCTGCGGGCCAAGGGCCGGGGGCGGAACATGCCCTCGCCGGTGCTGGTCGGCTCCCCGGAGGCGCTGGACGGGCTGGTCGAGGTGACGGAGCGCGCGCGGGACCTGGTCAAGGAGTTCTGGCCGGGCGGGCTGACGGTGGTCGCCCGCCACCTGGCGTCGGTCGAGCTGGACCTCGGCGAGACCGGCGGAACGGTCGCGGTGCGGATGCCCGCGCACCCGGTCGCCATCGAACTGCTCGAAGCCACCGGGCCGTTGGCCGTCTCCAGCGCGAACCTGACCGGGCAGGACTCGCCGCAGGACTGCGACGCCGCCCAGGGCATGCTCGGCGACTCGGTGGCCGTCTACCTCGACGGGGGCCCGACCGCGGCCGCCGTGCCCTCCTCGATCGTGGACATCACCGGCGAGGTGCCGGTCCTGCTGCGGGCGGGCGCGATCGGCGCCGAGCGCCTGCGCGAGGTGGTCCCCGACCTGCGGGAGCGCTGAGCCCGACGCGCCCCCGGGGACGGCGGCGCCACCCGGTCGAAGGTACCGCGTGGCGCCCCGGCCGCCGGGGCCGCCGCCGCTAGGGTCGGCGATGGCGTGCGAGGGCGGGCCCTCCGCCGTTCCGGGGAGGGGTCGGCGCCGTGACCGGGGGCGTCACCGGCTCCGTAGCGGAGGTTCCATGAGCGCTTCGTCCACCGCGCCGCCCCGTGCGCAGGACCGCACCCGGGCGCGGGTCCGGCAGGGCAGCACGCTGCTGCGCTGGCTGTTCACCACGGACCACAAGGTCATCGGGAACCTCTACCTGGCGACGGCCTTCGGCTTCTTCCTGGTCGGGGGCGTGCTCGCGCTGCTGATGCGGGCCCAGCTGATGGGGCCGGACACCGGGCTGCTGTCGAACGAGCGGTACAACCAGCTGTTCACCATGCACGGCACGATCATGCTGCTGCTGTTCGCCACCCCGACCTTCGCCGGGTTCGCCAACGCGATCATGCCCCTGCAGATCGGCTCGCCGGACGTCGCCTTCCCCCGGCTGAACGCCTTCACCTACTGGGCCTTCCTGCTGGGCGGGCTGATGGTGCTGAGCGGCTTCCTCACCACCCAGGGCGCGCCCTCGTTCGGCTGGTTCGCGTACGCGCCGCTGAACGGTCCGCTGTTCTCGCCCGGGGCGGGCGGGGACCTGTGGGCGTTCGGGCTGGTGGTGGCCGGCCTCGGCACCATCCTGGGCTCGGTCAACTTCGTCACCACCATCACCTGCCTGCGGGCGCCGGGCATGACGCTGTTCCGGATGCCGATCTTCACCTGGAACGTGCTGTTCACCTCCGTCATGGTGCTGCTGGCCTTCCCGGTGCTGACCGCCGCGCTGCTCTGCCTGGAGGCGGACCGCAAGTTCGGCGCCCACGCCTTCGACGCGGCGAACGGCGGGGCGCTGCTGTGGCAGCACCTGTTCTGGTTCTTCGGCCACCCGGAGGTGTACATCGTCGCGGTGCCGTTCTTCGGCATCATCAGCGAGATCATCCCGGTGTTCAGCCGCAAACCGCTGTTCGGCTACTACGGGATGATCGGCGCGACGATCGCCATCACCGCGCTGTCCATGTCGGTGTGGGCGCACCACATGTTCGCCACCGGCCAGGTGCTGCTGCCGTTCTTCGCGCTGATGTCGTTCCTGATCGCGGTGCCCACCGGGGTGAAGTTCTTCAACTGGGTCGGGACGATGTGGAACGGCTCGCTGTCCTTCGAGACCCCGATGCTCTGGTCGATCGGTTTCATGGTGACCTTCCTGTTCGGCGGGCTGAGCGGGGTGCTGCTGGCCGCGCCGCCGATCGACTTCCACGTCACCGACAGCTACTTCGTGGTGGCCCACCTGCACTACGTGCTGTTCGGCACGGTCGTCTTCGCGACCTTCGGGGGCTTCTACTTCTGGTGGCCGAAGCTCACCGGGAAGCTGCTCGACGAGAGGCTCGGCAAGATCCACTTCTGGATCCTGTTCACGGGGTTCCAGACCACCTTCCTGGTGATGCACTGGCTCGGCGCCCAGGGGATGCCGCGCCGCTACGCCGGCTACCTGCCGGTCGACGACTTCACCGCCCTGAACGTGTGCGCCTCGATCGGCTCGTTCCTGCTCGGGGTCTCCAACCTGCCGTTCTTCTACAACGTCTGGCGGACCACCAGGTACGGCCAGAAGACCGCCGAGGACGACCCGTGGGGCTGGGGCCGGTCGCTGGAGTGGGCCACCTCCTGCCCGCCGCCGTCGCACAACTTCCACGCGCTGCCCCGGATCCGCTCCGAGTCGCCCGCCTTCGACCTGCACCATCCGGAGGTGCCGTCGGAGGAGGCCTCGGGCGGCGGCTCCGGTGCGCTGCGGGGCCGCGGCGGCGAGTGGGGGAGCGGTCGGTGAAGGCGGAGGGGTGGCTGTTCGCCGTCATGACGGCGTTCTTCGCGGTGACCGGACTCGTCTACGGCTTCTGGGCCCGGGAGCCGGCCGGCAAGGCGATCCTGACGGTGGCGTTCCTGATGTCCGGTCTGGTCGCGCTGTTCTGGTTCGTCCAGCACCAGCGGCTGGGCGGCGGCCGGGCGCAGGACCGCAAGGAGGCCGAGATCGCGGAGACCGCCGGGCCGGTGGGGTTCTTCCCGGCCCGCAGCGGCTACCCGGTGCTCGCGGCGGTCGGGGTGACGGTCTTCGCCCTGGGGCTGGTCTTCGCCCGGTGGCTGATCGTCGTCGGCGCCCTGGTCCTCGCGCTCGCCGTCGCCGGCTTCATCTTCCAGTACCGCGACCACGGCGCGGGCTGAGCCGGCGCAGCACCCGTCGGAGCGGGCCGCCCGGGGTGGGCTCGGGCGCCCGGACGGCCGGGGGAGCGGGGTGGGCCGGGGCGGTGAGGACGGCCGTCATCCGCTCCGACTCCCGTTCGGTGGAGGGGAGTTCGACCCGGTCGCGGTGGAACCAGGAGCTCGCCGCGGCCCGGACCCGCTCGTGCCGCGGCGCCCCCTCGGCGGCGGTGACCGGCTCGTCCGCGGCGCGCGCCAGCAGCACGTACCGCTCGGCCTCGGGCACCGGGCGGTGGTGGCCGGAGAAGCCGCCGTCCTGCGACTGGTCGATCCGGCCGGTCTCGTCGCCGTCCAGCAGCCGGGCGCGGTCCCTGGCCTGCAGGGCCAGGCAGAGGCGCCGGGTGAGCAGGAAGACCACCGGCGGCAGCACGATCAGCGCCGTCCGCAGCGCCACGGTGAGCGCGTTGACGGAGACCTCGAAGGTGTACGCGATCACGTCGTTGCCGCCGGCGACCAGCAGCACCGCGTAGACGGTGATCCCGGCGGTGCCCAGCGCGGTGCGGGTGGGCCGGTTGCGCGGACGGTCGCACAGGTGGTGCTCGCCGGTGTCGGCGTCGAGCCACCGCTCGACGAAGGGGTAGGCGTACAGCGCCGCGAACAGCAGGCCGGGCACCACCAGGGCGGGCAGGAAGACGTTCCAGGACACGGTGTGCCCGAACACCCTGGTCTCCGCGGCCGGCATCAGCCGCAGCGCCCCCTCGATGAAGCCGATGTACCAGTCCGGCTGCGCGCCCGTCCCGACCACGTCGGGGCGGTAGGAGCCGTACCGCCAGATCGGGTTGACCTCGGCGAGGAAGGCCGACAGCGCCATCACGCCGCCCACCGCGAACATCAGACCCACCGTACGGGTGAGGAACTGGGGGAAGAACGGCATCCCCACCACGTTGCGGTTGGTGCGGCCGGGTGCGGCCCAGTGGGTGTGCTTCAGCACCACCACCAGCGTCAGGTGCGCCCCGACCAGGGCCAGCAGCAGGCCCGGGACCAGCAGGACGTGCACGGTGAACAGCCGGGGGATGATCTCGGTCCCGGGGAACTGGCCGCCGAACGCGAACAGGGTGAGGTGGCTGCCGACCAGCGGCACCGAGAGCAGCACGCCCTCGGCGATCCGCAGTCCGGTGCCGGAGAGGGTGTCGTCGGGCAGCGAGTAGCCGGAGAACCCCTCCAGCAGCGCGAGGTTGAACAGCGTCACCCCGATCACCCAGTTGAGCTCGCGCGGGCGGCGGAACGCCCCGGTGAAGAACACCCGCAGCAGGTGCACGCCGATCGCCGAGGCGAACAGCAGCGCCGACCAGTGGTGGACCTGGCGGATCAGCAGTCCGCCCCGCACCTCGAAGCTGATCCGCAGGGTGGACGCGTACGCCTCGGACACCCGTACGCCGCTGAGCGGCAGGTAGGCACCCTGGTAGACCACCTCGTTCATGCTCGGCCGGAAGAAGAACGTCAGGTAGACGCCGGTCAGCAGCAGCACCACGAAGCTGTACAGCGCGAGTTCGCCGAGCAGGAAGGACCAGTGGTCCGGGAAGACCTTGCGCAGCAGCTCACGGCCCGCCTCCGTGACCGGCAGCCGCCCGTCCAGGCGGGCCGTGAGGCGCTCGCCGGCGGACGGTTCGCGCCCCTTCGAAGCCCTGGTTTCGTCCACGGCAGGAACCTAGTGGGCCGCGCGGCGCGCGGGGCGGCCGAGTGCTGCGGTTGCCGCGCCGGGCGTCGGCAGAGCACTCCAACGGCGGAACGGGCGTGGTCGGCCGCGCGGTGCGGGCGCGCGGTGCGAAGGGGTGACGCGGGTCGGCCGGCCGGGGCATCATCGCGGGATGACGACGATCAGGACCCGGCGGGGGCGCCTCGGCATACCGGCACTGGCGGCGCTCGCCGTGCTGGCGGCGGGGTGCGGGACGAGACACGTGGGTGCCGGCGCCCAGGACGCGGGCACCGGCACGCCGACGACGGCCGCGACCCTGGCCCAGGGCAAGCCGGTCGACTTCCCCTGCCCCGGCGAGACCCCGACCCCCACCCCCACCCGTACGGCGGGCTCCACGGCCGCGCCCACCCTGCCGCCCGACCACTACGCCGAGAACCACGGCTTCAAGATGCCCCTCCCGCTGCGCGGTCAGAGCCGCTGCGACGGACTGGCGGCCGCCCAGCGCGTCAAGGAGGCGCTCGAACCGCTGCGCATGGGCAACGACTACACCCCGGAGGGCACCCGCGGCCGGCTCGCCGGCCTCGGCTACCCGGCGGAGAAGACGAACGTGTACGCCGTCTCACGCACCGCGGTCCGTTTCCTCGTCGAGGCCCCCGGGATGTGCCTGACCGGGACGATGATCCCCGACTCCACCCGGGTGGAGGCCTTCAACGGCTACCCGGATCACCGCGGCTGCGACGAGCCGAGGGGCGGCCACTGACACCCACCAGCCGCACGGTAAACGGAAGTCGACGACGGGCTGCGGAGTCGATCCGGGCCGGAGAGGACAGGGTCCGACATGGTGCGACCGAGGGACGTCATCGACTGCGGGGCCTTCGCGCTGCGACGCTGGCAGGGGCAACGCGACTTCACGGCGGCCTTCACGCTGATCGAGGAGTCCCTCGACCACCTGCGGCCCTGGGAGTCCTGGGTGGCCGGGCACGACGAGGAGCACACCCGGGCCCTGCTCGCCAGGTGCGACACCTGGTGGGTGAGCGGCGAGGTTTACACCTACGCCATCGCCGAGGACGGCACCCCGGTCGGCATGTGCCAGACCGTCCGCGCGGACGAGCCCGGCGTCCGGCGCGTCGGCTACTGGCTGCACCCGGCCGCCACCGGCCGGGGCCTCGCCACCCGGGCGGTGGCCGCACTGGCCGAGGAGATGTTCACCCTGCCGGACGTGGCGTACCTGGAGGTCGTGCACGACCGGGCCAACACCGCCAGCGCCGCCGTCCCGCGCCGCCTGGGCTTCACCGAACTCCGGCAGGAGCCGGCGGCACTGCCCGTCGCCCCGGCCGGCAGCGGGACCGCCGTGGTCTGGCGGCTGGACCGCCCGGGGCGCGCGGCCCGCTGACCGGCCCCGCGAACCGCCGGGGAGACGAGACGGAGTAGCCGACGCGGACGCCCACCGCAATGACGACCTCCGACAAGCGCGGGCGGCATCTTCGTGACGGCAGGGCAGCGGTGGCGCCCGCCGGCGCGGATAGGCTCCGGACGACCGACACCATGATCACGATCTTCGGATCGGAGAGGGCGCCACCGCGTGAGCAACCAGCAGATCACCCCCAAGCAGCGGGGCTACCTGATCGTCAACTCCCACCCGGCCGGCAGCGAAGCCACCGTCGACCGCCAGTGGCGGCGCATCGAGCCCGCGGCGCCGGCCGGCCGGGCCCCGGTCGCCCTGGTCCTCGGCGCCAGCGCCGGCTACGGCCAGGCGATCCTGCTCGCCGGGCTGCGCCGCCAGGGCATCCGCGGCATCGGCGTCGCCTACGAGGCCGCCGCCACCGAGCGGCGCACCGCCACCGCCGGCTGGTACCGCACCGCCGCGACCTCCGCCCTGGTCGAACGCGACGGGGGCGACTTCACCTTCGTCAACGCCGACGCCTACGCCGACGCCACCCGCGCCGAGGTGCTCAAGCTCCTCACCGAGCGCTACGGCCCGGTCGACTACCTCGTCTACTCGCTCGCCTCGCCCCGGCGCACCGACCCGGCCACCGGCGAGGTCCACCACTCGGTGCTCAAGGCGATCGGCGCCCCGTACACCTCGCCGTCCCTGCTCTTCGAGGACGGCGCCCCGCTGATCGGCACCGTCGACCTCGCCCCGGCCGACGAGGCCGAGCGGGCGGCGACCGTCAAGGTGATGGGCGGCGAGGACTGGCAGCTGTGGGTGCGGGCCCTGGCCGAGGCGGACCTGCTCGGCCCCGACTTCACCACCGTGGCGCTGTCCTACGTCGGCTCCGAGCTCACCGCGCCGGTCTACCGGCAGGGCACGATCGGCGCCGCCAAGGAGCACCTGGAGGCCACCGCCGGGCAGCTGCGGACCGGGCTGCTCGCCGACCGCGGCCGGGCGTTCACCGTCGTCGCCGGCGCGGCCGTCACCCAGGCGTCCACCGCCATCCCCTCCATCGCCCTCTACACCTCGCTGCTGCGCAACGTCCTCGGCGAGGACGGCTGGCGCACCACCGACGACCAGGCCGTGGACCTGTGGGAGCAGCTGACCGGCGCGAAGGAGCTCACCCTGGACGACCAGGGCCGCATCCGCCTGGACGACTGGGAGCTCGACGCCGCCGTGCAGGACCGGGTGCGGGAGCTGTGGGCCGACCCGGCGGCCGCGCTGGCCGCCGACCCGACCGGATCGGCCTGGTTCTACAACCAGTTCCGGCAGCTCTACGGCTGGGACGTCCCCGGCGTCGACTACACCGCCGCGGTCGAGACCTCGGTGCCCTGGCCCGGGCAGCAGCGGTAGCCGGTGCCCGGCCCGGCGACCGGGCCGGGTCAGGGGGTGGCGGGTTCGTCGAGGAGCAGTTCCAGGAGGGGGAGGGCTGCCTCCAGGGCGCGGCACTGTTCGGGGGTGAGCCGGGTGCTGCGGCGGGCCAGCAGGGCGGTGCGCTCGCGGCGGATCCTGGCGAGGGTCTCCAGCCCGAGCGGGGTGGGGGCGAGCAGCTGGGAGCGTCCGTCCTGCGGGTCGGGGGTCTTGGCGACCAGGCCGTCGGTGACCAGCGGGGCGACGGTGCGGACCATGGACGGGACGGCCACGCCCTCGCGGGCGGCGAGTTCGCCGAGCCGCAGCGGCCCGTGCTGCTCCACCCGGGCCAGGGCGGAGAGCTGGGCGGCGGTGAGGTCCTGGTCTCCGGAGGCGCGGACCAGCTGGCGGTTGAGCCGGCCTATCGCCAGCCGCAGCCGGACCACGGCTTCGGCGGAGAGGCCCTCGCCGGAGAGCCCTCCGTCGTCCGCGCTCACGGTCCGTGCTCCTCGGTCGGCGAGGTCGGTGGGGTCGGCGGGGTGGTGGGGGCCGGTCGCTTCGTCGCCGCCGTCGCCCCGGCGGCGGGCGGTGCCGAGGCGGGTGCGGCGGAGGCGGGCGGCGGGTCGGCGGCTTCCCCGGTGGCGGGCCGGGGCCGCCCGCGGACCAGCGAGGCGGCCGCGGCGACCAGCGACATCGCGATCGCCAGCCAGAACACCACCACCAGCCCGTCGTGGAAGGGGCCGGAGATCAGCTGGGGGAAGAACTCCCGGCCGGTCAGCGTCCGGACGTTGTCCGGCGGCAACTGGCCGAGCACGTGCGGGCCGAGGAGTTGCTGGATCGGGTTGTAGCCGAGGAAGGCCGCGAACAGGGTGCCCACCGGCGGCAGCGAGGCGATGGTGCGGGCGTCGGCGGCGGGTACGCCCTGGGCGGTCAGTCCGGCGGTGAGGGTGTGCGGCAGCGAACCGGCCAGGCCTGCCACCATCAGGGAGAAGAAGACGCCGATCGACAGCACCATGCCGGCGTTCTGGAAGGTGGCCCGCATGCCGGAGGCGGCGCCGCGGGCCGCGGCCGGGACGCTCGACATGATCAGCGAGGTGTTGGGGGCGGCGAACAGGCCGCCGCCCAGGCCGTTGAGGAACACCAGCAGGGCGAACCACGGGTAGCCGAAGTCGGTGGGCAGCAGGAGCAGCCCGGCGAAGGAGAGCGCCATCACCACCAGCCCGCCGGCGGCGAAGAGCCGGGCCCCGGCGCGGTCCGACAGGTAGCCCGAGATCGGCCCGGCGGCCAGGAATCCGACGGTCAGCGGGACGAGGTAGATGCCGGCCCACAGCGGGGTGTCGGCGTAGTCGTAGCCGTGCAGCGGCAGCCAGATGCCCTGGAGCCAGATGATCAGCATGAACTGCAGCCCGCCGCGGGCGATCGAGCCCAGCAGGGTGGCGGCGTTGCCGCCCGCGAAGACCGGGTCGCGGAAGAGCGAGAGCGGGAACATCGGCTCGGCGGTCCGGGACTCGATCAGGCAGAAGCCGGCCAGCAGTGCCACCCCGCCGAACAGCCCGGCCAGTACCCAGGGGCTGGTCCAGCCCATGGTGTGGCCGCCGTACGGCTGGATGCCGTAGGTGATCGCGGCGAGCAGGGCGGTCAGTCCGACGGCGAAGGTGATGTTGCCCCACCAGTCGATCCGGGCCGGCTTGCGCACTCCGGTGTCGCGTAGCGACCGGTAGGCCCAGACCGTGCCGAGCAGGCCGATCGGCACATTGACCCAGAAGATCGACCGCCAGTTCCACTCGGCCAGGAGCCCGCCGAGGACCAGTCCGATGAAGGAACCGGCGATGCCGGCGACGATGTTGACGCCGAGCGCGGTGCCGCGCCGGTCGGCCGGGAAGGCGTCGGTGATGATCGCGGCGGAGTTGGCCATCAGCATCGAGCCGCCGACCGCCTGCACCACCCGCCAGCCGATCAGCCACAGTGCCCCCGCCGCGCCGTGCAGCGGGTCGAGGGAGAGCGCCACCGAGGTCAGGGTGAAGACCAGGAAGCCGGCGTTGTAGATCCGCACCCGGCCGTGGATGTCGCCCAGCCTGCCGAGGGTGACCACCAGGACGGCGGTGACCAGCATGTAGCCCATCAGCATCCACAGCAGGTAGCTGACGTTGCCCGGCCGGAGCGGGTCCAGGTCGATGCCGTTGAAGATCGCGGGCAGCGAGATCAGCACGATCGAGGCGTTGATGGTGGCGATGAGGGTGCCGAGCGTGGTGTTGGACAGGGCCACCCACTTGTACCGGGGGTGGTCCGGTGCCACCCCGGTACGGGCCGGGCGCAGCCGCCCCGTCCTGCCGCTGTCGGAGAGTCGTGTCGCCACCGCTGCCTCCTGCCGGCCGCCCGGGCCTGGGCCGGGCCCGGCCGCTCGGCGGGCCGCCCGGTCGGAGTGGGGATTTCGATAGCTTCCGCCAACTAACGATAGTCCGAAGGCCGTTCGACCGGTAGGCCGCCGACGGTGGGCGAGCGGGTGCGGCCCGTCATCCCGCCGCGGCCCCGGACGGCTGCCGACGGGTGCGGGCCCGGTCCAGCAGCACGACGACGACCGCGGCCAGCAGCGCCGCGCCCAGCGCGTAGACCGGCAGCCAGAGCGTGGTGGTGGCGGCCAGGCAGTCGGCGACGGCGTGACCGGCCTGCTGCTCCTGGGCGGCGGCGAGCGCGGCGCCGTCCCGGGCGGCCAGGTCGCCGAGGGCGGCCTGGGCCTGCAGCCGCGCGTAGTCGCCCAGGTGGGGACAGTCACCTCGGGTGCCCGGCATCGGGAAGAGCCAGGGCCAGCGCTGCATCGCGGGGGCCAGCGTGAGGGCCACGGTCAGGCCGATGACCAGCGTGTAGGCGGCCAGGTTCCGGGCGTAGCCGGCCCCGGCGTCCGTGGCGCGGCTCGGTGGGTGGGTGGAGGAGAGCACCACGGCGAGGAGGGTCAGCCCGATGTAGCTGGAGAACCACTGCCAGGAGCCGGAGGAGAGCGAGAAGGCGAGCACGGCGGCCAGGGCGGTGCCCAGGACCCCGGCCCGGGGGCTCACTCCGGGGATCGGAGCGGGCTCCCGGGCGGTTCGGCGGCTGCGGTCGCGGTCGTCCATGCGTTCTCCCCTGGCCGGCGGCGGGCCACCGGTCCCGGCGGCGGCCACCAGTCTCCGGGCCCGGGCGGCCAGGGTCCTCGCACCATGCCGGGCCGCCCGCCGCCTCGCCCGGTTGGCGGGCGCACTGCCCCCGGCCCGGGCCCTCGGGCCGGTTCGGGCAGCCGGGCCCTCGGACAGGCTCGGGCCCTCAGGCCGGTTCCGGCGCCCCGACCGGCTCGGGCGTCCGGACCGGCTCGGGCGGCCACGGGCCGTGCGCCGCCACCTGGGCGCGCAGCCCGCGCAGCGCCCGGGCGGAGGCGATCCCCACCGCGCCGCTGACCAGGCCGTCCTTGACGCAGACGGCGGCGAAGCGGTGTTCCGCCAGGCTGCCGTCGACCACCTCGAAGTGCTCGGCGCCGCCGGGCCGGCCGAACACCTGGACCCGCAGCCCGTACTGGTCGGTCCACAGGTACGGGACCGGCCGGTAGGCCTGGCGGGCGCCGTCCGGGCCGGCCAGCAGGTTCCGGGCCGCGTGCATGGCCTGCTCGGAGGCGTTGGTGCGCTGTTCGACGCGCCGGTGCCGACCGGTGCGCGGGTCGGGCCAGGAGGCGGCGTCCCCGGCCGCCCAGACGCCGGGGCCGGCGGCGCAGTAGGCGTCGCAGACCACGCCGTCGTCCAGCGGGACGCCGCTGCCGGCCAGCCACTCGGTGGCCGGTTCGGACCCGACGGCCATCAGCACGGCGTCGGCCGCCAGTTCGGAGCCGTCGGCCAGCCGGACGCCCGCGGCCCGGCCGCGCCGTTCGAGCAGCGCGGTGGCCACGCCCCGGTGGAGCCGCACCCCGTGCTCGCGGTGCAGGCCGGCCAGCAGCGCGGCCGTCTCGGTGCCCAGGACGGCGGCCAGCGGCGTGGCGGTGGAGGTCAGCCAGGTGACCTCGGCGCCGAGCCCGACGGCGGTGGCCGCCGCCTCGGCGCCGAGCAGCCCGCCGCCGACCACCAACAGCCGTACGCCCGGGTTCAGTTCCTCGCGCAGGGCGAGGGCGTCGGCGAGGGTGCGCAGCACGTGCGCCCCGGGCCGCGGCGCGTCGGCGCCGGGCAGCCGGCGCGGGCGGACCCCGGTGGCCAGGATGACGGCGTCGCAGCGCACCGTCCGGCCGTCGGAGAGCAGCACGGTCCGTTCCCGGCGGTCCAGCCGCTCGGCCCTGACCCCGAGGCGCAGGTCGAGCCTGAGCTCGTCCAGCGCCTCGGGGCCGCGCAGGGCCAGGCGCTCGGGCTGCCACTCGCCGCCGAGCACGTGCTTGGACAACGGCGGCCGGTCGTACGGCGGTTCGGGCTCGGCCCCGATCAGGGTGAGGCGGCCGTCGTAGCCGGACCGGCGCAGCGCCTCGACGGCGTGCAGCCCGGCCGCGCCCGCGCCGACCACGGCCACCTCCCGCAGTGCGGTCACACCTGCTCCAGCTGGATCGCCGAGGCCGGGCAGACCGCGGCGGCGTCCCGGACGGCCTGGTGGAGCCCGGCGGGCGGCCGGGCGTCGAGCAGGACGACGATGCCGTCCTCGTCGCGCTGGTCGAAGACGTCGGGGGCGGCGAGCACGCAGCTCCCGGCGCCGCAGCACTTTTCCTGGTCGATCCGGACGAGCATGGTCTTCCCTTCGGAACGGGTGCCCCGGTTGCGGCGGACTCCGCGGCGGGGCAGGTGGGTCGGTGCGGTCGTGGCGGCTCCCCGGGGGAGCCTGGTCACCAGGAGACGGGCAGTTCGTGGAGGCCGTAGACGAGCATCTCGCCGCGGAAGGGGACCTCCTCGAACGGTACGGCCAGGCGCAGTTCGGGCAGCCGCCGCAGGACGCTGGTCAGCGCGATCTGCAGCTCCAGCCGGGCCAGCGGCTGTCCCAGGCACTGGTGGACGCCGAAGCCGAAGGCCAGGTGGCGGCGCGCGTCGCGGGTGAGGTCGAGCTCGTCCGCGCCCGGGAACTCCTGCTCGTCCCGGTTGGCGGTGTTGACCATGCAGATCACGCCCTCGCCCGCCGTGATCCGCACGCCGGCCACGTCGACGTCCTCGGTGGCGACCCGGGTCAGGCCGGAGTGCACGATGCTCAGGTAGCGCAGCAGCTCCTCGACCGCGCCGGGCACGGACTCGGGGTGCTTGCGCAGGTGGTCGAGCTGGTCGGGGTTGCGCAGCAGGGCGAGCACGGAGAGCGAGGTCATGTTCGCCGTGGTCTCGTGTCCGGCGACCAGCAGCAGCCGGCCCATGCCGGCGATCTCCTCGGTGCTCAGCTCGCCGCGCTCCACCAGGCGGCTGAGGATGCTGTCGTCGGGCCGGGCGCGCTTGGCCTCGGTGAGCTCGACCAGGTAGGCGGCCAGCTCGGCCTGGGCGGTGGAGACCTCCTCGGCGGTGGAGGCGCGGCGCAGCAGGACGCGGCTGCAGCCCTGGAAGAAGTCGTGGTCCTGGTAGGGGACGCCGAGCAGCAGGCAGATGACCAGCGAGGGCAGCGGCAGCGCGAACTCGCGGACCAGGTCGGCGCTGGTGCGTCCGTCGGTCATCCGGTCCAGCAGCTCGTCGGCGATCCGCTGGATCTCGGGGCGCAGCGCCTCGACCTTCCTGACCATGAACTCGCCGGTCAGCATCCGGCGGAAGTGGGCGTGCTCGGGGTCGTCCATCCGGATGATGGTGGGCCGGCCGGTGTTCAGCTGCCGGGCGCCTTCGCTGACGAAGGGGAAGCCGGGGCGGGTGGAGTCGGCGCTGAACCGGGGGTCGGAGAGGACGGCCTTGATGTCCTCGTGGCGCGTGACCAGCCAGCTGGTGGAGCCGTCCCACAGGGTGACGCGGCTGACCGGCTCCTCCCGCCGGGCCTCGTCGTAGGCGGGCGGCGGGGCGAACGGGCAGGCGCCGCGGGCGGCGGGGTGGGTGAACCGCGGGGTCTTCTCGGCGGTGGCCATCGGTGAATCCCCTTCCGGGAGTTGAGTCGGGTCCATATTTACGTGCCCAAAGCAACTAACTGAACGTCACGCTAACTCGCGTTCCGTGGTGGCGAAAGGGGTGCGCGGACGTCGGCCGAAACTGTCCGAAATCCGGCCGTGGCTCCCCGTTGCTGCCACGGCCGTCCCGGATCGCTAAGGTTCCCCCATGTCGGACGAAGAAGACGCCGAGGACGGTCGGACCGCCGCCACCGAACCGGGGGGCCTGGACGGACTGGAGGACGTCCTGGACACCCTGGCCTACCTGCTGACGCGCTCACAGGAGCACGAGCGCCGGATGGCGAGAGCCGGTGTCACGGCCGCGCGCTCGGACGTCTACCTGCTGCGCGCGCTCGTCGAGACCGACGGGCCCAGCCGGGTGAGCGACCTGGCCGCCCGGCTGATGGTCAAGTCCTCCCACGTCACCAGGCAGATCGACCGCCTCCAGGGGCAGCGGCTGGTGGAACGCACCCAGGACACCCAGGACCGACGGGCCCGCCGGGTGGCGATCACGGCCGACGGACGGGAACTGATCGACCGTCTGAAACAGGCCAACCTCGCCTCCCTGGGCAACGTGCTGGACGGGGTCCCCGAGCCGGACGTCGCCGCCACCGTCAGCGTGCTGCGCCACCTGATCGACCGGTACGTGCACCGGGTGCGCATCGGCCTCACCGAGGACGACCCGCTCCCGGACCGGGCGGACGCCGCCGCCCCCCGGCCGGCGGCCCGACTCGGCACCGCCGCGTACGACGGCGGTTGAGCCGGGGGAGCACCCGGGTACGTCACCCGGCATGTCGGACGAGAAGAACCGCGCCGTGGCCGAGGCGATCCTCCCGCTGGTCGGTGGCGCCGCCAACATCCGCTCGGTCGCCCACTGCATGACCCGGTTACGGCTGGGCCTGGCGGACCGCTCCCTGGTCGACACCGAGGCGCTCCGGGCGCTGCCGGCGGTCCTGGGAACGGTCGAGGACGACACCTACCAGATCGTGCTCGGGCCCGCCGCCGTCGCCGGGGTCACCGCCCAGCTGAACCGCCTCCTGGAGTCCCCCGGCGCGCCGGCCGGGGTGGGTGGAGCGGCCGGAGCGGCCCGGGCGGGCGAACGGGAGCGACCGGGGCCCGCCCCCACCGCCGAGGAACTCGCCGCCCGCGGCGAGCGCATCCGGACACGGGCCCGGGTGCGCAACGCGACCCCGGTGAAGCTGGCGCTGCGCCGGATCGCGAACATCTTCGTCCCGCTGATCCCCGCCCTGATCGGCTGCGGGATCGTCGCCGGCCTCTCCGGGGCCCTCGCCAACCTCGGCTGGGCGCCGGCGCTGGTCACCGCCCTGGGGCCGGTCTCCGCCGGATTCATGTCCCTGATCGCCGTCTTCGTCGGCTACAACACGGCGAAGGAGTTCGGCGGCACGCCCGTGCTCGGCGGAGCCGTGGCCGCCGTGATCGTCTACGCCGGGGTCGCCAAGGTGGAGGCCTTCGGCCACCACCTCACCCCCGGGCAGGGCGGCGTGGTCGGCGCGCTCGGCGCCGCGCTGCTCGCGGTGTACCTGGAGCGCTGGACCCGCCGGCTGGTCCCCGCCGCCCTGGACGTCCTGGTCACCCCCACCGTCACCGTCCTGCTCGGCGGGCTGGCCGCGCTGTTCGGTCTGATGTTCGTCGCCGGGGAGATCTCCACCGCCATCGGCCACGGCGCCACCTGGCTGCTCGCCCACGGCGGGCTGCTCGCCGGGCTCGTGCTCGGCGGCCTCTTCCTGCCGCTGGTCATGCTCGGCCTGCACCAGGCGCTGATCCCGATCCACACCACCCTGATCCAGCAGCAGGGCTCCACCGTCCTGCTGCCGATCCTCGCCATGGCCGGGGCCGGGCAGGTCGGCTGCGCCGTGGCCGTCTACCTGAGGCTGCGCCACAACGCCTCGCTGCGGGCCACCATCAGGTCCGCGCTCCCGGCGGGCCTGCTCGGCGTCGGCGAGCCCCTGGTCTACGGCGTCACCCTGCCGCTGGGGCGCCCCTTCGTCACCGCCTGCGTCGGCGGCGCGGCCGGCGGCGCCTTCGTCGGGGTGGCCGGCCAGTTCGGCGGCGCCGTCGGCTCCACCGCCATCGGCCCCTCCGGCTGGGCCCTCTTCCCGCTGCTGGCCGGTCCGCACGGACTGCTCGCGGCCGCCGCCGTCTACGGTGGCGGGCTGCTGACCGGCTACCTGGTGGGCTTCCTGGCCACCTACTTCTTCGGCTTCACCCGCGAGACCCTCGCCGAGTACGACTCCGCCGGCGGCGCGGACGGGAGCCCGGAAGCGGACCGGGCCGCCGCCGAGCGGGTCGGCGACGGCCCGGTCAGGTGAGGCCGGGGGGAGCGGTGCGGGCGGTCAGGTCGCCAGGAAGCGTTCCCGGTGCACCTGCTCGGGCGGCACCCCGGCCGAGGCGGCGGCGTGCAGCACCGCGTCCACCATGGCCGGCGGCCCGCAGACGTACAGGTCCGGTGCGGCGCCGCCGAGTTCGGGCAGAGCGGCGGCCAGCAGGTCGGCCGGGGTGCCGGTCGGCCCGGACCAGCCGGGGCCCGGCCTCCACACGCAGACCTCGTACCGGAAGCCGGGCAACTCGGCCGCCACGGCGGCGAGTTCGTCCAACCCGTAGACGTCCTGCGGCTCGTTGACGCCGAGGAACAGCCGGGCCGGCTGCGGATCCTGCCACTCGGCCATCCGGCGGACCATCGCCAGCAGCGGCGCCAGGCCGGTGCCGCCGGCCACGAACCAGCGCGGACGCAGGCCGGTCTCGTGCAGACCGAAGGCGCCCTGCGGGCCGTGCACGGTGAGCCGGTCGCCCGGGCGGGCCCGGTCGGCGAGGTAGGACGAGAAGTGCCCGCCCTCCCGCAGCCGGACGTAGAACTCCAGCCGGCCCTCCCAGTTGCCGGTGTTGGCGAGCGAGTACGCGCGCCTGACCTCGTCGCCGGGGGCCTGGAGCTCCACGAACTGGCCCGGGTCGAACTGGCAGTCCGGGTCGTCGAGGTGCAGCTCCAGCCGGACGGTGTCCGGGGTCACCCGGTCCAGCGCCGAGACGACGGCCTCGCGGACCGGGATGCCGCCGTACAGGATGCGGGACTGCTCGTACGGCAGGACGGCCGTCAGCGGCCCGCACGGGAAGGTGCGGCAGAGCAGCACCTCGCCGCGCTCGCGCGCGCCCGGCGGGAGGGCCTGCTCGCTGTGCGGGCCGAGTTCGTACGGCCCGCCGGTGACCGAGGCGTGGCAGGAGCCGCAGGTGCCCTGGCGGCAGGAGGCCGGCAGAGCGGCGCCGGCCTCCGCCGCGGCCTCCAGGACGCTGCGGCCGGGGGCGCAGTCGAACTCCAGCCGGCCGCCGTCGCTGGTGGTGAGGGCGACCGGGTGCGATCCGGCCGCGGCCGGCGGGGCGTCCGTGCCGACGAGGCTCTCCGTGCTCACGACGCCGTCCGTTCGAGGGCCGCGGCCAGGTCGGCGGCCGGGTCGCCGATCACCCTCAGGTCGAACCGCTTCACCAACTCGTCGACCAGGGCGGGGGTGAGGAAGCCGGGCAGCGAGGGGCCGAGGTGGATGTTGCGGATGCCCAGCGCGAGCAGGGTGAGCAGCACCGCGACGGCCTTCTGCTCGGTCCAGGACAGCGCCAGGGTGAGCGGCAGGTCGTTGACCTCGCACTCGAAGGCGTCGGCCAGCGCGGTGGCGATCCGGATGGCGGAGTAGGTGTCGTTGCACTGGCCGAGGTCCAGCAGCCGGGGGAGGCCCGCGATCTCGCCGAAGTCGTGCCGGTTGAAGCGGTACTTGGCGCACCCGAGGGTGAGCACCACGCTGTCCCGGGGCGCGCCGAGGGCGAAGTCGGTGTAGTAGTCGCGCCCGGGAGTGGGCCCGTCGCAGCCGCCGATCAGGAAGAAGTGCCGGATGTCGCCCTGCCGTACGGCGTGGACGACCTGGTCGGCGACGGCGAGCACGGCGTCCCGGCCGAAGCCGACGGTGACGGCCTCCTCCTCGGCCGCGGTCTCCGGGTACCCGGGCAGGGCGTGGGCGGCCTGGATCAGCGGGCGGAAGTCGTGGTCGGCGAGGTGCCGCACGCCGGGCCAGCCGACCGGTCCGGCGGTGAAGATCCGGCGGCGGTAGCTGACGTGCGGCTCGATGATGCAGTTGGAGGTCATCAGGATCGGGCCGGGGAAGGCGGCGAACTCCTGCTGCTGGTCCTGCCAGGCGCCGCCGTAGTTGCCGACCAGGTGCGGGTGGGCCTTGAGCAGCGGGTAGGCGTGGGCGGGGAGCATCTCGCCGTGGGTGTAGACGTTGATGCCCTGGTCCCTGGTCTGCACCAGCAGGGCCTCCAGGTCCCGCAGGTCGTGGCCGCTGACCAGGATCGCCTTGCCGGCGACCGGGGTGGTGCGGACGGCGGTGGGCTGCTGGGGGCCGTAGGTGCCGGTGTTGGCGGCGTCGAGCAGTTCGATCGCCGCGAGGTTCAGCCGGCCGAGGCCGACGGCGCGCTCCAGCAGCTCGGCGGGGTCGGTGGGGTCGCCGGCGAGGTAGGCGAGGGCCTCCTCGACGCCGCCGAGCACCTCGGGGCTGCGGCGGCCGAGCACGTCGGCGTGGTGGGCGTAGGCGCAGATGCCCTTGAGCGCGTAGAGGTGGAGCGAGCGGAGCCCGACCACCTCCGGCCCCACCAGCGGGAGCCCGATGTCCACCCGGACGCCCGGCGCCTGGCCGACCAGCGTGGCGGGGTCCGCCCCCGGGGTCCACGCGGCCGGCCCGGTGAGCGTCTGCGGCTCCTGCCCGGCGGCCCGCGCGGCCCGCTCGTACCGCTCCCGCGCCCGGTCGCGGACGCCGACGGCCAGCTGGATCAGGGCGGCGAAGCGGGTCGGGTTGAAGTTCACGTTGGTGAGCGTGGTGAAGACCGCGTAGAGGACGAAGGCCGCCGCCTCGTCGTCCGGGTCGCCGAGGGCGCGCGTCTTCGCGGCGTACTGGGAGATGCCCTTGACCGCGTGGATCAGCAGGTCCTGGAGGTCCGAAGTGGGGGAATCCTTACCGCAGTTGCCGATCGGACCGGCGCATCCGGGGGTGGCGCCGGTGCGGTCGGTCTGTTCGCACTGGAAGCAGAACATGCGGGTCCTCCGGGACTCGTGGTGTCGTTCGGGCGAGGCGGCGGGACGGGGCCTCGACGCGTCCAGGATGGGGCCGCCGCCGATGGCGCATCAGGGCCGGAGGGCCCTGATCCGGGGCCGGGAGACCCTGCGGCCGCGCGGCCGCCGCATCGTGTGCACCCGATCGGGTGCAACGGGCGCCGCGTTCAGCGGACACCGTGTGCGCGTCGCACGCGCCCGGCGCGCCGGCTGATCACACTCCGAGGGCCACATTGTGTTCGAACGATGAAAGGACCGAGGTGAAGCCCAGTCAGGATCCGGTGACGACGCTCACCTGGAGACGCCGATTCGGCAGGGCGGTGGGCACCGCCCTGGCCCTGACACTCGTCCCCTTCGGAATGTCCCTCGTCTCACCGACGGCGGCGCAGGCGGCCGGCCTCCCGGGAGGCCTGGGGCCGTGCCTGGGCGCCGACTGCCCGGCGACCTTCCCGCCCGTCAACAACGGGCCCTTCGCGGGCCGCGACGCCGGCGTGAACATCTTCGTCGGCGGCGACTTCCACGTGAGCGAGTCGGCGGCGGAGGCCGAGGGACACGTGGTGACCCTCGGCAGCTTCGACGTGAACAAGGCCGCCGGAGTCAGCTCCGTCTACAACATCGGCATCGTCGGCGTCGGCTCACGCGTCCCCCCGCCGGACGGGGCCGACTTCCTCACCGCCGGGGGCGACGTCACCGTGGCCCCGGGGCAGTCGCTGCTGGCCGAGGGCGGCGTCGTCCGCTACGCGGGCACGGCCACCGGCACCATCACGGGCACGAAGATCCAGGACGCCCAGGCGGTGGCCGCCTACACGCCGCTGCGCGGGGAGCTGCAGACCGCGAGCCAGTGCTACGCCGGGGTCAGCGCGCCCCGCCCGGCCACCGGAACCGCCGTCAACCAGGGGTTCCAGACCCTGTTCACCGGTGACGGCACCTCCGCACTGCAGGTCTTCAACGTCGACTTCGACCTCGTCGGGCGCGGCGGCTCCACCCAGGGCATCGCGTTCGCCGGGATCCCCGCGAACGCGACCGTGCTGGTCAACCTGGTGGGCGACGCCCGCACCGTCAACACGTACAGCGGCAGCCTCGAGGACACCGACCCCTGGAACCAGCTGCGCGAGCGCCTGCTGTGGAACTTCCCCACCGCGACGACCGTCACCCTCACGGGATCGGGGCAGTTCCAGGGCAGCGTGCTCGTCGGCAACCCGGCCAGCACCGCTTCGATGAGCCTGCCCGGCCTGAACGGACGGTTCTTCACCACCGGCACGCTGCTGCACAACTCCGGCGGCGGCATGACCGGGACCGAGTTCCACGCCTACCCCTTCGACGGCGACCTCCCGGACTGCAACCCGCCGGCCCCGACCGGCTCGACCAGCGTCACGAAGGTCGACTCCGTCACGGGCCAGACCCTGGCGGGCGCGACCTTCCAGCTGTGGCGCGAGACCAACGGCGTCGCGGGCCTGCAGACTTCGGGGACCACCCCGGACACCAAGGTCGGCGCCCCCTGCACAACGGCGAGGAACGGCCTCTGCTCCGTCGCCGACCTCCCGCTGGGCACCTACTACTGGGAGGAGACCCAGGCGCCTCCGGGCTACGACCTGCCGCAGCCCGCGGTGACGACGGTGGTCCTCGACACGGCCGGGCAGAACGTCCCGGTCACCGTCAGGGACACCCTGAGCCCGGTCGAGGAGACCGGGTCCACCAGCGTGACCAAGGTGGACTCGGCGACCTCGCTGCCGCTGGCGGGGGCGACCTTCCAGCTGTGGCGTGAGACCAACGGTGTCGCGGGCCTGCAGACCACCGGGGCGACCCCGGACACCGCCGTCGGCTCCCCGTGCGTGACCCCCGCGTCGGGTGTCTGCTCGGCGACCGGCCTGCTGCTGGGCACCTACTACTGGCAGGAGACGGCGGCGCCTCCCGGCTACGACCTGCCCGAGCTCAACGTGACCACGGTCGTGCTGAACACCAACGGGCAGAACGTCCCGGTCACCGTCGCCGACACCGAGACGGCCGCCCCGACGGCGTCCACCAGCGTGACCAAGGTGGACTCGGCGACCTCGCAGCCGCTGGCGGGGGCGACCTTCCAGCTGTGGCGCGAGACCAACGGCGTCGCGGGCCTGCAGACCACCGGGGCGACCCCGGACACCGCCGTCGGCTCCCCGTGCGTGACCCCCGCCTCGGGTGTCTGCTCCGCGACCGGCCTGCCGCTGGGCACCTACTACTGGCAGGAGGTCTCGGCCCCCGACGGGTACGAGCTGCCCGACCTCAACGTGACCACCGTGGAACTGGACGCCAACGGGCAGAACGTGGCGGTCACCGTCGCCGACGCCAAGACCGTCGCTCCGACCGGTGCCACCAGCGTCACCAAGGTCGACTCCGTCACCGGACAGCCGCTCGCCGGAGCCTCCTTCCAGCTGTGGCGCGAGAGCAACGGCGTGGCCGGCCTCCAGACCTCCGGGGCGAACCCGGACACGGCCGTGGGTTCGGCGTGCGTGACGCCCGCGTCGGGTCTCTGCGTCGCGGACGGCCTGCCGCTGGGCACGTACTACTGGCAGGAGACGCAGGCGCCTCCTGGCTACGACCTGCCGCAGCCCGCGGTGACGACCGTGGTGCTGGACACCGACGGGCAGAACATCCAGGTCACGGTGAAGGACGTGAAGTCGGTCGTGCCGACCGGGTCCACCACCGTCACGAAGGTGGACGCCGAGACCGGCCACCCCCTGGCAGGTGCGGTCTTCCAGCTGTGGCACGAGACCAACGGCGTGCCCGGTCTGCAGACCAACGGGGCGAACCCGGACACGGCCGTCGGCTCCCCGTGTGTCACCCCGGCCACGGGCGTCTGCTCGGCGGACGACCTGGCGCTGGGTACGTACTACTGGCAGGAGACCGTCGCGCCTCCCGGCTACGAGTTGCCGCAGCCGGCGGTGACGACGGTGGTGCTGGACGCGGCCCGGCCGGACGTCCAGGTGACCGTCAAGGACGCGAAGTCGTCCACCCCGACCGGGTCCACCTCCGTCACGAAGGTGGACGCCGACACCGGGAAGCCGCTGGCGGGGGCGACCTTCCAGCTGTGGCGCGAGACCAACGGCTTCGCGGGCCTGCAGACCGACGGGACCAACCCGGACACCCCCGTGGGCGCTCCGTGCGTGACCCCCGCGTCGGGTGTCTGCTCCGCCGCCGACCTGCCGCTGGGCACGTACTACTGGCAGGAGACGCAGGCGCCTCCCGGCTACGAGTTGCCGCAGCCCGCGGTGGCCACGGTCGAGCTGACCGAGGACTGCCCGCGCGTGGAGATCACGGTCAAGGACAGCAAGGAGTGCCCGCCGCCCCCGTGTCCGCCCACCCCCTGCCCGCCGGACGACGACTGGCGTGCGGCCGCGCGGTACACCCCCGTACCGGGCTTCCTCTGGGCGAAGAACGCCTGAGGTGACCAACCGGCCGGAGGAGTCGCGAGCGGCTCCTCCGGCCTCGTCGTGCCGGTCCGGTGCCACGGCCGCTTCGGCAGGCGGCGCCGGGGGCCCTACGATGTCGCCATGAGCGGGAGCCTTCGGATATCAGGTGCACACCATGCGCAGGAGCATCGGGACGACGAGCGGCTGGACGCCGCGGCCGGCATCCTGGCGCTGCTAGCGGACCGCACCCGGCTCGCCCTGCTCCAGCGGCTGAGCGCCGGTGAGGCGGACGTGACCACGCTCACCGAGGCGACCGGAGCCCCGCGGACGTCGGTCAGCCAGCACCTCGGCAAGCTGCGGCTGGCGGGGCTGGTCACGACCCGCAAGGACGGCCGGCGCGTCGTGTACGCGCTGCGCCACGGCCACCTGCGGCGGCTGGTCGACGAGGCGCTGAGCGTCGCCGACCACCAGATCGGCGGGCTCCCGCCGCACGACTGACCCTCGCTCGACCCGATTCTCCGGCCCGTGCCCTTCTGGGTGCGGGCCGCTTTCCGGTCAACATGTGCACATGCGTGCACATGTTGACCTATCCTGATGGTGTCGTCCTGCCGCGCCCAGTCGAGCGGGGTCCTCCATGCTGTCCGTGCTGCGCAACCGCACCTATCTGCACCTGTTCGCCGCCCAGATCGTCGCCCTGGTGGGCACCGGCCTCGCCACGGTGGCGCTCGGCCTCCTGGCGTACGACCTCGCCGGAGCGGACGCCGGATCGGTGCTCGGCACCGCGCTGGCGATCAAGATGCTCGCGTACGTCGGCATCGCCCCGGTGGTCTCCGCGCTGGCCCACCGCATCCCGCGGCGACGGCTGATGGCCGCCTCCGACCTCACCCGGGCCGCGGTGGCCCTCACCCTGCCGTTCGTCACCGAGGTGTGGCAGGTCTACGTCCTGATCTTCGTCCTGCAGTCCGCCTCGGCGGCCTTCACCCCGGCCTTCCAGTCGGTGATCCCCGAGGTGCTGCCCGCGGAGCGCGAGTACACCCGCGCCCTGTCGCTGTCCCGGCTCGCCTACGACACCGAGAGCCTGGTCAGCCCGGTCCTGGCGGCCGCCCTGCTCGCCCTGGTCAGCTACAACTGGCTGTTCTGGGGCACCGCGGCCGGGTTCCTCGCCTCCGCGGCGCTGGTGGTCTCCGCCGTCCTGCCGAAGCCGGTCCTGCGCAAGCCGGTCCGCCCGGGGCCGGACCGCCCGGAGTCGGCCCGCCCGGAACGGGCCGGTGTCCTCGCGAGATCCGGGCGCGGCACCCGGCTGTTCCTCGCCGTGCCCCGGCTGCGCGCGATGCTCGCCCTGGACCTCGCGGCGGCCGCCGCCGGGGCGATGGTGATCGTCAACACCGTCGTCTACGTCCGCGGCCAGCTCGGCCGACCGGCCGCCGACGTCCCGATCGCGCTCGGTGCCTACGGGGCCGGGTCGATGGCCGTGGCGCTGCTGCTGCCCCGGGTGCTGGACCGGGTCCCGGACCGGATCGTCATGCTCCCGGCGGCCTTCGGCATCGTCGGGCTCTTCGCCCTGCTCGCCGCGCTCACGGCCGCCGGGCCGGGCGCCTGGCGCTGGCCCGTCCTGCTCGCCGTCTGGGCCGCCTTCGGCGCGGCCGGCTCACTGATCCTCACCCCGACCGGCCGCGTCCTGCGCGACTCGGTGGCCAAGGAGGACCTCCCCGCCGTCTTCGCCGCCCAGTTCTCGCTCTCCCACGGCTGCTGGCTGCTCACCTACCCCCTGGCCGGCTGGCTCGGCGCCACGCTGGGCCTCGGCGCGGCCTCCGTCGCCCTCGGCGGTGTCGCCCTCGCCTCCGGTGCGCTGGCCGCCCGGGCCTGGCGCGCGGTGCCCGGGGCGGGGAGCGTGACCGGCCGGGCCGCCGGCTCCGCTCCCGTCGGGCCTGCCGGTCGGAGGGTACGGCCGCGCGGCCTGAGCGGAGTGCCGCGGAGTGCGGGGGCCGGGAGGCGGTTGCCGGGGTAGGGACTGTCCGGCGGGACGGTCACGGCTGCTCCCCGGCCCGCAGTTCGGTGGCGATCTGACGCCGGCCGGCGACCAGTGCCTCCGCCAGCACCCCGAGCCCGACCAGCAGGGCCAGGCCCGCGGTGGGCAGCAGCACCGGCAGCAGGGTGGGGGCGACGACCTCCCCGACCCTGACGCCGACCAGCGTCGAGATGTCGAACGCGCCGCCCAGCAGAGCGACCGCCGCGGCCGCGACCAGGCCGCCGCCGACGGCCGTGGCCAGCGTCCGCGGCAGCGCCTCGGTGACGATCAGTGCCAGCCCCTGGCGGGGCCGCAGACCCATGGTGCGCAGCCGGGCGAGCAGGGCCGTACGGTCGGCCGCGGCCCGGACCAGCGTCAGCAGCACGGCGAGCAGGGCGTACCCGGCGCTGGCCGCCGCCGCGTACCAGAACAGCCGCTCGGCGGCGTGCTGCAGCGGGTCGTCGCCGAGCGCGGCGGCGGTCTCCCGGCTGCTGTGCACCGTGAATCCGGCGGGCAGGCCGTGGGTGTCCTTGCCGACGGCCGTGGCGCTGTCCGCGATCAGCTTGGCCAGACCGACCGGCCGGGCGCCGCTGTTGTCCCGCAGGGCGGTCCTGACCCCTTCGGGGTCGATGTCACCGACGGCGAACCACTGGTTCGGTCGCCGGGCGTCCGGCAGCCGCTCCCAGGCGGCGCCGGCCGAGACGACGGCGAACGGCTTGCCCGGGTCCGGCAGCGCGGGGGTGGCGGCGACGATCCCGGCGACGCCGAGGCGCAGGTCGTTGCCGTTGGGCGTGCGGACCTGGGACGGCCCTGCGGCCAGGCGCTCCGCCAGGTCGCGGCTGACCAGCGCGGGCACCGGGGTGTCCCGGCCGCCGGGCGTCCCCGCCAGCTTCGCCGCGTCGAACCCGTCGACCCCGAGGGTCCGGGCGATCTCCGCGTACGCCGCCGGATCGGCCACCATCACCAGGTAGGCCTCGGTGGCACTCCGGTCGTCGTCGATGATGCGGACCTTGGGCTGGATCTGGACCGCGGTCGAGGCCCGGACGCCCGGCAGGGCGGCGGCGGCCTCGGTGAACGACCCGGTCAGGGTGGCGTAGTCCGGGAGAGAGACGGCGATGTCCCCGCCCGTGGCGATGCGCGCCGCGTGGGTCCGTACGTGGTCGACGGTGTCGAGCACGGTGGCGCCGAAGCCGGTGGTGGTGACGGCGATCAGCAGGGCGAGCAGCGGCAGTACGGAGGGCTTGCGGCGGCCCGAGCCGTCGCGGGCGGCCCGGGCGAGGCCGAGGAAGCCGATCAGGCCGCGGCCCCGGCCGACGAGGGCGGCCAGCCGGCCGACCGCCACCGGCTCGATCCGGGCCAGCACCAGTCCGCCGGTGACGGCGAGCAGGAGCGGCGCGGCGACCAGCAGCGGGTCCACCCCGGCCCCGGGGTGGCCGACGCCCCGGCGCCGGACCTCCGCCACGGCAGCGACGGTGCCCGCCAGGACGGCGAGTTCGCCGACCAGTCGGCGCCGGCCGCCGACCGGCCGCCGCCGGGACCACAGCAGGGCCGCGCGGACCGGAAAGGCCAGCAGCGCGACCAGGGTCGCGACCAGCGCCGCCAGCACCGCGCGCTCCCACCGGGCGGTGGGCAGCAGCACCAGGGCGAGGGCCGTACCGAGCACGGCGGCGGGCAGTACGGTGACCGCGCCCTCGGCGAGCAGCCGTCGCAGCACCCCGGCGCGGGAGCCGCCGCGGGCCTGGAGCAGCCGGATCTCGGCGGCGCGCCGGTCGGTGGTGAGCGCGGCGGCCAGGAACAGCACCACGGTGGCGACGCCCGCGACACCGGCCGGGCCGATCGCGCTGAGCGGCAGCGTGGCCCGGTGGCGCCGGTCCGCCTCGGTGAGGATCTCGGGCAGGCCCGAGACGGTGTGCAGGTCGGCGCGCCTGGTCCGGTCGACCAGGGCGGTGGCGTCGCGCCCGGTCAGGAAGGACGTGATGACGCCGCGGGTGTCGGCGATCCGGTCGGTGCGCAGCGAGGCGGGGTCGACGGACAGCCGCCAGAAGTTCTCGGCGTTCGAGCCCCAGCGGATCATCGCGGGCAGGCTGCCGCCGTCGACGAAGCCGCTGGTCGACCAGTGCTCGTGGTCGGCCTGGGTGTTCAGGCAGGCACGGGCCGGGCAGCCGAGCTCGTCCCAGAACGGGTCCTGGGGGTCGTCGACTTGGTAGAGGCCGACCACCACGGTGGTCCGCTTGGCACCCGAGTTCTCGGCGCCGTTGTCGATGACGTCACCGAGCTTGATGTGGATGGTCTCCGCGGCCTGCTTGCTGACCACGATCGGCAGCGGGCCGCCGACGGTGCCGGGGGTGGGCCAGGTGCCCTCGGTGAGGGTGGCCCGGGAGGCCAGGTCGTGCAGGTAGAGCAGGCCGAGGGCCGGGTAGGGCTCCTTGTCGGAGATGTGGGCGTACCCCGGATTGGCCATGGAGTGGTCGCTCAGGGCGCGGGCGCCGTAGGCCTGGTTCCGCTGGGCCAGCGTCAGCTGCCCGCCGACCTGCTCGACGAGCTGCTGCTGCACCCGGTCGAGTGCGGCGGCGGTGTCGTCGTCCCGCGTCTTGGAGGTGGTCTGCAGGCTGGTCGGGTGGAGGCCCTTCTGCCGGACGAATTCCTGGAGCGCCGTGTCCGCGCCCCGGTCCGTGACGCGGGGGAAGGCCGTCGCCAGGAAGACGGTGACGAACGTGAGGGCCGCCATGAGCAGCGCGGCCAGCGGGTTCGCCCGCAGTCTGGTGCGGACCCAGGGGGCGGGGCGGTGGGCGTGGGCGTGGGCGGAGTCGGGGGTGGGCGCGGGGGTGGGCGCGGTGGTGCCGGCCTGGATGGTCACATCTCCCCCTCGTCCTTCTGCCGCTCCCCACGGGCATACCGGCGCGGTGATCACCGGCCTTCGGTCGCCGGATAGCGGACGATGCTGTCAGATTCGGTCGGCGAGCGGAAGGGATTCGCGCCGATCGAGTAAGTAACGGAATCTTTCCTTGAATTGGCGGCATCGGTGCCAGGGGAGAAGCCCCTGAAAGGGCGTGCACATTTCACAACTCCGGCTTCAGTGCACTCCTTTGACCTGGGAACTTCCCTATCGGGACAGGGTGATGGGCGCGCCCGCGTAGGCGAAGTGGGCCAGGGTGACGGTGCCGGCGAGGGCGGCGACGGCGACGGCTATGGTCTTCGGGGACATGCGCGGGGGCTCCTGGTGCTCGGGTGGTTCCTCCCGGGCCCCCAGCCTCCCGGGACCGGCGGGGCCCGGCAATCCCGGTGCGCCGAGCAGGGCCATCACCCGTGGTGACGGGCCCTCGGCGTTCCGCCGTGCCGTGGGGAGGTCAGCCGAGCTCGTTCCTGTGGACGACGCCGCCCCTGACGATGAGGCGCAGGTTGCGTACGGGGTCGGCGAGGACGGACAGGTCGGTGGTCGGGTCGCCGTCGACGACCAGGAGGTCGGCCCAGGCCCCCGGTGCGATGACTCCGAGCGGCGCCGCCCGGTAGGGGTCGCGGCGGCCGGACAGGCGGAAGAGTTCGGCGTTGCCGGAGGTGGCCAGCTTCAGGGCCTCGACGGGGCTGAGGTGTTCGCCGAGCCGGACGAGCATCTCGTTCTGTCGGTGGGCCTTCCCGGGATCGAACACCAGGTCGGTGCCGAAGGCGAGCCGAACGCCGTGCCGCAGCGCCCAGCCGAAGGTACGGGCGACGCCCTCGCACACCTCGCGGTTCTTGCGGTCGCTGTCCGGGGAGGCGTAGTGGTGGTCGTCGACCTCGAACGGCTGGGTGCTCAGCCACACGTTCTTCTGCGCGAGGTAGCGGACGGTGTCCTCGTCGACGAGGTGTCCGTGCTCGATGCAGCGCACCCCGGCGTCCACCGCGCGGCGCACGCCCTCGGAGGTGTAGACGTGCGCGGCCACGTAGGTGCCCCAGTCGGCGGCCGCGGCCGCCGCCGCCTCGAGTTCCGCGGTGGTGAACTGCAGGACGTCCAGCGGGTCGAACTCGGACACGACTCCGCCGCCGGCCATCAGCTTGATCTGCGCCGCGCCCTTCCTCAGCTGCTCGCGCACCGCGGCGAGCACCCGCTCCGGCCCGTCGGCCACCCGCGTGAACCCGAGCTGTTCGGTGCGGGCCTGCGGACCGCCCAGGGCGGTCGGGGTGTCGTAGGCGGTCCCGAAGTCACCGTGGCCGGAGGTCTGGGACACGGCCGCCTGGCTCGGGTAGATCCGCGGGCCGGGGAACAGCCCGCGGTCGAGGACCCGCCGCAGCGGCTCGGTGTCGCCGGCCATGTCCCGGACGGTGGTGAAGCCGCGCATCAGCATCTCGCGGGCCGAGGTCAGCGCCTGGTAGTAGACGGCGCCGGTCGATCCGAGCTGCAGGTCCGCCATGGTGCCGCCGATCGCGAACAGGTGGACGTGCGCGTCGGTGAGCCCCGGAATGAGCGTGCGGCCGCCGCCGTCGAGCACCGTCGCCCCGTGGGCGCTTCGCGGGGGCTGGGCGCCCGGCAGCACCTCGGCGATCCTGTCCCGCTCGATCCGGACGTGTCCCGGCACCGCCTCCGGGCCGATCCCGTCGAAGACACGCACGTTCGTCACCAGCAGCCCGGCAGCGGAGCCGTCGACACCCATGCCGCCATCCTCGCCCGGCCGGGGAACCGTCACCAGACGGCACACCCGGGCGGAGGCGGTCAGGCAACCGGCTCAGCCCCGCGGGCGCCCAGCACGCCGGGCTGGTGAGCTGTGCGGGGAGCCCGCGGCTGGACCGGTCTTCCACAGCTTCCGGAGGAGGAACCCGTGCCGGACCCGACGAAGTCGTACGCCGACCTGCGCGCCCTGGTGATCAACTGCACGCTGAAGCGCTCCCCGGAGCGCAGCAACACGCAGGGCCTGATCGACGTCAGCACCGGCATCCTGGAACGCCAGGGCGTCGCCGTCGACGTCCTGCGGGCGGTGGACCTCGACATCGCGACGGGCGTGTGGCCGGACATGACCGAGCACGGGTGGGAGACGGACGAGTGGCCGGTGATCTACTCCCAGGTCATGGCCGCCGACATCCTCACGCTGGCCGGGCCCGTGTGGTTGGGAGACAACTCGTCGGTGATGAAGAAGGTCATCGAGCGGCTGTACGCCTGCTCGTCGATCCTCAACTCCGAAGGCCAGTACGCCTACTACGGGCGGGTCGGCGGCTGTCTGATCACCGGGAACGAGGACGGCGCGAAGCACTGCGCGATGAACGTCCTCTACAGCCTCCAGCACCTCGGCTACACCGTCCCGCCCCAGGCCGACGCCGGCTGGGTAGGGGAGGCCGGCCCCGGGCCGTCCTACCTCGACCCGGGGTCGGGCGGCCCGGAGAACGACTTCACCAACCGCAACACCACCTTCATGACGTGGAACCAGCTTCACCTGGCCCGCATGCTGAAGGACGCCGGCGGCATCCCGGCGCACGGCAACCAGCGCTCCGAGTGGGACGCCGGCTGCCGCTTCGACTTCGAGAACCCCGAGCACCGCTGAACTGGCTCTGTCCCGTAATCGGTGGTAGCACTGGGTAGTGATCACTGGAGGAGGATGCGATGACGGAGCAGGGAGAACCCGGCTCGGCCGTGCATCTGCCTCATGATCTTCTTGGTTCGTGTGTTGACTCCCTCGGTGCGGCCGTTGTGGTGCGGGGTGGTGAGTCCGGCGTCGACGGCGGCACGGTCCAGTTCCAGGCCGTTCGTGAAGGAGCGCAGGTGGGGCAGGTCGGCGGAGCGAACTGACGTGATCCAGTCGGTGAGCTTGGCGTCGTTGCCCTCCGCCGGCGTCAGCAGTTTCGCGAACTCGCTTGTCAGGCGGGCGAGTTCGGTCATCTCGGGGCAGGTTTGGGTGAGTTCTCCCATCAGTGCGGCGTCCCTGTCGCGCAGGTTGTCGGGACGGGTGAGGAGGAGGCGGGCGAAGCGCTGCGGCGTGGTGACGGGCTTGTCGCCCTCGGCGCGGCCCTGGGTGATGTATCGGGCCAGGAGGTTCGCGCTGCGGGTGTAGCCCAGTTCCTTGATCTCGCGCAGGAGGTGGGTGACGGGCACCGCGGGGTCCTCGGCCGGGCGCCGGCGCAGGTGGTCGCGGTAGGGGTCGACGAGCGTGGGTTTGTAGCGGGGTGCGCGGCGGTCGCCGGTGGGCTCCTTCATGCGGACGTACCGTTTGACGGTGTTCAGGGCGACGTCGAGGCGGCGGGCGCATTCGAGCCGGCCGACGCCCTGGTCGAGCAGATTGTGGACCTGTTGTCAGCGCTCACGGGTGGTCTGCTCGCGGATGCCCCCGGGTCGGGCCGGGTTCACGGCGGTGGCCCAGCAGGCGGCGTGGGAGCGGACCTCGGCCAGGACCTTCCCGCACAGGTTGCTCCACAAGTGCCACCTGTCACTGACCTGTTCCGCTTCGGGCAGGGTCTGGCGGATCGCCTCGCCGTAGGATCCGGAGCCGTCGCGGCAGACGTACTCGGCCCCGGGGTGTTCGCGCAGCCATGCGGCCAGCGTCTGGGTGGTGCGGTCGGGCAGGACGTCGATCCGTTCGCCGGTCTCGGCGTCGATGAGCACCGTGGCGTAACGCTGACGCCGACGCAGGGCGAAGTCGTCGACACCGAGCACACGCGGCACACGCAGTTCTCCCGTTCGGCCTGCGGCGCGCCGAACAGGTCGAAGACCACCGCGAGTGGCAGCGGCAGCGCGAACTCGCTGATCAGCTCGGCCGATTCGAGCCCGTCCAGCTGGTCCAGCAGTGCGCCGACGTGGCGCTCGACCATCGGTCGTAGGGTCGCCACTTGCCGCCCGGTGTAAGCCTGTTGGACTAGCTTGCGAAGTCGGGTGTGCTCCGGGGGGTCGGAGTTGAGCATATGCGTCATCAGGTCGCGGCCCGGGTCGCCCTCGGAGTTCCCGACGTGTTGGGCGAACGCCTCGGTGACGGCCTTCTTGCTCAGCCGGGGGTCGGCGAGGGCGGCCCGACACTCGGCGTGGCCGGTGACGACCCAGCCTTCGAGTCCGGCCGCGCCGCCGAACCGGACCTTGCGGGCGCCGCCCTCGGTGCGCCGGCGGCGGTACGCGGCGTGCGGGTCGGCGTAGAACTGGCCGTCGGCGAACTCCGAGTCGGTAGCGCTGTGTTCGGTATCCCCGTGCTCGGTGTGCATGTGATCAGTGTGCATCGCGTGCCTTCAGGACGCGGACCTCGCTGACGCCGAGCAGACCGAGCAGTGGCACCTTGGCGGTCCGCTGCTCGGGGTCGACGACCAGGCCGGCTGCCCGGATCTGGTCCAGCAGCAGTTCGGCGAGCGGCATCACCATGTGCCGGCCCCAGCAGCGTTCGGAGGAGTGCCCGAACGGCAGGTAGCCGGGAGTGCTGTCCGGGTCGAGGTGGTCCCAGCGCTCCGGGCGGAACTCGTCCGGGTCCTCCCACAGCGTCGGGTCGCGATGTGAGAGCAGCGGCAGGACGAGGATGTCGTCGCCCGCGCCGATCCGCGGATCGAGCGCGGGGTACTCGGGCGATGCGCGGCGCAGGATGTTCCACGACGGCGGCAGCAGGCGCAGTGACTCGAAGATGATGTTCCGGTTCGGCGTGCTGTCGTCGAACGGCGAGCCGAGCCAGAGCGCGTTCGCGACCAGGGTGGAGATGGTGAAGCAGACGGGTGCGGCGGCTCGGCGGTACATGCCCAGCGCGTACCGTCGGTCCTGGTAGTTGGCCGCCTTCGCGGTGAGCTTGCCGAGTTCGGTGAGGTCGTCGCCGGGCTTGGGCCTACCGGGCAGTGCGGCGCCGGCCGAGATCACCAACCAGGTGAGCAGTGGCGTCAGTTCGAGATTGCGGCTCATCAGGATCCGCAGCCGGCGCGGGTCCCGACCGAGGATGAGGTCGCGCAGGAAGAGGTGTCCGGTGAGCGGCCACGGACCGGACAGGTCGATGTTTTGCGGCAGCGGGGCCTTCAGCGCCTCGCGCACGTCGCTGCCGATCGTCCGCGTCACCGAGGACGCCTCGGTGCGGGTGATCGAACGGCCGTGCAGCGGTTTGAATGTGGGCCGTTCGATCTCGGTGGCGCGCCGGGCGGCGAGGATCCGGTCGGTGAGCTCGGGCCCGGCGACCCCGATCGTGTCGGGTTCGAGCCGGACGGCGTCCTTGCCTAGATGGTCCCTGAGCAGGGCCTCAAGTCGGGGGGAGAGCACGGTGTTTCGCGAACGGGCGGAGGCGGGGGAGAGTGCCATGTGATGTCTCCGAGACTTTGCCGGGGCCGGTCTCCGCCCCCGCCCCGGGCCCGATCTCTCGGCGGAGGCCGCGAGGGGGCAGGGGCGGGGGCGGATCAGCTGTTCAGGTACCGGAGGTACCGATCAGCCGGCTTAGTACCAGATGTACCAAGCGCTGGCCTTCAGGCTCTTCTTGGCGAAGGACGCGTCACGGATGGCGAACAGGATCTTCATCTTTGGGTCTCCCTTTCGTTACCAGATGGCTGAGTGAACATAAGGCCACCCTGCAGTTGCCCTACAGACGTATCCACGCAGCCGGGTCCCCATCAGGTTCACCTCTGGGGGCGGCTCTTGCCGAGGGACTTGGGGATATGAGGGGTTTGCGAGTGAGTGGTGCTCGGCGGGCAGCACCCGTCCCGATGTCGTGGGCCGCTGCCGGCTGCGGTCAAAGCTTCGCCGGGGAAGGGTGAGGATTCGATGAGAGGCAACGTGGCGTCAGATGGCTTATCTGGTCCGCCATGAGGAGCGTGGGCGCAGCCTTCGTGGAGCCGGTCGTCGGGGAGGGCGGCGAGGTGGTGCCGGCTTCGGTCGCCGAGGAGGTGTGACGGACCGGGTGCGTGGCAGAGGCGGCGGCCGTTCGGGAATCAGCTGAGTCGATGAAGCATGCCCGGGACCGCTTCCCGTGACGGAGACCAAGCGCTTCCACCGCTGTGCACCCTGTGCCAGGAGCTTGCCTGTCTTCCAGTGGTTCTGGCGGCTCAGGGGGACGTCGATGACGAGGCCCGGTCCGAAGTCGGTGGCGCGGGCGGGGAATCCATCTCATCAAAACCTCATTCCTTTCCCCGGCAAGCTGGTTCGGCATCAGCGAATCGTGAAGGGAAGCCCCCGACTTCGTCCAGCCGTGGTGGTGGCACTCGTTGCGGGCCGCACCAGGTCCCGAGGCCTGGCAGCGTCTGACATGCCGGGGTGACGGAGCTCATGAGCAACAGGGGAAAGGCAGTACGGCGGATCTCCGTCCTGTCCGGCCGGCACGAACTGACGGTGCACGCGTTGTCGAGGTCGACGGATTCCTTCACTGTGAGCTACTCGATCGAGCCGCCGCTGCCCGACGACGAGGTCAACCCCACTACCGGGGCCCTCCGCACCGCGCTCGGCGCGCAGGGCGTTCCCGACGCTCACGCCCGAGGCGGCGTCCGTCCTGGAGGGCGGACGTGGCGTCCCCGGGCGAGAGCGCTCCTGAAGAATCGAGGACCGATGTCGCATTCCTGGTCAAAGCCTGGGGCAGCCCCGGAAGGGATCGGAAGCGATCGCCGACCGATAGGCGCCGCATCACGGACAATCGCCGCCATGGAACCGCTGTACCTGGTAGCCGGGCAGGCCGAGGCGGTTGTGAACAGCCTCGGCCTGACTGACGCTTACCGGATCGATGTCGTGACCGTGCCGATCGGGCACTGCGCTCCGCCATCTCCCCCGACCGGGACCGGGGTCTACCGCTCCAGCCTCTCCTTCGGTCCGCCGGACGAACCGCCGCTGGACCCCGGCGTGTATGTCGTGGTCGAGCTCGGCGACGACGGGACCCGGATCCAGTTGACGCCCGAGATGCAACCCCTCGACGCCCTGGTCCATCTGGCCGACAGGCTCCAGGACTGGGTGATCGAGCTGACCCATGGCGCGGCTCGACCCCGGTGTCCCGGACATGCGCATCCGATGCGCGCGAGCGTGGTCGGCGGCAGCGCCGCATGGACCTGCCCGGCCCGGCCGGATCACGCGATCGCCTCGATCGGCTGACCGCGTCCGTCCTGTCGAGTCACCGCGCCGGAGTTCGATCAACTCGCTTCGCCGCCATCGCCACCTCTGCTTCCAGGCGGAGAAGGTGGTGACGCGGGCGGAGCTGACCGAGCGGCGCTGGGACGGTCTGGCCGAGCCGCAGTCCAACGTGGTCGACGTCTTGATGTCCCAGGTGCGCCGCAAGCTCGGCACCCCGCCGCTGATCGACACCGTGCGCGGAGCGGGCTTCCGGCTGACGGGTACCGACGGTCCGCGCTGACCCACCGCCGGCGCCGCGAAGGGGCCCTCGCCCTCGTCCTCGTCCTGGCGCTCCGGAAACACCTTCACCCTCACCGAGTCCGACACCACCCAGGGCTGGAGCAAGACCTTCACGAAGACCGGCGACGTCGAACTCTCCTCCGCCGAGGCGATCGTCGAGGACCTGGGCTTCAGCATCCCGGCCGTCGCCGGGTTCGAGCCGATCAACTTCACCGATGTGATCGTCAACGGCAGTCCGCTCGCGAGCGCCGGCACGGTCGAGTCCACCGACATCGAGCGCGGCACCACGCCGCTGACCCGGAACTCCGCGCTGAGCGGCGGGAACTTCAGCCTCAGCTGGCTGCACGCCTGACAGTGAGGGGTTCACGAGCGGTTCCCGGACAGGTCGGCCCCAGGACCTGACCCTCCACCGACGGACCGCCGCCCATGCCACCGTCTCGGGCACCGGTGAGGTGCCCGGGGCGGCGGCATGTCGGCTCTCCTCGGGGCAGGTCAGTCGCGGGTCCGCCGAGCACGGTTGCGCCGGTGCAGGACGAGGAGGGCGGCGGCCGTTCCCACGACGAGCGCGGCCGCGCCACCCAGGGCGAGTGGGAGGGTGTCACTGTGCCGGGTGGCCGTGTGGGTGACCGGGTGGGGGCTGCGCGGTGAGGTGGTGGGGGAGGGCGCCGTGGTCGGGACGCCGTCGGTCGGGACGCCGGTCGCGGGGGCGCCGTCGCGGGCGGGGACGCTCCATGCCTGGTCCGTGCTTCCTGGCGTGCAGGGCCGCGTGACGGGTGCACTGTCGGGGGCGGCGGTGAGGCACTGCCCGGACTTCTTGTTCTGCAGGGTTCTCGACGTGGTGTCGTAGGCCCACTGCTTGGTGGGGTCGGTGACCTTGCCGTCGTCGGTGGCGCCGGCGCAGTCGCGCACGACGGTGGTGGAACTCTGTTCGGTGAGGCAGTAGTTGGAGGGCAGGCGCAGGGTCTGGTCGGGGGCAAGGACCCAGGCGCGGTCGGCGGTGGGCGTGCAGTCGGCCATCGCGAGCTTGGTGCCGTCGCCGGGGGTGCCCTTGGCGGTGAGGCAGGTGCGGCCGTTCTGCAGCGGTCCCCGGGCGCTGTTGCCGATGGCGTTGCGGTGCGTGCTGCCCTGTGCGGTCAGTTCGGCCTTGGCCTGCGGCTTGCAGAATTCGCGCAGTTCGGTGGAGGTGGCCGCGGCGGTGACGGTGCCCGCGTTGGCGGTCGGCAGGCCGAAGGTGACGGCCGAGTTGGGCTGGTCGTAGCAGGTGGGCCGAGGGTCGTTCCACTCGAAGTACTCGGTCCAGTCGACCATGTTGTCGGGGGAGATGCCGGTGGCAGCGGTCCTGATGCTGCCCAGGTCGATGGTGGTGCCGGTGGTCTTGTCGGTGACGGTCGCGTTGAACCAGCCGCCGGTGGTGGCGGCGACCTTGAACTGGTAGGTGTGGCCCGCCTGCCAGTCCAGGGCGGCCGAGCACTGCCGGCCGGTGCCCTCGCCGCCGAACGGCTTGCAGCTGCTGCCGGGGCCGCCCTGCTTGGTCTCGGTGGTGTCCCAGGCCGAGAAGAGCACTTTGCGCGGGGAGCCGCCGTTGCTCTGCACGCCGATGTAGCCGGTGTGCTGGTTGTCGAAGTCGAACTGGTGGCTCCAGAAGATCTCGGCGGTGTAGCCGGGGTCGTAGGCCGGGGTGGTGGTCCAGCTGACATCGTGCAGGGAGCCGGTGCCCTTCGGAAAGGTGTAGTAGGTGTACGTGCCCGGCGTATGGCCTTCGTCGGCGGCGCCGGCCTGACCCGCACCGACCAGCGCGATGGCCATGGCGCCGAGCCCTCCGGCCAGGCCGAGGCGGCACGCTCCGCTGAGTCGTCGGAAGCCGGTCGGTCGGTTGTCCATGCGGGCTCTCCTGCGGGCTGTGGTCGATTCGTCGAACCGTCGTGCGTCCCAGGAGCATGGCGGGCGGGTCGTGAGGCTTTGATGAAGGAGGCCCGGCCGGGGCCGCCGTCGGGCCGGCAGCCGCGGACGCCGGCGAGGAGGTCGTGACACGGTGGTGCGCGGTGGGCCCTTGATCGGTCGGCTGTTCGCGGGTCAGCGGGCAGCCCGAGGGTGCACCAGCACAGGCGGTCGCACCCGCGTTCCCCTGCGCGCGGACGCGCCGACCGCGCACTGCCGCCGCAGCGCCGAACAGAGCGGCCGAAGTCGTGTCACGGTCGCGTCCACCGTGCTCATGCGGCCGACCGGCGCGGGCTCCTTCGGGTTCGCAGTGGATGAGCTGAGCCCCACGAGGAAAGTGCAGAGGACGGCAGTGGCGAGCAGGACGATGGCACCGCGCTGGCAGATGGCGGAATTCACGGGGATCCCCTCTCGGTCGTCCGCGCAGGCTGCCCGGAGCAGCGTGAGGATTCCGTGAGGAGTGAGGGGGAGCCCGAGATGTCCTTCCGCCAGGGGTCACGGCCGCCGTTTCGCCGGGATCGTCAACGTGAAGCGGGCGCCGCCGCGTTCGCTGGTGGTGACGGTCAGGGACCCGCTGTGGGTGCGGGCGATCCAGGCGGTGATGGACAGGCCGAGGCCGGTGGAGTCGGAGCCGCTGCGGAATCGCTGGAACAGCGAGTCGGCCAGGTGGGGTGGGACTCCCGGTCCGGCGTCATCCACGGCGAGGGTGCCGTCGGCGGTGACGGTGAGCTCGACTGCCGCGGACAGCCCCGGCGCGTGGCCGTGGGTGAGCGCATTGGCGAGCAGGTTGGTGACGGCTCGGCGGAGCAGGTCCGGGTCGGCGTCGACGACGGTGGGATCGGTGTGGAGGGTGATGCGGTGTTCGCCGGTGTGCGTGTCGTCGACGACGGCTTCGACGAGCTGGTCGAAGCGCAGGGGCTCGGTCGCGAGGGTGGTGACGCCGGCGGTGAGGCGGGCGCGGGTGAGCAGGCCGTCGACGAGGTCGCCCGTGCGGGTGGCGAGGCTCACGGTGCGCTTGAGTGCCTCGGTGCGGGTGGCGTCGTCGCGCAGGGCGGTCTCGGCGAGCAGGCGGAGCGAGGCGGCGGGGGTGCGCAGGTCGTGGGCGCCGCGCAGCGCCGCCGTCACGGCGAACCGAAGGTCATCGTTGTCCTCTACAACCAATATGCGCACAGCGGCCAGGATAGTCCCACCGGTCTCATCAAAATCTCACGGTGCCCCGGCCAGGCTTCTGCGACGTACCCGACAGCCGACGTGGGATGGGACCTCGCAGTGCAGCGTTTTCTCCGGAGCAAGGCCATCACGCAACCGGAGGGTCACACCCCCCAGACCCCAGGCGCGAGGGCGCCGCGTCGTACCCCCGAACGCCGCGTCGCCCTCGCCCTGGCACTGACCGTGCTGGGCGCCGTCCCGCTCGCCGCCTGCTCTCCGGACACGACGATCACGCCGGTGTCGCCGGTCCCGGAGACAGCTGCCGAGCCGTCCGCCCAGTCGGCGCTGCGGTCCTTCTACCGGCAGAAGCTCGACTGGACGAAGTGCGGCGAGCTGCGGTGCGCCACGCTGACCGTCCCCATGGACTACGCGCACCCGGAGAACGGGAAGACCTTCGCTCTTCCCGTGGTCAAGGCGGCCACCGCGATGCCGGACAAGCGCATCGGATCGCTGGTCTTCAACCCGGGCGGCCCGGGCGCCTCCGGCGTTCAGTAGATGAAGTCCGGCGGCGCCGACTCCTTCACCAAGCAGGCCCGGGCGCACTTCGACATCGTCAGCTTCGACCCGCGCGGCGTCGCCGGCAGCAAGCCCGCCCTCGACTGCACCACCCCGGACGACGCGCCCGACCAGGGCGGCGGCAGCGACGCCGTGCAGCCGCTCTACCCGCGCACGGATGCCGAGCGCCAGGCCGCCCTCGCGGAGGCCGACCGCACCGCCGCCGCCTGCCAGGCCCGCAGCGGCGAGATCCTCCCGCACGTCGGCACCCTGGACGCCGCCCGCGACCTGGACGTGCTGCGCGCCGCCCTCGGCGACGACAAGCTGACCTACGTCGGCTGGTCCTACGGCACCTACCTCGGCACGATCTACGCCGAACAGTTCCCGCAGCGGGCGCGCGCCCTCGTCCTCGACGGGGCGATGGATCCCGCCCTCGACTGGTCCGAGGAGGCATTGAGCGGCGGCCGGGCGTTCCGCAAGGCCGTCGACGACTACGCCGACAACTGCGCCAAGATCGTCCAGAAGGCCTGCCCGGCTACCACGCCGGACGGCATCCGCACGCTCGTCTCGGACCTCTTCGCGAGGACCGCCCGCCACCCGTTGCCGATCAAGGGCAGTACCAAGCGACTCGACGAGAACATGCTGCACAGCGCCGTCACCGCGTCGATGTACACGCCGGAAGTTCAGTGGCAGGCGCTCTCCGAGGGCCTGACCGCCGCCCGCAAGGGCGACGGCACCAAGCTCGCCGACATCGCCGACCATGGCCAGGGCCTCCAGGACGACGGCTCCGCTGACCCGGGCGCCTCGGACACCCCCACCGACGCCGGAACCGCCGACGCGGCACCCCGCGACAACAGCAGCGACGCCCTGATGGCCGCCAACTGCCTCGACAACCCGCACCCCAAGGACCCGCAGGCGTACTGGCAGGTCCTCGACCGCGCCTACCAGGAGTCCGGAGCGTTCGGCGCCTCCACCGTGCTCGCCGACCTCACCTGCCGCACCTGGCCCACCGGTCCGCTGCAGCCGCACCGCGTCAAGGCCGACGGCCTGCCGCCGGTCCTCGTGGTCGGCACCACCGGCGACGCGGCGACCCCCTACCAGGACGCCCAGAGCCTCGCCGCCCAACTCCCCGGCGGCATGCTGCTCACCTACAAGGGTCTCGGCCACACCGCCTACGGGCGCAGCAACGCCTGCGTGACCGATGCCGTGGACGGCTACCTCGTCGACCTCAAGCCCGTGCAGCCCGGGGCCAGTTGCTGACCTCGCACTACTGACGCTTCCCGTCAGAGGGTCGGGAGCAGCAGCTCCCGATCGCCCAACCATCATGGGGGACTCTCCACTTGTCCACTCGCACCATCGCGCTGTCCGCGATCGCGGCATCCGTCGTGCTCGCGGTCGGCGCCATCACCCCGGCCGCGTCGGCAGCCGAGCCGGCCGCTCCGGCGACGACGAGCCTGCCCGTCGTCGTGGCCACCACCGACACGCCGAACGTCGCGCTGGCCACCCCGTCCGACTCCGGAGCGCCCGCCCAGTCCACGACCTCGGACCTCAAGCTGGACTCCTACGACCAGCAGAGCGGTCAGGCCGTTCTGGCGCCCACCGGGAACGCCGTCGCTGATTCCGGCACGGCAGCGGCCGCCACGGCGAGCGTCCAGCCCGGCCAGCTCATCGACAGCCCGCCGACTGACGCTGCACCGCACGGTGCCCTGGTCAAGGTCACCGACGTCCGGCCGACCGGCGACGGCAAGGTCGCGGTCAGCACCCGCCCGGCCGCGCTCACCGAACTGCTGGGCCAGGTCAAGGCCGCCGGTCACACCTTCCTCGACCCGCGCAACATCAAGGTCGAGCCCCTGGCCAAGGACCTGAACGTCTCCTTCACCGGCGACACCAGCGGTGGTACCGGCTCCGCCTCGGCCGCACTGCAGCTGAAGGCGCACGCCTCCGTCCCGGTGCCCGACCAGAGCTGGGCCGACGGGGCCGTGACCGCCAAGTCCACGGTCGACGTCGACGGCACGATCGAGCTCAAGCCCGTGGTCGACCTCGACTACCAGGGCGCCACCCTCGGCCTCATCCCCCAGCACATCAACGTGGGCTTCGACCTCGGCGCGCACGCCGACTGGCGGGTCACCGCCGGACTCCACGCCGGCCTGACCCCGGTCAAGGTGCCGCTGGCCAAGCTCTTCGCCCACCCGGTCGTGCTGGTCGGCCAACTGCCGGTGGTGCTCAGCCTGGAACTCACCCTCACCGCCCAGGTCTCCGCCGACGGTGACATCACCATCGACACCGAACAGGCCTTCGACGGCGCCTGGGGCATCCACGCCGACTACACCAAGGGCACCGGCTGGGCCACCACCACCGACCCCGGCACCGCCACGGTCTCCCCGGTCAGCACCAAGCTCTCCGGCAACGCCGGCGTGCGTGCCGGCCTGCTCGCCGAGGCCGGGGTCTTCCTCTACGACACCGTGGGCATCAAGGCCGGCATCGAGCCCTACCTGCGGGGCGCCGTGAACGGCAGCATCACCGTCGACACCTCCGGCGCGCCGCCGAAGATCGACGGCCAGGCCTCCCTCTACGGCGGATTCGACGTCAACGGCTCCCTCGCGGCGCGCCTCCCGTTGCTGGGATCGGCCTTCGAGAAGGACCTGACGTTCCCGGTCTTCAACCACGAATGGCTGGTCGCTCAACGGGGCACTGGCAGCGGAACCCCCGCGGACCAGCCGAGCACCTGACCCGTCACGTGACTGGTAGCCACTGACCCCTGCGGGGCCCGCCGAACCCTCGGGCCCCGCAGGCACACCGACCGGCAGGCGACGCGCCGGACCAATCGATACGAAGGGGAGGGTGCGACCACGATGGTGCAGCATTTTACGAGACTCCGAGGCCTCGGTCTCGTTCCCGCTGTAGGCCTGGTGGCCGCCACCCTGCTGACCGCGGGGTGCAGTGCCGACGCGCCCCCGCGCCCGGGGCCCTCGCCGTCCGCTTCGACGCCGTCCGCTTCTTCTCCGTCCGTCCGGGACGTCACGCTCGCCGCTACGCCGTCCGCGGGGGCGGAGCAGAAGCGGCTGGCCACCGACTTCCACCCGGACGACGCCCAGCCCACCGGCCTGTACCTCCCGCCCCACATGTCCGTCTCGGTCAGCGTCGACCGCCCCTCGGGGGCGCCGGTGCCCGAGCTGCTGGTCGGGACGTACGGCCTCGACGGAACCGACGAGGGCGAGGAGGAGAAGCCTCGCGCCCATCCGCTGCCCGGCCCCACGAACACCGTCAGCGACGACGCGGGCGGAATGCTCCACATCCGGTACGTCAAGGACTCCCCGGGAGAAGTGCCCGCCGTGACCCTGCACTTCGGGGAGGCCGCCCGGCCGGTCCCGTACCACGTCCTGGGCCGCTCGCCGGTCGCGGACTGGCGCTCGCAGCTTGCTGAGGCGAAGGACGTGCCGGTCGCTCAGCTCGTCGGCGAGCACGTTGTGCTCACCGTCCACCTCGACTCCGCCCGCCGCAACGCCGGCCAGGACCCGGACGCCCTGCTGCAGGCCTACGAGCGCATCCTCGCAGTCGAGGACGCGATCAGCGGACTGGACGGGCACGACCCCCGCGACCGGCGCAGCCCGCTGCGCTACTTCGTCTCGGAAGCCAAGGCGGGCATCAACCCCAATGCCTCCGTCGACCGGGTCGCCTACCCCTCCGACTCGATCGACGAAGCCCTGAACGCCGAACAGCTGATGAAGAGTTGGGGCATGTGGCACGAGCTCGGCCACATTCACCAGCAGTCCTCCTGGCTCTGGGAGAGCGTCACCGAGGTGACGGTCAACATCTACAGCCTCGCCGTCCAGCGTGACCTGGGCCGGCCGACCAGGCTCGCCGAGGACGGCACCCCCGCGGCGGTCCGCAAGCACCTGGCCTCGTCGGCGGCCACGAAGGACTTCAACGCGGAGGGCGCCGACCCCTTCGTCCAGCTGGCCATGTTCGAACAGCTCCGCTTGGCGTTCGGCGACCGCTTCTACCCCGAACTGCACAAGCTGGCCCGCCGGGCCGAGAAGGCGGGCGATCCCCAGCAGTTCTTCATCCTGAACGCCTCACGCGTGTCGGGCCGGAACCTGATCGGCTTCTTCACCGCGTGGGGCCTGACGGTTGCCCCGCAGACCCGGGTCGAGGTGACTGCCCTCGCCCTGCCCGCCCCGGACAAGGACCCGTCGACCCTCGACTTCACCAAGGCGTCGTAGAGTCCGTGCACGCTGCCGAAGCAGGCGCCGATCGGCAGGTAGCGGGTCATGTCGTGCTGTGGGGGCGTTGCCGCCCAGCTGCTGGCGATGGCTTCGGCCTCGGCGACAGTGGAGTAGACCCGCGGCACCTGGCCGGCGCCGCTCGGCCGACGAGCGCCGAAGGTCGGGTGGCCTGGCGGTGAGAGCCCCCGGGCACCCGACCCGCCCCTTGTGGCGCGTCCGTGCTCGGACTGCCACGCATGGGTGGGTATGTCAGGAGGTGAGTATGGAGATGCCGTCTCCGAGCAGTTTCAGCCCGAGGACGAAGAACAGGACGGCCATCACGGCGACATTGTGCTGAGCTGCCCAGTCTTTCCAGCTTCCGAGCGTGGTCTGGGCCCGCTCTCCACCGAGCAGGAACACTCCCAGTGGGGCCAGCAGGCCGAGGCTGGCGATCACAACGAAGATCACCAGCGATGCGATCTGCTGCCCGATCGGCAGTCCGGCAGAGCCGATCGTGGCGCCCGCGGCGATGGTCAGTGGGGCGTTCTTGGCGTTGAGCGCGGCCAGAGCCAATCCGAGTGCGAAGATCTTGACCGGAGTTAGGCGGTCGAGCGCGCTCATCCACTTCGGCAGCTGCGCTTGCGAGGGGTCCTTCGGCCGTCGGTGCCATTGCCGGGCGCCGAAGACGGCGAGGAGCACGCCGAGGGCGAGTTTGAGAGCTCCCACCCAGGCGGCCGGGTGGTTGCGGGCGGAGGCACCTGCGGGGGAGGCGATCGCGAGCATCACCGCGCCCAGTACCGAGAGCCCCAGGATCCAGCCGACGGTGAAGAGGAGCCCGTTGAGTCGGCCTCGGGGCGTGGCGAGGATGAGGATGACTGCGATAATCGGGAGCGGGCTGACCGCGACGCCGGCCGCAAGACCGAGGACGTCACCGAGAACTTTGCCCATTGTTGCCTCCGGGTGGGAGTCGGGGCGGCGATCCAGGTGGGCGAGGCTTGGCGGAAGTAGGTGCCCCGGCCGCCTCCGGCGCGACGGGACGACCCGCGATCGGCTGCGCCGTTGTTCCCAGGGCCGCGCGGATGTGATTACCCGAACGGAGCGGATGTGATTGCCCGAGAGGGCGACGGCGGCGCATGTCCTCCCATCTTCCTGCGCCTGGCCGTATCTGTCCTCGGGAGTCTTCTCCAGGCCAGGCCACCTGCATGAGCCTGCGGGATCCGCGTTCCTGCCTTCCCGGACGTGGCGTCGAGGTCATCGGTCAGTGTGATCAAACGGGTGCCCTGAGCGTCTGCATCGCTCAGGGGTGAAGATGCGAGGCAGCGCATCCACGGTGACGATGAACAGGTGAGGGCGATGGCGCCCCATGTCGTGCGCTTGGAGACCCTCTCACCGACCGCAGCAGGAGGATCTCACGATGACTGCGACGACAGGTGGAACCCAGTCTGCTCACCCCGAGCGCCCGGGCAGGTCGGATGGGGTCTGCAGCGAGTTCACCGTCTTCACCAAGATCAAGCCGGGCGAGGCCGATGCGCTGCGTAAGGACCTCGCCGCGATGGCCGACGCGGCGCAGGACGCGGAGACCCACGCGGCGGTACGGCAGATCGGCACCCTGCATGACGCGCGGCACGTGATCTTCGACGACGACACCCGGTTCATGTTCGCCAGCGTCTTCGACGGTTCCTGGGACACCTACATCGACGACTTCGCCAAGACGGTGGTCGGCGCCCGCTTCGAGAGGGTCTTCTCGCACAGCGAGGGGTTCCCCGGCATCCACGATCCGGGGGTGAAGGACTGGTTCGTCGCCCATCAGGCGCCCGCGAACGTCTTCATCAGCGCCTATCCCGATCTGACCGTTCAGCAGATCTACAAAGATCATCGTGTGGAGGAGGCGTTCGAGGATGTGCTGGACACCCCCGAGTTCCGCTCGGCCCTGAAGAACCCGGCGAACGCGGAGTTGGTGGCCACGCCCGCTTTCCAGAAGCTGCTGGAGGAAGCCTCGGCCTAGCAGCCGGGCGCAAAAAACGACCCTTGGAGCCGACGCGCCGGTGGACCGGCCGGCGACCGTGAGGCCGGTCGCCGGTGGGCTGCCCAGGCAGCGGCCGATGTGGAGGCACGACCGATCATGAACACCGCGGACAGCAGCACGGCGAGTGTGCGCGTCGAGATCGACGACGTCCAGAGCGGGGCCCTCCGTCCTCGGCCCGTTCCCTACGAGGGAAAGTTCGTCTTCCTGCACGTCGACGACCGTCACGCGGGGCGCGCCCTGCTCCGGCGGCTGCTTCCGGTGACCTCGGGTGGTCTGCCCAGCGCGGACCGGAGCCGGGACGCCTGGGTGGCCGTGGCGTTCACCTATCAGGGACTGAAGGCCCTGGGGGTACCCCAGGAGTCGCTGGACAGTTTTCCGCGGGCGTTTCGTGAGGGTATGGCCGCTCGCGCGGAGCTGATCGGTGACGTGGGCGAGAGCGCACCGGCCCGCTGGGAGGCACCGTTCGGAATGGGTGAGGTCCACATCGCGTTGAGTGCTCTCTCCTCCGACGCCGCGCAGATGGAGAGGGAACTGGAGCGGGCCCGTGTCGCCTACGAGGACATCCCCGGTGTCCGGGTGATCTGGCAGCAGGAGGTCCGCCAGCTCCCGACCGGGCGCACCACTTTCGGCTTCCGTGACGGCATCAGCCATCCGAACATCGAGGGCGTCGGGCTGCCCGGCTCCAACCCGCAGGAGGCTCCCATCAAGGCCGGCGAGTTCATCCTCGGTTACCCCGACGAGACCGGCAATCTGCCGCCCATGCCCAGCCCCGATGTGCTGGGGCGCAACGGGACCTACGTGGCCGTCCGCAAGATCCACACCAACGTTGCGGCGTGGCGCCGGTTTCTGCGGGCGAACAGCTCCAGTGCCGAGGAGGAGGCCCTGCTGGCGGCGAAGATGGTCGGGCGCTGGCCCAGCGGGGCGCCGCTGACCCTGGCACCGGAGCACGATGATCCGGAACTGGCGGCCGATCCGCAGCGCGTCAACAACTTTCTGTACCGGGAGCACGACGATGGCGGCTTCCGGTGTCCCGCAGGTGCGCATATCCGGCGCACCAATCCTCGCGATGCCACGATCATCGGCGACGCACGGATGCACCGCCTCATCCGCCGCGGCACCACCTACGGCCCGCCTCTTCCCGAGGGCGTGCTGGAGGACGACGGCGCCGACCGCGGGCTGGTCGGAGTGTTCATCGGGGCCCATCTTGAACGGCAGTTCGAGTTCATCAAGTCCGAGTGGGTCAACGACGGCAACTTCATCGGCTACCCCGGCGAGCAGGACCCCGTGGCCGGGCACCACGGCGGAACCGGCAGCATCACCATCCCGGCGAAGCCGGTCCGCCGGCGCCTGCGCAACCTGCCCAGCTTCGTGGTCACCCGCGGCGGCGAGTACTGCTTCCTTCCGGGTCTGCGTGCCCTGCGCTGGCTCGCCGAACTGGAGGACTGAGAACCGATCCCCGTAGCCCGAGGGTCCGATCACGCTCTGCGAGGAGAGGCCGAAGCCATGGCAACACAGTTCGTCCGCTACACGCCTGACGTCGAAGACGACGACCCGGACTTCGACCAGAACCTGCAGAAGGTGATCGACAAGACCGAGAGCTACGTCACCGAGTCCGTCACGGCCGGCGGCACCGGGCAGGCCCTGCGCGACGCCCATGCCAAGGGCTACGGGCTGGTCCGAGGGGAAGTGGAGATCCTGGCCGGGCTTCCCCCCGAGTACGCCCAGGGCATTTACGCGACCCCGGGAGTCCACGACGCACTCATCCGCTTCTCCAACGGCTCGCCCCACGCCGGAGCCGACGCACGACTGGGCGCCGCCACCGGACTAGCGCTGAAGATGTTCGACGTCCCCGGCCCCACGCTGCTGGAAGACGAACCAGACACCGGCACCTTCGACTACGCCAACATCAACGGACCGATCTTCTTCTGCAACACCATCGAGCACTACCTGTTCATCCAGGATCTGTTCCTGAACGCGCCGGCCTACTTCTCCCAGGGGCGGCCCGGAGCCCACCGCTTCTTCACCGACTTCGTGACCGGAAAGGGATCCCTGGACCAGGACAACTGGGCGTGGGACGAGTTCCTGGCATTCCTGCGCCTGTCGAAGACCCGACCGGCGAACGTGCTGCTGTCCAGCTACTGGACGATGGGCGCGGTCCGGCACGGGGACTACATCGCCAAGGTGCGCATCACCCCCGACCCGGCCTGCGCCGCCGCGGTGCTCCTACGCGACATCGACCCGACCTCCGCGCAGGAGGTCTTCCGCCCGGCCCTGCAAGCTGAACTCCTGGCGCGGCCCTACGCCTTCGACATCCAGGTCCAGCTCTGCACCGACCTGCAGCGTATGCCGGTGGAGGACACCACCGTGGAGTGGCCCGAACAGCTCTCGCCGGCCGTCACCGTGGCGAAATTGCGGCTGCCGCAGCAGGATATCTCCGGTCCTGAGAACCTGGCGAAGATGGACGCGCTGTCCTTCACGCCCTGGCGGGTCACCGCCGAACACGCGCCCCTGGGCAACATCATGCGGGCCCGCAAGGAGGTCTACCGGCGCTCCTCCATCGCCCGTCACAAGCTCAACCAGCAACCCCGGACAGAGCCGCGCAGCGCCGACGAGGTGCTTAGCCCGCCCCGATGAAGCGGGCGGCTGCAGTCATCGATCGGTTCGCCGTCTATCACCCGCGCCCAGCCATGGCCGTGGACGGCCCGTGGCCCGTGTAAGGCCACAGCGCCGTCCCTGGCTCAACACGCTGGACTTTGACAGACAAGGAGTCGGTCGCCATCTCGCGGTAGGCGTCCAGGCAGACCCGCCAGGACGCCAGGCGCTGGCCGGCCAGGGTGGTCTTCCCGGAGCCGGAGATGCCGACCGGGACGGCGAGCGTGCCGCCGGCGAAGGTGATCGAGTCCACGAGCGGGTGCCCTTCTGTAGGTGGGATGGACGAAGCCGCCCGGCCCCGGGCGGGGTCGGGCGGCGGTGAACGGGGGTGCGGGCCGGGGTCAGCCGGTGGGGCGCAGCGCGCCGCTGTGGCGGGCGGCGTAAGCGCCGAGGACCTGCTTGGGGATGACGCCGCGGTCGGCGACCTGGTGGCCGTGCTGGCGGGCCCAGGTGCGGATGCGGTCGCGCTCGGTGCGGTCGGCGGCCAGTTCGGTGACGGTCGCCGGTGTCGGCGCGGGGGTGGGCTTTGCCGGTCTTCACCTGCTTCAGCTTCTGCTCGGCCGCGGCGAGCTGACGGCGCAGCCGCCCGACCTGGGCTTCGGCGGCGGCGAGGACAAGGGGGTCGCCGTCGGGGGGCGCGCTCGCAGGGCCGCGCAGCGCCACCGGGGTGGGCAGGTGGTCCTGGTCGGCGAGGCGGGCGGCGATCATCTTGATGATGGCCGCGGCCCGCGGCTTGGTGGGGGCCGCGGAGGGCTGCGGTCGCGGCGAGCACATGGGCCCAGGACGTGTCGACGGAATTCGCCGCTGTCTGCCGTGAGGTGGGTGTGACCAGGTCGCGCGGCGCTGTCGGCACGAGTGCGGACAACGCCGCTGCGGAGGCGTTCAACGCGACCCTGAAACGGGAGACCCTGCAGGGCGCGAAACGCTGGCTGGGAGCCCGCGCTGCCCGCCTGGCAGTCTTCCGCTGGATCACCCGGTACAACACGAGAAGGAGGCACTCCGCCCTGAACTACCTCAGCCCGATCGAGTTCGAGCAACGATCAGTTACGCTGGCGCTCGCCGCACAGCACTGGTGTCCACACTTCGGGGGAGCCCCCAGCTCCTTCATCATGGACGGCGACGACGGCACCACCATCAAGGCCAGCGACAAGCCAAAGCAGAGCATCACCGCCACGACAACCACTTCCAAGGGAGGCCGGCGGTACCGCCGCCGGTGGTGGAACCAGAGGTCCTGGAGGAGAGCTTGAGCCACGACCGTTCATGATCGCGATTCTGGTGACGCTCCGTGGCTTGGCAGGGAAAGTGCTCCAGAACCACGGTTCGCCAGCAAAGGTGAGACGCTGGCCGTTGGGCCCACCGTGGGAGCCGTCGAGAGCTGCGCCGACGGCGAGGCGGAGCTGACGACATAGGCGTTGACCGTGCCGTGTCCGGCACGAGCGAAAGTGAAACCGACCAGCCGGTACGTGCCCGGGCTGACCGCTCCAGACAGTTGTACCTGTGGATAGCCCGGCGACCCCACCAGGACCGGCTCCCCCGGCGGAAGCACTACACCCGCTGGGGACGAGCCGCCGCCCTCCATGCTGACTGCCGCCAGGGTGTCGGGCTCCCCACTCGGGTTGAGGATGTATGCCGCCAGCGAGGCGGTGCCGTTTCCGCTCGCATCCATGACCAGACGCACATCACGGAGGTTCAGGTCCCCGATGTTGGCGTTCACGTTGTCCGGCTCGATCCGCCCGGTCTCCGCGCCGTTGCCGGCCGCGCACGCCGCTGTTGGGATGACCGTCAGCAGCACAGCACCCCAGCGCAGCACGGCTTTCCGACGAAGGGACGGCTCGGGTCTCATACGGATCCTCCGGTGCACGGTCAGTGTGCGATCCGTTCCCAGCTTGAGACCCGGGCACGCTGTGTCTCACCCGAACCGCCCGTGTGCGCGTGGTGCACGTCCGTGTTGCTGGCACCGCACTGCGAGAAGAACGGTCAGAAAGGACACTCGTGATACCGGCCGTCAAGTGCTGTTGGACGTGCGCGACGGTGCAGGGTGGATCTGTAGCTCGTCGGTACGGCAGGGACAGACCTGGTCAGCGTGTGTGGGTCTTGTGTCTGGTCCGCAGCTGTAGGGCGAGTCTGGTGGCGCAGATGGACAGGGCGACCCTCCATACCGCGGCCAGGCAGGCGACGCACCCTCAGGTCCAGCCGTACCCGCCGACCCGCCACCGGACGGTCCGCAAGACGACGCCTGTAGTAGCAGTGCAGCCGCGACGATCTCCGCCCGCACCCCGGGCAGACGGCCGCCGCCGCCACCGACCGCACGGCGAGACGAACCTCGCCATCCCCAAGAACCATCTCCTCGACCTCCACACCGATCCCCGGAAAGAGAAGGTCCGCCACACGCACACGCACCGGATCCATCACGCCCAGGTCATGCCCACCACCCGATCACGGTCGGCACGCACCCCTCAATCAGCGACAGAGCCACTTTCCGTGCTGGAGCCACGGAGCGTCACCCGAACCGCGATCATGAACGGTCGTGGCTGACGATCTCCTCCAAGACCTCTGGCTCCACCGGACCTGCGACGTCACGGTCAACACCCTGACTGTCCACGCCGTGACGACCGGCGCCGAGGCGGGCTGTCCGTCGTGCGGAACCGTCTCGGCCCGGGTGCACAGCAAGTACGACTAGCGTCCCGACGGTGAGGGGCCCAGGCTCTTCAGGAGTTTCAGCTGGTCAGGTAGTGTGCCAGAGTGTTCCGCCGATCTGGCTGGGAGACAACTCCTCCGTGATGAAGAGGGTGATCGAGCGGCTGTACGCCTGCTCGTCGATCCTCAACTCCGAGGGCCAGTACGCGTATTACGGACGGGTCGGCGGCTGTCTGATCACCGGGAACGAGGACGGCGCCAAGCACTGCGCGATGAACGTGCTCTACAGCCTCCAGCACCTGGGCTGCACCGTCCCGCCGCAGGCCGACGCGGGTTGGGTGGGGGAGGCGGGCCCGGGGCCGTCGTACCTCGACCCCGGGTCGGGTGGCCCGGAGAACGACTTCACCAACCGCAACACCACCTTCATGACCTGGAACCAGCTCCACCTCGCCCGCATCCTCAAGGACGCCGGCGGCATCCCGGCGCACGGCAACCAGCGCTCCGAGTGGGACGCCGGCTGCCGCTTCGACTTCGAGAACCCCGAACACCGCTGAGCCGCCGGGGCCGGTCGATCCGCGGGGCAGATGTCCTCGTCCACGAACGGCTGGTGGTTCACGTTCTGCGTCCCCCGGTGGAGAACGCAGAGTGGCGTGCCGTTCCGGGGCGACGCTGATGCGGGTCATGACGTGTCACCTCCGGACCTGCCGCAGCGCCGAAGTGCACCTCAGCGGTCGCGGTCCGGTTCGTGGCCCGCGGAGCGGCGGGCCGGGAGCGGGATCCGGGTCCGGAAGGTGGCTGTACCGGGGGTGTCGAGGACGGTGAGGGTGCCTCCGTGGACGGCGGCGATGTCGCGGGCGATCGGAAGGCCGAGGCCGGTGCCGCCGTCGTCGCGGCTGCGGGCGTCGTCGAGGCGGGTGAAACGTTCGAAGATCTTCTCGCGGTCCGCCGGTCCGATCGGGGGGCCGTCGTTGGAGACGTCCAGGAGGGCGTGGCCGGTGGCCCCGTCGACGTGCAGGCTCACGGTGACGTGGTGGCGGGCGTGGCGTTGGCCGTTGTCGAGCAGGTTGGTGAGCAGGCGGCCCAGCCACAGCGGGTTGCCGTGGACGGTGACCGGCGTGGACGCGTGGACGGTGACCGGGTGGGGCTCGCTGCCGCGGGCCGCGACCGTGGTGCGGACGAGGTCGGCGAGGTCGACGGGTTCGTGCGGCCAGTCGTGGCCCGTGGCGTCGAGGCGGGCGAGCAGGAGCAGGTCGGTGGCGAGGGCCTGGAGCCGTTCGGTGTCCTGAAGGGCGCCGCTGACCAGGTCGTTGCGGACCCCGGGGTCGGGGTGGGTGAGGGCGACTTCGAGCTGGGTGCGCAGCACGGCGAGGGGGCTGCGCAGTTCGTGGGAGGCGTCGGCGATGAAGCGGCGCTGGCGGGCCCCGGCGGCTTCGAGGCGTTCGAGCATGGCGTTCATGGTGTCGGCGAGGCGGGCGATCTCGTCGTCGCTGCGGGGGCCGGGGACACGGCGGTCCAGGTCGCGGTCGCCGATGGCGGCCACCTCCGCGCGGATGGCCTCGACGGGGCGCAGCGCCCGGCCGGTGGCGCGCCAGGTGAGGGCGCCGACGGTGAGCAGCAGGAGTCCGCTCAGGGCGGCGAGGGCGGCGGTGGCGAGGTCCTCGGCGGTGTCGACGGTGCGCAGGGAGGCGCCGACGTGGACGGTGACGGGGCCGGTCGGGGTGTCGGCGGTGAGCGTGGTGACGCGCTGGTGGTGTTCGTCGCCCAGGGCGCCGAGGTCGAAGGTGTCGTGACCGGCCCGTCGGCCCCCGGGGGCGATGGCGGGGTGGCCGGCGAGGTTCTGGCTGGCGGCGACGACGTGGCCGTCGGCGTCGACGACCTGGATGAAGTCGGTGCCGTGGTCGAGGGGGAGGGGGTTGGTGAGGCGTCCTTCGCCGGCGAGGCGGGCGACGGCCTGGGCCTGTTCGCGGGCGCCGGTCTCGACGGTGCGTACCAGGTTGGCGCGCAGCAGCAGGATGACGGCGGCCGAGGCGACGGCGAGGACGACGGCCACGCTGAGGCAGGCGGCGAGGGTGGTGCGGGCGCGGACCGAGCGCGGGGTCAGCCGGTCGACGAGGGCGGCGAGGCGCGGGTGCCGGGCGAGGTGGCGGCGCCCGGCCGCGCGGACGCGGGCGCTCACGGGGGCGGCGGTCCGGTCAGCCACCGTCGGCCGCCAGCCGGTATCCGGCGCCGCGGACGGTCTGCACCGCCGCTCTCCCGTACGGGGTGTCGATCTTGCGTCGCAGGGCGCTGACGTGGACCTCGACGGTGTTGGGGTCGCTGTCGAGGGCGTTGTTCCAGACGGCGTCGAGGATGTCCCGTTTGGAGACGGCCTCGCCGGCGCGGCGGGCGAGGTAGTCGAGGATGGCGAACTCGCGGGGGGTGAGCGGGATCACGGTGCCGGCCCGGGTGCAGGTGCGGGCGGCGGAGTCGACGACGAGGTCTCCCAGGACGGTTTCGCGGGGTGCGCGGCTGCCGATGCGCCGGGCGAGCGCCTTGAGGCGGGCGACGAGGACGACGAAGGAGAACGGCTTGGACAGGTAGTCGTCGGCGCCGGTGTCCAGGGCCTCGGCCTCGTCCCACTCGCCGTCCTTGGCGGTCAGCATGAGGATGCCGACGTCGCTGCCCGCGGCCCGCAGGCGCGAGCACACCCGGTAGCCGTTGAGGCCGGGCAGCATGATGTCGAGGACGATCACGTCGTAGGTGTGGTCCATGGCCCTGGCCAGGCCGGAGAGCCCGTCGTGGGCGACGTCGACGGTGAAGCCCTCCGCGGTCAGGCCGTGCTGCACCGCCAGGGCCAGCCGGCGTTCGTCCTCCACCACCAGTACGCGCATACCCACCAGGGTGACAGCGCGGGGCTGAAGGCGCCTTCAGGTCTTCAGCCGATCTTCAGCGACCGCCGGACATGCTGGCCGTACCGCCCGGGGAACGGCCCGGGCCTGTCGAGGAACGGGGTGGGTGCCGTGAGCGAACCCATGGAGGCCGGGGAACCCTTCGAGCCGCAGAAGTCCGCGGGACGGAGGCGTACGGGGCTGGGCATCGCCGGGCGCTGGGTGCGCCGGCGTTCCGGGCGCTGGGCCGTGGTCGGTGCGGCGGTGGTCGTGCTGGGCGGTGGCGCCGCCGCGGTGGCGCTCCACCACGAGGGCGAGGGCCACGGCGACCGCAAGCTCGCCGGTGAGCGGGAGCGGCACGACGACCCGGGCGGTCGTCACGGCGGTGAGGGCCGTCACGGCGGTGAGGGCGGTCACGGCGGTCACGCGCAGCGGGGACCGGGGACGGACGGCGCACCGGCGCCGCTGCCGTCGACCGACGCCGCCGACGCGGTGGTCAAGGCCTCGTCGGCGGTGCCCGCCGGCAAGGTCGAGTCGCTGGCCCCGGTCACCGAGCAGGGCGGTGGCCGCGCCTGGCAGGCAGTGGTCCTCGGCCCGGACGGGGTGCGGCACCTGGTGACCGTCGACGGAACCAACGACACGATCACCGCCAACACCGTCCTGGGCGGCTGACCCACTCGCCCCGGTGCGGCCCCGGCCGCGCCCCACGGAAAGGAGCGCCGTCGTCTTGGGCGCCACGATCGTCCCCGCGGGGATCCGCCGACACCGGGCCGGGGCCGCCGGGCCCGTCCTGAGCAGGGTTCCGCAGGTCACCGCCGTGTTCTGGATCGTCAAGATCCTCACCACCGGCATGGGCGAGACCACCTCCGACTATCTCGCCCGGGTGCTCGGGCCGGTGCCCGCCGTCGGCTCGGCGGCCCTGCTGCTGGCCGCCGCGCTGTTCGCACAGGCCCGCACCCGCCGCTACGTCCCGGTCGTGTACTGGGCCGCGGTGGCCATGGTGAGCGTGTTCGGCACCATGGCCGCCGACGTCGCGCACGTCGCCCTCGGCGTGCCGTACGCGGGGTCGGCGGTGGCGTTCGCCGCAGCCCTGGCCCTGGTGTTCGCCGTGTGGCGACGGACCGAGGGAACGCTCGCCGTGGAGACGGTCGCGGGCGGGCGCCGCGAGGTCTTCTACTGGTGCGCGGTCATGGCCACCTTCGCGCTCGGCACCGCCGTGGGTGACCTGACCGCCGCCACCCTGGGCTGGGGCTACCTGCCCTCCGGGCTGCTGTTCGCCGCCCTGATCGCCCTGCCGGCGCTCGCCCACCGCCTGTCCGGCCTCTCGCCGGTGCTCACCTTCTGGTGGGCCTACGTCCTCACCCGGCCTCTGGGCGCCTGCTTCGCGGACTGGGCCGGGGTCAGCCGCGAGCGCGGCGGCCTGGACCTCGGTACCGGGCCGGTCAGCCTCGTCCTCGCGGTGGTCATCGTGGCGGCCGTGGCGTGTCTGGGCAGGGCCGAGCGGCACCGTTCCCGAGTGCCGGCCTGACACCCCACCCCGTACCCGAGCGAACAATTCGTTTCCCGAGGAAGGGCGCTGAACGCGATACACCTCTCGTCGAGCCTCCTGGTCGTCAACCCGCTGGACGCGGGATCACTCCTGGGGGCGTCCGGCTCCCGCGCGCTCGCTCTCGACGGCCGCCCGGTCGACGGTGGCCTGTACCTCACCGTCGACCACCGGGCCCCGGCAGATCGCAAGCCCCTAAACTTAGCTGAGGCACACCTAAGTAACACGGGTCGCACCCCTTCTCGCCACACTGGCGCGAGCGGCCCTCGTCGCCGACGGCCGTCGGTGCTCGGGTGCGCCGGCCAAGGGCATCGGCGACAGGGAGAGAGATGGCGAACGGCAGCCAGGAGGCCAGGCGTCCGCACGGGGAACTGGTCGCGGACGTGATGGCGGTGCTGTGGGCGGCCGGTGAGCCGATGACCGCCAGGCAGGTCAAGGGCGCGCTGAGCCAGGACCTCGCCCGGACGACCGTGGCCACGATCCTTGCCCGCCTGCACGAGAACGGGACCGTGGACCGTACGCGGCCGGGGGGTTCCTTCGCCTATGCGCCGGTTTCGGATGCCGCGGGCCTGGCGGCCGGGCGCATGCGCCGGGAGCTGGAGAAGGAACCGCAACGGGACCTGGTGCTGAAGCGGTTCGTGTCCTCGTTGTCCACGGACGACGGCGAAGTCCTGCGGCGTCTCCTCGTCGAGGTGGAGGCCGGGGTGGCTCCTGCCGGGAGCGAGACCGCCTCGAAGGGCGACGCGTGACGGCGTTCCTGGTGGTCGTGGCGCTCGCGGTCGTCCTTCCGTGGGCCGCGGCACCCGCGGCCCGTCGCCTGGCGGGGCTCCTTCCGCCGCGTGAGGCCTCCCTGGCCCTGGCCGGAGCGGCGGTGCTGCTGGCCGGTGGCACGGCCGCGGCGCTGATCGGGCTCTTCCATGTGCCGTTCCTCGCGAAGCTGGAGGACCTGAGCTTCGCTCAGGTGATCACGAACTGGCCGGTGGTGGTGCCGGTGTCCTGCGCCGCCGGGGTACTTCTCGGCGTCCAGGCGGTGCGGCTGGCGCTGGCTGTCCGTCGGCACCGTGTGCTGCTGTCGCGCGCGTGGAAGCTGACCGGCGAGGGGGCGGCCGAAGGCGATGTGCTCGTCGTGCCGGGTGAGGAGGCGGAGGCCTTCGCCCTGCCGCGTCATCGTGGGCGCGCCGGCCGTGTCGTCGTGACGGAGGGCATGCTCAGGGCCCTCGCGCCGTCCGAGCGCGCGGTGCTGCTCGCGCACGAGCGGGCTCACCTCCGCGGACGGCATCATGTGCTCGCTTCCGTCGCCGACCTCGCTGCCGCCGTGCATCCGGCGCTCCGGCAGCTGGGGGCCGCGCTGGAGTTCCACCTGGAGCGGTGGGCGGACGAAGCCGCCGCCGCGGTGGTGGGGGACCGGAAGGTCGCCGCGACCGCCATCGCCCGCGCCGCGCTCGCCGGCTCGGCCGGGCCGGGAGGGCGCGGTCACGGCTTCCTGTCCGTCAGCACGGGGCCGGTGCCCCGGCGGGTCCGGGCGCTGCTGGAGCCGGAGCCCACCGGGCCGGATGGGCGCGGACCGCGTGCCGCCGCGGCCGGGCTGGTCGCCGTGGTGGTGGTGTCGGGCCTGCTGGCGCTGGGCCTCGCCTACGGCCTTCACGAGTACGTGGAGGAGGTCGCGCGGACGGTCGTCGGGCGGTGACGATCGGACGACATCGATGTAGACCAATGGTCGGGTGCGTGGGTATGGTGAGCCTCGGCTCGCTTGCTGGACGCCAAGGGGCGTCGAGCCCACCCGATGACGAGGACACGGTTTGTACGACGGACGAAATGGCTCGTCGAGCCCGTTCGAGCAAACCGTCTACCTCCTGTCGGAGGCCGGCCGGGCTGCCGAGCGCCTGCTGGCGGACCGGCTGGATCACCGGGGGATGACCTCGGTCCACCGCGCCCTGCTGTCGACACTGGCCCGACTGGGACCCCACGGTCGGGATGACCTCATCGCCCGCGTCACGGCGCCCGCGGCCGAGGCGGACCGGGCACTGGACGACCTCGTGGCTGCGGAGCTGTTGCGGTCGATGGTCGTCCACATCGGCGGTCGGCAGGAGGTGCTGACGATCACCACGGTGGGCCGGTCCGCTCTGGACGTGCTCCATGCCGACGCGTCGGCCACGCAGGAGGACCTGCTGGCGTCGCTGACGAAGGGGCAGCGCGTCGAGCTCAACTCCCTGCTCCGTCGGGTGTGCGCGACGGCCGCCCGCGGAGTCGGCCCGCGGCCGGTGCTCCGCGAGAGCGCCGGCTGGACGCTGACCGCCGGGCCACGGCGGACCTGGACGAGGGCACGCGAAGGCGCCGACGCCACGGCAGGTCCGGTCGCCGAGGCAGCCGGCTGACGCGTCGCGCGGAGACGGCCGCCGAAGGCCCGTGCCGTCCGAGGCCTCGCCCCGAACGCGGTGCCCGCGCTCGCTCAGTTCGGCACTGGGCTCGGGACCGGGTGGAGCTGCGCCTGGAGGGCTTCCCCGGCACCGGTGAGGCGGAGGACGGTGTCGGCGTAGGCCGACACGAGTGGCAGGTCGTGGCTGACCAGGACGACGGCGAGTCCCTGATCGGTCCGTAGGGTGCGCAGGAGTTCCATGATGCCGTCGGCGGTGTCGGCGTCGAGGGCGGAGGTGACCTCGTCGCAGAGCAGGACGTCGGGTTCGGCGGCCAGCGCGCGGGCGATGGAGATGCGTTGGCGCTGTCCACCGGAGAGTTCGTGGGGATACCGGGCGGCGTGGTCGGGGGTGAGGCCGACGGCGGTGAGCAGTTCGGCGACGCGGGTGCCGCACCGGTCGGCGGGCCGGGCGAAGTGGAGCCTCAGCGGGCGCGTGAGGGTGGCGCCGACGGTGTGGGCCGGGTTGAGGGCACCGAGCGGGTTCTGCGGGACGAGTTGGATGCGGCGGCGCTGGTCGCGGGTGCGCCGCCGGTAGGAGGGGGCCAGGGGTTCGCCGCCGAGGGTGATGCTTCCGGCTTCGGGGCGGTGGAGGCCGGCCAGGGTGCGCAGCAGCGTCGTCTTGCCGCATCCCGAGGGGCCCGTGATCCCGGTCAGAGTGCCCGGGTGGAGGGAGAGGTCGAGGCCGGCGAGGACCTGCCGGCGGGTCCGGCCGGTGCCGACCCGGGCATCGAGTGCCTTCACTTCGATGACGGGCTCCGTACCGGCGGGAACGCACGCCTGCCCGGGTACCGGGGGCGTTGCGGGCGTGTTCGGGGTCGCGACCGGGCGGGCGGGCCGCAGCGCGAGGACGTCGTCGGCGCAGCGGGCGACGAAGTCGGAGTCGTGGCTGGTGAGGGCGATGGCGATGGCGTCGCAGTCGGCGAGGTCGCGCAGTAGGTCGGCGATGTCGTCGCGCAGGGCGGCGTCCAGGCCGGCGGTGGGTTCGTCGAGGAGCAGGATCGCGGGCCGGCGGGCGAGGGCTCGGGCGAGGGCGACGCGCCGCTGCTGTCCGCCGGAGAGGTTCGCGGTCCGGCGCCGTTCGAGTCCTTCGTCGACCGGCAGCCGGACGGCGCGCAGCAGGTCCGGTACGCAGACGCCGCGACGGTCGACGGCGGTCTCGGTGATGAGCCGGTCGACGCGCATGCGGGGGTTGAGCCCGGAGCCCGGGTCCTGGCCGACGAAGGCGAGTCGGTGGCGGCGCAGTCGGCGCAGTTCCTCTGGTGGGAGGGTGAGGATGTCGTGGCCGAGGACGGTGAGGCTGCCCGCCGTGACGCGCGCGCCGGGCGGGAGGGAGCCGACGAGGGCGCGCAGCAGAGTGGTCTTGCCGGCGCCGGAGGGGCCGGTGACGGCGGTGATCCGGCCCGGGGTGAGGGTGAGGGCGGCGCCGGCGAGCAGCGGGGTGTCCCCGAGGGTGATGGTCAGTGCGGTGGCGTGGGCAGCGGGGGCGGGGGTGCTCACAGCGGGGTCTCCGGGGTGGGCCGGGCGGGGGCGAGGGCTTCGGCGGCGAGGTTGACGCTGATGGCGAGCAGGCCGATGGCGAAACAGGGCGCGCCGACGGCCCAGGGGTTGAGGGTGATCCCGGCGGCGTTCTCGCGGATCATCAACGCCCAGTCGGCTTCGGGGGGTTGGGGTCCGAGTTGGAGGAAGGCGGCGACGGAGACGATGTAGACGCCTTCGACGAAGCGCAGGCCGAACAGGGCGAGGACGGTGGAGCGCAGGTTGGGGAGGACTTCGTGGACGGTCAGGTGCCAGAGGTTCTCCCCGCCGGCCGCGGCGGCTTCGACGTAGCCGGCGGTGGCGATGGGCGCGGCCGCGGCGGCGACGATCCGTACGGCGTAGGGGACGCCGAGGAGCGTGGCGGCGGCCGCGACGGCGAGGCGTCCGCCGCCGGGCCAGGCCAGGGCGATCAGCATGATGGCGAGGACCGAGGGCAGCAGGATCGTGAGGTCCGCGGCGCGTTCGATCCACCGGCCGAGGGTGGGGCGCAGCACGGCGAGGATGCCGATGGCGGTGGCGGCCGCGGTGACGATCAGGGCGATGGCCAGGGCGGTGGCGATCAGGGGCGCGCCGCCGGTCAGGAGGCGGCTGAGGACGTCGCGGCCGAGCTGGTCGCCGCCGAGCGGCGCGTCTGCGCCCGCTTCCGCGTAGGGGAAGGTGACAGGGGTGTCGATCGGGTGCGGGGCCAGGAGCGGTCCGGCGAGCGCGAGGACGACGAGCAGGAGTGCGGGGGCCGCGCGCAGGAGGACCCGTCGCTTCCGTCGGACGGTGCGTACGGGGGTCGGGGCGGTGGTGGTCATCAGCGCTCGTCTCCGAGGGTGGTGGTGCGGACGAGGTCGGCGAGCAGCAGGAGCAGGCTGATGGAGGCGCCGGCGGCGGCCACGACTCCGGCGACGAGCGGGGTGTCGCGGTCGGTGATGGCTCCGGCCAGGACGGCGCCGATGCCGGGGTAGTTGAAGAGGGTCTCGACGACGACGGTGCCGCCCAGCAGCATGCCGGCGGAGGTGGCGATGCCGACGGCGATGGCGGGCAGGGCGCCGGGGAGCATGTGGTGGCTGAGGATCCGTCGGCGGGGCAGGCCGTCGAGGACGGCCGCCTGGACGTGTGGCAGGGCGGACTGGTCGGCGAGTGCGCCGCGCACGATGCGGGTGTTCCAGCCGATCTGCGGGACGGCCAGGGAGAGCAGCGGCAGGACGATCATGGTCCAGGACTCGGGTCTGCCGTCCGGGCCGGTGAGGGTGACGGCGGGCAGCCAGCCGGTCCACTGGGACAGCAGCAGGAGCAGGGCGACGGAGACGACGAACTCCGGCAGGGCGAACGCCGCGGTGGACACGGCGTCGATCGTGCGGTCGACGCGCCCGCCTGGGCGCAGGGTGGCCCAGCCGCCGAGGGCGAGGGCGCCGACGGTGCTGAGGGCGAGGGCGAGGCCGCCGAGCAGGAGGGTGTTGGGGAAGGGGCCGGCCAGGACGTCGGTGACGTGCTGTCCGCGGGCGGTGGTGCCGAGGTCGCCGGTGGGCAGGCCGGTCATCCAGTCCCAGAACCGTTCGGCGACCGGCCGGTCGAGGCCCATGGCGGTGCGTCTGGCGGCGAGGTCGGCGGCGGTGACGCCCCGGTCGGAGCTCGCGCCGGCAGCGTCGCCCGGCAGGAGCTCGATGGCGGCGAAGACGGCCGCGAGCAGGACGACGAGCATGAGCAGGCGTCGGACGGCCTGCCGGGCGACCCGGCCCGCACCGGGGAGGATGCGGGCCGGGAGGCTCCGGGAGGCCGGCGGGCCCACCGGGTGAAGGGTGGTCAACGCGCCAGCCAGGTCTTCTCAAGCTGGACGCGGCCGTAGCCGGGCAGCTTGGGCAGGTCACGGACGGCCGCACCGGCGAGGTCGATGCCGTCGGCCATGCCCCACAGCAGGTAGCCGGACTTGGCGAACTCGATCTCCTGGAGCTGGTGGAGCAGCTTGTCGCGCTCGGCGGCGTCGGCGGTGCCCATGGCCTTGCGGTACGTCTCGTCGAAGCTCGGCTCGTTCCAGCCGGACTCGTTCTGGCCCGCGTCCGAGAGCATCGTCTTGGAGGCGAAGAAGACCACCGAGTCGTTGGTGCCCCAGTAGCCGGTGTAGAGCGTGCCCTTGAGCCAGGTGTCGTCCCAGAACACCTTGGAGTCCTGCTTCACCACGTTGATCTTCACCCCGGCCTCTCGGGCCTGGGTGGCGAACAGCGTCGCGGACTCCGCCAGGCCGGCGATGTCCTCGGTGGTGATCAGGTCGTAGGTCTTCGAGGTGTCGAAGCCGGCGTCGGCGAGCAGCTGCTTGGCCTTGGCCAGGTCGCGGGTGCGCTGCGGGATGTCCTTGGCGAAGGCCGGGTCGCCGGTGCCGAGGATGTCGTTGGCGACGCTGCCGTAGCCGGAGAGGACCTGCTTGACCATGGCGTCGCGGTCGACGGCGAGCCTGAGCGCCTCGCGCACCCGGACGTCGGCGAACGGACCGTCGGCGGTGCGCATGACGATGGGCATCGCCATGTCGTTGGGGCGGCGGACGATCTGGACGTCCTTGCGGGCCTCGGCGGTGCGCGCGGCGACGGCGCCGACGTTGGAGGCGACGTCGATCTGTCCGGCGAGCAGGGCGTTGGCCATGGCCTGAGGGCTCTCGAAGAGGCGCACCTCGACGGCGTCCAGGAGGACCTTGCCGCCGTACCACTTGTCGTTGCGCACCAGGCGGGCGTTGCCGTCGCGGTACCAGTCGAGCTTGAAGGGGCCGGTGCCCGGGGCGCCGGCGACGGCGTCGTCCTTGGTGTCCTTCTTGAGGACGAAGGTGGTCAGGCGGGTCAGCAGCGGCAGGTCGGCGTTGGGGTAGTCGGAGACCAGCACGACGGTCCTGGCGTCCTCGGCCGAGATGCCCTCGGGCTGGATGCCGGGCAGGCGGCTCTTGCCGGCCGGGGTGTTGCGCAGCCGCTTCAGCGACCAGACGACGTCGTCGGCCGTGACCGGGGTGCCGTCGTGGAAGACGGCGCCGTCAGCGAGGGTGAAGCGCCAGGTCTTCAGGTCCTCCGAGGGCTTCCAGGAGGCGGCCAGACGCGGAGCGGTGTTGGCTGTGTCCCCGGGTATCGCGAGCGTGTCGTAGAGCAGGCTGATGATGAGGTAGTCGCTCTCGTTGGCCTGGGTGCCGTGTGGGTCGCGGGTGATGGCCGAGGCCTTTCCGAGCGCACCGACCTTCAAGGTGCCGCCCGCGCGGGGCTGTTGGGAGGCGCCGCCGGAGGGGGCGGCGTCCCTGGAACCGCCCGTGCCGCTGCTGCAGGCGGCTAGCACGCCGGTCGCCCCCACGCCGGCACCGGCCCACAGCAGCTGTCGTCGGGTGACGCCCACGTTCGTTCCTCGTTTCGGGGTTGAGCTCGATTTACTTAGGTTTACCTATCCTAAATTCGCGAGGGGGCGCAAGCTGCCCGGCGGAGCGCACGATGCTTCCTGCCGTGCGCCCGGCCGCCTCAAGGGCCGTTCTGGCCAGGGTGGTTGGGCCTGCGCCGGCCGTGCGCCGCCACCCGAAACCGACACTACGTAAATGTAGACATCCAGTTGGGTAAGGCTTGCCTAACATCGGAGACGTTGTTACGTTTCCTGTCGTCCGGCCGTTCGAGCCGCCCCGGACCAACGCCCCACGCGCAGCTCCCGTCGCCGTCCCACAACGGCGCGGTGATGCCACGTGCCCGCGCCCCTTTCTTCCTCTCCTGTCCCCGGAAGGCCCCGCCGTGCCCACCTGCCCTGCCCCGGTACGCCGTCTCGACGCCGACGCCGTCACGGAACTCACCTCCACCGCCGCCAGGCTGCTGGCCTTCCACGGCTCGGCCACCAGTCCCGGCCTGCTGGCCGACCTGCCCGTGACGTGCGCGCAGCTCGGCAAGGAGCTGCGCCGCCAACTGCGCCCCGTCGACACCGCCGACGGCCTGTTCGTCCTGCGCGGCCTGGACGTCGGGGACGCCGACCTCGGCCCCACACCCGGCCACTGGTCGACGGTCGGCGACGCCGGCGCGCTGTGGGACGTGGTGCTGCTGCTCGTCTCCGCGCTGATGGGCACCCCGATCGCGTGGGACGGCCAGCAGGACGGCAGGTTCGTGCACAACATCGTTCCCTCGCCCGGCCACGAGAGCGAACAGACCGGTGCCTCCAGCTCCGTTCTGCTCACCCCGCACACCGAGGACGCCTTCCACCCCGGCCGCGCCCACCTGCTGCTGCTGTGCTGCATGCGCAACCACGACGCCATCGCCACCACCGCGGCCAGCGTGCGCCTCGCCGAGCTGTCCGACGCCGACATCGAGCAGCTGAAGCGACCCGTCGCCCCGATCCTGCCCGACGACGCCTACGAGCAGGCGCGGAGGTTCGGCGGCCGGCCCGCGCCGGTGCCCACGCTCTTCGCCACCCCCGACGGCCTGACCATGCGCTACGACCCGGCCTACACGCCGCTGGAGGGCGCCGACGGGCCGTGGCGCGAGGCGTACGGGCGCCTGGGCGAGGAACTGGCCCGGGTCTCGGTCGCGGTGAGCCTGGAGCCCGGCGACGTCCTGGTCGTGGACAACGACCTCGTCGTCCACGGTCGCGTGCCGTTCCGGGCCCGCTACGACGGCACCGACCGCTGGCTCAAGCGCGCCTCCGTCCGGGTCGAGAACCGTCCCACCCGCCCGGCCGCCGAGAACGACGAACACGGCTACGGCCAGGCCGCCCTCACCGCCTGGGCCGCCTGAACCCCGCACCTGCCGCCGCCCCACCACCTCGAAAGGGCTCACCATGGACCGGGACGACACCACCCTGCGCGTACTGTCCACCAGCGACCTCGCAGGCCTGGACATCACCCTCGCCGACGTCGTCGACACCGTCGAACAGGCCTACCGCACCCTGGCAGCCGGGCAGTCCGACAACCCGCGCAAGCTCACCGTCAAGCCCGCCGACGGCCACTCCGTCTCCTACGCCATGCTCGGGCGCGACGGCGTGCGCAACGTCGTCGCCGTCAAGACCTCGTACAAGCACGGCCTCCACGAGAGCCGCGAAGAGCAGCACTACTACACGACGCTGACCATCTACGACGACGTCACCGGCCTGCCCGTGGCGATGATGGACTGCTCCCGCATCGGCTCCCTGCGCACCCCGGCCGTCTCCGCGCTGCTGGCCCGCGAGTGCGCCGCCCCCGACGCATCCACGGCGCTGGTGATCGGCACCGGCACCCAGGGCCGGCTCGCCCTGCCCTTCCTCCTCACCACCCTGCCGAAGCTGGAGCGGCTGCTGCTCTCCGGAACCCATCCCGACGGCATCGCCGCCGTCCGCACCGAACTCGCCCGGCACTTTCCCGACCGCGAGATCGAACTGGTCGCTGACCTCCGGGCCGCCGCCCGCGATGCCGACGTCATCGTCGCCACCGCCGGCGGACACACCCCGGCCGCCGTCGAGGCCGACTGGCTCAAGCCCGGCGCGGTGTCCATCCTCGTCGGCCACGGCCTGGCTCCCTCCACGCTCCACCGGGCGGACCGGGTGATCGCCACCAGCGAGGCCCAGATGCGCGTCACCGGCACCGACATGGCCGACCAGGACGGCAACCTTCCGGACGTCGACCTGGAACTGCCCGTCATCATCTCCGGCGTCTCCAGGGCCCGAACCGCCCCGGAGCAGCGGATCTTCGCCTACAACAGCGGACTCGTCGTCACCGACATCGCCCTCGGCCACCGCTTCGCCCAGCTCGCCATCGACCAGAACCTCGGCACCGAGGTGGCCCTGTGGCGCTGACCCTGCCCGCCCACCCCGACCCGCTCACCGACCGGATCCACGACAGCGGCCTGCTCCAGGAACTGGCCCACGGCCTCGGCGGCGCCTTCCACTACCTGCTCCCGGGACGCTTCGACGCCAACCTGGCCGCCTTCCGCCGAGCCCTCACCGAGGCCGGCGTCGAAGGCCGGGTCTACTACGCCAAGAAGGCCAACAAGGCCTCGGTGTTCATGGACCGCTGCGCCGCCGCCGGCGGGGGAGCGGACGTCGCCTCCCTCGGCGAACTGCGCGACGCCCTCGGCCAGGGCGTGCGCGGCGAGGACCTGGTCGTCACCGGCCCCGCCAAGGCCGAGGAGCTGCTGCGGGTCGCGGTCCGGCAGGGAGCGCTGATCGCGGTCGACGCCCTGGACGAGCTCGACCGTCTGCTCACCCTCGGCGACGAGCGCCCCGTCCGGGTGCTGCTGCGCCGCTATCCGCCGGACCAGCCCCGCAGCCGGTTCGGTCTGGACGACGCACAGGTGCAGGAGGCGCTGGAGCGCTGCGCCGCGGCCGGGGACCGCGTGCGGATGGAGGGCTTCAGCTTCCACCTCTCCGGCTACGACGTGCAGCCGCGCGCCGACCTCGCCGGAGAGCTCGTCGAACTCTGCCTCAAGGCCCGGACGCTGGGCCTGCAGGCGGACCGGATCAGCATCGGCGGCGGCTTTCCCGTCGACTACGTCGCCGCCGACGCGTGGGACACCTTCCTCGCCGAACAGGAGCCCGGGCACTACCACGGCCGGAAGTCCTTCGCCGCGGCCGACTTCTATCCGTACCACTCGCCGGTCGCCGGTGCCGACGCGCTGCGCGCGATCCTCGCCGCCCGGCCGGCGGGCAGCGCGGCGAGCCTGGCGGAGCGGTTGCGGCAGGCCGGTGTGATGCTCCTGCTGGAGCCCGGCCGTGCGCTGCTCGACCGCGCCGGATCGTCGGTGTTCCGGATCCAGGGCGTCAAGGACCGGGCCGGGTACGGGATCCTCACCGTGGACGGCACCAGCCTCAGCCTGTCCGAGCAGTGGTTCAACAGCGAGTACCTGCCCGAACCCGTCCTGCTGCCCCAGGAGGACCGCGAGAACGGCCCGTACGAAGCCTGTGTGGGCGGTGCCAGCTGTCTGGACTCCGATCTGCTGACCTGGCGCAGGATCCGATTCCCCGCCCGGCCCCGGGTCGGTGACCTGCTCGTCTACCCCAACACCGCCGGCTACCAGATGGACTCCAACGAGTCCCCGTTCCACGAACTGCCCCTGCCGCCCAAGGTCGTCATCGACCAGGACGGCGACCGCCCGCGCTGGCGCCTCGATCGCTGACCCCCACTGGAGTACTCCCGCCATGACCGACGCCCTGCACCGCCCTCCGGTGGTCAGCCGGATATCCGACCTCATCGGCTACACCCCGCTGTTCGAACTCGCCCGCGCCGACAACGGCGCCCGCCTCCTGCTCAAGCTGGAGATGTACAACCCGACCGGCAGCGCCAAGATCCGGATGGCCCGCCAGATGGTCCTCGACGCCGAGGAACGCGGCGAACTGCGCGAGGGCGGCCACATCATCGAGTCCACCTCCGGCAACACCGGCCTGGGCCTGGCCGTCGTCGCCGCCGAACGCGGCTACCGCTTCACCGCCGTCGTCGACCACCACGCCGCCGCCGACAAGCTGCGCGGCATGAAGGCCATGGGCACCGAACTCGTCTACGTGGACGAGGACGGCGGCGAGGACCTGCACACCGCCGCCCGCGAGGAACTCGCCGAGGAGATGGCCCGCGGCAAGGACAACACCTTCTTCACCGAACAGCACAACAACCCCAGCAACGCCGTCGGTTACCACGCCGTGGGCCGCGAGATCGCCCAGGCCCTGGACAACCGGGTGGACGTGCTGATCGGCGCCGTCGGCACCGGCGGCGGCCTGTGCGGCACCGGACTGGAGCTGAAGAAGACCGTCCCGGACCTCACCGTCGTCGGCGTCGAACCCAAGGGCTCGATCGCGTTCGGCCCGCCCGCCCACGACTACTACCAGTCCGGCACCGGCACCCCCGAAGGCGCCACCATCGGACTCCTGGTCGACTACGACCTCATCGACGAGGGGGTGAAGGTCGGCGACGTCGAGGCCTTCGCCACCGCCCGCGTCGTCGCCCGCCGCACCGGCCTGCTGATCGGCGGCTCCGCCGGCGGAGTCGTGTACGAGGCCCTCGACCGGCTGCAGACCCTGCCACCGGACGCGGTTATGGTCGCCTTCATCAACGACGGAGGCGAGAAGTACATGGACACCGTCTTCAACGACGACTGGATGGACGCCCGCTCCCTCACCGACCCCGCCGTCGAAGCCGAGATCGACGAGACCCTCACCAAACTCCGCAGGCCGTGACCTTGAGAAGCGTGACCCTCACCATGCAGCAGTTGACCACCCTCGCCCGCGACAGCCGGGCCCTGGCCGCCCTCGCCGTCCCGCTCGCCCTCACCCAACTCGCCCAGGTCGCCCTCACCACCACCGACACCGTCATGATGGGCGTCCTCGGCACGGAGGCCCTGGCGGCCGGCGGCCTCGCCCTGGTGATCTTCAACCAGCTGCGCACCATGGGCGTCGGCCTCGTCACCTCCGTCGGCAACCAGGTCGCGGCGGCCGCGGCCCGCGCCGAGAAGGCCGAAGCACCGGAGGAGGCCACCGCGGCCGGGGACGGCGACGAGGTCCGCGGCCTGGTCCGGGCTGCGATGGCCGTCGCCACCCTCGCCGGTCTCGCCGGCGCCGTCCTGATGGTCCTGATCGGCCAGGCCGCGACCTGGCTCGGCCAGGACGCGGACGTCGCCCACCGTGCCCAGGGCATGCTCGCCGCCCTGGCACCCGGTCTGTTGCCCTGCCTCTGGTTCCAGGCGATCCGCCAGTTCACCGTCGGCATGCGCCGACCCCAGGCCCTGCTGCGGATCACCATCGCCTCCGTCGCCGTCAACGCCGGGCTCAACTGGGTCTTCATCCACGGCACCTGGGGCCTGCCGAAGCTCGGACTCACCGGTATCGGCGTCGCCACCAGCAGCGTCCACCTGCTCTCCTTCCTCGCCCTCTACGCCTCCGCCCGCCGCGACCCCCAACTCGAGCCGCTGCTGAGCCTGGACTTCTGGCGCGCCGACGTTCCCACCGTGCGCCGGCTGCTCGGCCTCGGCACACCGATCGCCGCCACCTACGGCTCCGAGGCCGGGTTCTTCTCCGTCACCGCCCTGCTCGCCGGCAGCTTCGGCGCCGCCGCGCTCGCCGCCCACACCGCCGTCAACCAGCTGATCTACATCGTCTTCCAGGTCGCCGTCGGTCTCTCGCACGCGGCATCCATCAACGTCAGCCGCGAACTCGCCCTCGGCGAGTACGCCGCCGCCCGCCGGATCAAGAACACCGCCCTCGCCTGCGGCGCCGTCGTCACCACCGTGGTCGGCATCGTCTACCTCGTGGCCCCCGACCTCGTCCTGCGGCCCTACTTCGACCCCGGTTCGGCAGCCGACCAGCAGGGCCTGCACATCGCCACCGGCCTTCTGGTAGTCGTCGCCGTCCTGCAGTTCTTCGACTGCGCCCAGAACATCGGCGTCGGCCTGCTCCGCGGCCTCGACGACACCGGGAGCGGCTTCCGCATCACCCTCGTCGGCTACTGGCTCGTCGGCCTGCCCGCCGCCTGGCTCCTCGCCTACCCGCTCGGCGGCGAGACCCGCGGCCTGTGGCTCGGCCTGCTCATCGGCCTCGCCACCACAGCCGTCCTCCTGCTTCGCCGGTACGGACTCGCCCTCACCGCCAAGGCGGCCGCCGCCCCGGAGCCCGTGGCGGCCGGCTGAGGCGGGGCACGGTCCCGCCTCACGGGTGATCGCCGTCCGTGGCCGGTGACCGACGACAGTCCGGCCCTCCGGGGAACCGGAGGACCGGACGGGGGTCAGAGGTCGATGCCGAAGTACCGGCCGAGGTAGTCGATGATCTCGACGCTCCCTGAAGGCGGCGGGCCGGAGACTGGAGGGGCTCTGAGCCGGCGCCGTCCGTGGCCGGTCCGGGCGGAACGGCCGCTACCCGCGGTTCACGGTGCCGGATCCGCTTCTCGCCACTGCGCCATCTGCTCCCGGAACTTCGGGCAGACGACGATGTCCTTCTCGCCGCATCTGAGGGCGTGGGTCAGGAGTTGCTGTGCGTGGTCGAGATCGACCATCAGGTGCCGGATCTCGGTGAGCTTGGCGCGGATCATCGCGTCCCGGCGTTGTCGCTCCTGTTGGAACTCCTTGATCTCGGCCAGGCTCAGCCCGGCCTGCTGGCACGTGCGCAGGACCGTGATCCGCTCGGCGGCCTCGGGCGGGTAGCGCCGTTGCCCGCTCTCGCGCTCGGGCGCGGGCAGCAGGCCGTGGCGCTCCCAGTACCGGATGGCCGACGCGGGCACCCCGGTCATCTCGGCGAGTCTGCCGATCGTGATGCGCACGTTCCGTTTCCCCTGCTCCTCGTCGCTCCGGGCATTTGACTTGAACCTTAGTTCAAGGAGAAGAGTGGCCGGCACGTGGACGGCGGCGAACGAGAGCCGCCGGCAGCACACTTGGAGCCGCCATGAGTGACAGGAACGTACGGGAAGAGCGCGCCGACCAGCTGGTGGAAGCCGCGGAGAGGCTGTTCGCGGCCGGGGTGATGTCCCACTCCGGGCACGCCAACCTCAGCGCCAGGCTGGACGGCGGGCGTCTCCTGCTGACGCCGGGGTTCGTCCGCGGCCTGAGGCCCGAACAGCTGGCGACCGTCGGTTTCGACGGGCAGGTCCTCGACGGTGAACTGCGGTCCGTCAGCGCCGAGATCATCGCCATGCACAGCGCCGTGTACGAGGCCCGGCCCCAGGTGGGCGCGATCATCCACACCCACTCGCCCGCCGCGACCGCCTTCGCCGTGGCCCACCGTCCGCTGCCCTGCCGTACGGAGCCGATGCTGCGCTTCGGGCAGGCCGAGGAGGTCCCGGTGGTGCCCTGGGGACCCCGCGGATCGGACGTGTCGGTGCGCGGCATCGCCGACGTGCTGCGACGGCGCCCGACGACGGCCGCCGTCCTGCTGGCCAACCACGGCCTCCTCGTGTTCGGCCCCGACGCCGCGGCCACCGCCCACCTCGTGGTGGCGATCGAGGAGAGCGCCGAAGCCGAGATCGCCGCCGCGGCGATCGGCGGGGCCGTGGACTTCCCCCCGGGTGCCCGGGAGGCCGTGCGCGCCTCGATCGCGCGGGTCGCGTCATGACGGACGACACCCTCGCCTCCCGCACCGAGGCCGTGCGCGACCGCTACCGCGCCACCCTCGGGACCGTCCCCGGCGGGGTGCGGGAACGGCTGCGCCTGGCCGGGCAGTTCGACCGGTTGCCGACCGAGGAGGCGATCGCGGAACTGCGCCACATCGTGCTGACCGACAGCCCGCTCGGAGCGCGGGTGCAGCAGCTCGTCCACTTCGGGCAGCTGCTGGCCCTCGGCCGGGAACACCCCGCCCGGATCCACGCCCGGGGCGCGCTCCACGCCGGAGCGGGCATCGCCGAGCTCATCGGCGTCGCGGAGACCGCGCTCATCACCGCGGGCGTGCCGGCGTACGCACTCGGCACCGAGATCATCGCCGAACTCCTGCCGCACGCGGACGACGGGGAGGGGTGAGCGTCGGACCCTGCGGCCGCGGGAGGCCGCGGCCCCGGTGACGGCTCGGCCGTGAGCGTTTCAGAGGGCCAGGACGCGGACGGCGTTCTCCTTGAGGATCAGCGGGCGGACCTCCGGCTTGATGTCGAGAGCGTCGAAGTCCGCCAGCCAGCGGTCGGGCGTGACGACGGGGAAGTCCGAGCCGAACAGCACCTTGTGCCGGAGGAAGGAGCCGGCCGCCTTCACGAGCTGCGGCGGGAAGTACTTCGGCGACCACCCCGACAGGTCGATGTAGACGTTGGCCTTGTGCGTGGCGATGGAGATCGCCTCGTCCTGCCAGGGCACCGACGGGTGCGCCAGGACGATCGTCAGGCCGGGGAAGTCGGCGGCGACGTCGTCCAGGAGCATCGGGTCGGACCAGCGCAGCTTGATGCCGCGCCCGCCGGGCAGGCCCGCGCCGATCCCGGTCTGCCCGGTGTGGAACAGGGCGGGGACACCGAGTTCCTGGATGGCCTCGTAGAGCGGGTAGTGCTCACGGGCGTTCGGCGCGAACGCCTGGAGGCTCGGGTGGAACTTGAAGCCGCGGACGCCGTGGTCGAGGACGAGCGAGCGGGCCCGGGCGACGGCGTCCGGGCGGTGCGGGTCGACCGAGCCGAACGGGATGAGGACGTCGCGGTGGGCGGCCGCCGCCTCGGCGATCTCCTCGCTGGACAGGGCGGGGTGGCCCAGGCCCGTGGTGGCGTCCACCGTGAAGATCACGGCGGCCATGCGGCGCTCACGGTAGTACGCGGCCAGGCGCTCCACGGTCGGCGTGCGGTCCTGGCCGGACTTGAAGTAGGCGGCCGAGGCGTCCATCAGCTCCGCGTCGAGCGCGAGACGGCCGTGGGCGTCCTGCTCCACGTGCACGTGGAAGTCGATGGCGATCGGATCGGTGGGGTTCATCGGAGTGCTCACAGGTGGTCGGTCCGGTTCTTGGCGTCGAGGAGGAGGGAGAGGAGGGCGTCGCGTTCCGCGACGAGGTCGGCCTCCGCGGTCCCGGCCAGCTCGTCGCTGACGCCTTCGGTGATCGCGCGCGTCAGCTCGGGGGTGAGGCGCGGTGCGCCGAGGTCGGCCCACCACTCCTCCATGGGCGGGCCGAGGTGCTCCAGGACGTGCGCGATGCCGCCCGCACCGCCCGAGAGGTGCTGGTTGAGGAAGGGCCCGAGCAGCGCCCAGCGCAGGCCGGGACCGTGGGCGATGGCCGCGTCGATGTCGGCGACGCTCGCCGCGCCCCGCTCGACGAGGGAGTACGCCTCCCGCCAGAGCGCGGCCTGGAGCCGGTTCGCGACATGGCCGGGCAGTTCCCGGCGCAGCCGGATCGGGTGGCGGCCCAGGCTGCGGTAGAAGCCCATGGCCTCTTCGACGGCGGCCTCACCGGTCCGCTCGCCCGGCACGACCTCGACCAGCGGGATGAGGTGGGGCGGGTTGAACGGATGCCCCACGAGGACCCGTTCGGGATGGGCCGCGCAGGCCCGCTGGATCCGCGACGGCGGCAGCCCGGAGGAACTGCTCGCCAGGATCGTCCCCGGCGGGGCCGCGGCGTCGAGGACGGCGAAGACCTCGTCCTTCAGCTCGGGACGCTCCGGGCCGTTCTCCTGGACGAAGCCGGCGTCCGCGACGGCCTCGGCGAGGTCGGGGGTGAACGACAGCCGGCGCTGGTCGGCGGCGACGGCCGCCCGGAGCCGTTCCTCCGCGCCGGGCGCGGGATCGCTGGCGACGACCTCGTGCCCGTGCAACAGGAAGAGCGTGGTCCAGGAGGCCCCGATGACCCCGGTGCCGACGACGGCGACCCTCACGACGCGCTCCCGTGCCCGGTGCCGGCGGCCCGCCCGGCGGCGTACGCGACGAAGGCGGTCAGCGAACGGGGGTCGGCGAGGACGTCGGTGCTGGCGACGGACTCGGGACGCGCGCCGAGGAGGATCCGCTTGACCGGCACCTCCAGCTTCTTGCCGGTGCGGTTGCGCGGGATGGCCGGCACCCGCTCGATGACGTCCGGGACGTGCCGCGGCGACAGCGCCGACCGCAGCGCGCGGGCGATCCTCGTACGCAGGGCGTCGTCCAGCTCCACGGGGCCCGCGACGAAGAGCAGCAGCTCCCCGTTGCCGCCCTCGGGGTCCTCGATGTGGACGACGAGACTGTCCTCGACCTCGGGCAGGTCCTCGACGACGGCGTAGAACTCGGCGGTGCCGAGCCGGACCCCGCCCCGGTTGAGGGTGGCGTCGGAGCGGCCGGCGACGACACAGTGGCCCTCGGGGGCGAACCGCACCCAGTCGCCGTGCCGCCACACGCCCGGGTACTCCTCGAAGTACGCGGCCCGGTAGCGGGAACCGTCGGTGTCGCCCCAGAAGCCGACGGGCATCGACGGCATCGGCTCGGTGATCACCAGTTCGCCCAACTCGCCGACGACCCTTCGGCCCTCGCTGTCGTAGGCGTACGCGGCGACCCCGAGGCAGGGGCCGGAGATCTCTCCGGCGCGCACGGTCTGGAGCGGGCTGCCCTGGAGGATGCCGGTGCAGACGTCGGTGCCGCCGCAGCCGACGTTCAGGAGGACCCGGTCCCCGAACTGCTCGGCCACCCAGCGGAAACCGTCGGCGGCGAGCGGGCTGCCCGCCGCGCCGAGCTGCCGCAGCCGCGACAGGTCGAACTCCTCGGCGGGCCGGATCCCGGCCTTGCGGCAGGCCATGAGGTAGCCGGGGCTCACGCCCATCAGCGTCGCCCCGGTCTCCTCCGCGATCCGCCACTGCTCCCGCAGGTCGGGGTGGACCGGATTGCCGTCGATCATGACGATCGAGGCGCGGACGAGCAGCGCCGAGACCAGGGTGTTCCACAGCATCCAGGCGGTCGTGCTGAACCAGAGCATCCGGTCGCCCGGCTTCAGGTCCCAGCTCAGCGCGTTGTTCTTCAGGTGCTCCAGGAGGATCCCGCCGTGCCGGTGGACGATCGCCTTGGGGATGCCGGTGGTGCCCGAGGAGAAGAGCACGAACAGCGGATGGTCGAACGGCACGGCCTCGAAGGACAGTTCGGCCGGTTCGGCCAGCAGCTCCGTCCAGCCCAGCGCGTCGGGGAGGGCGTTCGGTCCGTACGGGACGTGGACGACCCGCTCCACACCGGGCAGCAGGGAGGCGATCTCCGCCACCTCGGTACGGCGGTCGATGTCGCGGTCCCCGTAGCGGTATCCGGCGACGGTCAGCAGCACCTTCGGTTCGAGCTGGGCGAACCGGTCGACCACGCTGCGCGGGCCGAACTCCGGCGCGCAGGCGGCCCAGACCGCGCCGATGCTCGCGGTGGCGAGGAAGGCCACCAGTGTCTCCGGGATGTTCGGCAGGTAGGCGACGACCCGGTCGCCCCTGCGGACGCCGAGGCGCAGCAGCCCGGCGCGTGCCCGGGCGACCTGGTCGCGGAGTTCGCCGAAGGTCAGCTCGACGGGCGCCCGGGTCTGGGAGCGGGCGACCAGCGCGACGGCGTCGAGGTCCTCCTCGCGGCCGAGCGCGTGTTCGGCGTAGTTGAGGGTCGCGCCGGGGAACCACTCGGTGTCCGGCATGGACCTGCGGCCCAGGGCGGCCGTGGGCGGGGTGTGGGGGCGGACGTCGAAGAACTCCCAGACCGACGACCAGAAGCCGTCCAGATCGGTGACGGACCACTGCCACAGGCTGTCGTAGTCCGGGAAGCCCAGCTGCCGCTCCGACTCCAGCCAGCGGAGGTAGCGGCCGATCTCCGAGTCGTCCCTGACCGCCGGACCGGGGGTGCTGAGGATCTCGCTCATCGGGCGTCCTTCCCGTGGGAGTCCTGTCCGGCGGAGACCTTCGCGGCGCGGCCGTCCAGGAACGCCCGCATCCGCTCCTGGGCGTCGCGGCTGCCCGCGGCGACGGCCGACATGAGGGATTCGAGCAGCAGGCCGCCGGCGGGCGACGCCTCGGCGATCCGGGGGAGCGCCTGGAGGACGGCGAAGTTGGTCAGGGGGGCGTTGGCCGCGATCCGCTTCGCGAGTTCCAGGGCCCGGGCCCGCGCCCCGCCCTCCTCGGTCAGGTACTGCGACAGGCCGGCGGCCTGGCCCGCCGCGGCGTCGAGGACGCGGCCGGTGAGCATCATGTCCGCCATCCGGTGCGCGCCGATCAGCCGGGGGATCCGGACCGAGCCGCCACCGCCGACGAAGAGTCCGCGCTGTCCCTCGGGCAGCGCGTAGAAGGTGGACGGCTCGGCCACGCGGATGTGCGCGGTGGCCGCGAGCTCCAGGCCGCCGCCGATCACCGCGCCCTTGAGCGCGGCCACCACGGGGACGCGCCCACCCTCGATGGTGTCGAAGACGCGGTGCCACATGAGCGAGTGCTCCAGCGCCTCCTCGGTGGAGCGCTCGGTCAGCTCGCCGAGGTCGAGCCCGGCCGAGAAGTGATCGCCTTCGGCGTCCAGGACGACGGCGCGGACGTCCGCGCCCGGCTTCCGGAAGAACTCCTCGACGCGCAGCACGGTGGCGTCGTCGAGGGCGTTGCGCTTGGCGGGGCGACGGAGTGTCAGCACCGCCACCCCGTCGCGGTGTTCGATGGAGATCGTGCTCAAGGGAAGGCTCCTCAATTCGCTGGCGGTCGGGCACCGCGGATGCACCTGCCCGTACCGGGGCAGGGGGGGATGGTCCGGCCGGGGTGGACCTCGTTGCCCGCCGCCGCCCGGTGCGGGCGGCGGCGGGCACGTGACGCCGACCGTCGACGAGGTGCACGACCGCCGGCAGGCGCAGGCCGACCACCCCGGCCATCGAGCCCGGGCCGATCCCGATGCTGCTGGTGGCGGCGGGGGTGGGGGAAGTGCGAGTCATGAAACCGGGGGCGACATGAAAGGTCAATGCTGTTGTCATAAGAACCCCGGGGTCGGCGGCCGGACGACCGTCCGCCGAGCCCCGGTCGCCGCCTCGGAGTGCCGCGTCAGCTCTGCTGCCCGAACGCCCGCATGCCCCTGGCGCGGGCGATCCCCGACGCCGCGTCGGAACCGAGGAGGTCGAGGACCTCGCGGGCACGGTCCGGTCGGACGGAGGAGGCCAGTACGGCCCCGCCGAAGACCGAGTCGATCCTGGTGTCGCCCGGCAGCGGGCCGACGACGACGACGCCCGGCAGGTCCATCAGCTCGCTGTGCTGCTGGAAGGCCAGATCGGCCCGGCCGGACGAGAGCAGGCTGCCGGCGGGTACCCCCGCCGGTGCCTGGACGAGCCGGTCAGACAGCGCGTCGGCAAGCCCCAGCCGGGTGACCAGTGCGACGAGAGCCGTCCCGCTGGGACCGGTGGAGTACGCGATCCTCTCCGCGGACAGGAGAGCGGCTCGCAGGTCGGATTCCGCGTCGAAGGCCGGAACCGGCGTTCCGTCCGGGACGGCGGCGACGACCCGGGAGACCCACAGCGGGCGCGCCGTGCCCCCCAGGAGGTGCCCCTCCTCCTCCAGTTCGGTCAGTGCTCCCTCGGCGAGGACGAGCAGATCGGCCTCGGCGCCCTCGCGCACCCGCCGAGCGATCTCGACCCCGCCGGCGGAGTCGAAGCGCACGGCGGTGCCGTGGGTGTGTCGGATGTGTTCGGAAAGGTCGGTCAGGATCGGCCGTGTCGCCATCGAGGACAGCCCGGAGATCTCCTGGTTCACATCGCCTCCTTGAGTTCGGCAGATGGTACGACGTGCGCTCCGGGGGCCCGACGCCGGTCTGCGACACTGGCCGGATGAGCACAACCCGAAGTACGGCAGCCGGCAAGGTCCTTGAGGTCCTCTCGACCTTCGACCGTGAGCACCCGTCGCAGACACTGTCGGAGATCGCTCAGCGTACGGGCATGGCCTTGAGCACCACGCACCGAGTGATCACGGAGCTGGCGGGGTGGGGAGCGCTCGAGCGCGCGGAGGACGGGTCGTGGCACGTCGGGCTGCGCCTGTGGGAGATCGCCTCGGGGTGTCCCCGGACCCAGATCCTGCGCGATTCGGCGCTGCCGTTCATGCAGGACCTCTACGAGGCGACCCATGAGAACGTCCAGCTCGCGGTGCGCGAGGGCACGGAGCTGGTCTTCGTGGAACGGATCGCGGGGCACCGGTCGGTGGAGGTGGTCACGATGGTCGGGTCCCGGTTCCCCGTCGTCTCCACCGGGATGGGGCGGGTGCTGCTGGCGCACGCGCCCCGGGAGATCCAGGAGGAGGTGCTCGGATCGCCGCTCCGGGCGTGGACCCCGCACACCGTCACCGACCCGAAGGCGCTGCGGGCGCAGCTGGACCGGATCCGCCGCGAGCAGGTCTTCGTCAGCGACCGGCAGCTCTCGGAGCGCTCCGTCGCGGTGGCCGCGCCGGTGCGGATCGGCCGGTCCGGCCCGGTGAGCGCCGCCTTGGGGATCGTCGTGGCGGCGCGGGGCGCGAGCCGGGCGCGCGGGCTGCGCGAGCCGCTGCTGAGGGCGGTGCGGGGGATCTCCGAGGAACTCGGCAGGCGGGCCCGGACGGCGGTCTGAAACCCGGGGCGGTTTCCGCCTGACGGAAAGGGGGGCGACCGGTCGAGGGCCCGGATGCGAGCGTTCGGGGTGTTCGAAACCCCGCGCCACCGTTCAGGAGATGCCATGGCCGATGCCATCGTCGACACCGTTGCCTCGGTCCCAGTCGCCGTCGTCGGGGCCGGCCCGGCCGGACTGATGCTGGCCCACCTGCTCGGGCGCGCCGGTGTCGAGACGATCGTGCTCGACACCCGCACCCGGCACGAGATCGAGACGACGCACCGGGCCGGCATCCTCGAAGCCGACGCGGCCCGGGACCTGGTGGAGACCGGTGTCTCCGAGCGGATCCTGCTCGACGGTCACGAGCACGAGGGCGTCGAGCTCCGGTTCGGCGGCCGGCCGTACCGCGTCGACTTCAAGAAGCTGGTCGGCGCGTCGGTGTGGCTCTACCCGCAGACCGACGTGTTCGTCGACCTGGCCGACGCCCGGGAGCGCGACGGCGGCACGGTCCACTTCGGTGTCAGGGAGACCGAGGTCCTCGACGTGACGACCGACGCTCCCCGGGTCCGCTGGACCGCGCCCGACGGGACCCGCCACGAAGTCCGGGCGCGGTACGTGGTCGGCGCGGACGGGTCGCGCGGCATGTGCCGCGACCTGGTGCCCGAGGACCGGCGGGTGCGCTACGGCAAGGAGTACCCCTTCGCGTGGTTCGGCATCATGGCCGAGGCGCCGATGAGCGCACCCGAGCTGGTCTACGCCCACTCCGAGCACGGGTTCGCGCTGATCAGCCAGCGCACCCCGACCGTGCAGCGGATGTACTTCCAGTGCGCCCCCGACGAGCCCGTGGAGGCCTGGTCGGACGACCGCATCTGGGAGACGCTCCAGGCCCGGGTGGCCGGCGAGGACGGTTTCCGGCTCAAGGAGGGGCCGATCCTGGAGAAGACGGTGCTGCGGTTCCGCTCGTTCGTGCAGGAGCCGATGCGCTGGGGCTCGATGGCGCTGGCGGGCGACGCCGCGCACACCGTACCGCCGACCGGCGCCCGCGGGCTGAACCTGGCGCTGCACGACGTGAAGGTGCTCGCCGGTGTGCTGCTGCGGGCGCTCGGCAGCGAGGGCGCGGCCGCGCTGGACGACTACCAGCCGCGCGCCCTCCAACGGGTCTGGCGGGCACAGAACTTCTCGTACTGGATGACCCGGCTGCTGCACACCGCGCCCGGCGCCACGCCGTTCGACCTGCGGCGTCAGCTCGGCGAGCTCGACAACGCGGTGGGCACCCGGGCCGGCCGCACCTTCCTCGCCGAGCAGTACACCGGCTGGCCCACCGTCGCCCGGGACTGACCCGGACGCCCTTCAGGAGAGCACACATGATCATCGACTGTCACGGTCACTTCACCACCGCACCACCGCAGTTGGCGCAGTGGCGGGACCGGCAGGTGGCGGCGGCCGGCTCCGCCGGCGACGCACCCGACCCCGACGACCTGGTCATCACCGACGACGACCTGCGCCAGGCGATCGAGGGCAACCAGCTGCGGCTCATGGACGAGCGCGGCAGCGACCTGACGATCTTCTCCCCGCGGGCCAGCTTCATGGCCCATCACATCGGCGACTTCGCGGTCTCCTCGGTGTGGGCACGGATCTGCAACGACCTGGTCCACCGCGTCAGCACGCTCTACCCCGACCGCTTCGCGATGGGCGCGATGCTCCCGCAGTCGCCCGGCGCCGACCCCGCCACCTGCCTGCCCGAGCTGCGCCGCGCCGTCGAGGAGCTCGGCGCGGTGACGGTCAACCTCAACCCCGACCCGTCGGGCGGCCGGTGGACCGCACCGCCGTTGACCGACCGCAGCTGGTACCCGGTCTACGAGGCGATGGCCGAGTACGACATCCCCGCCATGATCCACGTCAGCACCTCGTGCAACCCGGCCTTCCACACCACCGGTGCCCACTACCTCAACGCCGACACCACGGCGTTCATGCAGCTGGTCCAGGGCGACCTGTTCGCCGACTTCCCGACGCTGCGGTTCGTGATCCCGCACGGCGGCGGCGCGGTGCCCTACCACTGGGGGCGGTTCCGCGGCCTGGCGATGGCGCTCGGCAGGCCGGACCCGGAGACGCTGCTGGACAACGTCCTCTTCGACACCTGTGTCTACCACCAGCCCGGCATCGACCTGCTGACCCGGGTGATCCCCAGCCGGTCGGTCCTCTTCGCCAGCGAGATGATCGGCGCGGTCCGCGACATCGACCCGCGCACCGGCCACCACTTCGACGACACGAAGCGGTACGTCGACGCGACGCCGAACCTCTCGGACGAGGAGCGGGCGGCCGTCTACGCCGGCAACGCCCTGCGCGTCTACCCCCGCCTCGCCGCGCGCCTCGCCGCCGGCCGCTGACCCGAGGAGAAGAAGGCATGGAACACACCGAGATCGGTGTCGTCCACACGGCGATCACCCGCGCCGACCCCGAGACCGTCGCCGCGCTGTCGGAGTTCGGCGTCGCGACGATCCACGAGGCGATGGGCCGGGTCGGACTGATGCGCCCCTACCTGCGTCCGGTCTACCCGACGGCGCGCACGTGCGGCACGGCCGTGACCGTGTTGCTGCAACCCGGCGACAACTGGATGCTCCACGTCGCCGCGGAGCAGATCCGCGAGGGCGACGTCGTCGTCGCCGCCTGCACGACCGAGAGCGAGGACGGCTTCTTCGGAGACCTGCTCGCCACCTCCTTCCGCGCCCGGGGATGCCGGGGCCTGGTCATCGACGGCGGCGTGCGCGACGTGGCCGAGCTCGAGGAGATGGACTTCCCGGTCTTCGCGCGGTCGATCAACGCCAAGGGCACGGTCAAGGCCACCCTCGGCTCGGTCAACGTGCCGGTGGTCTGCGCCAACGCCCTGGTCCGGCCCGGCGACGTCGTCGTCGCGGACCGCGACGGCGTCGTCGTCGTGCCGCGTGAGCGGGCCGCCGAGGTCGCCGAGGCGGCGGCCAGGCGCGACGCGGGCGAGGCGGGCAAGCGCGCGAGGTTCCGCGCGGGCGAACTCGGCCTGGACATCTACGACATGCGCGGCCCGCTGGCCGCGCTCGGGTTGCGGTACGAGGACTGAGGATGACGACCTTCGAGAAGACCCCCGGCTGGCTGGACTGGTACGCCGGTCCGAGCCGCCCGGAGTTCCGGCTGCCCGAGGGCGCCGTCGACGCGCACTGCCACGTCTTCGGGCCGGGTGCGGAGTTCCCGTTCGCCCCCGAACGCAAGTACACCCCGTGCGACGCGTCCAGGGACCAGCTCTTCGAGCTGCGCGACCACCTGGGCTTCGCCCGCACCATCGTGGTCCAGGCGACCTGCCACGGCGCCGACAACAGCGCCATGGTCGACGCCCTGCGGGCATCGGGGGGCCTGGCCCGCGGGGTGGCGACGGTGCGCCCCGGGATCCCCGACGCGCAGGTGCGGGAACTGCACGAGGCCGGTGTGCGCGGCGTGCGGTTCAACTTCGTCAAGCGGCTCGTCGACGCGGCGCCGCAGCAGGACCTGTGGGACGTCGTCGAGCGGATCCGACCGTACGGCTGGCACGTCGTCGTCTACTTCGAGGCGGCCGACCTCGCCGACCTGCGCGAGTTCCTCCTCTCGATCCCGGTGCCGCTGGTCGTCGACCACATGGGCCGGCCCGACGTCACCAAGGACCCGCACGGCCCGGAGTTCGAGGCGTTCCTGGACTTCCTGCGGGCCCGGCCCGACATCTGGTGCAAGGTCACCTGCCCGGAGCGGCTGTCGGTGAGCGGCCCGCCGGCCCTCGACGGGGAGCGGACGGCCTACCGCGACGTCGTCCCGTTCGCCCGGCGCGTGGTCGAGGAGTTCCCCGACCGGGTGCTGTGGGGCACCGACTGGCCGCACCCGAACCTCACCGACCACATGCCCGACGACGGCCTGCTCGTCGACTTCGTGCCGCACGTCGCGCCGACGCCGGAGCTGCGGCACAGGCTCCTCGTCGACAACCCGACGCGCCTGTACTGGCCCGAATCGGACTGAACCGTCCCACGAACGGAGGACCCACCCATGTCGCTGGACAAGAGCTACAAGCTGGTCCCGGGGACGACCGTCTTCGACGCCGAGCAGTCCGCCAAGGGCTACCACCTCAACCAGTTCTGCATGTCCTTGATGACGGCCGAGAACCGGGACCGCTACCTCGCCGACGAGCGCGCCTACCTGGACGCGTGGCCACTGCGGGAGGAACAGAAGCAGGCGCTGCTCGACCGCGACCTCAACGCCGCGATACGCGAGGGCGGCAACATCTACTTCCTCGCCAAGTGGGGTGCGACGCTGGGGCTGTCGTTCCAGCAGATGGCAGGCTCGATGACCGGCATGACCGAGCAGGACTACCGCGACATGATGGTCGCCGGCGGCCGCTCCATCGCCGGCAACCGGATCGACCACGCCGTCCTCGAAGCGGCGCACACCGACCGGCGGTCGCCGCGGGGACAGGCCGTCATCACCGGCGCGGTGTTCACCTCGCACGTACCGGCGATCGGCGCGGCGATGGACCACCACAAGACCGACGAGCCCTACTGGCGGCCGGTCTTCGAGGGCTACGAGTTCTCCAGGCAGTGGGAACGGGACAACGCCCCCGACGTGATCGTCCTGGTCTACAACGACCACGCCTCCACCTTCGACCTGTCGATGATCCCGACCTTCGTGCTCGGCACCGGCGCGGCCTACCCCACCGCCGACGAGGGCTACGGACCCAGGCCGGTGCCCGGGATCGAGGGCGACCCGGAGCTGGCCGCGCACATCGCGCACTCGCTGATCCGCGACGACTTCGACCTCACCCTCGCCAACGAGATGACCGTCGACCACGGCCTGACCGTGCCGCTGTCGTTGATGTTCGGCGACGTCGAGCGGTGGCCGTGCAAGGTGATCCCGTTCCACGTCAACGTGGTGCAGTACCCGGTGCCTTCGGGCGCGCGGTGCTTCCGGCTCGGCCAGGCGCTGCGTAGGGCGATCGAGTCCTACGACAGGCCGCTGAACGTCCAGGTGTGGGGCACCGGTGGCATGAGCCACCAGCTCCAGGGGCCGCGCGCCGGACTGATCAACCGGGAGTGGGACAACGCCTTCCTGGACCGGCTGGTCGCCGACCCGGAGGGCCTGGCCCGGGTGCCGCACCTGGAGTACGTCGAGGAGGCCGGCTCCGAGGGGATCGAGCTGGTCATGTGGCTGATCGCCCGAGGGGCGATGAGCGATGTCGGCGGCTCGGGCCGTACAGAGGTCAAGCACCGCTTCTACCACGTGCCGGCGTCCAACACCGCCGTCGGCCACCTGATCCTTGAGAACCACCCGGTGGGCGAGACGCCCGCCGCGAAGGAGTGACGACATGACCGACGAGCAGACCGTCCGGATCGCCCTGGTCGGCGGCGGCGCCTTCGGCGCCAAGCACGCGGCCGCGCTGCGCCGGATCAAGGGCGTCGAGGTGACCGCTGTGGTCAGCAGCAGCCTGGAGAAGGCGCGGCGGTTCGCCGAGGAGCAGGCCGTGGGCCGCGCCGTCGCCACGCTGGAGGAAGTGCTGGCGATGGACGACATCGACGCGGTGATCCTCGCGACGCCCACCCAGATGCATGCCGGGCAGACCCTCGCCTGTCTGGAGGCGGGCAAGCACGTCCAGGTCGAGATCCCGCTGGCCGACTCGCTGGCCGACGCCGAGGCCTGCGACGCGGCGCAGCGACGCACCGGGCTGGTCGCCATGGTGGGACACACCCGGCGCTTCAACCCCAGCCACCAGTGGGTGCGGCAGCGGATCCAGGCCGGGGACTACCGGATCCAGCAGATGGACGTGCAGACCTACTTCTTCCGCCGCGAGAACCTCAACGCACTGGGCCAGGCACGTTCCTGGACGGACCACCTGCTGTGGCACCACGCCGCGCACACCGTCGACCTGTTCGCGTACCAGGCCGGGGCGCCGATCGTGCAGGCCAACGCGATCCAGGGACCGATCCACCCCGAACTCGGCATTGCGATGGACATGTCCATCCAGCTGCGCGCGGAGAACGGGGCCATCTGCACGTTGTCGCTGTCCTTCAACAACGACGGTCCGCTGGGCACCTTCTTCCGCTACATCGGCGACACCGGCACCTACCTCGCACGTTACGACGACCTGTTCACCGGCAACGACGTGCCGATCGACGTGAGTGGGGTCGACGTCTCGATGGACGGCATCGAGCTGCAGGACCGCGAGTTCGTCGCCGCCATCCGCGAGGGCCGCGAGCCGAACGCGTCCATCGCCCAGGTGCTGAACTGCTACCGGACGCTGGCCGCCCTGGAGGAGCAGCTGGCGGCCGCCGCCTCCTGACCGCGGGGAAGACCTCGGGCCCGGGCCGCCGCGTGCTGCGGCGGCCCGGCTTTTCGGCTCCCGCGTGACGGGCGGTCCCGTGAACCGACGTCACGCGGCGCGCTCGCGGCTCGACGGTCCGGTCAGGAATCGAAGCCGAGGCCGAAGCGGTCGAGGGTGCGCAGCCAGAGGTTGCGGTGGCCGGCGTTGGCGTCGGCGCGGGTGAGGGCCCACTGGGTGATGCCGATGCCGATCGAGCGGGCCGGCTCGGGCGGGAAGGGCAGCGGCTTGCGGCGGACCATCTCCAGGGCGGTGCGTTCGGTGCGGGCGCCGGCCAGGAGGTCGAGCATCACCTCGGCCCCGAAGCGGGTGGCGCCGACGCCGAGGCCGGTGTAGCCGGCGGCGTAGGCGACCCGGCCGTCGTGGGAGAGGTCGAAGAAGGCGCTGAACCGGGTGCAGGTGTCGATGGCCCCGCCCCAGGCGTGGGTGAAGCGCAGGCCCTCCAGCTGGGGGAAGGTCCGGAAGAAGTGCAGGGCGAGGGTGGCGAAGGTCTCCGGCCGCTGGTCGCGTTCGGCGCGTACCCGGCCGCGGTACTGGTGGACCACGTCGTAGCCGCCGAACAGGATGCGGTTGTCGGCGGAGAGCCGGACGTAGTGGAAGTGGTTGGCGGACCGGGCCACCGCCGAGGCCGTCAGCCGGGCCTTCGCCGAGCGCACCGGCGTGCCCGCCACCGCGGCCGCCCTCCAGGACGCCACCGACGCCGAACTGCTCGCCCTCCAGGACGCGCTCGACACCCCCGGCCCGGACCGCGACGAACTGCCCGCGCTGCTCCTCGCACCCTTCACCGACGGCGAGTTGGTGCCCCGCCCGGTGCCGGAGGCGCTCGCCGACGCGGACGTCCCGCTGCTGCTCGGCTTCACCGCGCACGAGTTCGCCGCCCCGGCCGATGCGGCCGCGCCGGCCGCCGAGGATGAACTCCTCGGCCTGCTGGGCGCCTTGGGCCTGGACGACAGCCGCGCCGCACGGTTCCTCGCCGAGCACCCGGACGCGGCCGCCGGCGACGCGATCACCGACTGGCTGTTCCGCGCCCCCGCCCTGGCCGTCGCCGAGGCCCGCGCCGAACGCCAACGGCCCACCTGGCTCTACCAGTTCGACTGGTCCGGCAGTGCCCCCGGCCGGACCGGCCAGGCCTACCACTGCAGTGACCTGCCCTTCGCCTTCGACCTCCTGCACGCCGAGGGCGTCGAGGCCGCCCTCGGTGCCCACCCGCCGCAGGCACTGGCCGACGCCGTCCACACCGCCTGGGTCGCCTTCGTCCGCGACCTCGATCCCGGAACCGCCTGGCCGCCGTACGGGGACGGCCGCGCCACCATGCGCTGGCACGCCGAACCGCGACCGGAAGGCGACCCGCTGCGCACCGTCCGGGAGATCTGGCTCACCTGACCCGGAAACGGCCGGGGGCGCTCGGACCGTCCCGCTGTACGCGGGGTGGGACACCTCCCACTACGCCGGTCCGGCCATCCATGCCCTGGTCGCGGGGCTGCGTGCCTTCTGCGACGACCACACCCCGGGGAATGCCGGGGCTCGAACTCGGCGGGTGACCTACCCGGCCCTGGCGGCCAGTCGGAGGGTGAAGCGGGCACCGCCGAGCGGGCCGGGGCCGGCGGTCAGAGTGCCGCGGTGGGCGCGGGCGACCCGGGAGGCGATGGACAGGCCGAGGCCGCTGGAGCCGGAGCCGCTGCGGAAGCGGTCGAAGAGGGAGCCGGCGAGCTCGGCCGGGATGCCGGGGCCGGCGTCGTCGACGGTGAGCGTGCCGTCGGCCGTCACGGTCACCTCGACCTCGGCGGGGCGGCCGGCGGTGTGGCCGTGGGTGAGGGCGTTGCCGACCAGGTTGGCCACGGCACGGCGCAGCAGGTCCGGGTCGGCGGTGACGACGGTGGGTTCGGTCCGCAGCGTGATGCGGTGCTCGCCGGTCCGCAGCTCGTCGACGACGGCTTCGACGAGCTGGTCGAGGCGCAGCGGTTCGCTGGCGAGCCGCTCCACCCCGGCGCTGAGGCGGGCCTGGGTGAGCAGGTCGTCGATCATGCCGCCCATGCGGGTGGCGAGGCGGACCGTGCGCTCCAGGGCGGTGGTGCGCGAGGCCTCGTCGAGCAGGGCGGTCTCGGCGAGCATGCGCAGTGACGCGGCCGGGGTGCGCAGGTCGTGCGCGGCGTCGGCCAGGAAGGCCTCCTGCTGTTCCAGGGCGGTCAGCGCCGGCCTGATCGCGCGCCCGGCGAGCAGGTGGCCGGCGACCGCGGACAGCGCGATCAGTGCGGCGCAGCCGCCGGTGAGCAGCACGGCGAGCTCGCGGTGTGCGGCCTGGTCGGTGGTGAGGTCGCGTGCCGCGACGATCGCACCGCCGGCGGTCTGCCCGCTACCGTCGGTGCTCTGGTCCTCCGGCCCGGCGAAGACCGCGGCGGCGAGCCGCAGTGGGTGGCCGTCCGTGCCCTCGGCGTCGGCCATGGCATCGGTCTCCTGCTGGGCGGCGGTGGCCACGGCCCGGAGGTCGACGGGACGGACATGTGCGCAGGGCTGGCGGGGCGTGAACACGGGCTTCAGGTCGGCGGCCGAACCGGTCAGCACGTGCAGAGCCGGGCAAGCGGTTTCGACGTAGTCGTTCAGGAGCGAAGTGTCGAGGCGGCCCTGGTCGTCGATGCTGATGCCGGGCATGGCCTGGCTGAGCTGGAGCGTCAGCTCGGTGTCGATCTGGCGCCGCCGGGAGACGTCGTCGTTGTGCACGGCGAAGGCGGCCAGGCCGATCAGGCCGACCGCGCTGGTCAGCGTGAACAGCGCGGTGAGCCGGCAGCGCAGCCGGTGCGCGCGGCGGGCGGCGGGCGTCGGAGCGGGCCGGCGTCTCACGCCGTCGCTAGCCGGTAGCCGACGCCCCGGACGGTGTGGATCGGCGACGGGTCTCCCAGCTTGCGGCGCAGCTGGGAGACCAGCACGTCGACGACGTTGGAGTTCGGCTCGGCCATCTCGTCCCAGCACTTCTCGACCAGTTGCGCGCGCGGCACGGCCTGGTCGGCCCGGGTGGCCAGCAGCTCCAGGACGGCGAACTCCTTGGGGGTCAGCACGAGCAGCACGCCGTCGCGCCGGACCTGGCGGCGGGCCGTGTCCACCTCCAGGCCGGCGATGCGGTGCACGGGCGGGGTGAGACTGCCGGACCGCCGGCAGAGGTTGCGCACCCGGGCGATGAGCTCGGGCAGGGCGAACGGCTTGACCAGGTAGTCGTCGCCTCCGGCGGCGAAGCCCTCGACCCGGTCGGCGATCTGGTCGAGCGAGGTGAGGAACAGGACGGGAACGGTGCCGCCGTCGTGCCGAAGTCGCCGGACGTAGTCGAGGGAGTCCCCGTCGGGAAGCATCCGGTCGAAGACCACGCAGTCGTAGGCGGTGACGAACAGCGCCTCGTCGGCGGCCGACAGGTCCGCCGCCTCGTCGACGGCCAGCCCGTCGCTACGCAGCGTAGCGGCCACCGCGAACCGCAGATCCTCGTTGTCCTCGACCACCAGCACGCGCATGGCGGCCAACCATAGCCTGCCGTGACCGCCGAACTCGAACGGCCGTCCGACTGTCCGACATGGGCCGAGGGCGAGCCTCATCGAATCCTCACGGGCACGGCGCCGGTCAAGGTCCCGCTCGCGAAGCTCGCCGCCCACCCGGTGGTGCCGCTCGGCCACCTGCCGGTCTCGGTCGGCCTGGAACCGACCCTCACCGCCGAGGTCAGCGCCGACGGCGATGTCACCATCGACGCCCAGTAGTCGATGGACGGGGCCTGGGGCATCCACACCGAGTACACCAAGGGCACCGGCTGGTCCACCGACACCAACCCCGGCACCACCACCATCAGCCCGGTCAGCGCCAGGATCGTCGGCAACGGGAAGCTGCGCAGCGGCCTGACCGCCGACGGCGGGGTCTTCCTCTCCCACGGAAACGCGGTGGGGGAGACCCTCATCAAAAGCTCAGGGTGTCCCGACCATGCTCCTCGACGTACCCGTACGCCGACCTGGGATGGAACCGAGAAGTGCAGCGTTTTCCGTGGAGCCATGGCACCTCGCACGCGGGGGAGGAACGGTCCGAACCCGCAGGGGCGCCGCGTTGCCGCATCCGGCAACGCGGCGCCCTCGCGTTGGCGCTCAGCGCGCTGGGTGTCGTCCAACTCACCGCCTGTGCACCGGGTGAGCCTGCTGAGCAACCGGTGACGGTGGCCGCCGAGCCCGCGCCCCGGTCGGCGCTCCAGGACTTCTACCGGCAGAAGCTCGACTGGTCCCGCTGCGGCGACGTGCAGTGCGCCACGCTCACCGTCCCGATGGACTCACCCCGGACGGCATCCGCAAGGTCGTGTCCGACCTCTACGCCCAAACGGCCCGCCACCCGCTGCGCATCAAGGGCAGCAGCGAGGTCCTCGATGCGAACGCCCTGATCAGCGCCATCACGGCCTCGATGTACTCGCCGGAATCCCAGTGGCAGGCGCTCTCGGAGGGCCTGAGCGCGGCGAGCAGGGGCGACGGTGGCAAGCTCGCCGAGATCGCCGGCTCCGGGGCCTCCGGCGCCGCTGCTGTCCGTCGCGTCGCCGCCGTCTCGGGCAGTCGGCACCACCGGTGACGCGGCGACCCCGTACCAGGATGCCAAGAGCCTCGCCTCCCAGCTTCCCGGCGGCATGCTGCTCACCTACCGGGGCCTGGGCCACACCGCGTACGGACGCGGCAACGCCTGCGTGACCGAGGCCGTGGACGGCTACCTCGTCGATCTCAAGCCCGTGAGCCCCGACGCGAGTTGCTGACCAGGTCGGCCGACGCCACTGCCTCCCGGACGCGATCGTCCGGGAGGCAGTGGCGGTTCAGGGCCGGTTGGTCGGCGGCCCGATGGGGTGTCAGACGTCGCGGCGGTTGGTGGCCCGGTCGACGGTGGCGGTGGCCTGCGAGGAGCACCGCTGGGGCGTCAGCAGGTCGCGGTCGAGCTGCCCGGCGGCGGGGCCGGTCAGGGCGAGGTCGACGTCGGAGACGGGGTGGGTGGTGCCGGCCGGCCGGACTGTCGGCGGTGGTGTCGAGGCTGTTGCCCTCGGTGATTCCTTTCGGGATGTGACGGGTTGTCAATCCTCGGTACGGGCGGACATCGCGCATGGGGAAATCGGCTTCAGGACGTCAGGACGTCAGGGCGGCCGAGGAGCCGACGCGGTCGTCGGGGCGGCGGCAGGTCGCGGGGCTGGGCGTGGGGAGTGCCTCGCAGTGGTAGCCGCGGTCGGCGCTGTCGGTGCTGAGGTAGCGGCCGGAGCACTGTTCGGCGCCGGTCCTGGCGCAGTAGGCGAGGGCGTCGTAGCCGCTGGCGAACTCGTCGGGAGCGCGGACGATCCAGTAACCCGGGGGCAGGGACTCCCAGTTGTCGCTGTCGACGAGGGAGGCGCCGGGGACCTGCTGCTGGAGGGCGGCGAGTTCCTGGTCCCGATCGTCGGAGTCCGTGGTGTGGGGGATCCGGGACAGTTCGGCGATCCAACTGCCGTGCTGTGCGGCGGCAGGAGCCGGGGCGGTGTCGGCGGGGCCGTCTTCCGGGCCCGGCAGGGTGAACACGACCACCGAGGCGACGGCGGCGCCGATGGCGGCGGCGACCGCGACGGCGGCGAAGGCGAGGGGCAGCCGACGACGGCGGCGCCGGGGTGCGGGTTCGTCGGCCACAGGAGGGGGAACGGCCGCGACGTCCTCGGCGGGCAGCTCCACCGGCCTCGGCACATTCAGCAGCGTCGGGGCGGGCGTACGGTCGACCACGACCGTCATCGCCTCGCTCATGGCGGCCACCCGGTCGCTCGCGACTGCGGCGTCGAGCATGACGGCGACCCGGGGCGCGCTCGGCCGGGCCTCGGGGTCACGAGTGAGCAGGGCGTCGATCGCCGGCGCGAGCGGGCCGGCCTTCGACGGCGACGGAAGCGGTTGGTCGCAGACCGCCAGCAGGGTCTGCCACACCGAGTCGCGCTGGACCGGGCTCTCACCCTCCACGCACACGTAGAGCAGCATGCCCAGCGACCACAGGTCGGAGGCGGGGCCGACCACGCCGCCCCGGATCCGCTCCGGGGCCATGTACTCGGGTGAGCCGATGATGTCGCCGGGCTCGGTGAGGGTCTGCGAGCCCTGGACGGTGGCGATGCCGAAGTCGGAGAGCACGGCGGAGCCGTCCGGGCGGACCAGGACGTTCCCCGGCTTCACGTCCCGGTGCAGGATGCCGGCCGCGTGGGCGGCGTCCAGGGCACCGAGCACGTCCAGACCGACGCGGGCAGCCTCGCCTGGGGTGAGCGGGCCGCCCCGAAGGACCTCCTGGAGGGAGCGCCCCTCGACCACCTCCATCACCAGCCAGGGGTGGGGCCGCTGGTCGAGGACCTCGTGGACCGAGACCACGTTCGCGTGATCGATCCTCGCCAGGGCCCGCGCCTCCCGCAGTACCCGGTGCCTCATGGCGTTAGCCCGGTGCGCGTCCTCGTAGGCGGCCGAGCGCATCTCCTTCAGCGCCACCTCGCGTTCCAGGACGAGGTCGCGCGCCCGCCACACCGTACCCATGCCGCCGGCACCCAGCCGCTCCAGGAGTTCGAACCGCCCGGCCACCACGTCGCCGACCACGTGTTCCCGCATCCGGGTCATGAATCCGATTCCTCGCGCCGCGCACCCCCGACCCCGCCCCGTCGAGCCGGTGGTGCACGGTCCTTGCTCAGTTGCCTGCTGTTCAGGGACTGCGGGCAGCCTGCCCGGCGGAACCTGAGGATTCGATGAGACGTCCCCGACCGGGCAGACTGGCGCGGAGCGTCATTCCAACCGTGCGGTATTCCTCTACCCGGACTCTCTGCGGTGGCCGCTGTGTGCGGCTGCGGTTCGAGTTCTTCGAGGGACTCGGGCCGCGCGCCTTCGACCGGCCGGGCTGCACGGTGGATCCGCCGGGCCGTCGCCGGACGTCACCCCGAGCGGGACAGCCGGCCGCTGAACCGTTCGAGCGGTACACCGCTTTTGTTTGTCTGCAGACGGTTTGGGGCGTTCAGGGTGCCGGAATTCTGCGCTTCGGGTGGATCTCACCCCCTTTGAACAGAGAAGGGAATCGATGTCATGAAAGGCATCGCACAGAAGGTCCTGGCGCTTGCCGCTGTTGCCACCACGGCGGTCGCGACCGGCGTCGTTCCGGCTTCGCATGCCCAGGCCCGTGCCCGTCAGCCCATTTCCCCGGAGATCGGCATCCAGTTCAACCCCGACGGCGACCCTGGCCAGTGCGGTGGACGAACAGGCGAACAGTGGAAGCCCGAAGGGATCGCGACCGAACCGATCCGCTTCGACACCGACTCCCGACCCGGCGGCTGCCTGCTCGCCTTCGGCATCTACGACCCGAGCAATGAGCTGGCGGGTGAGCACATCACCTACACGTTCCAGGCCACCCCCGGCGCCGACCACGGCCAGTGCGGAAACGAGGGCGTCCATGAGATGCCGATCCAGAGGCAATCCCGGGGCTTCGGTCCCGTCATCCGGATCGACACCGACAACCGGCCGGGCGGGTGCGATCTCACGTTCGCCTTGTCGAGCGGTGCCAACACGACGTCGCTTTTCGTCGACTACTGGTCGGACGGCGACCGCGCCCAATGCGGTAACGCCCTACCGTTCCCCAGCGGCTTCAGCCCCGTGGACAATGACCGCACGGTAACCGCCCGCATCGACACCGACGACCGAGCCGGCGGCTGCCGGCTCCAACTGCGGCTGGGCCAATAGCCTCAATCCCTCGTGACGGCCCGTCGAATTCGCCTGGTGCCGCGAGGCCGCTGCAGGTGGTCTGCCGGGGTGCCGGTGTCATGGGGCACCACCGGCTCACCGCGGGTCTCTGCCGGGGCAGGTGCGAGTCGCCCGATGGGCGCGGCGAGCAGGGCGTCGGCAGGCGGTCGCGGCGGAGCTCATCGAATCCTCAGGTTTCCCCTGTGACGATCGTTCGTGTCGGCGGCCGCGCCTCGGGTTCCCCCACGGACGAGAGGTGCGCGGCCGCCGACGCTTCCGGTCTCCGGCCGCCGGCGGGCGGGCGCGGGCCGATGAACGGCGGTGCCCTCCGGTGACGCGTCCCCCGGGTCGGCGGAGAGGCACCGCCACCTCGCACCACGGTTCGACGTGGGCCGGGAGCCCCCGTGGAACGGGAAGCCCGAGTCTCGCGTTCGGGCATGTGCGCAGGGTTCGATCGGATCGACGCCGACCTCTTGCCGACGTTCCTGACGGCATGCCAGGTGGCCGCTCCGGCTACTTCCGCCGTTGCAGGTAGGTGTGGATCGTCTCGGCCAGGGCGGGCGCCTGCTCGTAGGCGAGCGGGGCGAGTTCGGGTGGGAGGACGAAGCCGTCGGGGAGCAGACCGTAGGCGTCGGTGAGCTGCCGGTGGTAGGCGTCGGCGAGCGCCTGGGGCCAGGCTCCGGTCAGGGGCGGGCGCATGCGGGCCTCGGCGGCGAGGGCCTGGTGGTGGGCGGCGGCCTCGGCGATCGCCTCCTGGGCGGTCCAGTCGCTGATCGGCGCCCGGTCGGGTCGCCACGGCGCGAGCCAGGGGCTCGGTGTGCCGTCGATGATCTCCCGGGCGAGTTCCTGGGCGATCAGGGGCGAGGCGTGCAGGCCGTCCCGGTGGGTGCCGGTCGCCACCCAGAGCCCGGGCCGGCCGGTGGCCCCGATCAGCGGGTGGCCGTCCAGGCCGATCGGCCGGTTGCCGAAGTGCAGGTGGCGCAGCCGGGCGGTGGCGAGGCCGTGGTGGAGCTGGCCGAGGGCGGCGTCGAGGAGGAACCGTACGGCGCCCAGCTGCGGGTTGTCGCCGGGGACGAGCGCGGGGGCGGCGCTGGCCCCGAGGTACCAGCTGCCGTCGGCCTGGGGCACGGCGTGCAGCCCGCACGCGTACGCCCGGTTCGGGGTGCGGAGCACGGCGGGCAGCGGGGCCGGGGCGGACACGCTCACGGCGGTGCCCTCCGCCGCGGCCACCGGCAGGAGCGTCAGCTCGGGATCCACCGCCTCGACCAGCGGGCTCGTCCACGCCCCGGCGGCCACCACCACGGTGGGCGCGGCGACGCTCCCGTCGCGGGTCGACAGGACGTAGCCGGAGCCGTCCGAGCGCAGTGGGGCGGTGGCCGTCCGCGTCACGTTCGGCAGCGAGTCGAGCGCGCCGTCCAGGGATTCGAGCCAGCGGCGGGCGTCCAGGAACGCCTCCTCGGGCAGGTGGAGGGCGCGCAGCGGCCGCTCGTTGTCCAGCGGCCGCACGGCCGGCACATCGGCGGGCTCGACCTCCTTGACCGCGACGCCGTACTCCCGACCGGCGCGGACGATCGCCGCGAACGACCGCTCGTCCAACGGCGAACTGACCGCGTTCAGCAGCACGAACGTGCCGGCCCCGTAACCGTCGCCATCCGGCCGGGCCCCGGCGGCGCCGGTCTCCTGCACGGTGCTGCGCCACCGGGGCCACCGCCTGGCGGCTTCCAGGGCCAGCTCGACCCGCAGACGGCCGTGCCGGCGGCTCAGCGAGGCCTCGGTCACCTCGCCCAGTGCCCCGAGCATGGCGCCGGCCGCTTCCGATGCCCCGGGGCCCCGGCGGCCGGACAGCACGACCCGGAGCCCCGGCCGACCGGAAGCCAGCGCGAAGGCCACCGACCGGCCCACCACGCCCGCGCCCACCACGATCACGTCCACCACGCGACGCGCCACCGAAGATCCTCCGCTCGACGACCGGCACCAGCCCCAGCACTACCCGCGGCGCCACCCGGATATCCCGACTCACGGTGAACACCCCGCCCCGTCGGGTGTGGAGCGTGCCCGGGATCGGGAACGAACAGGTGGGCTTCCGGCCGGATGGTGAACCCCCGGCCGGGCGGACGGACCCACCCGACGCCCCGCGCGTCGTCATCCCCCTCACTTCTCGACGAAGACGATGTCGTCGATCCGGGGGCGCAGCTTGATCGTGTCGCCGATGACGTCGATGATGCGGTGCAGGCCCTTGGTCGAGTCCCTCTGGTCGGAGAGGTAGTACTCGTCGTCCCCGCCGGCGAGGAAGGCGGGGAGGTGGTCGAGGGACGGTCCGAAGAGCCGCAGGTAGTCGGCCAGGCGTCGGAACAGCTTCGGCATGATGACCAGGTGGTCGGTGAGGGAGCTCAGGTCCTCGATCGTGGCGCCGCTGTGGGTGACGTCGTTGGCCCAGACGCTGTCGGGGGCCTTCTCGGCCCGCGCCTTCTGGGTGGTGGCGGCCATGTCGAGGCGCAGTTCCTTCGGCAGGTTCTTGTAGAACGTCGGGTAGACCAGGCCGCGGGAGAGCAGTTCGTGGTTGGCGGTCTGGTGCAGCAGCGGCACGTCGACCCTGAGGACGGCCCCGCTCTCGGCGTCCGGGATCGGCGCGCCCTTGCCGATCAGGGCGACGCAGCGCCCGTAGGTGTCGGCGCCGCCGGTGAGGATGAATCCGGCGACGGTCTCCGGGGTGGCGGAGGTGACCTTCTCGTCCGCCCCCTGTTCGACGTCGGTGAAGCCCAGCCAGGTCAGCAGGGCGTCCCGGGCGGCGTGCGCGCCCAGGTCGAGCGGCTGGTGCACGAAGTCGGGACCGACGCCCAGGTAGTGGGTCTCCAACGCGTCGATCCCGTCCAGTCGCAGGCTGGCGCCACCGTGGTCGTCCGTCTTGACCTTGTGGTCACCGGGGAGTTGGGACCAGACGGTGATGTCGTCGGGAAGGAAGTGGACGGTGTCACCGTCCGGTTCGAAGCCCTTGATCTGGTAGCGGCCCTTGATGAGCGTCATGGTCATGGGTAGCCTCCCGTAGTCGAGTCGCGACCCATTGTGATGCGCTTCGTAAGCAAACGGCGGAACCGTGCGGTCGGCGAGTTGACCGGGTGGTGTTCGCCGTGCCGGTCGTACCGCAGGCCGAAGGTGGTGGAAGGGCCGTCGGTCGTGTCGTGCCCCGACCGGTCGATCCCGTCCGGTTCCCGCGCCTGCGGTACGAGAGGCCACGGATCACCAGGTGACCGGCAACGCCTGCAGGCCGCGGAAGACCAGTTCCGGTACGTAGGTGAGTTCGGACTCGTCGACGGCGAGACGCAGTCCCGGATACCGCTTCACCACGGACCCGATCGCGACCCGCATCTCCCGGCGGGCCAGTATCGCGCCGAGGCAGAAGTGCGGCCCGTGCCCGAAGGCGAGGTGCGCTGCCGGTCCTTCGCGCGTGATGTCGAAGCGGCCGGGGTCCGGGTAGACGGCGGGGTCGCGGTTGGCCGCGACGATGACCGGCAACACCGGTTCGCCCGCCCCCAGTTCGACGCCCTCCAGCTCGACGGGCTCGGTCGTGACCCGGACCTCGGCCGAGGTGAAGAGCCTGCTGTAGCGCAGCAGTTCGTCGACCGCCGGTCCGATCAGGTCCGGTGACGAGCGCAGCAGCGCGAGTTGGTCCGGGTGGCGCAGCAGGGTCAGCAGCGAGTTGCCGAGCTGGTTGACGGTCGTCTCGTGGCCGGCGATCAGCAGGCCCTCGAGGTTGGCCAGCAGCTCGGGTTCGGTGAGGTGGTCGCCCTCGTCGTTGGCGGCGACCAGCGCCGAGATCAACCCGTCGTCCGGCTGCGCCCGCTTGTGCCGCACCAGGTCGGCGAGCCAGTCCTGCATCTCGCTCTGCGCGGCCCGCAGTTCGTCCGAGGTGATGTTCGTGACGAACAGCCGCCTGGTCCACCTGCGGATGGCCTCCGCCTCGGAGTAGGGCACGCCGAGCAGCTCGCAGATGACCATCAACGGCAGTGGAGCGCAGAGACCTGCCACAAGGTCCGCGGTCGGATCGAGGGAGTCGAGCAAGGAGTCCACGATGGACTGCACGCGTGGTTCGAGCTGATCGACCATGCGTGGGCTGAACGCCTGCGACATCAGCTTGCGCAGGCGGGCGTGGCGCTCGCCGTCCTGGCTGGAGATCAGGAGCGGGTCGGAGGCGACGGACAGTTTCAGCGGGCTGCCCGGAAGTGTGGCCGCCTCCCGGCTGAACCGGCTGTCGCTCAGGACCTGGCGCACCGCCTTGTAGGAAAGGGCGAGCCAGACGTTCGCCGGACCCATCGTCGCGAGGACGACCGGAGCCTGCGCGAGCAGAGCCTCGGCTTCGGGCTCGTTGTCGAGGTGGTGTGGTGTGGTGAGGGGAAACGTGGCTTGCATCGCTGCCTCCTGACTGGATGTCACCAGACCCGGGCACCGGGTTTCGGGCGCGAACGGCCGGGATCGATGCACGGATCGGTGACAGCTGGGTTTTGTGCCGCCGGTGGCGGTGGCGCTTCGCGATCGTCTCGAAGTCGGTGGGGGCGAACGGTTCGGCCGGAGCTGTCGGCAGCGCCGGTGGTCGGTTCGCCCGATCCGGGTGGTGATCGCCGTGCGGAGGTTTCCCCGGCTGGCCGGATGACGGTCGAGGACGTTCTTCTGCGCGAGTGCGAACGGGATTCTAGGGCGTTGTCACCCGCGGCGTCGACGGTTCCCATGAACCCGGCCGGGGCGTGACGATGCAGGGCGTGGACGAACTTCCTGACCTCACCGGCGGGTTCACCGGCGGACTCTGCGACGGGCCGTCCGTGAGAAATGGCGCGTTTCATAAAGGGCACGGGACGGATCTCGCCACGGTGCCTCTTTCGTGCAGGCGTATGAAGTTGTGATGTGCCTCCTTCGACACAGTCTTCACCTGGCCTGTGGCGAGGGCGTGGTGTTGCTGCCATGCTCGGCTGCGCGGCGGAACGATCATCGCCTCGGCCCCTACGCTCAGCTCACCAGTGCATCTCCTCGAAGAGCGTCGCCAACACCGGCGCTTCCGAGGACCGCTCCACTGATCCATAAGCCCGAAGCGCGGGCGAGTCCGGGTTCGGATACCACCCGGTCGCCGGGCTGCCCGCGTGCTCGATGATCCGGCCGCTCGCGCGGCCGGAGCCGCACCATCGGGACTGCTACGGAAACACCCCGCCTTCCTCCATCCCCCCGGCTCACGAGGTGTCGATGTGATGCGCTTCCCCCTGGATTCGGACGCTGATCGTGTCGCTGTCATCGGAATGGCGGGCAGGTTGCCGAAAGCCCCGGATCCGGAGGCGTTCTGGCGACTGCTGTGCGACGGGGCCGACGCGATCACCGCGCCGCCCGTGGGCCGGCAGGGCGTACGGCACGGCGGCTACCTGGACCGGGTGGACGGCTTCGACGCGGCGTTCTTCGGTGTGTCCCCCCGTGAGGCCGTCGGCATGGACCCGCAGCAGCGGCTCATGCTCGAACTCGCCTGGGAGGCCCTGGAGGACGCCCGGATCGTGCCGAGCGCGCTGACGGGCGGCCCGACGGGGGTGTTCGTCGGCTCGATGTGGGAGGACTACACGTCCCTGGCGTACCCCGGTCACATCACGCCGCACACGCTGACCGGCACCAACCGGGGCGTCATCGCCAACCGTGTCTCGCACTTCCTCGGTGTGCGCGGACCGAGCATGACGGTCGACACGGCCCAGTCGTCGGCGCTGGTCGCGGTGCACCTGGCGGTCGAGAGCCTGCGCCGCGGCGAGTCGGCGCTCGCCCTGGCCGGCGGGGTGAACCTCAACCTGACCGCCGCCCGCGAGGAGGGAGCGGCGGAGTTCGGCGGCCTGTCCCCGGACGACCGCTGCTTCACCTTCGACGCCCGGGCCAACGGCTTCGTCCGCGGCGAGGGCGGCGCCTTCCTCGTCCTGAAACCGCTGGACCGGGCCCTGGCCGACGGGGACCGCGTCTACGGTGTCATCCGGGGCAGCGCGGTCAACAACGACGGCGCCACCCGGAGCCTGACCGTGCCCAGCGCGCAGGCCCAGGAACAGGTCATCCGCGAAGCACTGGCCCGCGCCGGCGTGCGTCCCGCCGATGTGCAGTACGTGGAGCTGCACGGCACCGGCACCGCTGTCGGCGACCCCATCGAGGCCGCCGCCCTCGCGGCGGCCTACCGCGACCCGGTCGAGTCCGGCGACGCCGACAGCGCCCTGCGGGTCGGATCCGCCAAGACGAACGTCGGCCACCTGGAAGGCGCCGCGGGCATCGTCGGGCTGCTCAAGGCCGTCCTCAGCGTGTACCACCGCGCACTGCCGCCGAGCCTGAACTACGAAACCCCCAACCCCGGCATCCCTCTCGACGCCCTGGCGCTGCGGGTCCAGACCGCGCTGACCCCCTGGCCGCGGCCGGACACGCCCCTGCTCGCCGGCGTGTCGTCGTTCGGCATGGGCGGTACCAACGCGCACGTGATCGTCGAGCAGGCGCCCGACGCGGCCGCGCCGCCGGCCCGGCGGCCCGCCCCCGAGGCCCGGCCGGCGCCGTGGATCGTCACGGCGCGGACCAAGCAGGCGCTACGGGCGCAGATCGGGCGCCTGCGCGAACACGTGCGCAGCCACCCGGACCTGACCGCCGCCGAGGTCGCGCACGCGCTGGCCACCACCAGGACCCGCTTCGCGCACCGCGCGGTCCTGCTCGACTCCGTCCAGGTCGCCGCCGACCGGGCCGGCACCCCGGGCCGCACCGTCTTCGTGTTCCCCGGCCAGGGCGCGCAGTGGGTCGGCATGGGCCGGGAGCTGTACGCCGCGTACCCCGTCTTCCGGGCCGCCATGGACGAGTGCGCCCAGGCCCTGGCCCCGTACACCGACTGGTCCCTGGCCGATGTCCTGGACGGCGCCCCGCTCGACCGCGTGGACGTCGTGCAGCCCGCCCTGTTCGCGGTGATGGTGTCCCTGGCGGAACTGTGGCGCTCCTTCGGTGTCGAGCCCGACGCGGTGGTCGGGCACTCGCAGGGCGAGATCGCCGCGGCACACGTCGCGGGCGCGCTGTCGCTGTCCGACGCGGCCCGGATCGTGGCACTGCGCAGCCGCGCGCTGGTGGCGCTGACCGGCCGGGGCGGCATGGTGTCCGTGGCCCTGTCCGCCGAGCGGGCCGAGGACTACGTGTCGCGCTGGGGTGGCGCGCTGACGGTCGCCGTGGTCAACGCCACCGGCTCGGTCGTGGTGTCCGGCGACACGCAGGCCCTGTCCGAACTGGTCGAGTCCTGCGCGGCGGACGGTGTCCGCGCACGCGTCGTCCCGGTGGACTACGCCTCCCACGGCACGCACGTCGAGGCGATCCGCGAGCGGCTGCACACCGAACTGGACGGTGTGCGGCCGCGGCAGGGCACCATCCCGTACTACTCCGCGGTCACCGGCGGCCTCCTCGACGACACCACGCAGCTCGACGCCGACTACTGGTACCGCAACCTGCGCGAGCCGGTCCGCTTCGATCTGGCCACCGCCGCGCTGCTGGCGGACGGGCACGACGTCGTGGTCGAGGTCAGCCCGCACCCGGTGCTGCTGCCCGCCATCGAACAGAGCCTGGAACAGGCCCGGGAGCGGACCGGCGTGCCCGGCGTCGCCACCGGCACGCTGGGCCGTGACCGGGGCGGGCCGGACGCCTTCCTGACCGCGCTGTCCCGGCTGTTCGTGGCCGGCGTGCCGGTCGACTGGTCCCCGGCCGTCGCCGAGGCCGCGCCGGTCGACCTGCCCACGTACGCCTTCCAACGCCGTTCGTACTGGCTGCCCGAAGCGACAGCCGGGCAGAGCGGACGGACCCCGGCCGGCCCGGGGACGCACGCGGCGCAGACCGCCGCGCCCGGCCGGCCGGACGGCGCCACGGACACGGGCGACCCCGACACGGCCGACGCGGCCGCCGTCGTCACCGCGCAGATCGCGCTCGTGCTGGGCCACGAGAACCCCGCGGACATCGATCCCGCGCTCACCTTCAAGGACCTCGGCTTCGACTCGGTCACCGGCCTCGAACTGCGCAACCGCCTGGCCGGCGCCCTGGACCGGCAACTCCCCTCCGGTCTCGTCTTCGACCACCCGACGCCCGCGGAGCTGATCGACTGGCTGCGCACCGGCCCCGGCGACCGGCCGGCCCCCGCCGCCCAGGCCGCCCACGACGACCCGGTCGTCATCGTGGGGATGGGCTGCCGCTTCCCCGGCGGGGTGGCCTCGCCGGACGACCTGTGGCGGCTCGTCACGGAGGGCGTGGACGCGATCGGCGACTTCCCGGACGACCGCGGCTGGGACCTGGGCGGCCTGTACGACCCGGAACTGCGCGGCGCGGGCACCACGTACATCACCCGGGGCGGGTTCCTGGAGGAGGTGGCCGGCTTCGACGCCCCGTTCTTCGGCATCTCGCCCCGCGAGGCGCTCGCCATGGACCCGCAGCAGCGGCTCGTGCTGGAGACGGCCTGGGAGACCTTCGAGCACGCCGGGATCGACCCGGCCTCGCTGCGCGGCAGCCACACCGGCGTGTTCACCGGCGTCTGGTCGTCCGGCTACGCGACCGGGCCGGGCCTGCCGGAGGACCTGGAGGGGTACCTGTTCACCGGCGTCGCGACCAGCGTCACGTCCGGCCGGGTCGCCTACCACCTCGGGCTGCGCGGTCCTGCGCTGTCCGTGGACACCGCCTGCTCGTCGTCCCTGGTCGCCGTCCACCTGGCCGCCCAGGCGCTGCGCGCGGGCGAGTGCTCGCTGGCGATCGCCGGCGGCGTCACGATCATGGCGACACCACTGGGCTTCACCGAGTTCTCCCGCCAGCACGGCCTCGCGGCGGACGGCCGCAGCAAGCCCTTCGCCGCCGCGGCCGACGGCACCAGCTGGGCCGAGGGCGCCGGCCTGGTGCTGCTGGAACGTCTGTCGGACGCCCGCCGCAACGGCCACCGGGTGCTGGCGGTCGTCGCGGGAAGCGCGGTCAACCAGGACGGCGCGTCCAACGGCCTGACCGCGCCGAACGGTCCGTCGCAGGAGCGGGTGATCCGTCAGGCCCTCGCCAACGCCGGGCTGGAGGCGTCCGAGGTGGACGCGGTGGAAGCCCACGGCACCGGCACCACCCTCGGCGACCCCATCGAGGCCCACGCCCTGCTGGTCGCCTACGGTCAGGACCGGGACGAGCCGTTGTGGCTGGGGTCGGTGAAGTCGAACATCGGCCACACCCAGGCCGCCGCCGGCATCGCGGGCCTGATCAAGATGGTCATGGCGATGCGGCACGGCGAACTGCCGCGAACTCTCCACGTGGACGCCCCCTCCCCGCACGTCGACTGGGCCTCCGGCGGCGTCCGGCTGCTCACCGAGGCCCGGCCGTGGCCGGAGCACGAGCACCCGCGCCGCGCCGGCATCTCGGCGTTCGGCATCAGCGGCACCAACGCCCACCTGATCATCGAGCAGTCCTCCGAGCCGGACCCCGGCCACCCTGCCGAACCCGCCGGCCGGACCGCCCCCACCGCCTGGCTGCTGTCCGCGAAGACCGACGCCGCGCTGCGCGCCCAGGCCGAGCGGCTGCACGCGTACGCGACCGCCCACCCCGACGTCCCGGCCGCCGCGATCAGCCGCGCACTGGCCGCCCGCACCCGGTTCGAGCACCGGGCCGCGGTGGTCGGCGCCGACCGGGACGACCTGCTCTCCGGCCTGGCCACGCTCCCGCAGGGACTGCCGGGCCTGCCGGCCCGTACCGGCGGGACCGTGTTCGTCTTCCCCGGACAGGGGGCGCAGTGGGCGGGCATGGGCCGTGACCTGTACGAGCAGTCCGAGGTCTTCCGCGCCGGCATCGACGCCTGCGCCGCCGCCCTGGCCCCGTACACCGACTGGTCGCTGGTCGACGAACTGCGCCACGGCTCGCTGGACCGCGTCGACGTGGTGCAGCCGGCCCTGTTCGCCGTCATGGTGGCGCTGGCCGACCTGTGGCGGTCCCACGGCGTGCAGCCGGACGCCGTGGTCGGCCACTCCCAGGCGGAGATCGCCGCCGCGTACGTCGCCGGCGCGCTGTCGCTGCGGGACGCCGCCAAGGTCGTGGCGCTACGGTCCAGGGCACTGGCCGACATCGCCGACCGGGGCGGCATGGTGTCCCTCGCGCTGTCCGTCGAGCAGGCCGCCGGCTACCTGGCCCGCTGGGGCGAGCGGCTGACCACCGCCGTGGTGAACGGACCCGCGGCGGTCGTGGTGTCCGGCGGCCTCGACGTGCTGGACGAGCTGCTGGCGGTCTGTGAGGCCGACGGAATCCGCGCCCGCCGCCTGCCCGTCAACTACGCCGCCCACTCCGCGCAGGTCGAGGCGATCCGCGAGCAACTGCTCACCGACCTGGCCGACATCACGCCCCACTCGGCGGCGATCCCGTTCTACTCCACGGTCACCGGCGAGCCGGTCGACACCTCCGCCCTCGACGCCGACTACTGGTACCGCAACCTCCGCGAGCCCGTACGGTTCGACCTGGCCACCGCCCGGCTCACCGCCGACGGCCACGACCTGTTCCTGGAGGTCAGCCCGCACCCGGTGCTGGTGCCCGCGCTGGACGTCGCCGCCACCGGAACACTGCGCCGCGATCACGGCGGCCTCACCGAGTTCCTCGCCGCGGCGGGACGCCTCTACGCCGCCGGAGCCGACGTCGACTGGATGCCGCTCCTGCCCCGCACCGCATCCAGGGTGGACCTGCCCACGTACGCCTTCCAGCGCGAGCCCTACTGGGTGACCGCGACCCCGCCGGTGCCCCGCGACGACTGGCGGTACGAGGTGGCATGGGCACCGGTGAGCGGTACCGCGGCCCCGGTGGACCCGGCCCGCTGGCTCGTCCTGGCCGCGACCGGGCACCCGTGGGCCGAGGCCCTGCGCGAACGGGGCTTCGCGGTGGCCGACACCTGGGACGCGGCCGACACCGGGGACGCCCGGCCCGGGCCGGACGGCGTGCTGTCGCTGCTGGCGCTGGACGAGGAGCCGCACCCCGACCACCCGGTGCTCCCGGCGGGCCTGGTCCGCACCCTGGATCTGGTCCGCACCCTGGACCCGGTCCGCAGCCTGGACCCGGTGCGGGCGGCTGTCCCGCTGTGGTGCGCGACCAGCGGCGCCGTGAGCACCTCGGGCACCGACCCGGTCACCAGCCCGGCCCAGGCCCTGGCGTGGGGCACCGGCGCGTCCGCGGCGCTGGAGTTCCCGCACGGCTGGGGCGGCCTGGTCGACCTTCCCGCCGTGCCCGACGAGGAGAGCGTGAACGCGCTGCTCGTCGTGCTCGCCGGAACGGGCGAGGACCAGGTGGCGATCCGCGGCACCCGGCGCTTCGCCAAGCGGCTGCGCCGCAAGGCCCCGTCGGGCCCGGCCGCGCGGCCCTGGCGGCCGCGGGGCACGGTGCTGGTCACCGGCGGCACCGGCGCGCTCGGCGGACACGTGGCCCGCCGCCTCGCGCGGCAGGGCGCGGAGCACATCGTGCTGGCCGCCCGCCGCGGCCCCGACGCACCCGGCGCGGCCGGCCTGCGCGACGAACTGGAGGCAGCCGGGGCGCGGGTGACCGTGGCGGCGTGCGACGTGGCCGACCGGGACGCCCTGCGGGACCTCGTCGAGCGCGTCGGAGACATCCGCGCGGTCTTCCACACCGCCGGCGTGATCAGGGCGACCAGGCTGGCCGACACGACACCGGCGGAGTTCGCCGAGGTCGTCACGGCCAAGGTCGCCGGGGCGGCGAACCTGGCGGAACTCCTGCCGGACCTCGACACCTTCGTCCTGTTCTCCTCCACCGCGGGCGTGTGGGGCGACGGCCACGGCGCGGCCTACGCCGCCGGCAACGCCTTCCTCGACGCCCTGGCCGCACAGCACCGCGTCCAGGGCCGCGCCACGACCTCCGTCGCCTGGGGCATCTGGGCCGAAGGCGGCATGGCGGCCCTGGAGTCCGTGCAGCGCCAGCGCACCCTGCTCGGCCTCGGCGAACTGGACCCGGGCCGGGCACTCGACGCGCTGCAGGACGTCCTCGACCACGACGAGGCCCTCGCGGTCGTCACCGAGGCCGACTGGGCACAGTTCGCCCGCGCCTACACCCACGCGCGGCCGAGCCGGCTGCTGCGGGACCTGCCCGAGGCCCACAGCCGGCCGCAGGCTCCCCGACCCGCGCCCCCCGCCGGCGGCACCGACCTGCTGGAGCTGATCACCACCCACGTCGCCGGGGTGCTGGGACACGCCACCCCCGAGCGGCTCGACCCCCGGCAGGCGTTCAAGGACCTGGGCTTCGACTCGCTGACCTCGGTGGAACTGCGCAACCGCCTGACCGCCGCGCTCGGGGTGAAACTGCCCGCCACCCTCGTCTTCGACCACCCCACCCCGGCACGGCTGGCCGCCCACCTGTCCGGCGGGTCCGGCGAGCACGGCGCGCCGCAGGCCGCGGCCCCGGCCGCGACGGACGAGCCGATCGCGGTCATCGGCATGGGCTGCCGCTTCCCCGGAGGCGTCGGCACCCCCGAGGACCTGTGGCGGCTGGTCGCGGACGGCGTGGACGCGGTCGGCGACTTCCCGGCCGACCGGGGCTGGGACATCGACCGCCTGTACGACCCGACGGGAAGCCGTCCCCGCACGTCGACCACGTCCCGGGGCGGCTTCCTCGACGCCGCCGGCGACTTCGACGCGGCGTTCTTCGGGATATCGCCCCGCGAGGCGCTCGCCATGGACCCGCAGCAGCGGATCCTGCTGGAGACCGCGTGGGAGACCATCGAGTACGCGGGTATCGACCCGACCACGCTGGAGGGCACACCCACCGGCGTGTTCACCGGCATCTGGTCCACCGGCTACGCCGCCGGGCCGGTCCCCGACGACCTGGAGGGCTACCAGGTCACCGGCACCGCGTCGAGCGTGGGCTCCGGCCGGCTGGCGTACCAGCTGGGCCTGCTCGGCCCGGCACTGTCCCTGGACACCGGCTGCTCGTCGTCCCTGGTGGCCCTGCACCTGGCCGCTCAGGCACTGCGCTCGGGAGAGTGCTCCTTCGCCCTGGCCGGCGGCGTCACCGTCAACGCGGCACCCACGCTGTTCACCGAGATGTCCCGGCAGGGGGCGAGCGCGCCCGACGGCCGCAGCAAGTCCTTCGCCGCCGCGGCCGACGGGGCGGGCTGGGCCGAGGGCGCCGGCCTGCTGCTGCTGGAACGCCTGTCCGACGCCCGCCGCAACGGCCACGAGGTGCTGGCGGTCGTCCGAGGCTCCGCCACCAACCAGGACGGCGCCTCCAACGGCCTGACCGCGCCCAACGGCCCCTCCCAGGAGCGGGTGATCCGTCAGGCCCTCGCCAACGCCGGGTTGGAGGCGTCCGAGGTGGACGCGGTGGAGGCGCACGGCACCGGCACCACCCTCGGCGATCCCATCGAGGCCCAGGCACTCCTGGCGACCTACGGCCGGGACCGGGTGGAGCCGTTGTGGCTGGGGTCGGTGAAGTCGAACATCGGCCACACCCAGGCGGCGGCCGGCGCGGCCGGCCTGATCAAGATGGTCATGGCGATGCGGCACGGCGAACTGCCGCGAACCCTCCACGTGGACGCTCCCACCCCGCACGTCGACTGGGCCTCCGGCGCGGTCCGCCTGCTCACCGAACCGGTCGCCTGGTCCGGGAGCGGGCGGCCACGGCGGGCCGCCGTCTCCGCCTTCGGCATCAGCGGCACCAACGCCCACGTCATTATCGAGCAGAGCAGCCTCGAACAGCCCGCCGAGGCCGACTCCGCCGCACCCTCTCCCCGGGGCCGCGCGGACGACCAGGTCCTCTGGCCGCTGTCGGCCAGGTCCGAGGCGGCGTTGCGGGAGCAGGCGCGCCGGCTGGGCGCCTTCACCGCCGTGCATCCCGAGGTGAGCGCGGCGGCGGTCGGGGGTGCTCTGGCTGCCCGCACCGTGTTCGAGCACCGGGCCGTGGTGCTGAGTGGCGTGGAGGCGTTGGACGTCCTGGCCGAGGGCGGCACGGCGCCGGGTCTGGTCACCGGGACCGCCCGCTCGCTGGGTCGTTCGGTGTTCGTGTTCCCGGGGCAGGGTGCGCAGTGGGTCGGTATGGGTGGGGAGTTGTACGCCTCGGAGCCGGTGTTCCGGGAGGTGATCGACGCGTGTGACGCTGCGTTGGCGCCGTACACGGACTGGTCGTTGGTGGAGGTGCTGACCGGCGGTGGCTCGCTGGAGCGGGTGGATGTGGTGCAGCCCACGCTGTTCGCGGTGATGGTGGCGCTGGCGGAGCTGTGGCGTGCGCATGGTGTCGAACCCGATGCCGTGGTCGGGCACTCCCAGGGCGAGATCGCGGCGGCGTACGTGGCCGGCGCGCTGTCCCTGGACGACGCCGCGAAGGCGGTCGCCCTGCGCAGCAAGGCCCTGGTCGCCCTGGCCGGCCACGGCGGCATGGTCTCGGTCGTGCTGGCCGCGGACGACGCCGCCGGCTACCTGAGCCCCTGGGGCGAGCGGATCACCGTCGCGGTGGTCAACTCCGCCTCGACCGTCGTCGTGTCCGGCGAACCCGGGGCCCTGGACGAACTGCTGGCAGCCTGCGCCAGGGACGACATCCGCGCCCGCGCCATCCCCGTCGACTACGCGGCGCACTCGGCGCAGGTCGAGACGGTCCGCGAGCAGCTCCTGACCGACCTCGCGGACATCCGGCCCCGGCCCGCGGCGATTCCCTTCTACTCCACCGTCACCGCGGAACCCGTCGACACCTCCGCCCTCGACGCCGACTACTGGTACCGCAACCTCCGCGAACCCGTACGGTTCGACCTGGCCACCGCCCGGCTCACCGCCGACGGCCACGAGGTGTTCGTGGAAGTCAGCCCGCACCCGGTGCTGGTGCAGGACCTGGACGGCGTGGCGACCGGCACCCTGCGCCGGGACCAGGGCGCCATCGGGGAGTTCCACACCGCCCTGGCCCGCCTCCACGTCCAGGGCGTCGCCGTGACCTGGCCGCACGACCGCCCGCACGGCGTCAGGCTGCCGGGCTACGCCTTCCAGCGCAGCACCTACTGGCTCACCCCCGCGGCCGGCGACCACGGCACCGGGCACCCGCTGGCGGGCACCACGGTCGAGCTGCCCGACGGGGGCACCGTGCACAGCGGCCGCGTCTCCACCCGCACCCACCCCTGGCTGGCCGACCACGCCGTCGACGGCACGGTCCTGCTGCCGGGCACCGCCTTCCTCGAACTCGCCACCCTGACCGGCGGGACCCTCGACGACCTCGTCCTGCACCTGCCCCTCGCGCTCCCGGACACACCCACGGACATCCAGGTCTCGGTCGGCGCCCCGGACGACGCCGGCCGCAGCCCGGTCACCGTGCACTCCAAGGGCGGCGACGGCTGGGTCCGCCACGCGTCCGGAACCCTCGGCGGCCAGGTGACGGCCGGACGCCTCGACTGGCCGCCGAGGAACGCCCAACCCGTGGACCCCGAAGGGTTCTACGCCTTCCTCGCCGGACTCGGATACCAGTACGGACCCGCGTTCCGGGGCGTGCGGGAGTTGTGGCAGGGCGAGGACGAACTGTACGCCGAGGTGTCCGTCCCCGACGGCGCCGGCTTCGGCATCCACCCCGCGCTCCTGGACGCCGCACTCCAGCCGCTGATCCTGCTCAGCCCCGACACCCGGGTCCGGCTGCCGTTCTCCTTCTCCGGCGTCGCCGTGCACACCACCGGTGTGTCGTCCGCCCGGGTCCACCTCGCCCGCACGGGCACCGACACCTACCGCGCGACACTGACCGACCTGTCCGGCAACCCGGTCGCGGACATCACCGCGCTGACCGTCCGTCCGGCCGCCGCAGCCCGGGCCGCGGTGCTGCACACCCAGTGGGTGCCCCTCACCGCGAGCACACCGACCGAGGTGGTGCCGAGCCCGGTACTCACCGCGGAAGCCGACGCGGACTCCGTTCACGCCCTCGTCCAGCGGGCCCGCGCGCTCGTCCAGGACTTCCTGGCCGAGCAGCCGGAGCGGGCGGCCGCCCGCCTGGCCGTCCTGACCCGCGGCATGGCCGGCGCGGCCGTACACGGCCTGGTCCGCAGCGCCGCCGCCGAGCACCCCGGCCGGTTCGTCCTGGTCGACATGGGCGACGCGTCCGAGGAGGACGCGGTCCGGGCCGCCATGACAGCCGGCGACGAACCCGAACTGGCCCTGCGCCGCGAAGGCGTCCTCGTGCCGCGGCAGGCCAGGTACGCGCCGGAACCGACCGCCCCCGACGGCGCGTACCGGCTGAGCGAGTCCGGCACCGGGCAACTGGACGACCTGGCCCTGCTGCCCTGGCAGGAGGCCGCGCTGGAACCCGGACAGGTACGGGTCGCCGTACGCGCGGCCGGCCTGAACTTCCGCGACGTGCTCATCACCCTCGGCATGTACCCGGACCGGCCCCCGTTGGGCGGCGAAGGGGCCGGCACCGTCCTCGAGGTCGGGCCCGGCGTCACGGCCTGGCGGCCCGGCGACCGCGTCATGGGACTGGTGCCCGGCGCCTTCGGGTCGCGCGCGGTCGCCGACCACCGGCTCCTGACCGCGATCCCCGACGGCTGGAGCTTCACCGAGGCGGCGTCGGTGCCCGTCGCGTTCACCACCGCCTGGTACGGGCTGTTCGACCTCGGCGAACTGCGCCCCGGCGACCGGGTCCTGGTCCACTCCGGCGCGGGCGGTGTGGGCATGGCCGCCATCCGGTTGGCCCTGAACAGCGGCGCGGAGGTCTTCGCCACCGCGAGCCCCGCCAAGTGGGACACCCTGCGGCGCCTCGGACTGGCGGACGACCACATCGGTTCGTCCCGCGACACCCGCTTCGCCGACCGGTTCCCGGCCATGGACGTCGTCCTCAACTCGCTCGCGGGAGAACTCACCGACGCCTCCCTGCGGCTGCTCGCCGACGGCGGACGGTTCGTCGAGCTGGGCAAGACGGACGTCCGCTCACCCGAGGGCCTGATCTACCGGGCCTTCGACCTCAACGACGTCGACCCCGCGCGGCAGGGCGACATCCTCTCCAGGGTCGTGGAGATGGTCGCCGACGGGACGCTGGAGCCGCTGCCGGTCACCGCCGCGGACCTGCGCCAGGCCGTTGACTCCTTCCGGCTGATGAGCCAGGCCCGCCACACCGGCAAGATCGTCCTCACCGTCCCCCGGCCGATCGACCCCGACGGCACCGTGCTGATCACCGGCGGCACCGGCACCCTCGGCCAGGCCGTCGCCCGGCACCTGGTGTCCCGCTACGGGGTACGGCACCTGCTGCTCGTCAGTCGCGGCGGCGGCGCGGTGCCGCACCTGGAGCCGCAAGGGGACGTCGACGTGCGGGTCGTGGCCTGTGACGTCGCGGACCGGGACGCGCTGGCGGCCGTCCTGGACTCGATCCCGGCCGAGCATCCGCTCACCGCCGTCGTCCACGCGGCCGGCGTGCTCGACGACACCGTCATGGAACGGCTGACCGCGGAGCAGCTCGACCGGGTGCTGCGTCCCAAGGTCGACGGCGCCTGGCACCTGCACGAGCTGACCCGCGAGCACGACCTCGCCGCCTTCGTGCTGTTCTCCGCGGCCGCGGGTGTACTCGGCAACGCCGGCCAGGCCGGCTACGCGGCCGCGAACTCCTACCTCGACGCGTTCGCCGCACACCGGCAGACCCTCGGACTGCCCGCCGTGTCGATGGCCTGGGGCTACTGGGAGCAGGAGAGCGGCATGACAGCCCACCTCACCGCGGCCGACCGCCAACGCCTCGCCCGCAAGGGCATCCGCCCCATCAGCGTCGAACGCGCCCTGGCCATGTTCGACACCGCGCTGGCTGCCGGACGTCCCGCGCTGACCACGGCCGACCTCGCGATGCCGCAGACCCTGCCGACGCCCAAGGCGCCCGCGTCGGACCTGCTGTCCCTGGTCGCCGCCCACACCGCCACCGTCCTCGGCCACTCCGACGCCGCCGCGATCACCCCCGGACTCGCCTTCCGTGACCTCGGCTTCGATTCCCTGACCGCCGTCGAGCTGCGCAACCGCCTCGCCGGCGCCACCGGCCTGCGGCTGCCCGCGACCCTCGTCTTCGACCACCCCACCCCCGCCGACCTCGCCGACCACCTCACGGCCGAACTCTCCGGCGAGGGTGCGGACGTGGTGCCGGTGGTGCCGATGGGTGGAGTGGATGTCGGGGCCGATCCGGTGGTGATCGTGGGCATGGGGTGCCGGTTGCCGGGTGGGGTGGGGTCTCCGGAGGAGCTGTGGGGCCTGGTCTCGGGTGGGGTGGACGCGATCGGGGCGTTCCCGGCTGATCGTGGGTGGGACGTCGAGGGGCTGTTCCATCCGGATGCGGATCACCCCGGGACGTCGTACACGCGATCGGGTGGTTTTCTCGCGGACGCGGCGGGGTTCGATGCCGATTTCTTCGGGATCTCGCCGCGTGAGGCACTGGCGATGGATCCGCAGCAGCGGGTGCTGCTGGAGACCGCGTGGGAGACGTTCGAGGACGCGGGGATCGATCCGACGTCGTTGCGGGGCAGCCAGACGGGCGTGTTCACCGGCATCTGGTCCTCCGGCTACGTCGGCAGCCCCGACCAGGCACCGCCCGACACCGAGGGCTACCTCGCCACCGGCATCTCGCCGAGCATCACCTCCGGCCGGGTCTCCTACCTGCTCGGCCTCCAGGGCCAGGCTGTGTCCGTCGACTCCGCCTGCTCCTCGTCCCTGATGGCGATCCACCTCGCCGCGCAGGCACTGCGCACGGGGGAGTGCACACTCGCCCTGGCCGGCGGGGTGACCGTGAACGTCACCCCCCTGCAGTTCACGGAGTTCTCCCGCCAGCGGGCCCTGGCCCCTGACGGCCGGTGCAAGCCCTTCTCATCGACGGCCGACGGTACGGCGTGGGGTGAGGGTGCGGGGTTGGTGCTGCTGGAACGCCTGTCCGACGCCCGCCGTAACGGCCACCGGGTGCTGGCGGTGGTGCGGGGCTCGGCGGTGAACCAGGACGGGGCGTCCAATGGGCTGACCGCGCCCAACGGCCTCTCCCAGGAACGCGTCATCCGCCAGGCCCTCGCCAATGCCGGGTTGGAGGCGTCCGAGGTGGACGCGGTGGAGGCGCACGGTACGGGGACGACCCTCGGTGACCCCATCGAGGCGCAGGCGCTCCTGGCGACGTACGGCCGGGGCCGGGTGGAGCCGTTGTGGCTGGGGTCGGTGAAGTCGAACATCGGCCACACCCAGGCGGCGGCCGGTGTGGCCGGTGTGATCAAGATGGTGATGGCGATGCGGCACGCCGAACTGCCGCCGACGCTGCACGTCCAGGAGCCCACGCCGCACGTCGAGTGGGACACCGGTGACATCCGGCTGCTGACCGAGGCCCGGCCGTGGCCGGAGACGGGGCGTCCCCGCCGCGCGGGCATCTCGGCCTTCGGGGCCAGCGGCACCAACGCGCACGTCGTCATCGAACAGTTCCCGGAGGAAACCGACGGACAGCCCGCCGCGGACGACTCCGCGGAGCCCACCGTGTGGCTGCTGTCCGGCAAGACGGACGACGCCCTCCGCGCCCAGGCCCGACGGCTCGCGGACCACGTCACCGCCCACCCCGGACTCCGGCCGGCCGCGATCGGCCGGGCCCTCGCCACCACCCGCACCATGCTCGCGCACCGGGCGGCCGTGGTGGGCAGTACCCGGACCGACCTCATGGCGGAACTGGCCGCGCTCGCCGACGCGGACCCCCGCGTCATCACGGGTGTGGCCGGTTCGCCGGGTCGTTCGGTGTTCGTGTTCCCGGGGCAGGGTGCGCAGTGGGTCGGTATGGGTGGGGAGTTGTACGGCTCGGAGCCGGTGTTCCGGGAGGTGATCGATGCGTGTGACGCTGCGTTGGCGCCGTACACGGACTGGTCGTTGGTGGAGGTGCTGACGGGCGGTGGCTCGCTGGAGCGGGTGGATGTGGTGCAGCCCGCCCTGTTCGCGGTGATGGTGGCGCTGGCCGCGCTGTGGCGTGCCCATGGTGTCGAACCCGATGCCGTTGTCGGACATTCGCAGGGCGAGATCGCCGCGGCGTACGTGGCCGGGGCGCTGTCCCTGGACGACGCCGCGAAGGCGGTCGCCCTGCGCAGCAAGGCCCTGGTCGCTCTGGCGGACCAGGGCGGGATGGTGTCGGTCGGCCTCGGGCATGAGAAGGCCGCCGAGTTCATGGCCCGCTGGGACGGCCGGCTGACGGTGGCGGTGGTCAACTCGGTGGACAGCGTGGTGGTATCGGGTGATCTGGACGCGCTGGACGAACTGCTGACGGTCTGTGAGGCCGACGGCATCCGCGCCCGCCGCCTGCCCGTCAACTACGCCGCCCACTCCGCGCAGGTCGAGGCGATCCGCGAGCAACTGCTCACCGAACTGGCCGACATCACGCCCCACTCGGCGACGATCCCGTTCTACTCCACGGTCACCGGCGAGCCGGTCGACACCTCCGTCCTCGACGCCGACTACTGGTACCGCAACCTCCGCGAACCCGTACGCTTCGACCTCGCCGTCGAAACCCTCGCGCAGGACCGGCACGGCGTGTTCGTGGAGGTCAGCCCGCACCCCGTACTGGTGCCGGTGATGGACGGCGTCGTGACCGGCACACTGCGCCGCGGCAGCGGCCGGCAGGAATTCCACCTCGCCCTGGCGCGCCTGCACACGCAGGGCGTGGCCGTCGACTGGACGCCGGTCTTCCCCGGCGAGCCCCACCATGTCCCGCTGCCGACGTACGCCTTCCAGCACCGGCCGTACTGGTTGACGCCCACCGCCGCGAAGGGCGACGTGTCGGCGGCGGGACTGGACTCGGCCGGGCACCCGCTGCTCGGGGCAGTCGTCGAACTGGCCGGGGACCAGAGCGTCCTGCTCACGGGGCGGCTCTCGACGGCCACCCGGCCATGGCTGGCCGACCACGTCGTCCTGGGCTCCGTGCTGCTGCCCGGCACCGTGTTCGTCGAACTCGCCATGCACGCCGGACGGCAGGCCGGCTGCGACGTCCTGGACGAACTGGTGCTGGAAGCCCCCATGATCCTGCCGGACGACGGTTCCGTGCCGGTCCAGGTCGTCGTCGGCGCACCGGACGGGACGGGCCGACGCCCCGTCACCGTGCACTCCCGGACGGGCGGCACCTGGCTGCGGCACGCCACCGGCATGCTGGCGACCGGCGACCGCCCCCACCCGTACGACACCGGCGAGCCCTGGCAGCCGGCCGGTGAGCCCGTCGACCTGACCGACTTCTACGACACCCTCGCCGCCCAGGGCTACGAGTACGGGCCGGTGTTCGCGGGCGTACGCGAGATCCGGCGGCAGGGCGGCGAGCTCTATGCCGAGGTGGCGCTGCCCACCGACACCCGCGACCGCTTCGGTCTCCACCCCGCGCTGCTCGACGCCGCACTCCAGCCGCTGACCCTGCTGGCGGCCGGCCGCCTGCCGTTCTCCTTCGCCGGGGTGTCGATGCGGAAAGCCGGCTCCACGGCCCGGGTCCGCCTCACACCCACCGGCCCCGACACCTTCCGGGTCGCGCTCGCCGACGAATCCGGGCCGCTGGCGGTGATCGACGCGCTGACCGTGCGCCACCGGCCGCCGGGCATACCGGGCGCCGGGGCCAACCAGCTCTTCCGCCTCGACTGGGTGCCCGTCGAGAGCACCGGAGAACCCCCGGCCGTCCACCACGTGACGCCCCCGGCGGGAGACCCCGTGGCCGCCGCGCACACCGTCGCCGCCGAGACGCTGGGCGTGCTCCAGGACTTCCTGCGCGACGGGGACGGCCGGCTGGCCGTCGTGACCCGCGGGGCGGTCGGGCCGGACCCCGTCGACCTGCCGTCCAGCGTCGTCTGGGGCCTGGTCCGCGCGGCCCAGGCGGAACACCCCGACCGGTTCGTGCTCGTCGACACCGACGACCGCGTCCTCGTCGCGGGGGACGAACCGCAGCTGGTCGTCCGCGACGGCGCCGCCCGCGCCGCCCGCCTGGTACGGGCCGAAGCGGCCCCGGCACCCGGCCAGCTCGACCCGAACGGCACCGTGCTGATCACCGGAGGCACCGGAACGCTGGGCCGCCTCGTCGCCCGGCACCTGCGCGACCGGCACGGCATCCGGCACCTGCTCCTGCTCAGCAGGACCGCGGCGGAGGTGGACTTCGACGCCGAGGTGGTGGCCTGCGACGTGGCCGACCGGGACGCGCTGGCGGCCGTACTGGACTCGATCCCGGCCGCGCACCCGCTGACCGCGGTCGTCCACGCGGCCGGCGTGCTCGACGACGGCGTCGTCGAATCCCTCACGCCCGGCCGGATCGACCAGGTGCTGCGGCCCAAGGCCGACGCCGCCTGGCACCTGCACGAGCTGACGAAGGACCTCGGCCTGAGCGCGTTCGTGCTCTTCTCGTCCGCCGCCGGTGTGCTGGGCGGCCCGGGCCAGGCGAACTACGCCGCCGCGAACGCCTTCCTGGACGCCCTCGCCGTGCACCGGCGTGCCCTGGGTCTGCCGGGCGTGTCGCTGGCCTGGGGCCAGTGGGCCGAGGCCAGCGGGCTGACCGGACACCTCACCGACACCGACCTCAAGCGCCTCGCCCGCGCCGGCGTGCTGCCGATGCCCACGGACCAGGCGCTGGGACTGTTCGACCTGGCCCTGGGCGCCGCCGATCCCGTGCTGGTCCCCGCGCACCTCGACCTGTCGGCGGCGTCCACCCGCCCCCTGCTCAGCCGCCTCACCCGTACCAGGCCCGCCCGTCGCACGGACCGGCCGACCCTGGGCAGGGAACTGGCGGCACTGCCCGAGACCGAGCAGCACAGCCGCGTCCTGGAACTGGTCACCGGCCAGACGGCCGCGGTCCTCGGCCACACCGACACGTCGGCCGTCAGCGCCGAGCGGGCCTTCAAGGACCTGGGCTTCGACTCGCTCACCGCGGTGGAACTGCGCAACCGCCTGTCCGCGGTCGCCGGGGTACGGCTGCCCGCGACGATGGTCTTCGACTACCCGACCCCCGACGCGCTGGCCGGCCACCTGCGGAACCTCCTGCTCGGCGCCCGGCGCCAGGCCCCTGCCGCACCCGTGCCGGTCGGTGTTCCGGTGACGGATGATCCGGTGGTCGTGGTGGGACTGGGGGCCCGTTACCCGGGTGGGGTGGGGTCTGCCCAGGAGCTGTGGGACCTGGTGTCCGGTGAGGTGGACGCGGTGGGTGATTTCCCGTCGGACCGTGGGTGGGACGTGGGTCGTCTCTACGATCCGGCCGGCGGTCCGGGGAGGTCGTACACGCGGTGGGGCGGCTTCCTCGACGCCGCCGGCGACTTCGACGCGGCGTTCTTCGGGATCTCGCCGCGTGAGGCGTTGGCGATGGATCCGCAGCAGCGGGTGCTGCTGGAGACGGTGTGGGAGACGTTCGAGGACGCGGGGATCGATCCGACGTCGTTGCGGGGCAGCCAGACGGGCGTCTTCACCGGCATCTGGTCCTCGGGCTATGGAGCCGGGGCACAGCCGCCCGACCTGGAGGGTTACCTCTCGACGGGCACGGCGACGAGTGTGACCTCAGGGCGGGTGTCGTACCTGCTGGGGCTGGAGGGTCCGGCGGTGTCGGTGGACACGGCGTGTTCGTCGTCGCTGGTGGCGATCCATCTGGCGGCGCAGGCGCTGCGTTCGGGGGAGTGCTCGCTGGCCCTGGCCGGCGGTGTGACGGTGATGGCGACGCCGTCGGGGTTCGTCGAGTTCTCGCGGCAGCGGGGGCTTGCGGCCGATGGGCGGGTGAAGGCGTTCGCCGAGGCTGCCGATGGTACGGCGTGGGGTGAGGGTGCGGGTGTCGTGCTGCTGGAGCGGTTGTCGGACGCCCGCCGTAACGGTCACCGGGTGCTGGCGGTGGTGCGGGGTTCGGCGGTCAATCAGGACGGGGCGTCCAACGGCCTGACCGCGCCGAACGGTCCGTCGCAGGAGCGGGTGATCCGTCAGGCTCTCGCCAATGCCGGGTTGGAGGCGTCCGAGGTGGACGCGGTGGAGGCGCACGGTACGGGGACGACGCTCGGTGACCCGATCGAGGCGCAGGCGCTGTTGGCGACGTACGGCCGGGACCGGGTGGAGCCGTTGTGGCTGGGGTCGGTGAAGTCGAACATCGGCCACACGCAAGCCGCCGCCGGCATCGCGGGTGTGATCAAGATGGTCATGGCGATGCGGCACGGTGAACTGCCCCGGACCCTCCACGTGGACACGCCGACCTCCCATGTCGACTGGGAGTCCGGGAGCGTCCGGCTGCTCACCGAGGCCCGGCCCTGGCCCGACAACGGTCACCTGCGTCGCGCGGGCATCTCGTCGTTCGGCATCAGCGGTACCAACGCGCACGTGATCCTGGAGGCCCCGGCGCCGGAGTCGGCCGAGGAGACCTCGCCCGAGTCCCCTGCCACTCCCACGCCCGCCCCTGCGGCCGCGGTGCCGGTGCCGTGGCTGCTGTCGGCCAAGTCGGACGCGGCCCTGCGTGACCAGGCCCGCAGGCTGCGCGGGTTCCTCGCCGAGCACCCCGAGGTCACACCGACCGAGGTGGCCGTGGACCTGGCCGCGCGGGCCCGGTTCCCGCACCGTGCTGTGCTGACGGACCCGGCCGGCCTGGACGCGCTGATCGACGGAAAGCCCGGAATCGTCACGGGCACTGCCTCCCCGGGCAGGTCGGCGTTCGTGTTCTCCGGTCAGGGTGGTCAGTGGGCGGGGATGGGACGGGGCTTGTATCGGGAGTTCCCGGTGTTCGCGCGGGCGTTGGATGAGGTCTGCGGGTTGCTGGGGTTGCCGGTGGAGGTGCTGTTCGAGGACGGCGAAGGGGTGTTGGGGCAGACGCTGTACACCCAGGGTGGGGTGTTCGCGTTGGAGGTGGCGCTGTTCCGGCTGGTGGAGTGGCTGGGGGTTCGGCCGGACTTCGTGGTGGGGCACTCGGTGGGTGAGGTGGCGGCGGCTCATGTGGCGGGCGTTCTGAGTCTGGAGGACGCGTGTGCGCTGGTGGGTGCGCGGGGCCGGTTGATGCAGGAGTTGCCCGGTGGTGGGGCGATGGTGTCGCTCCAGGCGTCGCTGGAGGAAGTGTCGGGCTCGCTGGTGCCGGGTGCCGAGGTGGCGGCGGTCAACGGGTCGGATGCGGTGGTGGTGTCGGGCGACGAGGCCGCGGTTGCGGCGGTTGCTGAGGTGTGGCAGGGCCGTGGTCGTCGGGTGCGGCGGCTGGAGGTCAGTCACGCGTTCCATTCGGCGCGGATGGATCCGGTGCTGGAGGAACTGGGCCGGGTGGCTGAGGGTTTGTCGTTCGGTGAGCCGGTGATCCCGGTGGTCTCCACGGTGGCCGGGCGTCCGGTGGACCTGGGGGAGCCCGGGTACTGGGTGCGGCAGGTACGGGAGCCGGTCCGGTTCGCCGATGCCATGGAGTGGCTGACGGGCCAGGGGGTTACGGGGTTCGTCGAAGTGGGCCCGCATCCGGTGCTGGTGGGCAACGGCTTGATGCGGCGTGATGGTGACTCCCCGGAGCGGCTGTTCGCTGGGCTGGGACGGCTGTGGGCGGACGGCGCCGCGCGCTGGACGCCACCCGTGACCACGGCGGCGGGAACGCCGGACGTGCGGGTGCCTTCGTACGCCTTCCAGCACCAGCACTACTGGCTCCACCCCACCACCCCGGCACCGGCCGGTGACGGTCGGATCGACCACCCGCTGCTGCGGGACGCCATGGAACTCCCCGACGACAACGGCGTGGTGCTGACGGGACAACTCGCCACCGCCGCGCAGCCGTGGCTCACCGAACACGTCATCTCGGGCTCGCCCCTGCTGCCCGGCGCGGCGTTCGTTGACCTGGCGCTCCGGGCCGGCGAACACGTCGACTGCCCGGCGGTCGAGGACCTGACGCTGGAGACACCGCTGGTGGTCGCGGACGGCGTGCAGGTGTCCGTGACCGTCGGCCCCGACCGGGCGGGCCGGCGCAGCGTCTCGATCCACTCGCGCGCGGACGGCGAGTGGGTACGGCACGCCACCGGAACGCTGGGCGCCGTACCCGTCGCACCACGGGAGCCCTGGGCACGGCAGTGGCCGCCGCACGCCGAAGCCGTCGACCTCGACGCCTTCTACGACAACCTGGCCGACGCCGGATTCGCCTACGGCCCGGCCTTCCAAGGTCTGCGAGCGGCCTGGCGCGACGGCGACACCCTCTACGCGGAGGTGGCGATACCCGCCGGCGACACCCGGTTCGCCCTGCACCCCGCCCTGCTCGACGCCGCGATCCAGACCGTGACCGTCGCCGACGACCGGGCAAAGATGCCGTTCTCCTTCGCCGGGATCTCCTGCGGGCGCGGCGCCGAGCACGCCAGGGTCCGGCTGACCATGACCGGCCAGGACACCTGCGCGATCGGCCTCGCCGACCAGTCGGGCGCGCCGATCGCCGAGATCGCCTCGTTGACCCTGCGCCGGCCGGCCGGGGCCACCACGCAGGACGTGCCGTACCAGGTGGCGTGGCCGGTCCTGGAAGCGGCGACCACCGAACCGGACATCCCGGTCCACCACGCCACCTTGCCCGTCGAGACCCTGCGGGTGATCCAGGACTTCCTCACCACGGACACCCCGCGCATGGTGGTCGCCACGCGCAACGCCGTGCCGGTCCGTCCGGGCGAGGACGTCGACCCGCAGGCCGCCGCCGTCTGGGGCCTGGTCCGGTCGGCCGCCACCGAGCACCCCGGCCGGTTCGTGCTGGTCGACGGCGACGACGGCGACGGGGTCCGGCTGGCCGGCGACGAACCCCAGCTCGCGATCCGGGCCGGCGCCGTTCACGTCCCCCGCCTCGAACGGGCGCGGACCGAACCGCTGCCCTCGCCGCTCAGCCCCGAGGGCACGGTGCTCGTCACCGGCGGCACCGGCACCCTGGGCGGCACGATCGCCCGCCACCTCGCCGGACGGCACGGCGTGCGGCACCTGCTGCTGGTCAGCCGGAGCGGCCCGGACGCCCCCGGCGCGGCCGCGCTGACCGCCGACCTGGCCACGCTGGGCGCGACCGCCGACATCGTGGCGTGCGACGTGTCCGACCGCGAGGCGGTGGCGCGGCTGCTCGCCGAACACCCGGTCACCTCGGTGATCCACACCGCGGGCACGCTGGCCGACACCGTCGTGGAATCCCTCACCCCGCAGCAGTTCGCGCGTGTGTGGGAGCCGAAGGCCCTCGCGGCGCGGCACCTCCACGAACTGACCTCGGACCTGGAGGCGTTCGTGCTGTTCTCGTCGGCGGCCGGTGTGCTGGGCGGCGCGGGCCAGGCGAACTACTCGGCGGCGAACGCGTACCTCGACGGCCTCGCCGCACACCGGCACGCCCAGGGACAGTCGGCCGTGTCGCTCGCCTGGGGCTACTGGGCGGAGGCCAGTGGCATGACCGGAGGTCTGAGCGCCACCGACCGGCACCGCCTGGCCAGGGCCGGCGTACGGCCGCTGCCGACGACGGACGCGCTGGCCCTGTTCGACGCCGGGCTGACCGCGGGCACCCCCACCCTCGCCCCCGTCAGGTTCGACCTGCCGGCGCTGCGCCGCGCCGGCGACCCGCCCGCCCTGCTGCGGGAGCTGGTACGCCCCCGGCGCAGGCAGGCCGCCGACCGCGTGTGGACGCAGGCCGACGTGCTGCAACTGGTCGTGGGCCAGGTCGCCCTCGTCCTGGGGCACTCGTCACCGGAGGCGGTCAACCCCGACCAGGCGTTCACCGACATCGGGTTCGACTCGCTCACCGCCGTGGAACTGCGCAACCAGCTCGACGCGGACACCGGCCTGCGCCTGCCCGCCACGCTCGTCTTCGACCACCCGACACCGACCCGCCTCGCCGCCTTCGTCCACACCCGGCTGCACGGCACCGAAACCGAACCCGACCCCCTGCTCGCCGAACTCGACCAGCTCAAGTCTACCCTGGACGCGGCAGCCGCCGACGCCGACTACGAGACCGTCGCGGCCCGCCTCGAAGCACTTCTCGCGGCCTGGACCGCGAAGCGCACCGGCTCCGCGGCCGGTGTCGACGAGGCCAGCGACGACGAACTGTTCAGCCTTCTGGACGATGCGCACCGCAGGACCCAGGTAATCCGCTCGGGCGAGTCCCGAAACGCTGAGGAGCAGTAGCGATGTCCGACGAAGAGAAGCTCCGCACTTACCTCAAGCGCGCCACGGCCGACCTGGGAGTGCTCAGTAAGCGCCTCGCCGACATGGAGGAGGCCGCGCGCGAACCGATCGCGATCATCGGCATGGGCTGCCGCTACCCGGGCGGAGTGGAGTCCCCGGCCGACCTGTGGCGGCTCGTCTCGGACGGTGCCGACGCGATCACCGAATTCCCGCCGGACCGTGGATGGGACGTCGTCTACGACCCTGACCCGGACCGGCCGGGCACGACCTACAGCCGATCGGGCGGCTTCCTCGCCGACGGCGCCGGCTTCGACGCCGGGTTCTTCGGCATCTCGCCGCGCGAGGCACTGGCGATGGACCCGCAGCAGCGGGTGCTGCTGGAGACCGCCTGGGAGACCTTCGAGTACGCCGGCATCGACCCGACCACGCTCGGCGGCAGCCGCACAGCCGTGTTCACCGGCCTGTGGTCCTCCGGCTACGGCAACCAGCCGCCGCCGGACCTCGAAGGTTTCCTCGCCACCGGAACGGCCACCAGCGCCACGTCCGGGCGGGTGTCGTACCTGCTGGGGCTGGAGGGCCCGGCGGTGTCGGTGGACACGGCGTGCTCGTCGTCGCTGGTGGCGATCCACCTGGCGGCGCAGGCGCTGCGGGCGGGGGAGTGCTCGCTGGCGCTGGCCGGTGGCGTGACGGTGATGGCGACGCCGGCGGGGTTCGTCGAGTTCTCGCGGCAGCGGGGGCTCGCCGCCGACGGCCGGGTGAAGGCGTTCGCCGAGGCGGCCGACGGCACCAGCTGGGGTGAGGGCGCCGGCCTGCTGCTGCTGGAGCGGTTGTCCGACGCCCGCCGCAACGGCCACCGGGTGCTGGCGGTCGTCCGGGGCTCGGCGGTGAACCAGGACGGCGCGTCGAACGGGCTCGCCGCGCCGAACGGCCCGTCCCAGGAACGCGTCATCCGTCAGGCCCTCGCCAACGCCGGACTGTCGACGGCGGACGTGGACGCGGCGGAGGCCCACGGCACCGGCACCACCCTCGGCGACCCGATCGAGGCGCAGGCGCTCCTGGCGACGTACGGCCGGGACCGGGTGGAGCCGTTGTGGCTGGGGTCGGTGAAGTCGAACATCGGCCACACCCAGGCGGCGGCCGGTGTGGCGGGTGTGATCAAGATGGTCATGGCGATGCGGCACGGTGAACTGCCGCGGACCCTCCACGTGGACGCGCCGACCTCCCACGTCGACTGGTCGGCGGGCCAGGTCTCCCTGCTGACCGAGGCCCGGCCGTGGCCGGAGACGGGGCGTCCCCGCCGTGCCGGCGTGTCGGCGTTCGGCATCAGCGGCACCAACGCGCACGTCGTCATCGAACAGTTCCCGGAGGAAACCGCCGGACAGCCCGCCGCGGACGACTCCGCGGAGCCCACCGTGTGGCTGCTGTCCGGCAAGACGGACGACGCCCTCCGCGCCCAGGCCCGACGGCTCGCGGACCACGTCACCGCCCACCCCGGACTCCGGCCGGCCGCGATCGGCCGGGCCCTCGCCACCACCCGCACCTTGCTCGCGCACCGGGCGGCCGTGGTGGGCAGTACCCGGACCGACCTCATGGCGGAACTGGCCGCGCTCGCCGACGCGGACCCCCGCGTCATCACGGGTGTGGCCGGTTCGCCGGGTCGTTCGGTGTTCGTGTTTCCGGGGCAGGGTGCGCAGTGGGTCGGTATGGGTGGGGAGTTGTACGGCTCGGAGCCGGTGTTCCGGGAGGTGATCGATGCGTGTGACGCTGCGTTGGCGCCGTACACGGACTGGTCGTTGGTGGAGGTGCTGACGGGCGGTGGCTCGCTGGAGCGGGTGGATGTGGTGCAGCCCGCCCTGTTCGCGGTGATGGTGGCGCTGGCCGAACTGTGGCGGTCCTACGGCGTGCAGCCGGACGCCGTGGTCGGCCACTCCCAGGGGGAGATCGCGGCGGCCTACGTGGCCGGGGCGTTGTCCCTGGACGACGCCGCCAAGGTGGTCGCCCTGCGCAGCCGCGCGCTGGCGGTGTTGGCCGACCAGGGCGGGATGGTGTCGGTCGGCCTCGGGCATGAGAACGCCGCAGAGTTCGTGGCCCGCTGGGACGGCCGGCTGACGGTGGCGGTGGTCAACGCCCCCGGTTCGGTCGTCGTGTCGGGCGACCTGGACGCGCTGGACGAGCTGCTGGCGGTCTGTGAGGCCGACGGAATCCGCGCCCGCCGACTGCCCGTCAACTACGCCGCCCACTCCGCGCAGGTCGAGGCGATCCGCGAGCAACTGCTCACTGAACTGGCCGACATCACCCCCCACCCGGTGGCGATCCCGTTCTACTCCACGGTCACCGGCGAGGAGATCGACACCTCCGCCCTTGACGCCGACTACTGGTACCGCAACCTCCGCGAACCCGTGCTGTTCGACCAGACCACCCGTGCGCTGCTCGACCACGGCCACACCGTCTTCGTCGAGGTCAGCCCGCACCCGGTCCTGGTCTCCGCGGTCGAGGAGACCGGTCACCACCACGGCTCCGACCTCCTCGTCACCGGCACGCTCCGGCGCGACCAGGACGACTTCCTCACCTCGCTCGGCCGCCTGCACGTCCATGGTGTCCCGGTCGACTGGCGGTTCCCGGACGACACCGAGCCCGTCAGCCTGCCGACGTACGCCTTCCAGCGCCAGCCGTACTGGCTGCGGCCCGTCCCGACGGCGTCGGGCGACCACCCCCTGCTCAGCACGTTCGTGGAACTGCCCGACGGCGCGGTGCTCAGCGGACGGATCTCGCTCGCCACCCACCCGTGGCTGGCCGACCACGCCGTGCGGGGCTCCGTCCTCCTGCCCGGCACCGCGTTCGCGGAGATGGCGGCCTACGCGGCCGGACGGCTCGGCCGCGCGGTCGAGGAGCTGGTGCTCGAAACGCCGCTCGTCCTCGACGACACCCCGGTGGACCTCCAGGTCGTCGTGGGCTCCGAGGACGACGGCCGCAACCCGCTCACGGTGTACTCGCGTGACGGCGACGAGTGGGTGCGGCACGCCACCGGGACCCTGGGCGAGGAGCCGGCGCTGAGCGCCTGGGACTGGCCGCAGGCCGGTGAGCCCCTCGACGCCGACGGGCTCTACGACTCGCTGTCCGTGCTCGGCTACGAGTACGGGCCGGCGTTCCAGGGCGTCACGGCGGCCTGGCGGGTCGGCGACACCGTCTACGCCGAGGTGGAGCTTCCCGCCGAGGAATCGTTTGCTCTGCACCCCGCGCTGCTTGACGCCGCACTGCACCCCATGGCGTTCCTCACTGACCGCACCGGCCTGCCGTTCGCGTTCACCGGAGTCGCGATGCGGCCCGCTGGTCGCGGCCCGCTGCGCGTACGCCTCTCCGCCACCGGGCCGGACACGTACACCGTGGCCGTGGCCGATCCGGACGGCACCCCGGTCGCGGTCATCACGTCGTTGACCGTCCGGGACGCCACCGCCGTCCCGGACAGCCTGTACGCACTCGACTGGCTGCCCTTCGAACGGCTGGCCCTCGACCCGGCGTCGACGGGCGGCGACCCCGCGGACCTGGTCGTCTACGAGGTGCCCGGGCCGGAGCCCGAGGCGGACACCGTCGAGGCGGCGTACGAGAGCGCGCGGAGCGTACTCGCCGTGATCCGGGACCACTTGGCGGGCGAGCGGACGCGGCTGGCGGTCGTCACCCGCAACGCCGTCGCCGCCTCGCCCGGTGACGTGGTCGGCCTCCACCACTCGATGGTCTGGGGTCTGGTCCGCGGCGCGCGGGCCGAGCACCCCGACCGGTTCGTCCTGGTCGACGCCGACCCGACCTGGGACCCCGCGCTGATTGCTGGCACGGACGAGCCGGAACTGGCGGTACGCCAGGGGACGTTGCGCGTCCCCCGGCTGGTCCGCGTCGGCGCGAGCCTCACCCCGCCCGACGGGACCTGGCGGCTGGAGGACACGGGCACCGGCAGCATCGACGACCTGGCGCTGGTGCCCCGCCCGGAGCTCATGGAGCCGCTGGGGCCCGGGCAGGTCCGGATCGCCACGCGGGCGGCCGGACTCAACTTCCGGGACGTGCTGATCGCCCTCGGCGTCTACCCCGGCGAGGCCCTGATGGGCGGCGAAGGCGCGGGCGTCGTCCTCGAAACCGGCCCGGACACCCGGTTCCGGCCCGGCGACCGCGTCATGGGCCTGGTCCCCGGAGCCTTCGGCCCGGTCACCGTCGCCGACCAGCGGCTGCTGGTCCGGATGCCCGAGGACTGGTCGTTCGCCAGGGCCGCGTCCGTGCCCGTGGTGTTCCTGACCGCCTGGTACGGCCTGCGCGACCTGGGCGGGCTGGAGGCCGGGCACCGGGTGCTGATCCACGCGGGTACCGGTGGTGTCGGCATGGCGGCGATCCAGCTGGCCCGGCGGCTCGGGGCGGAGGTGTTCGCCACCGCCGGCCCGGCCAAGTGGCACATCCTGCGCGCCCTGGGACTGGACGAGGACCACATCGCCTCGTCGCGCACCCTGGAGTTCGAGAAGAAGTTCCCGCCCATGGACGTGGTTCTGGACTCGCTGTCCGGCGAGTTCGTCGACGCCTCCCTGCGGCTGCTCGTGCCCGGCGGCCGGTTCGTGGAGATGGGCAAGACCGACATCCGCGACGCGGCCGACCATCCCGACATCGTCTACCGGGCGTTCGACATCGCCGACGCGGGGCCGGAACGGCTCGGCGAGATCCTGGACGCCGTCGTACGGGCGTTCACGGACGGCGGGTTCGCACCGCTGCCGTTGGACGTCCGCGGGGTCCGGGACGCGGTCGACGTGTTCCGGTTCATGAGCCAGGCCGCTCACGTCGGGAAGATCGTCCTCACTGTTCCCGCGGATCTCGATGCGGCCGGTACGGTGCTGATCACCGGTGGTACGGGGACGCTGGGGGGCCTTGTGGCCCGGCATCTGGTGGCCGAGCGGGGTGTGCGGCATCTGGTGCTGGTCAGCCGCAGCGGTGGCGGGGCGGCGTTGCGCGAGGAGCTGGAGGGGCTGGGCGCGGAGGTGACCGTGGCGGCCTGCGACGTGGCCGACCGGGACGCGCTGGCGGCCGTCCTGGACTCGATCCCGGCCGCGAACCCGCTCACCGCGGTCGTCCACGCCGCCGGCGTGCTCGACGACGGCGTGGTCGAGTCCCTGACCCCCGACCGTCTCGCCGCCGTCTGGGAGCCCAAGGCCCGGGCGGCCTGGAACCTGCACGAACTCACCCGGGGACGGGACCTGACGGCCTTCGTCCTCTTCTCCTCGGCCGCCGGCACGCTCGGCGCGGCAGGGCAGGCCAACTACGCCGCGGCCAACACCTTCCTCGACGCCCTCGCCGTGCACCGGCGCGCCCTCGGACTTCCGGCGACCTCGCTGGCCTGGGGCTACTGGGCCGAGGCCAGCGGCATGACCGGGCACCTGACTGGTGCCGACCAGGACCGGCTGACGCGAGCCGGGGTCGTGCCGCTGGCCACCGAACACGCCCTGTCGCTGTTCGACGCGGCCCTGGCCACGGACCGGGCCGCGTTGGTGCCGGTACGCCTCGACCTGTCCGTGATGGCGGGCTCCCCGGCGGCCCCGGCGGCCCTCAAGGGCCTCGTCTCCCGCAAGGCGGCCCGGCGCCCGGCGCGGCACGGTGCGATCGCCGACCGCCTGCGGTCACTGCCGGAGGCCGAACGGCTGCGCGCCGCACTCGACCTGGTCACCGCCAACACCGCCGCCGTGCTCGGTCACCGCGAACCGGGGGCCGGATGGGACCGGCAGGCGTTCAAGGACCTCGGCTTCGACTCGCTGACCGCCGTCGAACTGCGCAACCGCCTCGCCGGCGCCACCGGCCTGCGGCTGCCCGCGACCCTCGTCTTCGACCACCCCACCCCGCGGCAACTCGCCGAGCACCTGCTGAGCGGGATCCTCGGCGCGAGCGCGGAGGTGGTGCCGGTGGTGCCGGTGGGTGGAGTGGTTGATGGCGCGGATCCGGTGGTGATCGTGGGCATGGGGGCCCGGTATCCGGGTGGGGTGGGGTCGCCGGAGGAGCTGTGGGGCCTGGTCTCGGGTGGGGTGGACGCGATCGGGGGGTTCCCGTCGGATCGTGGGTGGGACGTCGAGGGGTTGTTCCATCCGGATGCGGATCACCCGGGGACGTCGTACACGCGGTCGGGTGGTTTCCTCGCGGACGCGGCCGGGTTCGACGCGGACTTCTTCGGGATCTCGCCGCGTGAGGCGCTGGCGATGGATCCGCAGCAGCGGGTGCTGCTGGAGACCGCGTGGGAGACGTTCGAGGACGCGGGGATCGACCCGACGTCGCTGCGGGGCAGCCAGACGGGCGTGTTCACCGGCATCTGGGCATCCGGCTACGGCGACCAGGCACCCGCCGACGCCGAGGGCTACCTCGGTACGGGCGCCGCGACCAGCGTGACCTCCGGCCGGATCGCCTACCTGCTGGGGCTGGAGGGCGCGGCGGTCTCGCTGGACACCGCCTGCTCGTCCTCGCTGGTGGCGATCCACCTGGCAGCGCAGGCGCTCCGCTCGGGGGAGTGCTCACTGGCCCTGGCCGGCGGAGTGACCGTGATGGCGACCCCGCTGGGGTTCACGGAGTTCTCGCGCCAGCGCGGCCTGGCTCCCGACGGCCGGGTGAAGGCGTTCGCCGAGGCGGCCGACGGTACGGCCTGGGCCGAGGGCGCGGGCCTGCTGCTGCTGGAGCGGTTGTCGGACGCCCGTCGCAACGGCCACCGGGTGCTGGCGGTCGTCCGCGGTTCGGCGGTGAACCAGGACGGCACCTCCAACGGCCTCGGGGCGCCGAACGGTCCGTCACAGGAGCGGGTGATCCGTCAGGCCCTCGCCAACGCCGGACTGTCGACGGCGGACGTGGACGCGGTGGAGGCGCACGGCACCGGCACCACGCTCGGTGACCCCATCGAGGCCCAGGCACTCCTGGCGACCTATGGCCAGGACCGGGTGGAGCCGTTGTGGCTGGGGTCGGTGAAGTCCAACATCGGGCACACGCAAGCCGCCGCCGGTGTGGCGGGCGTGATCAAGATGGTCATGGCGATGCGGCACGGTGAACTGCCGCCGACGCTGCATGTCGACGCGCCGACCTCGCACGTCGACTGGGAGTCCGGCAACATCCGACTGCTCACCGAGGCCCGGCCCTGGCCCGACAACGGCCACGTGCGTCGCGCGGGCATCTCGGCGTTCGGCATCAGCGGTACCAACGCGCACGTGGTGATCGAGGCGGCTGCCGAGGAGCCGGTCGGGGTTTCGACGGAGCCCACGGGTGGGGTGGTGCCGTGGGTGTTGTCGGGGAAGTCGGAGGCGGCGTTGCGGGAGCAGGCGCGCCGGCTGGGCGCCTTCACCGTCGTGCGTCCCGAGGTGAGCGCGGCGGCGGTCGGGGGTGCTCTGGCTGCCCGCACCGTGTTCGAGCACCGGGCCGTGGTGCTGAGTGGCGTGGAGGCGTTGGACGTCCTGGCCGAGGGCGGCACGGCGCCGGGTCTGGTCACCGGGACCGCCCGCTCGCTGGGTCGTTCGGTGTTCGTGTTCCCGGGGCAGGGTGCGCAGTGGGTCGGTATGGGTGGGGAGTTGTATGCCTCGGAGCCGGTGTTCCGGGAGGTGATCGACGCGTGTGACGCTGCGTTGGCGCCGTACACGGACTGGTCGTTGGTGGAGGTGCTGACGGGCGGTGGCTCGTTGGAGCGGGTGGATGTGGTGCAGCCGGCGCTGTTCGCGGTGATGGTGGCGCTGGCCGCGCTGTGGCGTGCGCATGGTGTGGAACCCGATGCGGTCGTCGGGCATTCGCAGGGGGAGATCGCGGCGGCGTACGTGGCGGGGGCGTTGTCGTTGGAGGACGCCGCGAAGGCGGTCGCGCTGCGCAGCAAGGCCCTGGTCGCCCTGGCGGACCAGGGCGGGATGGTGTCGGTCGGCCTCGGGCACGAGCAGGCGGCCGAGTTCGTGGCCCGCTGGGACGGCCGGCTGACGGTGGCGGTGGTCAACGCCCCCGGTTCGGTCGTCGTGTCGGGCGATCTGGACGCGCTGGACGAACTGCTGAAGTCCTGTGAGGCCGACGGCATCCGTGCCCGCCGCCTGCCCGTCAACTACGCCGCCCACTCCGCGCAGGTCGAGGCGATCCGCGAGCAACTGCTCACCGACCTCGCCGACATCACACCGCACCCGGCGGTGACCCCGTTCTACTCGACGGTGACCGGCGAGGAGATCGACACCTCCTCCCTCGACGCCGACTACTGGTACCGCAACCTCCGCGAACCCGTGCTGTTCGACCAGACCACCCGGCTGCTGCTCGCCTCGGGTAGCGCCCCCGTCTTCGTCGAGATCAGCCCGCACCCGGTGCTCACGCCCGCGCTGGAGGAGCACGAGGCGGGTGTGGTGACCGGCACGCTGCGCCGCGACCACGGCACCCCGGCCGAGTTCCTGGCCGCCGCGGCGCGGCTGTTCGTCGCGGGTGTGCCGGTGCGGTGGCCGTTCCCTGAAGGGGAGCCGGTGGCGCTGCCCACCTACCCCTTCCAGCGGACGCGGTTCTGGCTCGCCGGAGGCGCGGGAGACGTGTCCGCGGCCGGGCTCGACTCGGTGGACCACCCGTTGCTCGGCGCTGCCGTCGAGGTGGGCGAGCAACGGGTCCTGACGGGTCGGCTCTCCCTGGCCACCCACCCCTGGCTCGCGGACCACTCCGTCCTGGGGACGGTGCTGCTGCCCGCGACGGCGTTCGTGGAACTGGTGGTGCACGCGGCCGGGGCGGCGGTGGAGGAACTGGTCCTGGAGGCGCCGCTGGTGTTGCCCGCGGACGGCGCGGTCGACGTGCAGGTCGTCGTGGGCGAGCCGGACGAGACCGGCCGCCGCACGGTCGACGTCCGGTCCCGTACGGACGGTTGGGTGCGGCACGCCACCGGCACGGTGAGCGGGGAGCCTGTGGTCGGGCGGGAGCTGACGCAATGGCCGCCGGCCGACGCGGAACCGGTCACCGGGCTCTACGACACGCTCGCCGCGGCGGGCTACGAGTACGGGCCGGCCTTCCAGGCCGTGCAGGCGGTGTGGCGCCGCGGCAACGAGGTGTTCGCCGAGGTCACCGTGCCGGACGCGGCCCGGTTCTCCGTCCACCCGGCCCTGCTGGACGCCGCCCTGCAACCGCTGGCGCTGCTGGCCGGCACGGAAGGCGACGTGCGGCTGCCGTTCTCGCTGGGCGGCATCGCGGTCCACCGCACCGGCGTGACCTCCGCGCGCGTACGGCTGACGGTGGTGCGCCCCGGCACGTACGCCGTCCACCTGGCGGACCGGTCCGGCGAGCCCGTGGCGACCATCGAGGCGCTGACCACCCGTCCGATGGCCGAACGCGGCCCGCTGTACGCCCTCGACTGGATTCCGCTGACCCCCGGCGAAGGCGCGCTCGGCGACGCCGTCGTCTCGCCCGGCTCGGTCGCCGAGGCGCTGACGGCCGTCCAGGACTTCCTGGCCGGGCCCGGCGAACGGCTCGTGGTGCGCACGCGGGGCGCGGTCGCCGTCGTTCCCGGTGACGCGGTGAGCGACCCGGAAGCCTCGGCCGTCTGGGGCCTGGTCCGGTCCGCGCAGTCCGAGCACCCCGGCCGGTTCGTGCTCGTGGACGCCGACGAGCTGCCCGACGGCCTGTCGGTCGGCGACGAGGACCAGCTGGCGGTGCGCCAGGGGGCCGTCCACGTGCCCCGGCTCGTGCGCTCCACACCGGAGGAGGCGTTCGACGGTCGGCTGACGCAGGCGGTCACGGGCAGTCTGGACGACCTCGCCTTCCTGTCGTACGAGCAGGCCCCGCTCGGGCCCCTGGAGGTGCGCGTCGCCGTGCGGGCGGCGGGCCTGAACTTCCGGGACGTGCTGATCGCCCTCCGGGTCTACCCGGACCCGGCGCTGCTCGGCAGCGAGGGCGCGGGCGTCGTCACCGAGGTCGGCGCCGAGGTCACCGGGCTGCGGCCGGGTGACCGGGTCGCCGGGCTGCTGCCCGGCGCGTTCGGCCGGGTGGCCGTCGCCGACCACCGGGTGCTGGTGCGCATCCCCGACGAGTGGACGTTCACCGAGGCCGCCACTGTGCCGATCGCGTTCATGACGGCGTGGTACGGCCTGCGCGATCTGGGCGGGCTGGAGGCCGGGCACCGGGTGCTGATCCACGCGGGTACCGGTGGTGTCGGCATGGCGGCGGTCCAGCTGGCCCGGCGGCTCGGGGCGGAGGTGTTCGCCACGGCCGGCCCGGCCAAGTGGCACATCCTGCGCTCCCTGGGGCTGGACGAGGACCACATCGCCTCGTCGCGCACCCTGGAGTTCGAGCAGAGTTTCCCGCCCATGGACGTCGTCCTGAATTCGCTGTCCGGCGAGTTCCTGGACGCCTCCCTGCGGCTGCTCGCGCCCGGCGGGCGGTTCGTGGAGATGGGCAAGGCCGACGTCCGGCCCGGCGTGCTGGCCTTCGACCTGGCCGACGCGGGACCGGAGCGGCTGGCGGAGATCCTGGCCGAGGCCGTCCGGCTGCTCGGCGCGGGCGAGCTGCGGCTGCCACCGCTCACCACCTGGGACGTCCGCCGCGCGCGGGACGCCTTCCGGTTCATGAGCCGGGCCGCTCACGTGGGGAAGATCGTCCTCACTGTTCCCCAGCCGGTCGACCCCGACGGCACCGTGCTGATCACCGGTGGTACGGGGACGCTGGGGGGGCATGTGGCCCGGCACCTGGTGGCCGAGCGGGGTGTGCGGCACCTGGTGCTGGTCAGCCGCAGCGGTGGCGGGGCGGCGTTGCGCGAGGAGCTGGAGGGGCTGGGCGCGGAGGTGACCGTGGCCGCCTGCGACGTGGCCGACCGGGACGCGCTGGCGGCCGTCCTGGACTCGATCCCGGCCGGGCGTCCGCTGACCGCGGTCGTCCACGCCGCCGGCGTGCTCGACGACGCCGTGGTCGAGTCCCTGACCCCCGACCGTCTCGCCGCGGTCTGGGAGCCCAAGGCCCGGGCGGCGTGGAACCTGCACGAACTCACCCGGGGGCTGGATCTGACGGCGTTCGTCCTCTTCTCCTCGGCCGCCGGCACGCTCGGCGCGGCAGGGCAGGCCAACTACGCGGCGGCGAACGCCTACCTCGACGGCCTGGCCGCGTACCGGCGTGCCCAGGGCCTGCCGGGGGTGTCGCTGGCCTGGGGCTACTGGGCCGAGGCCAGCGGGCTGACCGGGCAGATGTCCGAGGCCGACGGTGAACGCCTCGCCCGCGCGGGGCTGTTGCCGATGGCGGCCGACTACGCACTCGGGCTGTTCGACGGGGGCCTGGACATCGCGGAACCGGCGGTGGTCGCGGCCCGGATCAAGGTGTCCGCACTGGGTGACCGTCCGGTGCTGCGCGCGCTGACACGCGCCCGCAAGCCGGTGCGGACCACCGGGCTGGCGGGCGAGCTGGGATCGCTCCCCGAGGCCCGGCAACGCGAGATCCTGCTCGACCTGGTCAGCACCCACGCCTCGGCCGTGCTGGGCCGCGGCGACGAGATCGGTGGCGACCTGGCCTTCAAGGACCTGGGCTTCGACTCGCTGACCGGCGTGGAGCTGCGCAACCGGCTGTCCACGGCGGTCGGGACCCGGCTGTCGGCGACGATGGTCTTCGACCACCCGACCCCGGCCCGGCTGGCCGAATACCTGCGGGAGGTGGTCCTCGGCAAGGAGCGCGGGACGGTCGCGCCCGCGCCGGCCGGGGTTCCCGTGTCGGGTGATCCGGTGGTGGTGGTCGGGTTGGGGGCCCGGTACCCGGGTGGGGTCGGGTCGGCCCAGGACTTGTGGGGCCTGGTGTCGGGTGGGGTCGATGCGGTGGGTGATTTCCCGTCGGATCGTGGCTGGGACGTGGGTCGTCTCTACGATCCGGCCGGTGGCCCGGGGACGTCGTACACGCGGTCGGGTGGTTTCCTGGGGGATGCGGGCGGCTTCGATGCCGCGTTCTTCGGGATCTCGCCGCGCGAGGCGCTCGCCATGGATCCGCAGCAGCGGGTGCTGCTGGAGACGGTGTGGGAGACCTTCGAGGACGCGGGGATCGATCCGACGTCGTTGCGGGGCAGCCAGACGGGCGTCTTCACCGGCATCTGGGCGTCCGGCTACGCGGGCGGAGTGGACCAGATCTCGCGCGACGCGGACGGCTACGTGGCCACGGGCACGGCGACGAGTGTGACCTCAGGGCGGGTGTCGTACCTGCTGGGGCTGGAGGGTCCGGCGGTGTCGGTGGACACGGCGTGTTCGTCGTCGCTGGTGGCGATCCACCTGGCGGCGCAGGCGCTGCGCTCGGGGGAGTGCTCACTGGCCCTGGCCGGCGGTGTGACGGTCATGGCGACACCCGCCGCCTTCATCGACTTCTCCCGCCAGCGGGGGCTTGCGGCCGATGGGCGGGTGAAGGCGTTCGCCGAGGCTGCCGATGGTACGGCGTGGGGTGAGGGCGCGGGTGTCGTGCTCCTGGAGCGGTTGTCGGACGCCCGCCGTAACGGTCACCAGGTGTTGGCGGTCGTCGCGGGAAGCGCGGTGAACCAGGACGGGGCGTCCAACGGCCTGACCGCGCCGAACGGTCCGTCGCAGGAGCGGGTGATCCGTCAGGCTCTGGCGAACGCCGGGTTGGAGGCGTCCGAGGTGGACGCGGTGGAGGCGCACGGTACGGGGACGACGCTCGGTGACCCGATCGAGGCGCAGGCGCTGTTGGCGACGTACGGCCGGGACCGGGTGGAGCCGTTGTGGCTGGGGTCGGTGAAGTCGAACATCGGCCACACGCAAGCCGCCGCCGGCATCGCGGGTGTGATCAAGATGGTGATGGCGATGCGGCACGGTGAACTGCCGCCGACGCTGCATGTCGACGCGCCGAGCTCCCACGTCGACTGGTCGGCGGGCCAGGTCTCCCTGCTGACCGAGGCCCGGCCGTGGCCGGAGACGGGGCGTCCCCGTCGTGCCGGTGTGTCGGCGTTCGGCATCAGCGGTACCAACGCGCACGTGATCCTGGAGGCCCCGGCGCCGGAGCCGGCCGAGGAGACCTCGCCCGAGTCCCCTGCCACTCCCACGCCCGCCCCTGCGGCCGCGGTGCCGGTGCCGTGGCTGCTGTCGGCCAAGTCGGACGCGGCCCTGCGTGACCAGGCCCGCAGGCTGCGCGGGTTCCTCGCCGAGCACCCCGAGGTCACACCGACCGAGGTGGCCGCGGACCTGGCCGCGCGGGCCCGGTTCCCGCACCGTGCTGTGCTGACGGACCCGGCCGGCCTGGACGCGCTGATCGACGGAAAGCCCGGAATCGTCACGGGCACTGCCTCCCCGGGCAGGTCGGCGTTCGTGTTCTCCGGTCAGGGTGGTCAGTGGGCGGGGATGGGACGGGGTCTGTATCGGGAGTTCCCGGTGTTCGCGCGGGCGTTGGACGAGGTCTGCGGGTTGCTGGGGTTGCCGGTGGAGGTGTTGTTCGAGGACGCGGAGGGGGTGCTGGGGCAGACGCTGTTCACCCAGGGTGGGGTGTTCGCGTTGGAGGTGGCGCTGTTCCGGTTGGTGGAGTGGCTGGGGGTTCGGCCGGACTTCGTGGTGGGGCACTCGGTCGGTGAGGTGGCGGCGGCCCATGTGGCGGGCGTCCTGGGCCTGGAGGACGCGTGTGCGCTGGTGGGTGCGCGGGGCCGGTTGATGCAGGAGTTGCCCGGTGGTGGGGCGATGGTGTCGCTCCAGGCGTCGCTGGAGGAGGTGGAGGGCTCGTTGGTGCCGGGTGCCGAGGTGGCGGCGGTCAACGGGTCGGATGCGGTGGTGGTGTCGGGCGACGAGGCCGCGGTTGCGGCGGTTGCTGAGGTGTGGCAGGGCCGTGGTTGTCGGGTGCGGCGGCTGGAGGTCAGTCACGCGTTCCATTCGGCGCGGATGGATCCGGTGCTGGAGGAACTGGGCCGGGTGGCTGAGGGTTTGTCGTTCGGTGAGCCGGTGATCCCGGTGGTCTCCACGGTGGCCGGGCGTCCGGTGGACCTGGGGGAGCCGGGGTACTGGGTGCGGCAGGTGCGGGAGCCGGTTCGGTTTGCCGATGCCATGGAGTGGCTGACGGGCCAGGGTGTTACGGGGTTCGTCGAGGTGGGCCCGCATCCGGTGCTGGTGGGGACCGGCTTGATGCGGCGTAATGGTGACTCCCCGGAGCGGCTGTTCGCGGGGCTGGGCCGGCTGTGGGCGGACGGCGCCGCGCGCTGGACGCCACCCGCGACCACGACGGCGGGAACGCCGGACGTGCGTGTGCCCTCGTACGCCTTCCAGCACCAGCACTACTGGCTCCAGCCCACCACCCCGTCGGAGGGCCTCGACACGCCCGACCACCCGCTGCTGCGGTCCCTGGTGAAGCTCCCCGACGGGCAGGGCGTGGTGCTGACCGGGAAGCTCTCCGCTTCCCTCCACCCGTGGCTGGCCGAGCACACCGTGCTCGGTTCGACGCTGCTGCCCGCGATGGCGTTCGTGGACATGGCCGTCCACGCCGGCGAGCACACGGCCAGCCCCGTTCTGTCCGAACTGGTCCTGGAGGCGCCGCTCGTGCTGTCCGAGCGCGACGGTGTGCACGTGCAGGTCACCGTCGGCGCGCCCGACGACACCGGACGCCGGGCCGTCACCGTCCACTCCCGCACCTCCGCCGAGCCCGACGAGTGGACCCGCCACGCGACCGGCGTGCTCAGCCCGCCGGACCGGGCGACAGGGGCCGACCGGACGGCCGTGCCCGGGGCGGACGACAGCGAGGCCGCGCCGATCGACATCGGCTCGCTCTACGACCGGCTCGCCGAAGCCGGCTACGAGTACGGGCCGGCCTTCCAGGGGCTCACCGGCATCCGGCGACACGGCGAGGACCTGTACGCCGAGGTGAGCTTCCCGGAGGACCCCGCGCAGCTCACCGGTTACCGCGTCCACCCCGCGCTCCTGGACGCCGCCATACAGCCGCTGACCCTGCTCGCCGGCCTCGCGGCCGAGGACGGCGGCGCCGGCGGCAGCCAGGCGCGGATGCCCTTCTCGTTCTCCGGCGTGTCGGTCACCGGGTCGGCAGCGACGGCCCGCGTGGTGCTGCACCCGACCGGGCCGGACACCTACGCGGTACGGATCACCGACACCGCCGGGATACCGGTCGTGAGCATCGACGAGATCGTCCTGCGGCCCGTCGAAGCGACGGGTCACGGCGCCGGACGGCGGCCGAACACGCTGTTCGCCGTCGACTGGACCCCGATGGCGGCACCGGACGGCCCGGACACCGAGACGGTCCTCCACGAGGTCGTCGGCGAGGGCGAACCGGTCGCGGCCGCCCACGCGGTGACCCGCGAACTGCTCGGCACGGTCCGGGAGTTCCTGGCCACCGACACACCGGCCCGGCTCGTGGTCCTCACCGGCGACGACCTGGCCTCGGCCGCCGCCCGCGGCTTCCTGCGCAGCGCGCACAGCGAGAACCCCGGGCGGATCCTGACCGTCCGGCACGACGGCACGGCCGCCTCACGACGGGCGATCCCCGCCGCGGTGCGCGCCGCCGTGAGCGACGGCGAGCCCGAGATCCAGCTGCGCGACGGAACCGCCCTCGTGCCGAAGCTGGTGAGGGCCGCCCCGGCCGCACCGACCGCCCCGGCCGGGCCCCTGGACGGTGCGCCCCTGGACGGCACCGTGCTGATCACCGGCGGCACCGGCACCCTCGGCGTCCTGGTCGCCCGGCACCTGGTCACCCGGCACGGCGCCCGGCACGTGGTGCTCGCCGGCCGCCGCGGCGTCGAGCCGCCCGGGCTCCGGGAGGAGCTGGGCGCCGCCCTCACCGTGGTCGCCTGCGACGCCGGGGACCGCGGGGCACTGAGGGATCTCGTCGCCTCGATCCCCGACCTGCGGGCCGTCGTGCACGCCGCCGGGGTCGTCGACGACGCCGTGGTGGGATCGATGACACCCGAGCAGATCGACACGGTGCTGCGCTCGAAGGCCGATGCCGCGTGGCACCTGCACGAGGCCACCGAGCACCTGGACCTGCGGGCGTTCGTGCTGTTCTCCTCGGCGTCCGGGGTGTTCGGCGCCCCCGGGCAGGCCAACTACGCCGCCGCGAACGCGTTCCTCGACGCGCTCGCCGAGCACCGGCACGCGCGCGGTCTGCCGGCCACCTCCCTGGCCTGGGGCCAGTGGGCCGAGTCCAGCGCCATCACCGGGAACCTGACCGAGGCCGACCAGCGCCGGCTGGCGAGGACCGGGATGCTGCCGCTGGCCACCGAGCAGGCCCTCGGCCTGTTCGACACCGCCCTGGCCGGCGAACGCCCGGCGCTGGTGCCGGTCCGCCTCGACCTCGCGGCGATCGACACCCCGCCCGCGCTGCTGCGCGGACTCGCCCGGCCGCGGCGCGCGCCGGCCCCGGCAGCCGGCCCCGGCGACCTGCGGGCCAGGCTCGACGCCCTGCCCGAGCCCGAGCAGCGCGCCCTGCTGCTCGACCTGGTCGTCAGGCACAGCGCGAGCATCCTCGGAATGGCCCCCGGCGGGATCGACGACCCGCGCCGGCTGTTCCGCGACCACGGCGTCGACTCGCTGACCGCCATCGAGCTGCGCAACCAGCTCAACGCGGCCACCGGGCTCCAGCTCCCGGCGACCCTCGTCTTCGACTTCCCGACGCCCGAACAGCTCGTCAACCACCTCTACGGGCAGCTGTGCTCGCCGGAGAACCGGGTCGCCGGGCCGATGGAACGCCTGCTGCGCAAGGCCGTCGACGTCGGCCGCGCGCAGGACGGCCTCGATCTGCTGGCCACGGTGTCCCGGCTGAGCCCGGCCACCGACGCGCCCAAGGCCGAGGCGGTCGCCCTCGCGACCGGCTTCCTCCAGCCGTCGCTGGTCTGCCTGCCGTCCGCGCTGGCGTCCGGCGGCATCGAGGAGTACGGGCGGTTCGCCGCGGCGCTGGAGGCCGCCCGCGACGTCACGGCGGTCACCCTGCCGGGCTTCGCCGGCGACCCGCTGCCCGCGGACGCCGACGTCCTGGTCCAGGCACTTGCCGAGGCCGCGTCGACCGTCGCCGCGCCGGTGCTGGTCGGCCGTTCGGTGGGCGCGTGGATGGCCCTGGCGACCGCCGGGGAACTGGAACGGCGGGGGGCCCGGCCGAGCGCCGTGGTGCTCATCGACGGCTACCCCGACGACCTGCCGGGTGTGCTCACCGGCATGCTCGACGCCGGCCACCAGGTCCACCCGGTCGACGACGACCGGCTGGTGGCCATGGGCCGCTACCTCGATCTGGCCGGCGCCCCGGAGCCCGTCACCGCGCCGGTGCTGCTGGTGGGCACCGGGGAGCGCTCGTGGCCCCGGCTGTCCACCACCGTCCAGGAGGTGCTCACCGTCCCTGGCGACCACTTCACCGCACTGGAGGAGAACTCCGCGGCCACGGCGCTGGCCATCAGTACATGGCTCCTCGACTTCGACGGGTACGGGGCCGGGTTGTCCGAACTCAGGGGAAAGGACCAAGCATGATCTGGGACAACGTCTACATCGGCGGAACGGGGCGGTACCTGCCGCCCCGCACGCCCGCGACGCAGGCAGTGCCGGACACCGAGACCATGCGGCGGCTGCTCGCGCTGTCGGACTTCGTGTCGTTCACCAGCTCCGACGACGTCACCGAGCACGCGATGGCCGTGCACGCGGCGATCGGAGCCCTGCGCGAGTCCGGCCTCAGCGGCGCCGACATCTCCATGGCCGCCTACGCGCAGATGGACCACCAGGACCACATGGCGTCCTCCTGCCACCTGCAGCGCGTCCTCGGCCTCGGCCACGCCCTCGTCTACGAGGTCGAGGCGACCAGCAACGGCGGCTCGGCCGCGCTGCAGTCCGCCGCCGCGCACCTGGTGGCCGACCCGGCCGCGACCGCGACCCTGGTCACGGCCACCGCCCGGTTCCTGCCGCCGCGGTGGGAACGCTGGCAGCCCACCGTCGGGATCTTCCTGGCCGACGGTGCGGCCGCGGCCGTGCTCAACCGCGAGGGCGGCCGGGCGCGGCTGGTCGCGACCGCCAACAGCTCCGCGACCCAGATGGAGGTCCTCGCCACCCCGACGATCCCGGACCCCAAGGGCCACCGCAACCGTACGCCGATCGAGGTCACCGGCCTGGCCCCGTATCTGACGCTGATGAGCGGGGCACTGGTCACCGCGGTCGAGCAGGCCGCCAAGGAGGGCGGCGTCGACATCGCCGACATCACCAGGTTCGTCGTCACCGGTCTGGGCCTGGCCCAACTGGAGGTCGTCGTGCTGGAGCCGCTCGGCATCGACCTGAGCCGCACCACCTGGCCGATGCTGCGCGAGCTCGGCCACGTCGGGCCGTGCGACCAACTGCTCGGCATGGACCACCTGCTGCACGACGAGACCCTCAAGCCCGGCGACACCATCATGTCGATCGGCCTCGGCATGGGCTCGCGGTTCACCGCGACCCTGCTGGAGGTCACCGAGCCCCCCAAGCCCCGTACGACCACCGTCTTCACCGAACCGGTGCGCGCGCAGGCCCCGTCCGCCGACACGTACGTCATCGACCCCTCGGGCGGCGACATCTTCGGCGAGGCCGCTGCGTTGCGCGAGCGCGGCCCGGCCACGCCCGTCGAACTGCCCGGTGGCGTGTCGGCCTGGGCCGTCACCGGGCACGACCTGACGAAGAAGCTGCTGCTCGACCCGAAGGTCTCCAAGGACGCGAACAAGCACTGGCCCATGTGGCGCGACGGCGACATCCCGCCGGACTGGCCGCTGATCATGTGGGTCGCGATGCAGAACATGTTCACCGCCTACGGGTCCGACCACACCAGGCTGCGCAGCCTGGTGGCCAAGGCGTTCACCCAGCGCCGCATCGAAGCGATGCGGCCGCGCGTCGAGGAGATCACGGCCGGCCTGATCGCCGACCTGGCCACGGTGCCGCCGGGGCAGACGGTCGACCTGCGCGCACGGTTCGCGTTCCCGCTGCCGATCCAGGTCATCACCGGACTGTTCGGGGTGACCGCGCAGACGGGCGCGGACCTGCGGCGGCTGGTGGACGCGGTGTTCAGCCTCGACGCGGACCCGGCGGGCGTGCAGGCCGCCTCCGGCGAGCTGTACATGCTGCTCAAGGACCTCGTGGCCGCCAAACGGCGCGACCCCGGCGACGACATGACCAGCGACCTGATCGCCGCGCAGGAGGCGGACGGCACACGACTGTCCGAGCGGGAACTGCTGGACACCCTGCTGCTGACCATCTCCGCCGGCTTCGAGACGACGGTCAACCTGCTCGACCACGCCATCCACGCGCTGGCCACGCACCCGTCCCAGCTCGCCCTGGTCCGGTCCGGGACCAGCACGTGGGAGGACGTGGTGGACGAGACCCTGCGCTGGCAGGCACCGGTGCCGAACCTGCCGCTGCGGTACGCCGTGGAGGACATCTCCGCGGACGGCGTGCAGATCCGCAAGGGCGAGGCGATCCTGCTGTCCTACGGCGCGGCCGGCCGCGACCCGGCGCAGCACGGGGCCGACGCGGAGGACTTCTCCGTCACCCGGCCGTCGCGGGCCGACCACCTCACCTTCGGGCACGGCGTGCACTTCTGCCTCGGCAGCCCCCTGGCGAAGCTGGAGGCGACGACGGCGCTGTCCGCGCTGTTCTCCCGGTTCCCCCGGCTGCGGCTGGCCGTCCCGTCGTCCGAACTCGAGCCGCTGGGTTCCTTCTTCACCAACGGACACAAGACTCTTCCGGTCATCCTGGAGGAGGGCTGATGGCCCATGTCGCCTTCGTGAGCGCGCCCGCGTCCGGGCATGTGAACCCGACCCTGCCGCTGGTCGAAGAGCTGGTCCGGCGCGGTCACCGGGTCAGCTACGCCACGGGACCGGCCACCATGGACGCCGCCGTCGCCGCCGGGGCGTCGCCGGTGACCCTGCCCTCGCAGCTGCCGCCCGACATGGCGGCGCGGGGCGAGTTCACGGCGGAACAGCTCGCCGTGACGATGGAGTACTACCTCGACGACGCGCGTGCCTCCTTCCCCGTCCTGGCCGAGCACTTCTCGGCTGACCCGCCGGACGCGGTGTGCTACGACTCGGTGACCTTCACCGGGAGGATGCTGGCGAACCTGCTCGACGTGCCGGAGATCTCCCTGGTGCCGACCTTCGCGGAGAACGAGTCCTTCTCGGCGGCGCAGGTGTACCTACCGGCCGACTTCGACCACACCAACCCCCGACTGGTGGCCGCGATCCAGGACATGGGGACGTTCGCGCAGGGCCACACCTTCGTCAAGGACCCGAACCTGATGTTCGGCTACGTGGCCCCGACGAGCCTGGTGTTCGTCCCCCGCGAGTTCCAGCTGTCGGGGGACACCTTCGACGAGCGCTTCCACTTCGTCGGGCCGTCGCTGAGCAGCCGGCAGACCACTGAGGAGTGGAGCCCCCGGTCGCAGGCCCCGGTGCTGCTGATATCGCTGGGAACCGTCTTCAACGACCGGCCCGAGTTCTACCGGACCTGCATCGAGGCGTTCGGGGACAGCGACTGGCAGGTCGTCATGGCGGTGGGCGGGCTGGACCAAGAGTCGCTGGGCCCGATCCCGGCGAACGTCGAAGTGCACGCGCACGTGCCGCAGGTGGCGGTGCTGCGACACACCGACGTGTTCCTGAGCCACGCCGGGATGAACTCGACGATGGAGTCCCTCTACCACGGGGTGCCCTTCGTGGCGGTGCCGCAGATCCCGGAACAGCGGGCGATCGCCCGGCGGGCGGAGGAACTGCAGGTCGGCAGGACGCTCGCCGAGCCGACCGTGCAGGGCCTGCGCGACGCCGTCCAGGACGTCCGGTCCTGCCGCCCCCGGGCGGCGGCCCTGAGCCGGATCGTGCGCGGGGCGGGCGGCGCGTCAAAGGGGGCGGACGTCCTGGAGAAGCTGCTGACGCGGTAGCGGCCGGACTCCACCGGGCGGTCCGCAGCCGCACCCCGCCCGGTGGAGCCCGCTCCCGCGCACGGCGCTCGGGCGCCTTCACACTGGGCGCGAAGCCGCCAACGTTACTTCTGGGCTTCGCAATAGGCCCCCTTCTCCTTGAGCTCCACCAGGATCTTGTCGATGGTTGCCGTGGGCAGATCCTTCAGGTCCTTGTCCTTCTTGGCCGCATCCTCGATCCTCTTCAGGAGCTTCTTCTGCTCGTCAGCCGAGGTCTTCGTCAGGGGGCCGTTCATGACTTCGGCGTCGACGATCCTCTGGAGCGCCTTGAGCTGGACGTCGGTGAGATGACCGTCTCCCTTGCGTGCGGTATTTTCCTTCTCCATCTCCGCGTTGACGCAGGTGACGATCTTCTCCCGTTGCGTCTTCCCGTCCACCGCCGAGGCGTGGGCGGGACTGCAGAGCAGGAGGGCAGTGGCCGCCATGAGGGTCGCGGCCGGGCGATGCAGATTCATTCCGTTCCTCCGAGATCGCCGGACGTTGCCGTCCGGGCATTTCCGCGCTTGAAGAAGTGTGTTGAGCGCTGACCGGGGCCGAAGATGTCAGGACGCGTGACATCCGACCGGGTGGGTGCGTGATGCGGGCCATCCTGCCACCCCTCGGGGACGAGAAGGGTGATCGACTCCATCTGGCCGAATGCCCGGTCCGGTTCCGGCGGCCCGCAGTGTCAGCGGACACGGCAGACTGGCTCTGGCGCGAGTTCCGTGAAAGCCGCCTGCGGATCTTGTCGGTTGGCGATCATGTCGGGTGTCCGTTGCTGATCTTCTGGCCGTCCTGTTCCCTCAGTTCGCCTTGCTGAACATCGAGTCGGTCAGAAAGGTCGGCCAATCGGTCCGTGTGCATGCGTGGGGGCGGACGCCGGGGGCGACGTGCCCGGGCTGCGGGGCCTGGTCCGAGCGTGTGCACAGCGGTTACGAGCGGCGGATCAGCGACACGGCCGTCTCCGGCCGGGAGCTGCTGCTGCACCTGCGGGTCCGCCGGTTCTTCTGCGGCAACGCCGCGTGCGAGAAACGAACGTTCGCCGAGTAGATCGCCGGTCTGACGTTCTGGTATGGCCGGTGCGCGCTGCCGCTGCGGAAGGCCCGGGAGGCGATCGCTCTCGCGCTGGGCGGCCGGACCGGCGCCCGGCTCGCTGAGCAACTGGCGGTCGGAGTCGGCCGCGACGCCTTGATACGCCTGATCCGAGCGATGCCGGACCCGATCACCGGGCGGGTGCGCGTGTTCGGCGTCGACGACTTCGCCCTGCACAAGGGCCACAACTACGGCACGGTCCTCATCGACATCGAGGGCCACCGCCCCATCGAGGTCCTGCCCGAGCGATCCGCCGACGCGCTGGCCGACTGGCTCAGCGAGCACCCCGGCGTCGAGGTGGTAGGCCACGACTGTGCCCGCTGCTACGCCGACGGCGGGGACCGCGGCGCCGGCACGGCGGCGCACGTCGCGGGTAGGTACCACCTCTGGAAGAACCTCGGCGAGGCAGTCGAGCGGCTGGTTGCCCGCCCGCGCCAGCAGTGGGTCCCACCCGTGCCGGAGAAAGAGAAAGCAGTGCCCTTCGCATCCGCGAGCGTCACGTATGAGGTGTCACAGTACGGCTGTACTCTCCGGGGCTGACCGTCGTTGCAGGTATGGGAGGGGGCACCCGTGCAGATCGCCGGGCTCGACCTGTACGTGAACCACCCGATCATCGCGCTGGGATCCTCGGAATGGATGCCGGCGTCGCTAGAACTCGCAGGTCGGGCGGCCGCAGCATGCGAGACCCATCTGCTGGTCCGAGTACAGCCACAGACCGCCCTGGTCAAAGTGCGGATCTTCCTCCCCGACACCGAAGACCTGAGCGGTCCCGCCATTGGATTCACCACCGTGTTCGACGGGCCGCTCATGCTGCCCGACGGACGTTTCGTCATCGGGGATGTCATGGGACAGAGCCGGTTCGCGACCACCCTGCCGGGACCAGGCACCCGGCGTGTGCGCGTCGACGTAGACGATGCAGTTGGGCACGCACATGCCGTCGATATCACCGTCGCACGGGATTCGTAGAAGCCTGGCCAGCGCACCAGATCACGGAACTCCCGCCAGAGCCAACTCCTACTGTCCCTTGACACCGCAGAACGACTTCACCGGAAATTCCCTAGCCGGGGTCGTCGCTGCGAGGCGGCCGCTGTAGTCTCCGCCCCCGATAGACCATGTCGTCGGGGCGCAGCATCAACCGGGCGTACTGCCAGGCCGCGTCGAAGGGCATGCGGGTCGAACCCGCTGCCCGGATTCGCAGCGCCAGGAGACTTGTCACCGGAGCCAGGACCCAGCGCCACACGGACAGTCTCATTTCGCCGCTCCCGACCCGCCGGCCCGCGGCCGCGCCTCGTGACCGGCACCAGTCTTCGTGGCCGGTTCGGACGGCTCCCACCAAGTCCTGGTGTCTGCCCATCCCATCCGGTCGAAGACGTCCTGCACGGTGGCGGCGAACCGGGCGTGCCTACCAGGGTCGTTCTCCAGCTTGTCCCACAGGTGGACCACCCCGTGCGCGAAGCGTTCCGCCTTGGCCTGCGCGTCGTCGGTGTCGCCCACGAGCGGCAGGATGTGTTCCCGGAATTCCTTCCATCCCGGGTGCGGAGCGATATCGGTGTGGTTGAGCAGCCACCAGACGCGTGCGCTGTCCGGTGCGGCGAGGACCACGTCCCGGATCCAGTCCTGTCTGACCTGTTCCTGTTGTGCCGTCCGTCGAGCGTCGCGGAGGGCGTCCAGGTAGTCCTGGGACCTGGCTTCGTCCTCCTGGCTCAACGTCAGCGTGAGCCGGGCCCGCCAGCGGGCCTGCGAGCCGTCCCCGACCTCGCGCCATGACCGGGTCTCCTGGGCGAGCCGTTGCCGGACGATCTCCAGTTCGTCCGGCGCGTGCACTCCGGCGATCGCCCGCCCCGTGTGCTCCAGGGCGAGCCGTGCGGCCGCCTCGGCGGCCGCACGGTCACCCCGGGCTCCGGGCGGGGGGCGGAAGGCCACGGCTCCGCGCACTCGGAAGCCGATTCCGGGAAGCTTCGTCGGCCAGCGGCCGTTCACCCGCCCCCGCCTTCTCCACCACCGGAAGCCGGGCCCACCGGACTTCACGGTGCGGTGGTCTCTCGCGGCGGCTCGGGCGGCACGTGGGTGCGCCGCAGGGTCTCGCGCCAGAACGGGATGACGCTTCCGCTGTCGTCCACCATCACCATGTCGAAGAACCGCTGGAACTCGCTCGCGCCGAGGACTTCGGCGAGCATGTTCTGCACGGTGTCCCGCTGGGCGGCGTCTTCTTGGTCGAACCGGGCCCGCCAACGCTGCATCTGGGCCACCCCGGCCTCTTTGCCGCCCTCGATGCCCAGCAGGCCCTGCCAGGCCTGGACGATCTGCTTCCGGGTGTCCGGCTCGGCGGCGCCGGCCAGGATGAGGTCGGTGCCCTCATCGCTGCCGATGACGGCGAGGAAGACGCCGAGCACCTGGCGCTTCAGTTTCGGGTCCGCCCACACCCGGGGGGCGGCGAGCCACTGGCCGACCGCCTTGCGCACCTCGTCCGGTCGCTTGTCGGCCAGCTGCTGGAAAGCCCGGCGCACCCCATCCGCTCCGAGCTCTTTGCGGCCCGCGGCCTTGCCGAGCCGGGTGAGGGCCGGCCCCGGATTCTCCTCGCCCCACTTTCCACCGCAGATCTCGACCACGAGGTCGACCTTGTGCTCGGCGGTTCCGTTGCTGCTGACCCACTGCAGCAGCCTGTCGCGGACGTAGCGGCCGAGTTCGGGGTCGCCGGCTGCTGTCGTCAGCGTCTCCGCCGCGAGGGAGCGACGGCTGGCCCGGACGTCCGCCAGCTCATCCAGGATGGACCGGTCGCGCCGGTCCACCGCCAGGTTGTGCAGCGCCTTGGCGGCGAGACGGGCGTCGGCCTCGGGAATGCTCCGGTTGCTGATGACGCCGACGGCCCAGCGTCGGATCAGGTCCCGCTGGGTGGGGAATTCGGTCCACAGGCTGCGCAGGACCGCCATCGCCAGGCCGGGCTTGCTCGGGTCGTGGTGGACGCGTTCTCCGTTGGACTCGATGCCGGCCGCTTTGAGCCTGCTCGCGCTGGTGGCATCGGCCAGCACCTGGGCGGGCGAACGTTCCAGGGCGAGTTCCTTCTGCAACGCGTCGCTGGCCCGGATCACCGAACCGCGCTGTCCGCCGTCGAGCAGCGCGCCCGCCCACACCGTCGCGCGGATCGCCAGAACCGTGGCCTGGGCTGCTGCCGCGCCCCTCTGCAGCAGCTCCTCCACGGCAGTCGGCCAGTTCCTGAACTCGTCCACCAGCGGGCCGAGTCCGTCACGCTTCTCGGCTCGGGAGATGACGCCGGCCAGCCGGTGGGCTTCACGGGCGCCCGGATTCCCCGACCAGATCCTGTCCAGTGCCGGCTCGTTCAACCAGTCGATGCGGTCGGCCAGCGGTCCGGCCCGCAGTTCCGCCTCCACCAGGGCCCGGGCGTCGGGCGCCTCCGGCCAGGCGGTGAACTCGACGGTCCGGTCGGCGAGGTGGCCGTTCCAGTCGTCCGGCGTAGCCAGCACCACCAGGTACGACCCCTTGGCGCGGAGCTTCTTGCCGTAGGTGACCAGGTCGTCTACGAACCGGTCGGCGGGCGGCTCGGGAAGGTTGGAGAGGTCGAGGACGAAACCGCAGCCCTGGTCGTCCGGCAGCGGCCCGGTGGACACCTTGGACCACTCGGGGACCAGGTCCTCGATCTGCCGCACGGCGAGGTCGCGAAGCAGCCGAAGCGCCTGCGTCCGCCTGCCCGTTCCCGGCGGGGCGTTCAGCACGACCACCCCGAAGGTCCGGCAGGCGTCACGGGCGGCGCTCCACTGCTCCGGGTTCCGCGGCCGCACGAACCGCCCGTTGGCCGAGGCGAGGAACTCGGCGTCCGTCGGCGGCACCTGCACCCGGTTCACGAAGTCGCCGTGCAGGAACAGCATGTACGCCTGGACGTTCCGGTCACCGACCTGGCTCAGGGCGGGGGAGTCCTGGCCGGTCTGCGACGGCAGCGGCCCGGCGGCAGCGGTCTCTCGCCCCGGGCCGATCGGTGCCGTCGGCCGAGCGGGCGGCAGGTCCTGGGGTCCGGGTTCCTGAGGCGCCCCGGCTCCGAAGCCGTTCACTCGATTACCAGCCTCTCAAGGTGCTTGACCTGGACGTTCTTCTGTCCGTGCTGTGTGAAGGAGGCCCCGGTCGAACCGGGGGACGCCGGCTGCGGCGGTCGGTCTCCCGCTTCGTCGGCCGACGGCGCCGGGCCGGGTCCGTTGCCCTGCTCGAAGATCGCGGGGTCGGCGAGCCCCCAGTCGAAGCCCGGGATGTGCAGCCAGGCGGGGCGCTGAAAGGTCTTCACCCGCACCAGGTGCGGGACGAACTGCCCGGTCAGGGCGTCGCCGCCGATGCAGCCGCTCTCGAAGACGTCTTCGTGGACCCGCTGCGAGATGATCACCGCGGTGCTGGTGATCGCCGGATTGGCGCGCGCCAGCAGGTCCCGCAACGCCTGGTCGTCCAGCAACCGGTGGGTCTGAACCATCGGCACACCGAGGCCGCTCACGGGAAGCGGGCCGACATGGATGCTGACCCTCAGCTGCAGCGGCGTCTCGTGGGGGCGCTCCGCCCGACGGTTCGCCAGCTCGTCGCGCAGGGCGCCTGGGAAGCACGCGACCAGGGCGGGAAGGGCCTCCGGCTCCACACCGGCGACGTAGCCGTCGCCCGTGTGCTGACCGAAGACCCTGCGCTCCCAGTGCGCACTCACGTTGCTGGTGCTCAGCGCCTTCGCGAGCAACTGCGGGATGTCCGCGTTGACACGCTGCATGTCCCGGCTGGTCAGCGTGCCGAAGTTCCGTGCGTCGACCGCGAGTACGGCCCGGTAGGGCCACAGCGGCTCCCAAGACGGCAACACGAAGTGTTCCTCTCGTCGTGTCTGGCACCGCGTATCGCGGCAGCAGCCACCTTCCCGGGGCCGGCCGGGTGAGAATGTCCAGCGTTGGACGCTACGGATGTGGGCCAGGTCACATCGCGCCGGAGGCTTGCCCGTACGCCTCTCCGCGGGCCGCGGCCGCCAGCTGCCCGGGGTCGGTGACGATCAGATGCCGCCGCGCCAGGGAGAGGACTCCGGCCGCCTGGAGGCAGCCGAGCGCCATCGCGGCCGAAGACCGCTTCATCGAGGCCATGGCAGCCAGCTCGGCCCGCGCCATTCCCAGGCCCACCACCACCGTGTCGCCCTCCGGTCGGCCCAGTTCCTCGGCCAACAGGCTCACCACGCTGGCGATCCGCGCCACCGGGCTGGTGTGCAGCAGCGCGACCCGCAGCCGCTCATGGCTGTTCAGTCGCTCGACGGTCAACTGGTAGATCACCGCCTGGAGTTTGTGCCGGTCGACGTAGTGGCGGAACGCGTGGGTCGGCAACACCATGCCCACGCAGCGCTGCGCCGCCGTCACGTTCGCCGACCGAGGGCGCCCCACGAGGGCCCCCATCTCTCCCAGCACTTCGCCCGGCCCGCGGAGCATCAGGACCAACTCGTCGCCGCACTCGTTGAGTTGCGTCACCCGTACCTGGCCTTCGAGCAGGGCGATCACCGAGTCCGGCGACTCGCCCTGACGGAGCAGCAGCGTCCCCCGCGGGAAGGTCCGTCTACGCCCGCGGTCCACCAGATCGCGCCACGCCTCCGGCGGCACCAAGGAGCGGAAGTTCACCATGGCCACCGGAGCCGTCACCCCGCGATCGCGGCGAGACCGAAGGTGACACGTCCGCCGACGGCGTGGAGTGGCGACCACCGCACACGCCGATGCCTGAACCGGGCCGGATCGCCCGGCACCACCACCCGCCACGCCGTCTCGATCGCGCCCGTCGCCACCGCATCAGCTCCCTCGGTCCGGCCGGCACATCACCGGCACGCGCTCACCATCCTGTGCTCAGTGCCGAACGGGAAAACCCGGCCGGTGGACATTGGCCGATATCCGGCCGGTTGCGGAATCATGCGGAAACGGGCCGAATATCCCCGCCCGAACCAGTCCGGCCCGCAGATTTCGATCCCTTGTCCGAATCCGCGCCGATCCGCGGAAATGGGGGTGGGGTGCCGCTTTCGGGAGAGTCGTCAGGCAGCGGCACGACGCAGCGGCACGCCACCGCAGGGCGCAGAACACTCCTCATGGTCGGCGATGAGCCGGGCGCAGTCGGAGGCGGGAAGCGGGAATGTCACCCAGGGCGGGATGAGCGGATTGTGGACGACGATGTCAGTGTTCGACGTGCGGATGAGCGCATCGTTTCGGATTTCGGCCCGTCGGGCTGCTTCTCGGGTCCGGGTGTTGGCGACAGCAGGGATTGCCAATTCGTCGGCCCGGTCCGGACTTCGTCTGAACGTCGGAGGGAACCTCGACGGCCCCGGCTCGGGGGCGTACGTCTCCCGCGGGTTCTTACACGCCTTTGCCGTCGCTCTGCCGGGCGGCTGACGGGCGCCCGGCAGAGTCGTGCTCACACCGACCGCAGGACGCATGGAGGGCACGGCGATGACGACGAACACGGGCACGGGCATGAACGCGAGCACGGGCACGAACGCGGGCACGAGCACGGGCACGGGCACTCGGACGAACACGAACGGGCCGGCGAGGCGCGGCACCCTGGCGGCCGCGGCCCTGGCCGTACTGGCGGCCGTGCTGCCCCTCACCGCCGTCCCGGCCGCGCAGGCCTCCCCGGCCGACACCCGGGGTCGAGCCGCATGGTGTCCGGCCGTCCCCGGGCACCGGGTCGACTGCACGACCATGCGCCGCCCGCTGGTCGCGGACGAGCCGCGCCTGGGAGGCATCGACGTGAGCTACGCGGTGGTGCGCCACAGCCGCCCCGGCCCGGCGCTGGGCACCGTCGCGCTCAACCCCGGCGGCCCCGGCGAGACCCTGATCGACCGCGCCGAACAGGTGGCCGGCGCGTTGCAGGGGGTGCTGGACGACTACGACCTGCTGCTGCTGGACCCGCGCGGTACCGGCCGCTCCGGCCGGCTGCCCTGCGACGTCACCGAGGCCGAGTACCGCTTGGCCCCGCGGGCCGGCCAGCGCGAGGTCGTCGCCGAGTGCGCCGAGGAGCTCGGTCCGCGTGCCCGCGGCTACACCAGCGCCGCCACCGCCGACGACATCGACGCCGCCCGCGAGCGCCTGGGCGCCCCCAGGCTGGTGCTGTACGGCATGTCGTACGGCACCTACCTGATGCCGGTCTTCGCCGACCGCCACCCCGAGCGGGTCGAGTCGATGGTGCTGTCCGGCGCCTACCCGGTCGCCTTCGACTCCCTGGCCCGGCCCGGCGCCCAGCAGGTCTCCCTGACGCTGCGCCGGATCTGCGAGCGCAGCGGCGCCTGCGACCCGGACACCGCGGTGCACGACCTCGCCGCTGTCACCGGGCGGCTGCGCAACCGCCCGCTGAAGGTGACCGCCAAGCTCGACGGCGAGCGGCGCACCGTCCTGTTCACCGAGGACAAGCTCGCCGACCTGATGTACGAGCCGGCCACCCGCGGCATCGGCCTGCACCCCGGAGAGCCCGGACTGCTCGGCGCCCTGCCCGCCGCCCTGCACGCCTTCGCCACGGGCGACGACAAGCCGCTGTCCGCCCTGGTGCGCGGCGAGATGGAGGGCACCGGCACCGAGGACCAGGCCTCGTTCCTGGCCGTCACCTGCAACGACTACACCCCCACCTGGGACCCGAACACCCCGGTGTCGGAGCGCCGCCGCCAGTACAACGCCGCCCTGGCCGCCGCCGACCCGGCCGACTTCGGGGCCTTCAGCCCCAAGGGCTGGGCCGCGGGCCAGACCGATGGCGGGGACAACTGCCTGAACTGGCCCAGTCGGGGGACCGCCCGCCCGCAGCCGACCGACCTCAGGAACCTGCCCGACGTGCCCGTCCTGGTGCTCTCCGGAGACCTCGACACCAACACCCCCGAGGTCAACTCCCGCCTGTCGGCGGCCCAGTTCCGCCACAGCGCGTTCGTCTCGGTGCCCAACAGCGGACACCTCCCGGAGATGAAGTCCACCGGCTGCGCCCTGGAGATCTCCAGCCGCTTCATCCGCACCGGGGAGGTCGGCGACACCTCCTGCCTGTCCGCGATCCCGCCGGTCACCGTCGTCCCCGTCCCGCGCTGACCGGCCACCCCCGACCGGCATGACCACGCCCGCCACCAGCGAAGATGATGCCATGACAGATCCCACCGTCGACGCCCGGCGTACCGTCCTGGTCGTCGAGGACGACCCCGGCGTCCGCAGCACCCTCGACCACCTGCTGCGCTTCGAGGGTTACCGGGTGCTCACCACCGCCGACGGCCAGGAGGCTCTGGAACTCCTGGAGCACCGGCGCCCCGACCTCGCGCTGGTGGACGTGGTCATGCCCCGCCTCGACGGCCTCGCGCTGTGCCGGATGCTGCGCCGGCGCGGCGACCGCCTGCCCATCCTGGTCCTCACCGCCCGCCACCAGCTCGGCGACCGGGTCGCCGGGCTGGACGCGGGCGCCGACGACTACCTCGCAAAACCCTTCGCCACCGAGGAACTGCTGGCCCGGATACGCGCCCTGCTGCGCCGCACCGAGCCGCCCCGCGCCGAGGACGGCGACGGCACCGACAGCGCCCACCTCGCCCTCGCCGACCTCACCCTGGACCCCGCCGCCCGCCTGGCCCACCGCGGCACACGCCGACTCGACCTGACCAAGACCGAGTTCGACCTGCTGGAACTGCTCCTGCGCAACCAGGGCACCGTCCTGACCCGTCATCAGATCTACCAGCGCATCTGGGGCTACGACTTCGACACCGACTCGCGCTCGCTCGACGTCTACGTCGGCTACCTGCGGCGCAAGACCGAGGAGGACGGCGAGCCCCGGCTGATCCACACCGTGCGCAACGTCGGCTACACCGTCAGGACCGCCTGATGCTGCGCACCAGGATCGGCCTCGTGGTCCTCGCCTCCGTCCTGCTGGCGATCGCCGTGCCCGTCACCGCCGCCTACCGCGGCGTCAGCACCCTGGTCTCCGAACAGCTCGACCGGAGCCTCCAGGACCGGGCCCACACCGTGCTCGCCGCCCTGGATCTCGGCCGCCTGCCGCCCGCCAGGCCCGACACCGTCGAACAGCTGCTGCCCGCCGACGGCACCGCACGCCCGCTGACCCCGGGCGGTCCCGCACTGCCGGTTTCGGCCCGCGCCCTGGAGGTGGCCCGCACCGGGCAGGGCTCCCACCAGGAGGACGCCACCGTCGACGGCACCTCCTACGGCGTGCTCACACAGGCCCGCCCGGACGGGCAGGGCGCGGTGATGGTCGGCCAGACCTACGCCGGGGTCACCGAGGTCGACGAGGCGTTCCTGCAACGGATCACCGTCACCAGCGCGGCGGCCGCGGCCTCCTGCGCCCTGCTCAGCTGGCTCGTCCTCGGCCGGATCCTGCGCCCGGTGCGGCGCCTGGCCGCCGCCGCCGAACACATCACCACCACCCGCGACCTGGCCACCCCGCTGCCCGCCGCCGGGCGCGACGAGATCGGCGGCCTCACCCGGGCCTTCGAGTCGATGGTCGGCGCGCTGCGCCGCTCCCGCGAGCAGCAGCAGCGCCTGGTCCAGGACGCCAGCCACGAGCTGCGCACCCCGCTGACCTCGGTGCGCGGCTGCGCCGAACTCCTCCAGCGCGCCCGCGGCCGGCTCGCCCCCGAGGACGAGGAGCAGATCCTCGCCACCCTGGTCAACGAGACCGTCGCGCTCGACGAAATCGTGCGCGAGCTCGTCGAGTTGGCCACCGACCGGCAGACCGCGGAGGACCCGGAACCGCTCGACCTGCCGGCCGCCGCCGAGGACAGCGCCCGGCGATTCCACCGCCGTGTCGGCCGCGAGATCGCCGTCACCGTCGAGGACCCGGTACCGGTGTTGGCCCGCCCCCGCGCACTGCAACGCTGCGTGGACAACCTGGTGGGCAACGCCGTCAAGTTCAGCCCGGACGGCACCCCGGTGGAGATCCGGGTCACCGGCACTCGGCTGTCCGTGCGCGACCACGGGCCCGGCATCGCCCCCGGCGACCGGCAGGCCGTCTTCGAGCGCTTCTTCCGCGCCGCCGGCACCCAGGCCACCCCGGGCTCGGGGCTGGGGCTGGCCATCGTCCACGACCTCGTCGCCGCCGACCACGGCACCGTCTTCGCGACCGCCGCCCCCGGCGGCGGCGCCGAGGTCGGCTTCCACCTGCCACCCGCCCCTGAGCAGTGACCACCCGTCGGGGAGCCGTCGCCGCTCGCCCCGTGCCGCGAGGACCTCGGTGCGGGGCGATGGGAACTGTCCGACGATCGGCGGCTACCTGGATTCCTCGTTGATCCTGCGCATGACCTGCAGATACTTCTGGAACAGGTTCCACATGTGCGTCTTCGTCGTTCCGACCCAGGCGTTGAGCGCGTCCTGCTTCTTCTTCCCCCTCATCCCGTTCTCCTGTGTCTTCCTCCGGTAGGCGTCCTGGTCGAAGATCTTCGCCTCGAGGTCGGCGACGGTCGTCACGTCGGTCACGGACACCACCATCTGCTCTTCCTCCCAGGCGACGCCGTAGTGCACGGTGGCGGCCGCGTGCCGCATGGCCCGGACGAACTCTCCGTAGACCTGGGAGTTCGCGTCACCGGCCCGGCCGGCACCACCCCCCACCACGGCCTGCGCCGATTCGTACTCCTCGTTCGCCCGCAGTCTCTTCGCCTGCTCCGCGAGCGTCTGCAGCTCGTCGATCAGGCCATTGACCGCCTGCTGCGCGTCCGGATGGTCGGACGGCAGGTTCTCGCTCTGTTCCCTGAGCTTCGGGATGAGGCTGATCATCGCGTCCCCGAGGGCGTTGAACAGGTGGTCGCCCTGCTTGGGGCCGTCCACGGGCTTGCCTTTCGCGGCATCTCCTTTCGAGGACCCTTGACCGCTGTTCTTCTTGCCCATCCGCTGGACCGGTCCCGGGGCCGTTCCCGTTCCCGTTCCCGCGCGCGGTGTCCGCTGGACCGCGGTCTCACCGGCGTTCGCGCGCATGACCCGGGTCGCGTTGGCCTCCGCTTCGCGTTCGAAGCGGTCGGAGGGGTCGGAGACCTTCAGGCCCGCTCCGTTGTCGGTGCCGGCAACGGAGCCCTGGCGCTGTTGGATGACGTGGGTGAGTTCATGGGCGAGAGTGTGCTGGTCGCCGCCGCCGTCGCCGAGGACGATGTGACTCCCGCTGGTGTAGGCGTGAGCACCGATCTCGGCGGCGGAAGCCCTGGCGGCACCGTCGTCATGGACGCGGACATCGGTGAAGTCGGCGCCGAAGCGGTTCTCCATGTCGGTGCGGGTGGCCTCGTCGAGGGGCCGTCCGGCGGTGCGCAGGACGGCATGGACGGAGGAGCGCTGCACCACGGGTGCGGAGTGCGCGGCTTGCCAGTCGTCGAGGAGTCCGGCGCGGCGCATCATCTGAACGACGGCGGCGTTGCCGGCCGAAGCCTGCAGTCCGAGGAGTCCCTGATCGGGGGTCAGCCCCGGGGCGGGCGTCGAGGAGGAGCGCGAGGCAGGCCGCTGAGCGGGTTTGCGCCGGCCGGTCTCACGGCCATGGTCGTGTACGGGCATGGGCACACTCCGGTATCCGATGTCACTACCCGGACAGCACAACAGCCCGAGCGTGAACGCACCATGCCGAGAGGAGCAGTGTTCGTGTACCAGCTGATACGCCCGGGGTGCCCACAAGGGCGGCGGGGAAGGAACGTCAGGCCGCCCGCGCCGGCGGTGCGGTGCGGGAGCCGGCCGGGGACGACCGCGCCCCGGCCGGCCCCCGACGGCACAACGGCGGTGGCGCTTGCGGCGGGAAGCCGCCAGCAGGATCAGGCCGCCGCCGATGACGAGCGCGGCGATGCCGGTGGTGAGGGCGATCTGGCTGTCGGTGCTGGCCAGGATGCCGCCGCCCGAGGACGGCTGGCTGGGCTGGCCGGTGGGCGCCGGGCTGCTGTCACCGTTCGGGCCGGTGCTCGCACCAGGGTTCTGCGTGGGCGAGCCGCTCGGTGCCGGGGCCGAGGTGTGGCCCGTGACGGTCGCGGTGCACTCGCCGGCGGTCGCCGCGGGCGGGCAGTTGTCGGCGGGCCGGTCCGCCGTGACGGTGTTGCGCAGGATGTGGTCCCTGGCGGCCGGGTTGTGGAGCGTGACGCTGTAGGTCAGCTTGGCGGTGGCGCGGGTGGCACCGTGTTCTGCGGTTGCTCTTCGTCCCCGGCCTGGCCCCGGCACAACTGGCCCAGGCAGTCGATCGCATCAAGAGCGGGATCAGTGCAGCGGGACTGCTGAGCGAATGGAGCGATGACCGTCACGTCGCTGTCGACATCCCACCCGATACGGACGCATCTCAGCTGTTCGAAATCATGGAACGCGAGGTGACGGAAGGCCGAGCGTTCTGGGAGTGGGTCGATGCCATGCCGTTCTCCGCCCCCAGCTGAGCCGACCCGTCAGTCTCGCCTTCTTCCGAACCGAACTCCGCTCCTCTGTGTCGCAATGCCACCTGAGCTTCCTTGGGTTCGCCCAGCCGATACTTCAGAATCTCTGAACTCGCGGAAGATCCAGTTCTCCGCGTTCTACTGAGCGCCCGGTGAAAGACGGCGCCCACGAGAAGGGCGGGGTGGAGCATGAAGGCGGCCGCCTCCGCCACAAGCACCCGGTCCCACCGCCTTCTCTGAACCTACTGCCGAGCCTTGCTCGTGGCCACGATGTCGATGGCGACTCGGAGCGGTGTCTCCGCGTTCCCCAGTAGTGCCCGGGTGATTGCGATCGCCTGGATGACGCTCATCCCGCGCTTGGCCAGGAGGGTCTGAACAGCCTCCATTCCATCGCTCTCTAGGACTGGCCGGGACTCCTCGACAATCGCGGCCAAGCGTGCGGCTTCCTCGGGACGTAGTCCGATCACGTGGTCAAACACGACTGCTTCCTTCCCATGCTGATCCGGTGGGTTGTACTCACGTCTCATTGGAGCTGACTACTGCGCTCAGAGCCTTCACGGCGTCATCGTATTGATGGCGGTCGAAATGGAACGGACCGAATCCCGAGTAGTCGCGTGCCTTGCGGTGGGGCTGTTCGAAGGAGTCCCAGGTCACGTGGTCAGATTCCACTGTGATGCTGGCCATCAGCGGCCAGCATCCCCACTCGCCGCATTCGCAGCCGAGCACGGGCGTCTTCGGCCCCATGGCTCCGGTGGACTGTCCGTGGAAATGGTCTTCCATCGGGCCGAACCGAAAGAACTGCGGGATAAGTCCACCGTAGGCGTCTCCGGCTGGCTGCATCCCGGCATCCGTTTCGAACTGGTCGATCAAGTTGGTGAGTGGTATTCGGTCGATGCACGGGACGACCTCGAGTACGCCACGTTCAGCGTGGCGTCGGCAGTCGAAGTGGATATCCTGGTTGGTCATATTCTGATTGTCTTCTCTGCACTGGTCTGGCTGCTGCTGTCAGCGCTGGTGGTAGAGCTCGCGGTAAGTGCGAAAGTCGAAGAAGCGCAGGCCGTCAAACTCGGCCCCGGACTCGATTTCCTGCAGAGTCCAGGGGCGGTCGGAGTAGTCGTCAGTCGCGACGCCTCCGTGCTCAAGCAGCAGTGCGACCAGTTGGTGGACCTCCCCGGTTCCATCGATCCGCCCGGAGATGTCGATCTGGACTGCCCAGGTTGGCTGGTGACCGAGGGCCACTTCGACGGCCGCCACGTCGTCGGGATCCCAGTCGGAGAAGAGGTAGCCGGTCTGCTCATCGTCGATGTCGATGTAGAGGCCGCCAGCCAGAATCCACGGCTTGCGCTGCTGGGGCAAATGCCGATCGAGTGAGGCAACGGTCTCAGCTCGCTCACCTGTAGGGAAGACGAACACGGTGCGCATGGGTGGAGCGTAGGTGGTACAGGTTCTCCGCGGCCATGGATATTCAGAGCGCGCCTCCTGGAGCAGGGTGCGGATGCCGTCGATGGGGATCGGGCGGTCCTCCAGCCCGATCTTGTGCTGGAACAGCAGCGGCATGGCCGGGCGCTCAGTGCTCTGACCGGGAACGTTCACCGGTTGGGCCCGGGGTAGCCTGCGCCCGTGAAGGTCTATCCCCTCTGGCACATCAGCCACCAGAACGAAGCCGGCCCCAACGACGAGACGATTCACCTCGACGACGGGGTCGTGTTCATCGACGAGCAGGACGGCGACGACGTCAAGCTGCTCGGCATCTACTCCTCCGAGGCCGCCGTCGAAGAGCGGATGCGCCGCGCGCGTCTTCTACCGGGCTTCGCCGACGAGCCAGACTGCTTCCAGATCGGAGAGTATGACCTCGATGAGGACCACTGGACCGAGGGCTTCGTCCGCGTGCCGGTCTAGGTCTTCGGGTGAGCGATCCTGCCGAGGCGGGCCATTCACGCCGCTTCGGTGAGCGTCCTTCCTCCCCAGCGGAGGCCCTTCTCGCTGCGAATACGGGCGCGCTCTCTGTGCTGGGCTGTGAGGACGTCGGGGTGGCGGGCGTTGGCGTTGCGCCAGCGCAGGTAGGCGTGCAGCGCGCGGGTCTGGACCGTGTGGTTCGGATGGTTCGAGTTGGCGAGCGTGAACTGCCGCAGCGGTCCGAAGTGCGCCTCGATCGGGTTGGCCCAGGAGGTGTTGGTCGGGGTGAAGCAGAGGTGGACGTTGTTGTTCTTCGCCCAGCGCAGGATCCTCTTGCCGTTGTGGGCGGACAGGTTGTCCAAGATCACGTAGACCGGAGCGCCGTCCGGCCGCGCGGCCCGGATCGACCTGAGCGCGGCCAGGGAGTTCGTCGTGCCCTTGCGACGGCGGTTGACGTCCCAGAGTTTGTCGTCGCCGACCGAGTAGCAGCCATGGAAGTACGTGACACCGTGGGTCCGCTTGTAGGTCGCCGGCAGCCGGTTCGGCCGTCCCTGTTCGGCCCAGCAGCTGCCCGCAGTGGGGCGGATGCCGAGCGGGCCGAACTCGTCGAACGCGAACGTGCGGTCCGGGAAGCGCTCCAGGATGAGCTCGATTCGGTCGAGTTTGGCGTCGTACTCGGGGTCGGTGGACTTCTTCCACGTCTTGGTGCGCTGGAAGGTGACGCCTCGCCAGGCGAGTAGGCAGCGCAGGGCCTCACGGCCGATGCGGATCACCCGACCGTGGACTTTGCGCAGGTAGGCCAGGAGTTTGCGGATGGACCAGCGGGTGAAAGGCTGGCCGAGCTTGGTCGGGCGGGTGGTGGCCGTCTGGACGACGAAGTCCTCGTCGTCAAGGTTGAGTAGGCGGGGACGGCCTCCCGCCCACCGAGGGTCCAAGCAGGCCAAGCCGATCTCGTTGAACCGGTGGATCAGGTCCCGCACCGTGTCCTCGTCTGCCTGCACAAGCTGGGCGATGACCGGGACCCGGTTGCCGCCGGCCGAGGCCAGCAGCATCATCGCCCGCCGATACCGCACCGAGTTGGTGCTGCCCCGACGCACGATCCTCTGTAACTGCTGGCCTTCTTGGTCCGTGAGCCTGCGGGCCCTGACCGGCTCTGCCATCGTGCCCCCTCCCGAGCTGAACGTCTCGCGACATCCAACCGGCCGAGGGCCCGCCAGCGCCAACCCGGCGAACCTATGCGGTCACAGCACTCAGCTCCTCGAGGCGCACTCCGGTCATGTGCAGGACCTCGACCGCAGCCCAGCCCCAGAACGAGTTGCTCTCCTCGCGGGCAAGGTTCCGGCGCCGACCTGTCCCGGGTTCCTCGGCCCAGAGGTGGGGCGGGTGCCGCTTGAGGACCGCGCGCTGCAGCGTCTGGCCGCCGGCGGTGAACAACCTCGTCGGGCCGGACACGTCCGGCGGCCTCCAGACGGGCCGCGGCGGCCCTGCGGTTCCGGTCGACGGCTTCGACGAGGGCCGGGAGGACGGGCAAGCGCTCGCGGGTGCGCTGGTCCATCCGGGCCTTGCGGCGAGCCTTCATCTTGTGGTGTTGAATGTCGTCGACGCGGACCGGGCAGGGGGCCGCCCACGGGCCCCAGTGGGAGGGCTCGTCGAGCGCCCATCGCGCGAGGTCCAGGTAGAAGGCCCGCACCGTCATGAGGCTGTCGGATGCGGTTGCCCGCTCCACCGTGGACTCCACGATGTTGCCGCGCTCGTTGGTGGTGCGGACCGCGCGGGTTTGAAGCCGCCTCTTCCGGGCCGCGGCGATGTCGGGAGCGGTCCGGAGCGAGTCGATGCCGGGGTGGTGGTTCTCCAGGTCCTTCCAGAACCACAGTGCCAGCGCGGTCGCCAGTCCGGTCAGAGTGTTGTAGTCGGCCGGGGGCTGACGTTCCCTCAGATAGTGGGCCCTGATGGAGATCCAGAGGGCGACCAGGGCAATGACCTCCGGCAGAGGCCGACCGGTCGGCGTCGCACGTCGTGCGGGCAACGGCCCGCCAACGGCAGATCAGATGCCGAGCGGTTTTGCGGTCCGAGGGAGACCTTGGCGGCGGGAGTCGATTACGTTTGAGCGATCACCGACGCCCTGGTCCCGGGGCACAGAGGAGCCGTCGATGCGCCACGAATCTCAGCACGACGCACGTCTGGCCGCCTACGGGACCGTTGCTACCCGCCTGTCCCTGCTGAGCGACCGGCGTCTCGGCGAGATCGTGGCGTCCGCTCCTCCGGTCGGATCCGGTATCGGCGGCAGGTCGGCGGAGCTGGACATCGACGGGACGCGGGTCTTCGTCAAGAGGGTGCCGTTGACGGACGTCGAGACCGAGCCGGAGAACATCCGGTCCACGGCGAACCTCTTCGGTCTGCCGATGTTCTACCAGTACGGAGTTGGCTCGGCCGGGTTCGGTGCCTGGCGAGAGCTGGCCGTCCACATCATGACCACCAATTGGGTCCTCGGGAAGGAGTACGAGGGCTTTCCCCTGATGTACCACTGGCGGGTCCTGCCCGACTCCCCTCCCGAGGGCTTCGTGGACGAGTTCGGGGGCATCGACGGAGCGGTTGCCTACTGGGAAGGCTCGCAGGCCGTACGCGAGCGACTGGAAGCCATCGGCCGATCCTCCCGCAGCCTGGCGCTGTTTTTGGAACACCTGCCGCAGACACTCCGCACGTGGTTGCACGAGCACGGGGAGACTGCTGTGGCCACTGGTGGTGGCTCTCCTGCGTGGGTGGAGGATGCTTTGGCGCGGGGCACGACGTTCATGAGCTCTCACGGACTCGTGCACTTCGACGCCCACTTCAACAACCTGCTGACCGACGGCAGGCTGATCTACTTCGCGGACTTCGGACTGGCCCTGAGCTCAGGCTTCGAACTCTCAGCAGCAGAGTGGCAGTTCTTCTCGGAGCATCTCGGGTACGACCGCTACCACACCGCGAGCCATCTGATCCGCCACCTCGTCGACCGCGTCCGGGGCGGCATGGAAGCAGACGTGTTCCTTCAGGAGTGGATCGCAGGTCGAAGGCCCGAGGCTGTTCCGCCGGAGATCGCTGTGATCGTCGAACGGCATGCCCGGGCCAGCGTCGTCCTGGACGGCTTCCACCGCCGGCTGCTGTCGGAGAGCAAGCAGACTCCGTTCCCCGGTGCCGAGCTCAACCGCGTCGCAGACGCCGGTGAGGCATCGCGCTGACATTCGGAGGAGCGGGATTTTTGGTACTCCAGCACCTGGACACTCCGCTCCGGTCGAGAAGGTCACTCGATCAGTGGCTCCCAATCTCGCGGAAAAACCTTGAGCACGATCAATTACATCCGCGTCACGAACGGCCCAACCAGGGGCCGACTCTCACCGGAGACGTGGTGCCCATATGACCCGATGAAATCACCTTGTCCGTCGAGCCGGTCAGGTGACCGGCTCGGGTGCCGGTACAGGTCCCGGCATCGGGGCAGGGTGGGGGCCCGGTTCCGGCGCGGGCACAGGGGGCGGCTGCGGATCGGGCTCGGGCTGCGGAGGAGCCGGCGGTACCGGGTCGGGGCCACCCGGTGCGGGAACCGGGCCGGGCACGGGCACGGGCCCGGGCTCCGGTCCACCGGTCCGCCGGGGCCCGGCGCCGGTGTCGGGTTGGGCGGCACCGGATCGTTCGGAGGCGTACCCATCCTCTCGCTCCTTCCGGCTCAACGTGTCCGCCGGTGGACACCGCGTGAGCGCGATCGCCCGCGCGGAGTCAGCTACGTCCGGTCGGTGGTCGGAGCCGTCGGTCGCTGCCGGCACCGACGAGGCATGCATCGACAGCGACACGTCGGAAAAGGCGTCGACGCCCGGGACTGCCTTGCCGCCGCCCGTGTCTTCACGGTAGAGCGGGCTTCTCGCAGCGGCAGGTCGGCTCGGCCGCCCCCGCCGAGTATGGCGGCTGGCGCCGAGGCGCCGGCCACGCGAGCATCGGGCCATGACGGAATCCGAGCTTCCACCGGTGAGCCACGACGCCCACTACCTCGGCGCGACAGCCCACCTCTACGGCTGGCAGGTCACGCGCGAGCAGGACGGGGCGATGCGGTTCTCACTGTTCGACTGGACGCTGCGGGTGGCATTCTCCCCGGACGGCCGGTTCTCGTCCGCCAGAGCGAACGGTCCCGGCAGCACGGACACCCGACTGGACCTACGGACCGTGATCGACGCGCTCGAGGAGTACGGCAGCCCTGCACTGCCCAAGGAGTCCTGAATCGCCGGTACTCGGCCGACGCCGACGCCCGCCCCGACCGGAAGGACGAGGCGGGGAACCGTAACCGGCACGCAGGCGCCCGCTACGGCCTGCCCTGAGGCGTGATGAATCGCCGATCCTGTGGCAGCCAGTCAATGTGCCCCGCCCCTCGCGTCCCGGCAAGCCGCTGCGCCCCGGCTGTGCGGTCCCGCCGGACCTTCGGCGCGGCGCGTGCCGATCATGAAAGCGGTCTGTCTGGCCCGGTACCCGTGACTGTTCCGCAGTATGGCCGTGGCCGGTGCGCTGCCGGTCCGGCCGGGTGTTCACGGCAGATGTGCGAGATCCTGGACGTGAGCGGTCCGCGCCGCCGAGTCGGGCCCGTGTGGCCGGCGCGAAGGCCGGCCTGCCGAGACCGCGGCCCGTCGCGCCCGATCGTGCGCCGCGGCACAGGCGCACGGACCGTGACCGACGGACCCGGGCGGAGGTCGTACGGCTGATGAGCGGCATCGAGCACGAGTCGGCAGGAGCGCGGGACACGACCGAGGGCCGCGTCTACACCGTCACCGGTGGCGACTGGGAGGAGGTCGCCGCCGCGCAGCGACGGGTGGACGACGAGCGGATCATCGTCAACATGGGCCCCCAGCACCCGTCCACCCACGGCGTGCTGCGCCTGGTCCTGGAGATCGACGGCGAGACGGTGAAGGAGGCCCGCTGCGGCATCGGCTACCTCCACACCGGCATCGAGAAGAACATGGAGTTCCGCAGCTGGGTCCAGGGCACCACCTTCGTGACCCGGATGGACTACCTGACCCCGCTGTTCAACGAGACGGCTTACTGCTTGGCTGTGGAGAAGCTGCTCGGGATCACCGAGCAGGTCCCGGACCGGGCCGGCGTCATCCGGGTGATGATGATGGAGCTCAACCGGATCTCCTCGCACCTGGTGGCACTGGCCGCCGGCGGGATGGAGATCGGCTCCACCACGCTGATGGTCTACGGCTTCCGGGACCGCGAGGTCGTCCTGGACGTCTTCGAGCTGGTGACGGGCCTGCGCATGAACCACGGCTACGTCCGGCCGGGCGGCCTCGCGCAGGACCTGCCCCCGGGTGCGCCGGACCAGATCCGCGAGGCGGTGAGGCTGCTGCGTTCGCGGATCCCGGAGTACGACAAGCTGGCGACCCACAACCCCGCCTTCAAGGCCCGACTGGTCGACGTCGGCTTCCTGGACCTGCCCGGCTGCCTGGCCCTCGGCGCCACCGGGCCGATCCTGCGGGCCACCGGCCTGCCGCACGACCTGCGCAAGAGCGACCCGTACTGCGGCTACGAGACCTACGAGTTCGACGTCGCGGTGGCCGATACCGCGGACTCCTACGGCCGGTTCCTGATCCGGCTGGAGGAGATGCGCCAGTCGCTGCGGATCGTCGAGCAGTGCCTCGACCGGCTGGCTCCCGGCCCGGTCATGGTGGCCGACAAGAAGATCGCCTGGCCCGCCCAACTGGCCGTCGGACCAGACGGGTTGGGCAACTCCCTCGACCACATCCGCAAGATCATGGGCGAGTCCATGGAGGCGCTGATCCACCACTTCAAGCTGGTGACGGAGGGCTTCCGCGTCCCGGCGGGGCAGGCGTACGTGGCGGTCGAGTCCGCCAGGGGCGAGCTGGGCGTGCACGTCGTCTCCGACGGCGGCACGCGGCCGTACCGGGTGCACTTCCGCGATCCGTCGTTCACCAACCTGCAGGCGGTGGCGGCGATGTGCGAGGGCGGGCAGGTCGCGGACGTCATCGTCTCCGTGGCGAGCATCGACCCGGTGATGGGGGGCGTGGACCGATGAGAACCGGCGCGCCGCGGACGCGCCGTTACTCAGGTTGAGCTCGTGGTGTCGGGCCCCGGCATCCGCCGGATGGCAGCCGGGGCCGACGTACCACTCAACAGTAGGAACCAGGGCTGTCGGTCAGCATCCCCACCGCGGCGAGGATTTCGGCGTGACCAAGGAAGTGCAAGGCGACCTCCAAGCCGTCGGCGCCTCCTTCGGAGGCGGCCATGCCAATCGCGGACACGGCCCCGCCGCCTCCAAGGTGGCCTGGCTCAAGCCCGTGCAGAGTGCAGAGCCATTCATGTGCCGCAGAAAGGTAGGCTGCCCAGTCGTCGTAGTCCGCGAGGTCCAAGCCACTCAGTCGGCTGAGCCAGGCATCGACATGAGCCTGCAGGACGACCTCCAACTGGCGGAAGTCGTGCACCCATCCACACCGCTGCCCGACGCTTTTATCCGCGCGTACGACCGAATGGAAGTCCTTCGTCCAGGCCTCGGCCGCTCCGAGATGGCCCTCGCACACTGTCACCGTCACCGCCGGACCTGAACCCGCAACACTGTCCTCAGCGGAATCGAACCCATCGACAATGACCACGGGGACCTCATCACAGCGATGGATCGCCCGCAACACATCACTCACTCGCAACCCCCTGTCGAACCAGCAAACCGCGCAAGGCTAGACCACACGCCGTCAGGGCAACTGTCCGGCGAGCATCTTCGTCGTTGCCTGGGCGTCGGCAACGACGTCGCACACCACCGGCGCGCAGCCCGTTCCGGCCGCGGCGGGCGGGAGTTCCGTCAGGATCCTGGCGGCGCGGCCGGCGGATTCGGCCGGGTCGTGGGTGTGCCGGATGGTGTGGTGGTCGACGGCGACGTCGCGACCCGGGGCGCTGACGGTTCGTCACCGGTTCGGGAAAGTGACCGCCTGCCCCGGTTCGGCCGCGCGGGCGGCACAGCAGGGGAGACCCACTGACGACGGAGAGCACCGCGTAAGCCCCCGCCGGACGGTGAACCCGGCTCCGGCCGGTCCGCTCCGCCGCCCGAACCCTCCCCGCGCGGCGGCGTCGTCGCCTACAGTGAGATCTTCTTGCGGACGGGACCGGGTGACGGCACGAGCGGGGAGGGGGCCGGAGTGGAACGACACGTACGTCGTACCGCGGCGGCCGCGCTGTCCTGCGCGTTCCTCGTGGCCTGGGCCGTCTGCCAGGTTCTCCTCGGCACGGCGACGGGCGCGGCGCAGCCGGCCCCCGGCGCGCCGCCCGCCGTCGTCACCCCGGCCGCCGTACGGCTCGGCCCGGCGGGCGCGGAGGTCCGGCGCACCGCGGACCGCCCCCGCTCCGATGTCGTCCAGCGGCAGACGGCTGCCGCCGAGTCCGGCGTCCGGCTGCCCGCGTTCCCGCCGGCCGCGCTCCCAGCCGCCCGGACGGACGCCCCCCGGCCCCGGCTCGGGGTGTACGCCCCGGGGCCGCGCCAGGAGCGGGCGCCGCCGTCCGACCACTACGACCCCCGCCACACCCGCGGTCCCCCCTCCACCCGGTCCAGCTGACGTCCCACCGCGCCCGCCGACCCGGGTGTCGCGGCCTGCCCGCGGCCCGGACGGGAGGACTCCGGCCACCGTGCCCGGAGCGTTCCCGGCGGCGCGCGTCCCCTCGCGTCCGCCCGTCCCGGGTGCGGCGTCCCCCGCGGACGCCCGGCTCCCGCGGACCGCCCGTGGAGTACCCATGTCTACTCGCCGTGCCGTGTTCTGGCGCGCGCTCGTCGCGCTCGCCGTCGTCGGTGTCTCGCTCTACGTCGCCCTGACCACCCCGCCCCGCCTCGGCCTCGACCTGCGCGGCGGCACCCGGATCGTCCTGGAGACCCAGGACTCGCCCACCGTCCGCGCCGACGCGGACGCCACCGACCGGGCGCTGGAGGTGCTGCGCCGCCGGGTCGACGGGCTCGGCGTCGCCGAACCCTCGCTCGCCCGCGCCGGGGAGCGGCGCATCGTCGTCGAACTCCCCGGCGTCCAGGACCCCCGCGAGGCCGCCGGGGTCATCGGCCGCACCGCCCAGCTCACCTTCCACTCCGTCACCGCGGCCGCCGACGGCCCGGCCGGACCCCCCGCGGCGGACGGCTCCCGGGTCCTCGCCGACCCCGGCCTCCCCGGCGGCCACCTGCGGCTGGGCCCGCCGGTGCTGACCGGCGACGGCGTCAAGGATGCCTCGGCCGTCCTCGACACCCGGACGGGCCTCGGCTGGAGCATCGACCTCTCCTTCCGCGGCGCGGCCGGCGACGCCTGGGCCCGGCTCGCCGGGGAGGCGGCGTGCGCCGCGCCGGCCGACCCCGCCCGCCGGGTCGCCATCGTGCTCGACGACCGCGTCCTGTCCGCCCCCGGCGTCCAGGACAGCGTGCCCTGCGGGCAGGGGATCACCGGTGGTTCGACGCAGATCACCGGCGGCTTCTCGGCCGACGAGGCCCGCGACCTCGCCGCCCTGGTCAAGGGCGGCGCCCTGCCCGTCCCGGTGACGGTGATCGAGCAGAGCACCGTCGGCCCCACCCTCGGCGCCGAGGCGATCCGGGCCAGCGCCCTGGCCGCGGTCGTCGGCCTGTTGTGCACCGGGGCCTTCATCATCGCGGTCTACCGCCTGCTCGGCGTGCTGGCCACCGTCGCGCTCGCCCTCTACGGACTGATCTCGTACGCCGCCGTGGTCGCGCTCGGCGCGACGCTCACCCTGCCCGGGCTGGCCGGCTTCGTGCTCGCCATCGGCATGGCGGTGGACGCCAACGTGCTGGTCTTCGAACGGGCCAGGGAGGAGTACACCGCTCCCCGGGCGGCCGGCCCCGGCAAGGAGCGCGACCTGCGGCGCCCGCTCCGCGTCGGGTTCGCGAAGGCATGGAGCGCGGTGGCCGACTCCAACGTGACGACGCTGCTCGCCGCCGGGCTGCTCTTCGTGTTCGCCACCGGCCCGGTCAAGGGCTTCGGGGTGACGCTCTCGATCGGCGTGCTGGCCTCGATGTTCTCGGCCATGCTGATCACCCGGCTGCTCGCCGAGTGGGCGGTGCGCCGGCCCGCCGTCGCCCGGCGGCCCACCCTGACCGGCATGGCCACCGTCGGCCGGCTCCGGACCCGGCTGACCCGGCGGCCGCCCCGGCTGATGCGCCACCGGCGGCGCTGGCTGGGCGCCTGCGCCGGCCTGCTGCTGCTCGCCCTGGCCGGGATCGGCGGGCGCGGCCTGGACCTCGGCGTCGAGTTCACCGGCGGCCGGGTGGCGCAGTACACCGCCGCGCAGCGGGTCGACGCGGACGCCGCCCGCGCGGCGGTGGTCGACGCTGGCTTCCCGCAGGCCGTGGTGCAGACCACCGGCGACACCGGCGTGTCCGTCCGCACCAAGGAGGCCGGCGACGACCAGCAGCAGCGCATCCGGGAGGCGCTCACCGGCGTCACCGGCGAGCTGTCCGTGGAGCGCGACGAGCTGATCGGGCCGAGCCTCGGCAGCGAGCTGCGCGGCTACGCGCTGGCCGCGCTCGGGCTCGCGGTCGCCGCCCAGCTGTTCTACCTCACGATCCGCTTCCGGTGGACCTTCGCGGCCGCCGCGGTGATCGCGATGGCGCAGGACCTGCTGCTCGTCCTCGGCCTCTTCGCCTGGTTGGGCAAGCCGGTGGACAGTGTCTTCCTCGCCTCGCTGCTCACCATCGTCGGGTACTCGGTCAACGACACGGTGGTGGTCCTGGACCGGCTGCGCGAGCTGCGCCGGACCGGGACGAAGGCGAGCTGGGCGGACCTCGCGGACCGCGCCGTGGCGCAGACCCTCCCCCGGACGGTGAACACCGGTATGGGGGCGCTGTTCGTCCTGGTGGCCCTGGCGGTCCTCGGCGGCGACTCGCTGGCCGACTTCTCGGTGGCGCTGCTGGCCGGCGTCCTGATGGGCACGGCGTCGACGGTGTTCACCGCGATGCCGGTGGTCGTGCTGCTCCAGGGGCGGTCCCCGGAGCGGCAGCGGGAGACCGGGGAGGCACGGGCGCCGCACGCGGCGGGCGCGGCGCGGGTGCGCGACCGCAACGGGGCGGTGGTCTGAGCGGCGCTGGCTCGGTGGGGTGGCCGTGCGTTTCGCGACCGGCCGGCCGAGTGCGGTCGGCCGGCCGGTCGCCGGGGAGGGGTGTTGCGCGCTGGCCGCACCACGGGGGGAGAGCTCGACGTCGTCGCGAACCGGGGCTTACGGGGTGCTGACGGTGCGGGTGCTGACCGCCTGGCAGAGCTCGGGCCTCGTGCCAGGGCGGGTGGCGAGAAAGTTTTTGGACCCCGGGTGCAACCCCCCGGCGGGATGGACGTCTATCAGGGTGAGAGGCGGGGAGAGCGAGCCGGTGAAGCCGGGGGGGGGGGGGGGGGCTCGGGCCGGCTCCTCGGGGCGCGACAGTAGGCGCCCGCTCATCCGATCGACACCACCATCACCATGTCC
>NZ_JBICZE010000014.1:0-288849 GCF_043201735.1 Kitasatospora sp. NPDC048286
GGTTACATTCCGAACCCGGAAGCTAAGCCTCACAGCGCCGATGGTACTGCAGGGGGGACCCTGTGGGAGAGTAGGACGCCGCCGAACAATTCTTCCGAAAAGCCCCTGATCCATTCGGATCAGGGGCTTTTCGCATTTCCGGACCCAACCGGCGGCAGAGGGTCGAAAAGATCTTGGCCGGCCATGTCGAGAACCCGTGCCTGGCACCGTCCCCGGGGTGCGAGCAGCCCACAATGGGGCGCACCGGCTCCGAGGACCGAGGAGAAGACGATGGCCAAGTACCTGCTGCTGAAGCACTACCGGGGTGCCCCGGACGCGGTGAACTGCGTGCCGATGGACCAGTGGACGCCGGAGGAGGTCACGGCGCACATCACGTACATGCAGCACTTCGCTGACCGGCTGGAGAAGACCGGCGAGTTCGTCGACGGTCAGGCGCTCGCGCCGGAGGGGACGTGGGTCCGGTACGACGGTGAGGGGCGGCCGCCGGTCACCGACGGTCCGTTCGCCGAGACCAAGGACCTCATCGCCGGCTGGATGGTGATCGACGTGGACAGCTACGAGCGCGCCGTCGAGCTGGCCGGGGAGCTGTCGGCCGCCCCCGGGGCCGGCGGCAAGCCGATCCACGAGTGGCTGGAACTGCGGCCGTTCCTGGCCATGCCGCCGACCATCACGGAGTGACCGCTCCGATGGACGAGGCCCTGCTGAGGAGCCTCACCCCGAGCGTCATCGGCGTCCTCGTCCGCCGCGGAGCAGACTTCGCGGCGGCCGAGGACGCCGTGCAGGAGGCGCTGGTCGAGGCGGTGCGGCTCTGGCCCGCCGAGCAGCCGCGCGATTCCAAGGGCTGGCTGGTCACCGTGGCCTGGCGCAAGTTCCTGGACGCGACCCGGTCGGACGCCGCCCGCCGGCGCCGGGAGGACCTGGTGGACCGGGAGCCGGAGCCCGGGCCCACGGCCGCCGTGGACGACACGCTGCAGCTCTACTTCCTGTGCGCCCACCAGTCGTTGACGCCCTCCTCGGCGGTGGCGCTGACCCTGCGGGCCGTGGGAGGGCTGACCACCCGCCAGATCGCCCGGGCCTACCTGGTGCCCGAGGCGACCATGGCGCAGCGGATCAGCCGCGCGAAGCGCACCGTCTCCGGGGTCCGGTTCGATCAGCCGGGAGACGTCGCCACCGTGCTCCGGGTCCTCTATCTGGTCTTCAACGAGGGCTACTCCGGGGACGTCGACCTCGCGGCCGAGGCCATCCGGCTCACCCGGCAGCTCGCGGCGGTGATCGACCACCCCGAGGTGGCCGGACTGCTGGCCCTGATGCTGCTGCACCACGCCCGACGGGCCGGCCGGACGGCGTCGGACGGTGCGCTGGTGCCGCTGGCCGCGCAGGATCGCGGCCGGTGGGACACCGGGCTGATCACCGAGGGCATCGGGATCCTCCAGGCGGCGCTGGCCCGGGACCGGCTGGGCGAGTTCCAGGCCCAGGCGGCCATCGCGGCGCTGCACGCCGACGCACCGACCGCCGAGGAGACGGACTGGGTGCAGATCGTCGAGTGGTACGACGAGCTCGTCCGGCTGACCGGGAGTCCGGTGGTGCGGCTCAACCGTGTGGTGGCGGTCGGTGAGGCGGACGGGCCGCGTGCCGGGCTGAGGGAGCTCGCGGAGCTGGACGAGGCGCTGCCGAGGTACGCGGCGGTGGCGGCGTACCTCCACGAGTGCGACGGGGACCTGGCGATGGCGGCCCGGTTGTACGCGGTGGCGGCGCACAAGGCCCCCACGCTCGCCGAGCGTGACCATCTGACCCGTCAGGCCGCCCGGCTGAACACGGGCCTGAAGGAACGTCGGACGGACTGATGGGTTTGTCGGGGCCCTCAGGCTGACCGGCGGCCCTCAGAGCCGGCCGGCGGCCTTCAGCGCGAGGTAGGTGTCGGCCAGGGCTGGGGCGATCCGGGCCGGCGGGGCGTCCAGCACGGTGACGCCGTGGCGGGTGAGGCGCTCGGCGGTGGCCCGGCGGTCGGCGCGGGTCTGCTCGGCGGCCGCCGCGCCGTACACCGCCTCCAGGGTGCCCCGCCCGGCGGTGAGGACGTCCAGCTGGGGGTCGGCGACGGAGGCGAGGACGACCTCGTGGCGCTTGGTGAGCATCGGCAGCAGCGGGCGCAGGCCGTCCTCGACGGGGGCCGCGTCGAGGCCGGTGAGCAGCACGATGAGCGAACGGTGCGGCGCCATCTTGAGTGCGGTGGCGACCAGTGAGCGCATGTCGGTCTCGTGGAGCGCGGGTTCCAGGCCGGCCATCGCGTTGGTGAACGCGGGCAGCACCTCGTGGGCCGAGCTGCCGGCGACCGCGACGCGCTTGCGGGAGTCGTGGGCGAGCAGGTCGACCCGGTCGCCGGCCCGGGTGGCGAGGGCGGTGAGCAGCAGGGCGGCGTCGAGGGCGGCGTCCAGGCGGGGTGCGTCGCCGACCCGGCCGGCGGAGGTGCGGCCGGTGTCGAGGACGACGAGGATGTGCCGGTCGCGTTCGGGGCGCCAGGTGCGGACGGCGACAGTGTTGCGGCGGGCGCTGGCCCGCCAGTCGATGGAGCGGACGTCGTCGCCGGGCAGGTACTCGCGCAGGGAGTCGAACTCGGTGCCCTGGCCGCGGGTCAGCACCGAGGTGCGGCCGTCGAGTTCGCGCAGCCGGGCGAGCCGGGAGGGCAGGTGCTTGCGGCTGGCGAACGGGGGCAGGGCGCGGACCGTCCAGGGGACGAGGTGCGAGCCCTGGCGGCCGGCCAGGCCGAGCGGGCCGAGCGAGCGGACCGTCACCCGGTGGGCGTGGTGGTCGCCGCGGCGGGTGGGGGCGAGCACGGTGGTGATCCGGCGCCGTTCGCCGCCGGGGAGGGCCAGGGTGTGCCGGGAGGCGGTCTCGGCGGTGCCGGGGCGCCAGGCCGACGGGGCCCAGGCGTCGCGCACCAGGCCCCGGAGCAGCCGCCCGGAGGGGTTGGTGACGGTCAGTTCGACGGTGGCGGGCTCGCCGAGCCGGACGGTGGTGTCGCCGCCCCGCCCGAACCGCAGGCCGCGGACGGGGGCGGCGAGCACCAGGTCGACCACGACGGCGATCAGCACCGCCCCGGTGACCAGGCCGATCCCGGTCCAGGACGGCAGCAGCAGGCCCACGACGAGCGCGCCGAGTGCGGCGAGCAGGGCGGTTCGCCCGGTGAGGGCCATGCGGTGCGCTCCTTCGGAAGCCCGTGGGTCTGGGACCGGTGAGTCGAAAGTCCGTCGGCCGGAGGGCCGGAACGGGGGCGGTGGTGCGGTGCGGCGGGGTACGCCGGGGTCAGCGCGGCGCGGGGGTCTGGGCGAGGACGGCCTGGATGACGGAGTCGGCGGTGACGCCCTCCATCTCGGCCTCGGCGCGCAGCGCGACCCGGTGCCGCAGGGTGGGCAGGGCGAGCGCCTTGACGTCGTCCGGGGTGACGTAGTCGCGGCCGGCCAGCCAGGCCCAGGCGCGGGAGGCGGCGAGCAGGGCGGTGGCGCCGCGCGGGGAGACGCCGATGGACAGCGACGGGGACTGCCGGGTGGCCCGGCAGAGGTCGACGATGTAGGCGAGGATCTCGGGGGAGACGGTCAGCCGGGCGATCTGCTCGCGGGCCGCGGCGAGGTGTTCGGGCCCGGCGACCGGGCGGACGCCGGCCGCGCCGAGGTCGCGCGGGTCGAAGCCGGCGGCGTGCCGGGAGAGCACCTGGAACTCCTGGTCGCGGTCGGGCAGCGGCAGGATCAGCTTGAGCAGGAAGCGGTCCAGCTGGGCCTCGGGCAGCGGGTAGGTGCCCTCGTACTCGACCGGGTTCTGGGTCGCGGCGACCAGGAACGGGACGGGCAGCGCGCGCGGTACGCCGTCCACGGTGACCTGGTGTTCCTCCATGGCCTCCAGCAGGGCGGCCTGGGTCTTCGGCGGGGTGCGGTTGATCTCGTCCGCGAGCAGCAGGTTGGTGAAGACCGGGCCGGGCTGGAAGGAGAACTCGGCGGTGCGGGCGTCGTAGACGAGCGAGCCGGTGACGTCGCCGGGCATCAGGTCGGGGGTGAACTGGATGCGCTTGGTCTCCAGGCTGAGCGCGGTGGACAGGGTGCGCACCAGCAGCGTCTTGGCGACGCCGGGGACGCCCTCCAGCAGCACGTGGCCGCCGCAGAGCAGGGCGACGACCAGGCCGGTGACGGCGGCGTCCTGGCCGACCACGGCCTTGCCGATCTCGGCGCGCAGGGCGGTCAGCGCGGCGCGCGGGTCGGTGGCGGGGGTGGCGGGTGCCGTGCCGGGGACGGAGCGCAGCTGGGCGGTTGCCTGGTCGGTCACGGGTTCCGTACCTGCCTTTCGAGGGCGTCGAGGTCGTCGGCGAGCCGCAGCAGCGCGGCGTCGTCGGTCGGGGGCGGGCCGTACAGCAGGGCCCGGACGTCCCCGGCGGGCCGGTCGGGCAGCCGGTCGGCCACGGCGACGCAGAGCGCGTCGGGGTCGGGTGCGCCGGCCCGGAGCGGGACGCCCAGGGCGGGGGCGAGGCGGTGGGCGGTGGCGCAGCGCAGAGCCTCGGCGGCGCGGCCGCGGGCCTTGGCCCGGCGGTACAGGCGGGCGCGGCCCTCGGTGGTCTCGGCGGCGCGGACCACCACGGGCAGGTTCTCACTGACCACCGGGCCGAGCCGGCGGCCGCGCCAGAGGGCGGCGAGCACGGCGGCGACGGCGAGCTGGCGGGTGGCCCAGCCCCAGCCGCTCGGCAGGTAGTCCTCGAAGGTCCTGGTGCGGGCGCCGTCGGGGACGGGGGCGGAGTAGTCGGGCAGGTGCCAGGTGAGGCGGGGCTGCGAGCCGAGCAGGCCGAGCGCGAGGGAGGCGTCGCCGTCCTTGGCCAGTTCGCTGTTGTGCAGGAAGCTGCCGCTGCCGAGCACGATGACGTCGCGGTCGCCGTCGGCGGCCGGGAGGCTGACCAGCGGGTAGCCGTGGCCGCGCGGGTAGCAGCCTTCGCCGCGGCTGCCGCTGGTGTAGAGCATGCCGCCCTGCTGGGCGCTGCCGGCCCGGACGGCCTCGGTGAGCGAGCACTCCGCGGGGGTGGAGCGGACGGCGGCGTACGGCGGTCCGCCCGCGTCGTCGGACAGCCGGATGCCGGGGGCGAGCGTGGTGAGCGCGGCCGGGCCGGGGGCGACCAGCACCAGCCGCCGGTGCCGGGCGGCGGCGACGGCGCGCAGCTGGGCGGGGCTGAGCAGGTCGGGCTCGGGCAGGACGAGGGTGTCCTGGCCGGCCGGGGCGGTGGTCGGGTCGGTGGTGAACTCGGCCTTGAGGCCCTGGCGTTCGAGCAGGGCGAGGGCGGCGTGGGTGCCGTCGCGGTCGTACGAGCGCGGGTCCAGCGGCGGGTAGCGGCGGTCCTCGCCGAGGCTGGACACGGCGGCGGCGCCGATCAGCAGGGCGGCGAGGACGGCCAGGTACCAGCGGGAGCGGCGCCACAGGCCGCGCGCGGTGGGGGAGAGGCTGGTCGGGGCGCCGGCGGGTGTTCCGGGGACCGTGGCTTCGGGGGCGGGGACGGTGCCGGTCATGCCGCTCCTCCCGGGGTCGAGGCCGGGGCCGGGGTCGACGCGGGAGCGCCAGCGGCGTCGGGGGTGAGGACCGGGCGGGTGCGCTCCAGCGTCCGGTCGAGTTCGTGCAGCAGCCGGTACGCGTCCTGGTCGGCGGTGCGCTCGCCGTACGCGATGTCGTCGAAGGTCCGGGCGGCCGCGGCCAGCGCGGCGGCGTGCTCGGGCAGTGCCCGGCCGGCCTCGACGGCGGCCTCGTCGGCGGTGCGGCCGGGGCGGGTGTCGAGCAGGGTGCGCTCCTCCAGGCCGCGCACCAGGGCGCGCATCTGCTCGCGGACGGCCTGGGTCCAGCGTCCGGCGGCGGCGTGTGCGGCGGCGTCGGCCCGGTACTGGTCGGCGCTGCGCGGGCCGTCGGCGCCGTACACGTCCTGGACGGTGCGGGCGGCGCGGCGGGGCGCGCCGAGGCGCCACCAGAGCGCGGCGCCGATCAGCACCGCGACGATCAGGAAGAGGATCAGTCCGGTGGTGCCGGTGGCGCCGCCGCCGGAGATGCTGTCGAGCGCCCTGGCGATGTGGTCGTAGACCCAGTCCGTGATCCGTTTCAGGACGGACGGGTCGTGCTTGTGGTACTCCGCGTCGAGCAGCTCGTCGCGGGCGGCCTCGCGCGCCGGGTCCCGTGGCACGGTGACCGGTGCGCCGCCCGCGGCGAGGAGCCCTTCCCCCCAGTCAGGCATCCGGCTCAGCGCCTCGCCAGGCTCGGGTCGCCCGGTCCGCCCCGGCCGGTGCCGTCGTGCTCGGGCAGGCCGGCCGCGCGGGCGAGCTCGATGTCCAGGGCCTCGCGGCGGATCCGCTGGTCGATGTAGACCAGCACGCCGACGGCGGCGATGAACGGGGTGGTGAAGGTGCCGGCGATGATCCCGGCGACCGCGAGCAGCAGCACCATGGCGATGCCGCGGTCGGCGCTGTCGGGCAGGCCCTGGTCGTTGAGGCTCTCGAAGCCCAGCGCCAGGCCGAGGAACTGGAACGGGACCACGACGACCATCGCGACGACGAGCGCCAGCACGTGGCCCAGCAGGTTGATGCCGAGGACCCGCCACCAGGCGCCGCGGACCAGGCGCCACGAGCGTGACATCGCCGTCAGCACGCCCTGCTTCTCCAGCATCAGGGCGGGGGCGGCGAGGCTGAAGCGCATGTAGAGCCAGACGGCGACCGGCACGGTCAGCAGGCCGACCAGGGTGAGCAGGCCGACGATCGCGGGGGTGTCCTGGCCGGCGGCGAGGTAGCCGAGCAGCGGGGTGAAGCCGAGCAGCGTCACGCCGGGGCCGATCAGCGCGGTCAGCAGGGTCAGCCCGAGCAGCTGCAGCAGCCGGGGACGGGCGTCGCGCCAGGCCTCCCCGGCGGTCACCGACCGGCCGAGGACGGCGCGGCTGACCACGATGGTGAGCAGCGCGGTGGCGATCACGTTGAGCAGCAGTTCCAGCGGCAGGCCTGCCAGCAGTCGCAGGCTCTGGGTGGCCTCGCCGGTCTTGCCCTTGACCAGCAGGTTGACCAGGACGTTGCCGGCCTGGGCGACCACGGCGAGGCCGAGCGAGAGCGCGAGCGCGGTGCGCCAGTGCCGGCGCACGGTGGTGACGGCACCGTCCAGCAGCTCGCCGAAGCTCAGCGGGCGCAGCGGGATGACGCCGGGCTTGGGGCCGGCCGGGGCGCCCCAGCCGTACGGGCGGTGGCCGCCGGGAGGCTGCTGCCCCCACTGCTGCCCCCACTGCGGTCCGGGGGCGCCGGTCGGGCCGGTCCAGCCGGGGGTGGCCTGCGGTGGTGCCGACGGCCCGGGCACGGCGGCGGGCGCGTCGGCCGGGGGCCGGGCGTCGTCGCGGGGCGGCTCGGACGAGCTGGGCGAGGCCCAGCCCGGGGTGTCGGTCATCACTGCTCCTCGGAGGGCGTCACGGGCGCGACTGCGAACGGATCTTCCGCCCGCGCGCAGCGCCCATCGTGCCATGGGGCCGGAATTCGGCCCCATGGCGATCCGGTTGCTGATCGGCAACGGTCCTCCGTGCCGTGCCGGGTGGGGGGCCGAGGCGGGGTCGGCGAGGGGCCGCGGGCCGTCCCGGCGGGCACATTCGCCCGGTATGGCCGGAATGCACCGGTGGGGGAGTTGGCCGTTCTGGAGCATTGGCACTGCTGTGCGGCAGGTCACAATCCGGTAATGAGAAGATGGACGCATGAAGGGACGCGTCCTCGTCGTTGATGACGACTCCGCACTGGCCGAGATGCTCGGCATCGTGCTGCGTGGTGAGGGTTTTGAGCCGTTTTTCGTCGCGGATGGGGACAGGGCGCTAGCAGCGTTCCGGGAGACCAAGCCCGACCTCGTCCTGCTCGACCTGATGCTGCCAGGCCGGGACGGCATCGACGTGTGCCGACAGATCCGGGCGGAGTCCGGCATCCCGATCGTGATGCTGACCGCGAAGACCGACACGGTCGACGTCGTGGTGGGCCTGGAGTCGGGCGCTGACGACTACGTCACCAAGCCGTTCAAGCCCAAGGAGCTGGTGGCCCGGGTGCGCGCCCGGCTGCGCCGCGCCGAGGAGCCCACGCCCGAGCAGCTGACCATCGGCGACCTGGTGATCGACGTGGCCGGCCACTCGGTGAAGCGGGACGGCCGGGGCATCCCGCTGACCCCGCTGGAGTTCGACCTGCTGGTCGCGCTGGCCCGCAAGCCCTGGCAGGTGTTCACCCGCGAGGTGCTGCTGGAGCAGGTCTGGGGCTACCGCCACGCGGCGGACACCCGCCTGGTCAACGTCCATGTGCAGCGACTGCGGTCCAAGATCGAGAAGGACCCGGAGCGCCCCGAGATCGTGGTGACCGTCCGTGGCGTCGGCTACAAGGCCGGACCCAGCTGACGTGACGGACCGGGCAGACGACACCCCGTCGGGTTCCGCGACCGACGGGGCCGGGGCCGTGCGCGGCGACGTTCTGAGTTCGACCACCCGCCGCCGACGGGGCCCTTCCGCGGTGGCCGCACTGGTGAAGCGTCAGCTGCGCCGCCCCACGCACCGGGTGGCCGCGCTGTACCGCCGGTCGATCCAGCTGCGCGTGGTCGCGGTGTCCCTGCTGGCGTCCATCGCGGTCGTCGTGGTGCTGGGCGTGGTCGTGGTGGCGCAGGTGCGCAACGGCCTGCTCGGCACCAAGACGGACGCCGCCCGCGCGCAGGCCCGGATCGGCTTCCAGGTCGAGCAGAAGAAGATCGACGAGGCCAACGACCAGAAGCTGCGGGGCACCGCCGACCCGACGGTCGGCGAGGTCGGCACCTGGCTGCTGCGGCAGGTCAACGACCTGGCCGGGAGCGGGCAGACGGTCTACTCGGTGATCGCGATGGCCCCCGGCACCGGTGCCGTCGTCCCCGACACCGCGGGCTTCGCGCCGCGCTACTCGGGCGACATCCAGCCCAGCAGCATCCCGGACTCCCTGCGGGCCAAGCTGCTCGCCGAGCCCAACCAGATGTTCGACCAGCCGACCCGGATCTACCGATCACCCGGGAGCGACGTCAAGTCCGAGCCCGGGCTGGCCCTCGGCATGCAGTTCGACGGCCCGGCCGGGACGCCGTACCAGATGTTCTACGTGTTCTCCTTCGGCCAGGAGACCGACACCCTCAACCTGGTCACCGGCACCCTGGCCACCGCCGGGGTGTTCGTGGTGATCCTGATGGGCGGCATCGCCTGGGTCGTGGTGCGCCAGGTGGTCACCCCGGTCCGGATGGCCGCCGGGATCTCTGAGCGGCTCGCCGACGGGCACCTGGAAGAGCGGATGAAGGTCACCGGGACGGACGACATCGCCCGCCTCGGGGAGTCCTTCAACCGGATGGCCAACGCCCTCCAGGCGCAGATCCGCCAGCTGGAGGAGCTGTCCCGGGTGCAGCGGCGGTTCGTCTCGGACGTCTCGCACGAGCTGCGCACCCCGCTGACCACGGTCCGGATGGCCGCGGACCTCATCTACGACAGCCGCGAGGACCTGGACCCGATGGCGGCCCGCTCGGCGGAGCTGCTGCAGGGCCAGCTGGACCGCTTCGAGTCGCTGCTCGCCGACCTGCTGGAGATCAGCCGCTTCGACGCGGGCGCCGCGATCCTGGACGCCGAGCCGGTCGACCTGCGCGAGATCGTCGCCCGGGTGGTCGAGGCCGCCGACCCGCTGGCGCAGGCCAAGGGCAGCGCCGTGGTGATCCGCGGCGACGGCGAGCCGGTGCTGGCCGAGGTGGACTCCCGCCGGATCGAGCGGATCCTGCGCAACCTGGTGGTCAACGCGCTGGAGCACGGCGAGGGCCGCGACGTGGTGGTCCGGCTGGGCTCGGCGGACGGCGCGGTCGCGGTCGGCGTGCGCGACTACGGCATCGGCCTCAAGCCGGGCGAGGCGTCCCGGGTGTTCCACCGCTTCTGGCGGGCCGACCCGTCCCGGGTGCGGACCACCGGCGGCACCGGCCTCGGCCTGTCGATCGCCGTCGAGGACGCCCACCTGCACGGCGGCTGGCTCCAGGCCTGGGGCGAGCCCGGTGGCGGCTCGCACTTCCGGCTCACCCTGCCGCGCACCCGCGGCGGCGAGATCACCCGGGCGCCGTTCCGGCTGGAGCCGGAGGACTCCCGCAACAACCGGGGGCTGGGCGCGCAGGGCACGCCGTACCGGCGGGCGATCAGCCCGTCCGGTGCCACGGCGTCGGCCGTCGTCGACGAGCAGGCGGAGACGCCGGAGAGCGCGGGCAGCAGCCTCGGCAGCGGGCTCGGCGGGGTGCTGAACATCGGCCCCGGGCTGGGCCGGCGCCGGATGCCCGAGGGACCGCGCGCGGACCCCTCGGACGTGCGGACGGCCGCCGGGTACGGGGCCACCGGCGCCCAGGTCATGGTGGACCCGACGGCCGGACGGCCGTCGGTGGCGCAGCGGACGGCGGAGCCGGACGTGACGGGCGGGACGACGGACGCGGAGGGGTCGCAGCGTGCGAAGGACGAGCAACAGGACTGAGCCGCGGCTCCTCGCTGCGGTCGGCGGGCTGCTCGGCGCCCTGGTGGCGAGCGGCTGCGCGGCGATGCCGGATTCCGGCGGCATCACCAAGGTGGAGCTGTCCCAGGGCTCGGCGGACAAGAACCTCCAGGCCCGGGTCTACCCGGTGGCGCCCGGGAAGGGCGCCAAGCCGCGCGAGCTGCTGACCGGGTTCCTGGACGCGGTGACCGCCGACGAGGGGTACGACACCGCGCGCAAGTACCTCACCGAGAGCGCCGCCGCGGAGTGGAAGCCGGAGGCGGAGCTCCGGGTGCTCTCGTCCACGACCATCCCGGACGTCCCGGACGTCACCGACGCGGACACGGTCTCGGTGTCGGTGACCGGACAACTGGTCGCCAGCGTCGACGAGAAGCACTCGTTCGACCTGGTCACCGGGCAGAACAACGTCTCGTCGCCCTTCACCTTCGTCCGGAAGGACGGCGAGTGGCGGATCGACAAGTTGCCGCCCGGCGTGATCATGAACGAGACCAACTTCCGGAACAGCTTCCGGCAGGTCGAGCGGTTCTTCTACACCATGCCCGATTCGTCGGCGGCGGCCTCCGGGAACGCCGGCCAGGAGGTGCTGGTCGCCGACCCGATCTACCTGCGGCGCCGGACGGACCCGCTGACCTCGGCGGCCCAGGCGGTGGCCGACGGGCCCTCGACATGGCTCTCGCAGGCGTCGGTCCGGACGGCGTTCCCGAGCGGTGTCCGGGTCGAGCGGGTGACCATCGACGACAGCAAGACCGCCCACGTGCAGCTCGGCTCCACCGACCTCGGCGAGACGACGGCCTGCCGGCGGATGGCGAACCAGCTCTTCTACACCCTCGCCGACCAGGGCAAGGGCCTCGACAAGCTGGAGCTGAAGGGGCAGCGCGGGTCCTGCACCGTCCGCCGCGGCGAGGAGCCGCTCGTCGGCCCCGGTGCCCTGGTCGGGCCGTCGTCCGCGACGCAGTACTACCAGCGTGCCGACGGCGCCCTGGTGGCGACCGACGAGGGACGCCCCGGAGACCCGGTCCGCGGCATCCTCGGCAAGCCGCAGTCGAACACCAAGCCGCCACTCGGCGCCTTCGCGGTCAGCCGCAGCGGCACCCAGGCCGCGGCGATCAGCGAGGACGGCCACCAGGTCTACTCGCTGCCGCTGTCGGACAGCACGGTGGCCATGGGCGAGCCGGTGCTCACCTCGCCGGCCAAGGGCGGCGACAAGGAGGACGGCTTCGCCTCGCCCAGCTGGGACGGCCGCGGCGACCTCTGGGTGGTGGACCGCAACAAGCAGGGTCCCCGGGTGGTGATGGTGCGCGGTGCCAAGTCGTACACCGTGCCGGTCGAGGGGCTGCTGACCGGGCAGACCGTGCAGGGGATGAAGATCGCCTCGGACGGTGTCCGGGTCGCCCTGGTGCTCAAGACCCCCGGGGTGACCAGCCGCTCGCTGCGGTTCGGACTCGTGGTGCACGGCGGCACCCCGCAGGCGCCCACCGTGAAGATCACCGGGCTGCGCCAGGCCGCCCCGACGCTCACCGACGTCGCCTCGGTGTCCTGGGCGGAGGCCGACCAGCTGGTGGTGCTCGGCAAGGAGGCCGACCGGACCCAGCAGCTGTACTACATCAGCACCGACGGCTCGCAGAGCACGGACACCCAGCTGCAGAGCGCCGAGACCATGCAGACCGTCGCGGCCTCGGAGTCCCGGGCGGACAGCCTGACCCAGACGCCGCCGGTGCTCGCGATGGGCGAGGTCAAGCAGACGGACGGGAAGCCGAGCGAGCTCAAGGCCTTCCGCCTGGTCAACCACCAGTGGCGGGAAGCCTCGCTGATCGACAAGCCCCGGTCCTTCCTCTACGCGGGCTGACGGCGCGCGCGGGCTGATGGCGCGCCGCCCTGCTGACGGCGCGTCCGGGAGGGGCCGTCGGCTCGCCCGGGCAGGCCTCGGCCGCGGCGGTGGTCAGCCCGCCGGGTGCACGGTGGCCGCGACCGTGGCGCCGGCCCGGGCCGGCAGCCCGGCGTCGGCCAGTGCCCGGGCGGCCTCGGCGAGGCTGGCACCGGTGGTCACCAGGTCGTCCACCAGCACCGGGTGACGGCCGGCCAGGCCCGTCGGCCCGGTCCGGGCGCGCGGCAGCACGGTGAGCGCGCCGTGCAGGTTACGGCGCCGTTCGGCCGCGTTCAGCCCGGTCTGGTCGGCCACCGGCCGGGCGTGCCGCAGCAGCGGGGCGGCCCGGACGTCCAGGCCGGACCGGCGCAGCGAGCGGGCGGCCGCCCCGGCCAGCCGCAGCGTCGGATCGTGTCCGCGGGCGCGGACGGCCGAGCGCGCGGAGGGCATCGGGACCAGCAGCAGCGGAGCCGCCCCGGCCCGAGTGCCCAGGGCGGAGCGCACCGCCCGGCCGAGGGCCTCGCCCAGCGGCCCGGCCAGCCGTAGCGCGCCGCGCTCCTTGTGGGCGAGCAGCAACTGGCGGACCGGGTCGGTGTACGGCGCGGCCGCGTGCGTCCAGGGCAGCAGGGTGGGGGCGGGCCGGGCGGTGGCCAGCGCGCGCCGGCAGGCCGGGCAGAGCTGGGTGCGTTCGCTGCCGCAGCCGGCGCAGTCCGCGGGCAGCAGGACGTCCAGCAGCCCGGCCAGCGCGTGGCCGAACGGCCCTTGGGCGGACGGCGGACGGGTGGGGGTGGGGGACGGCGGCACGGCTGCTCCTGGCGGCGGCAGACACGGAGAGTCAGCACACAATGCGCCGTATGGGGGGCGTTGTCGAGGTATTTACCCATACTTCATCCGCCAGAGGGTAGACAGGGTGCACCAGCTTGACCGCCCGACCGCATTATCGGGTCATACCCTCCTTATCGGCTGAGGAGGCGAAAAACCCGTGTGAGGTGTTCGATAAGGCCCAGGGGGTTTCAACCGTCCCTGGTGGGGAGGAAGTGAGGTGAGGGCCAGTCGTTTCCCGCCGCTGGCGGCGGGGGGCGGGGGGCCGGCAGTGGATGGGCTGGTCCAGCTGGGTCTCAGTCCGGTCCGGTAGCACCCGGATCGGCGTCAGCACGAGGGATCGGAGTTCTGCGTGGACATCGTCGTCAAGGGCCGCAAGACCGAGGTGCCCAAGAGGTTCCGCGAGCACGTGGCCGAGAAGCTGGAGAAGGTCCAGAAGTTCGACGCCAAGGCCATCAGCCTCGACGTCGAGGTGTCCAAGGAGCACAATCCGCGGCAGGCCGACCGCTCCGATCGGGTGGAGATCACTCTCCGCAGCCGCGGCCCCGTCATCCGGGCCGAAGCCGCCGCCGCTGACCCGTACGCGGCGCTCGACCTGGCCTCGGCGAAGCTCGACGCGCAGCTGCGCAAGTCCGCGGACCGGCGTCGGGTGCACAAGGGCGGCGCGAACGGCCGCACCCCGATCAGCGTCGCCGCGGCGACCGCGGCCCTGGCCGCGCTGCCGGACACGACGGCGCCGGAGGGCGCGACGAACGGCGCCGTCCGCAAGACCATGATGGGATCCCTGGAAGTGGAGGGCGAAGGCCCGCTGGTGGTCCGGGAGAAGACGCACCCGGCCGCCCCCATGGCGCTGGACCAGGCGCTCTACGAGATGGAGCTGGTCGGCCACGACTTCTACCTCTTCGTGGAGAAGGACAGCGGCCTGCCGAGCGTGGTCTACCGCCGGCACGGTTACCACTACGGCGTCATCCACCTGCAGACCGACCTCGCGGCCGGGCCGGGCGGCGGGGCGGGCGGGGCGATCGGCGGGTCCGACGAGGAGGACTGACCGTCCGAGGAGCGATGGAGGGGTGACCCCGGCGGCCGTGGCCGCCGGGGTCACCGGCGTTCGGGGGCGCGGCGGTTCGGCGTCCGGGGAGGGGCGTCGCGAACGGGGCCGCGTCCCGGGCGCAGGGGTCACCCGATGCGGGGGAATCGGCATCGGAGGGTGACCGTGGCGGTGTCGGAGCGTGGAATGATTGGCGCACGACGACCCGCGAAGGGGGAGGAGCGGATGGGGGATCACTTCGGGCTGGGGCCCGGGGTCGGGCCAGGGCTGCCGTCGGGGGCGGAGGACGAGCCCGCGTACGAGCCGCACCGGGGTGAGCCGATCCGTGTGTTGGTGGTGGACGACCACGCGCTGTTCCGCCGGGGGCTGGAGATCGTCCTCGCGGAGGAGCCGGACATCAAGGTCGTCGGCGAGGCGGGGGACGGCGCGGAGGCCGTGCTGAAGGCCGCCGACCTGCTGCCCGACATCATCCTCATGGACGTCCGGATGCCGCGCCGCAGCGGGATCGAGGCCTGTACGGCGATCAAGGACGTGGCGCCCAGCACCAAGATCATCATGTTGACGATAAGCGACGAGGAGGCCGACCTCTACGAGGCGATCAAGGCCGGGGCCACCGGCTACCTGCTCAAGGAGATCTCCACCGACGAGGTCGCCACCGCGATCCGCGCGGTCGCCGACGGGCAGTCGCAGATCAGCCCCTCGATGGCCTCCAAGCTGCTCACCGAGTTCAAGTCGATGATCCAGCGCCGCTCCGACGACCGGGACCTGGTGCCCGCGCCCCGGCTCACCGACCGGGAGCTGGAGGTGCTCAAGCTGGTGGCCACCGGCATGAACAACCGGGAGATCGCCAAGGAGCTGTTCATCAGCGAGAACACCGTGAAGAACCACGTCCGCAACATCCTGGAGAAGCTCCAGCTGCACTCCCGGATGGAGGCCGTGGTGTACGCGATGCGGGAGAAGATCCTCGAAATAGGGTGAGCCGGGCGGGACTTGGGGGTGCTGCCGGCGGTCCTAGCGGTCCGCCAGCAGTTTCTCCAGGGCGGGGCGCAGCCGCTCGTCGTGCAGCGCCCCGACCCGCACCTCGTCGCAGCCGACCCAGGAGGCCGCCTCGCGCAGTGCCGTCGCGAGCGCATCGAGGTGCCGGGCGCCGCTCCCGCGGCCGTCCAGCGAGACCTGCCGGGCGACCAGGGTGCGGCCCTCGCGGGCAGGGTCGACCCGGCCGACCAACCGGCCGCCGGTCAGCAGCGGCATCGCGAAGTAGCCGTGCACCCGCTTGTGCTTGGGCGTGTAGGCCTCCAGCCGGTGCGTCATGCCGAAGATCCGCTCGGTGCGGGGGCGGTCCCAGACCAGCGAGTCGAACGGCGAGAGCAGCGTGGTGCGGTGGCGCCCGCGCGGGGCGGTGGCGAGGGCGGCCGGGTCGGCCCAGGCCGGGGCCGGGGCGCCGTCCGGGCCCCAGCCGGCCACCTCGACCGGGACGAGCCCGCAGTCGGCGAGCACCGGGTCCAACTGCTCGGCGCGCAGTCGGTGGTAGTCCAGCAGATCGGCCCGGGTGGCCACGCCGAGGGCCGCGCCGGCCTGGGCGGCCAGGGTGCGCACACACTCCTCGTCCGACCGGTCCTGCCCGAACAGGGCGTCCGGGACGGCCTGTTCGGCCAGTGCGTAGACCCGCTTCCAGCTCCGGCGCTCGGTGCAGACCACCTCGCCGAAGGCCAGCGCCCGCTCGACCGCGATCTTGGTGTCGGACCAGTCCCACCACTCGGCCGTCTTCTTGGCGCCGCCCAGCTCGGTGGAGGTCAACGGCCCCTCGGCCCGCAGCTTGTCGAGCACGGCGCGGTACGTCCCGGGCTCGACCCGGCCGCCCCAGAGGTGGCCGCGGTCGCGGTAGCGGCGGCGCCGGAAGGCGAACAGCGGCCACTCCTCGACCGGCAGGATGCAGGCCGCGTGCGACCAGTACTCGAAGGTCGTGCCGCCGCCCCAGTACGCCGCCTCGACGGCCGGGCGGCCGACCGCGCCGAGCCGGGCGTACGGCACCAGCTCGTGCGAGCGGGCCAGCACCGAGATGGTGTCCAGCTGGACGGCGCCCAGGTGCCGCAGCACTCCGCGCACCCCGCCGCGGCGGTCGGGCGCGCCCAGCAGGCCCTGGGCGCGCAGCGCGATCCGGCGGGCGTCGTCCGCGCTGAGCACGGTGACGGGGGCGGGGCGGGGGGCGGCGGTCATGCCGGCGAGCGTAGCCCGGGGCACCGACAGCGCGGGCCCGGATCGGGCCGAGGGGCGGGGGCCGTGGGCCGCGGGCTCAGTCCAGGTCGGAGGACAGCAGGGAGGCGATCCAGGCGTCGTGGAAGACGCCGCGCTGCTCCGCGTACGAGCGCAGGGTGCCCTCGAAGCGGTAGCCGGCCTTCCCGGCGACCGCACGGGAGCCCTCGTTGCCGACGTAGGCCTGCCACTCCAGACGGCGCAGGCCGAGCTCCCGCAGGCCGAAGCGGGAGACGGCGCGGGCGGCCTCGGTGGTGTAGCCGCGCCCGCGGAACTCCTTCACGGCCCACCAGCCGATCTCGGCGCAGCCCGGGTCCTGGGGGCGCAGGACGAGGCCCTGGGAGCCGACCAGAGCGCCGGACTCGCGCTCGAACACACACCAGATCCGGTTCGCTCCGGTGCGCCAGCCGTCGATCGCGAGATCGCGCACGAAGAACTCCGCGTCCTCGCGCCGGTACGGCGAGGGGACGACCGTCCAGCGCTGGATCTCGGGATCCTGGCAGGCGGCGAAGACCGCGTCGATGTCCGATTCCCGCGGGGCCCGCAGGACGAGCCGCTCGGTGGTGAGGGTGACAGCTTCGGTACTGGTTTCTTCCATGAACGGATTATTCGCCGGTGCCGGAAAGCGGGCATCCGAATATCCGGCCGGTCCCGCAGGGGGCCAACTCTCCGACCCGCCGACCGATTTGTCCCGGTGGACGGTGCTATCTGGCCATGTGCTCGCGCGGGTGACACGGGAATACCGTGCTGACGCACCTCCCGGGGGGTTGGACTCCTCGCATACGATGGCCCGTGCGGTGGGGTGGACCCGCCGTGCAGTCGTCCAGTGCCAATACAGGCAAGGAGCCCGCTCACGTGTCCGTCTTCGACAAGATCCTGCGCGCCGGCGAGGGCAAGATCCTTCGCAAGCTGCAGCGGATTGCCGCCCAGGTCAACTCCATCGAAGAGGACTTCGTCAACCTCACCGACGCCGAGCTGCGCGCACTGACCGACGAGTACAGGCAGCGGCTCGCGGACGGCGAGAGCCTGGACGACATCCTCCCCGAGGCGTTCGCCACCGTCCGTGAGGCCGCCAAGCGCGTGCTCGGCCAGCGCCACTACGACGTCCAGCTGATGGGCGGCGCCGCCCTGCACTACGGGTACGTCGCCGAGATGCGCACCGGTGAGGGCAAGACCCTCGTCGGCACCCTGCCCGCGTACCTGAACGCGCTGACCGGCAAGGGCGTCCACCTGATCACCGTCAACGACTACCTCGCCGAGCGCGACTCGGAGTGGATGGGCCGGGTGCACCGCTTCCTGGGCCTCGAAGTCGGCGTGATCCTGGGCAGCATGACGCCCGTCGAGCGCAAGCGCCAGTACGGGATGGACATCACGTACGGCACCAACAACGAGTTCGGCTTCGACTACCTGCGCGACAACATGGCCTGGTCGCAGGACGAGCTCGTCCAGCGCGGCCACAACTTCGCGGTCGTCGACGAGGTCGACTCGATCCTGATCGACGAGGCCCGCACCCCGCTGATCATCTCCGGCCCGGCGGACCAGGCGACGAAGTGGTACGCCGACTTCGCCAAGCTGGTGATGCGTCTGAAGATCGAGCGCGACTACGAGGTCGACGAGAAGAAGCGCACCGTCGGCATCCTCGAGGAGGGCGTCACCCGGGTCGAGGACTACCTGGGCATCGACAACCTCTACGAGTCGGTGAACACCCCGCTGGTCGGCTTCCTGAACAACGCCATCAAGGCGAAGGAGCTGTACAAGCGGGACAAGGACTACGTCGTGATGAACGGCGAGGTCATGATCGTCGACGAGCACACCGGCCGCATCCTGGCCGGGCGCCGCTACAACGAGGGCATGCACCAGGCGATCGAGGCCAAGGAGGGGGTGGAGGTCCAGAACGAGAACCAGACCCTGGCCACCATCACCCTGCAGAACTTCTTCCGCCTGTACGACAAGCTCGCGGGCATGACCGGTACCGGCACCACCGAGGCCGCCGAGTTCCACCAGATCTACAAGCTCGGCGTGGTGCCGATCCCGACCAACAAGACGCCGCTGCGCATCGACCAGCCCGACCTGATCTACAAGTCGGAGCCGGCCAAGTTCGCCGCCGTGGTCGAGGACATCGCCGAGAAGCACGAGAAGGGCCAGCCGGTGCTGGTCGGCACCGTGTCGGTCGAGAAGTCCGAGTACCTGTCGCAGGAGCTGCGCAAGCGCGGCATCCCGCACGAGGTGCTGAACGCCAAGCACCACGAGCGCGAGGCGCAGATCGTCGCGCAGGCCGGCCGCAAGGGCGCCGTCACCGTTGCCACCAACATGGCCGGTCGCGGCACCGACATCATGCTGGGCGGCAACTCCGACCACCTGGCCGCCGCCGAGCTGGCGCAGCGCGGGCTGACCCCGACGGACACCCCGGACGAGTACGAGGCCGCCTTCCCGGCCGCGCTGGAGAAGGCCAAGGCCTCGGTGAAGGCCGAGCAGGACGAGGTCAAGGAGGCCGGCGGCCTCTACGTCCTCGGCACCGAGCGGCACGAGTCCCGCCGGATCGACAACCAGCTGCGCGGCCGCTCCGGCCGTCAGGGTGACCCGGGCGAGTCCCGCTTCTACCTGTCGCTGGGCGACGACCTGATGCGCCTGTTCAAGGCCGGCATGGTCGAGCGCGTGCTCTCGATGGCGAACGTGCCCGAGGACGTGCCGATCGAGTCCAAGATGGTCACCCGCGCCATCGCCTCCGCGCAGACCCAGGTCGAGCAGCAGAACTTCGAGATCCGCAAGAACGTCCTCAAGTACGACGAGGTGCTCAACCGCCAGCGCGAGGTCATCTACGGCGAGCGCCGCCGGGTGCTGGAGGGCGAGGACCTCCAGGAGCAGGTCGGCCACTTCATGGACGACACCGTCGAGGCGTACGTCCGCGCGGCCACCGGCGAGGGCTACGAGGACGACTGGGACCTGGACAAGCTCTGGACTGCGCTCAAGCAGCTCTACCCGGTCACCCTGGACCTGGACGAGCTGGAGGACGAGGCCGGCGGCCGGGCCGGGCTGAGCCCCGAGCTCCTGATCAAGTCCATCCAGGAGGACATCCAGGCGCAGTACGGCGCCCGCGAGGACCAGCTGGGCGAGGAGATCATGCGCGAGCTGGAGCGCCGGGTCGTGCTGTCGGTGCTGGACCGCCGCTGGCGCGAGCACCTCTACGAGATGGACTACCTCCAGGAGGGCATCGGCCTGCGGGCCATGGCGCAGCGCGACCCGCTGGTCGAGTACCAGCGCGAGGGCTTCGACATGTTCACCGCGATGATGGAGGGCATCAAGGAGGAGTCCGTCGGCTACCTGTTCAACCTGGAGGTCCAGGTCGAGCAGCAGGTCGAGGAGGTCCCGGTCGAGGACGCCCAGGTGGTGCTCGACAAGCTGGAGAAGGACGCCGCCCGCCCGGAGATCAAGGCCAAGGGCCTGGAGGCCCCGAAGCCGCAGCGGCTGCACTACACGGCCCCCTCGGACGAGGTCGGCGGCGGTGTCATCGAGGGCGACTTCGAGGACCTCGCGCCGGAGGACGAGGGTGACGGGCTGACCCGCGCCGAGCGCCGCAAGGCCGCCAAGTCGGCCAAGGGCCGCCGCCGTAAGGGCTGAGCCGGCCGCCGGACACCAGTCAGGACGCCACGCAGGGCGCCGTTCCCGGACCGGGACGGCGCCCTGCGCCGTTCCGTACCGCCAGGGGTGCGACGGGGTGCTCACCGGGCCTCCACGGCGGTGCACTGCCACTGCCCGGCCGGGCCGCGCTGCTCCAGCCGGAAGGCCACCATGTGGTGCCGCCGGCCGAGGTCGACCCGCACGCAGGCCTCGACCGCGTCCGGTGAGGGCGAGCGGTCGTGCACCGGCCCGAGCCGGGGGCGGTCGGCGGGGCCGCCGCGGCGCAGGGCGCCGGCCCGGACCAGTGAGGCGAGCTGCCCGTAGCCGGCCAGGCTGGTGTGCCGCACCAGCTGGCCGGAGGGCCGGGCGCCGGTGAGCACCTCGACCAGCCGGTGGGCGAAGCGGGCGGCCAGCGCGCCGGGGTCGGGCCCGGGCGCGGGCGCGCCGGTGCAGGCGGAGCGCGGGTGGCGCGGTCGGCGGCCGGCCGGGTCGCAGCCGGTGGCGCCGCGCGGTCGGCGGTGCGGGTGGGCGGTGATCCGGGCGTCGAGGTCGGAGCCGAGGCGGGCGGTGGGCTGGGCGGTGCAGCGGACGGTCACGGGGGCGGCTCCTGGACTGGGTGGTGCGGGTACGGACGGGATCAGGCTGGGGGCGGCCCGCGTGCGGCGGCAACGGGTTTCCGGGCCGGTGGGGGCGGGCTTTCGAATTCACCTATCCGGGTGAGGCGGCCAGTGCGGCGACGGGGCGGACGGGCCGTCCGCGGGCGCCCGGTTGACGTGCGGGGACGGGCCGTACGGTCCTAAAGGGGACGCTCCGGTTGGGCGGACCGGGTGGCGGCGCCCGGCCGCCGCATTGCGCCGTACCGGCCCGGCGCGCACCATCGGAGCCTGACCGGGAGCGGACGGCCGGGCTCCCACGACGAGGGGCGGCCGGTATGACGACACGGGTGACGCCGGCCCCGGCGGCCGCGGGCACCGCCCCGCCCGCCGCGGGGGCTCCCCGGTACGGCCTGGTGCTGGGCGGCGGCGGGATGCTCGGCGCGGCCTGGGCGGTCGGCGCACTGTGCGCCGTCGAGGAGGCCACCGGACGGCGGTCCGACGGGGCCGACGTCCTGCTCGGTACCTCGGCGGGCGCGGTCCTCGCCGCGATGCTGGCCGGCGGCGTCCGCCCCGAGCAGCTGCGCGACCACCAGCGCGGCCTGCCGATCACCGAGGGCCCGCTGGCCGGGGTGGCCTTCGACTACGACTCCGCCGTCGGCGGCGCGCTGCCGCCCCGCCCCCGGGCCGGGATCGGCTCGCCCGGCCTGCTGCGCGACGCCGTCCGGCACCCGCGCGAGTACCCGCTGCTGACCATGGTCTCGGCGATCGCGCCGCACGGCCGCGGCTCGCTGGCGCCGGTCGGCGAGCTTGTGCGCGGCCTGCTCGTCCCCGACGGGCCGCCCGACGGGGACGGGCCACCGGAGCCCGGCGGCGGGGGATCGCCACTGCGGGCGGTGGCCGTGGACTACCGCAGCGGCCGCCGGGTGGTCTTCGGCGACCCGGGCGCCCCGGCCGTCCCGATGCCCGACGCCGTGATGGCCTCCTGCGCGATCCCCGGCTGGTTCGCGCCGGTGCGGCTGGACGGCTCGGCGTACGTGGACGGCGGTTGCTGGTCCGCTACCAACGCCGACCTGATGCTCGGCCGGGGGCTGGACGAGGTGTACGTGCTCGCCCCGATGGCCCTGCGGCTGGACCGCGGGGCGGGGCGGGCCGCCCGGCAGGAGCAGGAGCAGGAGCGGGCGCAAGAGGAGGAGGAGCAGGGCGAGAGGCCGGGCGGGCCCGGCCGCGACACCCTGGCCGCCCTGCGCGAGTGGCGCGCCCGGGACCGCCCGCGCGGCGTGCTCGCCCAGCTGGTGAGCCGCTACCGCCACGCCGTGACCCGCCAGCTGCTGCGCGAGGCCGCGCTGCTGCGGGCCGAGGGCGTCCGGGTGCGGCTGCTCGCGCCGACCCTGGCGGACCTCGCGGTGATGGGCCCGAACATGATGGACCCGGCCCGCCGCGGCGCCGTCCTGGAGAGTGCCCTGCGCACCAGCCGGGAGGCGCTCCACGACAGCGGTGAGCGTCCGCCCCCGGACCGGAGGTGATCACGGGCGTCCCCGCGGCGCTTATTCTTGGGGCGCTGGAGAATCTGTGCCGCTGGACGAACCCCGCTGGACGAACCGGAGAGTGCCACCGATGCGCGTGTACGTGCCCACCACCCTGACCGGCCTGGCGGCGGCGCACGAGGGCGGCGCCCTGGAGCAGTCCGCCGCGTACGCCGTGACGCCCGCGCTGCGCGAGTGGTACGTCAGCGACGACCTGGAGGAGCTGGAGTACGCGGCGCTCAACCGGGCCGCGCAGTCCTCGCTGCGGCTGCTGGCCGCCGACCCGCAGGCCCCGTGCCGCCGGGTCGTGGTGGCGCTGGACGTGGCCGACGCGTCGGTGCGGCCCTTCCCGGGTGACGAGTACCAGGACCAGGCCTCGCTCGGCCGGGTGGTGCTGGCCGGCCCGGTGCGGCTGGCCAAGGCGGCCGCGGTGCACGCCGACGTGGCCGACGACGAGGTGGTCACGGATGTCGCCGCGGCGGTGGCGGCGGTGGCCGCGGCCGACGCGGGCGACCAGGACGCCCAGTTCACCGTGGACGGTGCCGAGGACCACGACCTGCTCTGGTACGCGACCCAGGAGATCCCCGCCCTGCTCGCGTGAGTTCCGCCCTGTCGGCGTGTCGCCCGTCCGGGTTACCGTTTCACCCCGTGCGCACTCACATCGTTTGGGACTGGAACGGCACGCTCTTCCACGACATGGAGGCCGTGCTCGGGGCGAGCAACGCCGCGTTCGCGACCATCGGCGTCGGGCCGATGAGCCTCCAGGAGTACCGCGAGCAGTACGAGATCCCGATCCCCCGCTTCTACGAGCGCCTGCTCGGCCGGATGCCCTCCACGGAGGAGTGGCTGCGGCTCGACGACGCGTTCCACGACCGCTACCGGGAGCTCAGCCGGGCCTGCGGGCTGACCGAGGGCGCGCGCGAGCTGCTGGACGGCTGGCGGGACGCGGGGAACAGCCAGTCGCTGCTGTCGATGTACGAGCACGAGAAGCTGGTGCCGCTGGTCGACACCTTCGGCCTGACCGGCGGGTTCCTGCGGGTGGACGGCCGCAGCGGCCCGTCCGGCGGCCAGAAGGCGGAGCACCTGACCAGGCACCTGGCCGCGCTCGGCGAGCGGGTGGACCCGGCCCGTACGGTGCTGATCGGCGACGCCGCGGACGACGCCCTGGCGGCGCTGGCCGCGGGCGCCCGCGCGGTGCTCTACACCGGCGGTTCGCACACTCGGGAGAAGCTGGAGCCGGTCGGCGTCCCGGTGGTGGACAGCCTGGCCGAGGCGGTGGAGCTGGCCGGCCGGATCAGCGGCTGAGCGCGCGGGGCCTGCCCGGGGACGGAGGACGTGGCGGGCGCCACGTCCTCCGTCCGCGTGTCTGAGCGGGCGGATCGGGCCCCGGCTGGTCAGGCTGGTGTCACACCCGACCAGCCGCCAGGACGGAGCCGCCATGCCCATCGACGCAGTCACCGAGGTGCCGGTCCCGGTCAACGAGCCGGTGCGGGCGTACGCGCCCGGCAGCCCGGAGCGGGACCGGCTGGTGCGACGGCTGGACGAGCTGGCCGCCGAGCAGGTCCCGCTGCCGATGACCATCGGCGGCGAGCAGCGCTTCGGCGGCGGCGAGCGGATCGACGTCGTCCAGCCGCACCACCACGCCGCCAAGCTGGGCGTGCTCGGCAACGCCACCCGGGAGGACGCCCGGGCGGCGGTGGACGCGGCACTGGCCGCCGGGCGGCAGTGGCGCTCGCTCTCCTTCGACGACCGCGCGGCGGTCTTCCTGCGCGCCGCCGACCTGCTGGCCGGCCCCTGGCGGGAGACGCTCAACGCGGCCACCATGCTCGGCCAGTCCAAGACCGCGCAGCAGGCCGAGATCGACTCCGCCTGCGAGCTGATCGACTTCTGGCGGTTCAACGTCCACTTCGCCCGGCAGATCCTGGCCGACCAGCCGATCTCCTCGCCCGGCGTGTGGAACCGCACCGACCACCGCCCGCTGGAAGGTTTCGTCTACGCGATCACCCCGTTCAACTTCACCGCGATCGCCGGCAACCTGCCCACCGCCCCCGCGCTGCTGGGCAACACCGTGGTCTGGAAGCCCGCGCCGACCCAGACCCTGGCCGCGTACCACCTGATGCGGCTGCTGGAGGCGGCCGGGCTGCCGCCCGGGGTGATCAACATGGTGACCGGCGACGGCCTCCAGGTCTCCCCGGTCGCGCTGGCCGACCCGGCGTTCGCCGGACTGCACTTCACCGGTTCCACGGCCACCTTCCGGTCGCTGTGGCAGACCATCGGCGCCAACATCGGCGGCTACCGCGCGTACCCGAGGATCGTCGGCGAGACCGGCGGCAAGGACTTCCTGCTGGCCCACCGCTCGGCCGACCCGGAGATCCTCAGGACCGCGCTGATCCGCGGCGCCTTCGAGTACCAGGGCCAGAAGTGCTCGGCGCTCTCCCGCGCCTACCTGCCGCGCAGCCTCTGGCAGAGGATCAAGGACGACTTCCTGGCGGAGGTGGACGCGCTCGCGGTGGGCGACGTGACCGACCTGTCCAACTTCATGGGCGCCCTGATCGACCGCCGCGCCTTCGAGAAGAACCGGGACGCCATCGACCGGGCGAAGGCCGATCCGACGATCGAACTGGCGGCCGGCGGGCAGTACGACGACGCGATCGGCTGGTTCGTCCGGCCGACCGTGCTGGTCTCCTCCGACCACCGCGGCGAGATCTTCCGGACCGAGTACTTCGGCCCGATCCTCGCCGTCCACGTCTACGAGGACTCCCGCTGGGACGACGTGCTCCGCCGGGTCGACGCCGGCGCCCCGTACGGGCTGACCGGCTCGGTGATCGCGCAGGATCGTTACGCCATCGCCCAGGCCGTCGAGGAGCTGCGCTTCACCGCGGGGAACTTCTACATCAACGACAAGCCCACCGGGGCCGTCGTCGGCCAGCAGCCCTTCGGCGGCGGCCGGGCCTCCGGCACCAACGACAAGGCGGGCGCCGCGCAGAACCTGCTGCGCTGGACCTCGGCGAGGTCGATCAAGGAGACCTTCGTCCCTCCGACCCACCACGGCCACCCCCACATGGGCTGAGAGTGAACTTCAGGCTCCGGTTTGGACATGCTGTCCAGGACGGACGCGACTTCCTGTGGGTTTGCGCCTACCTGTCCCTGTCCACCTTCGATTGATCCGGTTAGGCTGGCTGGCGTCGTCGGGTGGCTTGCAAGGCGAATGAGTCGTCCTACCCGCTGGGCGGGCGTTTCATGCGTGCCATGAGCCCCTTTCAGTCGGATGGTGCGGCAGGATTGCGGTGACCCGTCGGTGTACATCCACACACCACCGAGTCACGCAACGGCGCGCGACAGGAGCCAAGAAGTCATGCAGACCAAGCTGGACGCAGCCAAGGCCGAACTGCTCAAGAAGGCAGCCGCAGCCGCTGAGAACAGCCAGGTGGGGGGAGCGGCGCCGGGGGAGGGTCTGAGCAACGGCGCTCTGACCGCGTACCTGCACCACTACTACCTCCACACCGCGCCGGAGGACCTGGTCGACCGCGACACGGTCGACGTGTACGGCGCGGCCGCCTCCCACTACCGCCTGGGCCTCAAGCGCCCGCAGGGCACCGCCGAGGTGCGGGTGCACACCCCCTCGGTCGAGGAGAACGGCTGGTCCTGCGGCCACACCGTGGTCGAGGTCGTCACCGACGACATGCCCTTCCTGGTCGACTCCGTCACCAACGAGCTGTCCCGCCAGGACCGCGCGATCCACATCGTGATCCACCCCCAGCTGGTCGTCCGCCGTGACATCACCGGCAAGCTGCTGGAGATCCTGGACGTCGACGCCTGCTCCCGCAGCCAGGCCGCCGGCACCGAGTGGCCCGCCGACGCGAGCGTCGAGTCGTGGATGCACATCGAGATCGACCGCGAGACCGACCGCGAGGACCTGCGCTCCATCGAGGCCGACCTGCGCCGCGTGCTCGGCGACGTCCGCGAGGTCGTCGAGGACTGGGGCAAGATGCGCGAGAGCGCCCTGCGCCTGGCCGACGAACTGGCCGAGGAGCCCCCGGCCGGCCTGCCCGAGCAGGAGGTCGGCGAGGCCTGGGAGCTGATGCGCTGGCTCGCCGACGACCACTTCACCTTCCTCGGCTACCGCGAGTACGACCTGGTCGAGCACGAGGGCGAGGAGGTCCTCAAGGCCGTCGCCGGGACCGGCCTCGGCATCCTGCGCTCCGACCCGCACAGCCACGACGACGCCCATCACGCGGTCAGCGAGGCCTTCGGCCGGCTCTCCGCGCCGGTGCGCGCCAAGGCCCACGAGAAGAAGCTGCTCGTCCTGACCAAGGCCAACAGCCGTGCCACCGTGCACCGCCCGGCCTACCTGGACTACGTCGGCGTGAAGAAGTTCAACGCCGCCGGCGAGCCGATCGGCGAGCGCCGCTTCCTCGGCCTGTTCTCCTCCGCCGCCTACACCGAGTCGGTCACCCGCATCCCGGTCGTGCGCCGCAAGGTCCAGGCGGTCCTGGAGGAGTCCGGCTTCTCCAGCGAGAGCCACGACGGCCGCGACCTGCTCCAGATCATGGAGACCTTCCCGCGGGACGAGATCTTCCAGACCCCGGCCTCCGAGCTGCTCTCCATCGCGACGAGCGTGCTCTACCTCCAGGAGCGCCGCAAGCTGCGGCTCTTCCTGCGCCAGGACGAGTACGGGCGCTACTTCTCGGCCTTCATCTACCTGCCGCGCGACCGCTACACCACGCGCATCCGGCTGCTGATCACCGACATCCTCAAGGAGGAGCTGAACGGCGCCACCATCGACTACACGGTGTACGCCACCGAGTCGGTGCTGACCCGTCTGCACTTCGTGGTCCGGGTCGCCCCGGGCACCGAGCTGCCGCAGCTCACCGAGACGGACATCGAGCGGATCGAGAACCGCCTGGCCGAGGCCGCCCGGTTCTGGATGGACGGCTTCCACGACCAGCTGCACACCGAGCTGGGCGAGGAGAAGGCCGCCGAGCTCGGCCACAAGTACGCCAACGCCTTCCCGGACGGCTACCGCGCCGACTTCCCGCCGCGCACCGCCGTCGCCGACATCAAGCAGATCGAGTCGCTGCACGGCGAGGGCGACTTCCGCCTGAACCTGTACCAGCCGGTCGGCGCCGGCGACGACGAGCGCCGCTTCAAGATCTACCGGGTCGGCGGCCCGATCTCGCTCACCGAGGTCCTGCCGGTGCTCCAGCGCCTGGGCGTCGAGGTGCTGGACGAGCACCCGTACGCGCTGCGCCGCTCCGACGGCACCACCGCGTGGGTCTACGACTTCGGCCTGAAGCTGCGCGAGGCCACCGATCTCACCGACGAGGCCCGCGAGCGCTTCCAGGAGACCTTCGCCGCCACCTGGACCGGCAAGGCCGAGAACGACGGCTTCAACGAGCTGGTGCTGACCGCCGGGCTGACCTGGCGCCAGGCGATGATGCTGCGCGCGTACGCCAAGTACCTGCGCCAGGCGGGCTCCACGTTCTCCCAGGACTACATGGAGGACGCGCTCCGCAACAACACCCACACCACCCGCCTGCTGGTCAACCTGTTCGAGGCCCGGCTGAGCCCGAGCCACCGTTCGGGTGCCCTGGAGCTGACCGAGGGCATCCTGGAGGAGCTGTCCGGCGCCCTCGACGAGGTCGTCTCGCTGGACGAGGACCGCATCCTGCGCTCCTTCCTGCACCTCATCAAGGCCACCCTGCGGACCAACTTCTTCCAGCGCGCCGCCTCCGGCGAGTGGCACTCCTACGTGTCGATGAAGTTCGACCCGAAGGCCATCCCGGACCTGCCGGCCCCGCGCCCGGCGTTCGAGATCTGGGTCTACTCGCCCCAGGTCGAGGGCGTCCACCTGCGCTTCGGCAAGGTCGCCCGCGGCGGTCTGCGCTGGTCCGACCGGCGCGAGGACTTCCGCACCGAGATCCTGGGCCTGGTCAAGGCACAGATGGTCAAGAACACCGTCATCGTCCCGGTCGGCGCCAAGGGCGGCTTCGTCGCCAAGCAGCTGCCGGACCCGTCGGTCGACCGCGACGCCTGGCTGGCCGAGGGCGTCTCCTCGTACAAGACCTTCATCTCGGCGCTGCTCGACATCACCGACAACCTGGTCGGCGGCGAGGTCGTGCACCCGGCCGACGTGGTCCGCCACGACGAGGACGACACCTACCTGGTCGTCGCCGCCGACAAGGGCACCGCGACCTTCTCGGACATCGCCAACGGCGTCGCCGAGTCCTACGGCTTCTGGCTGGGCGACGCGTTCGCCTCCGGCGGCTCGGCCGGCTACGACCACAAGGGCATGGGCATCACCGCCCGCGGCGCCTGGGAGTCGGTCAAGCGCAACTTCCGCGAACTCGGCGTCGACACCCAGTCCGAGGACTTCAGCGTCATCGGCATCGGCGACATGTCCGGCGACGTCTTCGGCAACGGCATGCTGCTCAGCGAGCACATCCGCCTGGTCGCCGCCTTCGACCACCGCCACATCTTCCTCGACCCGAACCCGGACGCGGCCGTCTCGTACGCCGAGCGCCGTCGTCTGTTCGACCTGCCGCGCAGCTCCTGGGACGACTACGACAAGTCGCTGATCTCGGCCGGCGGCGGGGTGTACCCCCGCACCGCGAAGTCGATCCAGCTGACCCCGCAGGTCCGGGCGGCCCTGGGCGTCGAGGCGACCAAGCTGACCCCGGCCGAGCTGATGCGGGCGGTGCTCCAGGCCCCGGTCGACCTGTTCTGGAACGGCGGCATCGGCACCTACGTCAAGGCCTCCACCGAGACCAACGCCGAGGTCGGCGACAAGTCCAACGACGCCATCCGGGTCAACGGCGAGCAGGTCCGGGCCCGGGTCATCGGCGAGGGCGGCAACCTCGGCTGCACCCAGCTCGGCCGCATCGAGTACGCGGCCACCGGCGGCCCCGAGGGCACCGGCGGCTGGATCGACACCGACGCGATCGACAACTCCGCCGGTGTGGACACCTCGGACCACGAGGTCAACATCAAGATCCTGCTCAACCAGGTCGTCGCCGAGGGCGACATGACGGTCAAGCAGCGCAACGCCCTGCTGGCCGAGATGACCGACGAGGTCGGCCACCTGGTGCTGCGCAACAACTACGCGCAGAACGTGGTGCTGGCCAACGCCGTCTCCCAGGCGCACAGCATGGTCAACGTGCACGCCCGGATGATCAACCGCTTCGAGTCGGCCGGCCAGCTGGACCGCGCGCTGGAGTTCCTGCCCACCGAGCGCCAGATCCGTGAGCGCCAGCAGAACGGCCGCGGCCTCTCGCAGCCCGAGATGTCCGTCCTGCTCGCCTACACCAAGATCATCCTGGCCGAGGAGCTGCTCGCCACCGAGCTGCCGGACGACCCGTTCTTCCGCGCCTCGCTGCACGAGTACTTCCCGAGCGCGCTGCGGGCGAGGTTCGCCGACGCGATCGACAACCACGCGCTGCGCCGCGAGATCATCACCACGCTGATCGTCAACGACACGATCAACCGCGGTGGCTGCACCTTCGCCTTCCGTCTGAAGGAGGAGACCGGCGCGACCTACGAGGAGATCGCCCGGACGCACACCGCCGCGCGGGCCGTATTCGACCTGGAGCAGATCTGGGCCGAGATCGAGGGCCTGGACAACAAGGTCCCGGCCCGGGTCCAGACCAAGATGCGGCTGCACTCGCGGCGCCTGGTCGAGCGCGCCACCCGGTGGATGCTCAACAACCGCCGCCAGCCGCTCGACATCGCCGGCACCATCGAGTTCTTCCACGACCGGGTCAACCAGGTCTGGGCCTCGCTGCCCAAGCCGCTGCGCGGCGAGGACCTGGCCTGGTTCGAGTCGGTGTACGACGAGCTCGCCGCGGCCGGGGTGCCGGAGGAGCTGGCCACCCGGATCGCCGGCCTCTCCTCGGTCTTCCCGACCCTGGACATCGCCGAGGTCGCGGACCGCTCCGGCAAGGACGTCGCCGAGGTCACCGACCTCTACTACGACCTGGGCGACCGGCTGCAGATCTCGCACCTGCTCGACCGCATCATCGAGCTGCCCCGCACCGACCGCTGGTCGTCGATGGCCCGGGCCGCGATCCGCGAGGACCTCTTCGCGGCGCACGCGGCGCTGACCGCCGACATCCTGGCCTGCGGCGCCGAGGGCGCCACCCCGGAGGAGCGGTACAACGCCTGGGCCGACCTCAACGCGACCCTGCTGAACCGCGCCCGGACCACCCTCGACGACATAAGGGGTTCGGACAACTACGAGCTGTCCAGCCTCTCGGTCGCGATGCGTGTCATCCGCACCCTGCTGCGCACCGGTTCGATGCGCTGACGAACGGCTGCACCGAAGGGGCCCGCGTCCACGGACGCGGGCCCCTTCCGCATGTGCGGCCCCGGAGAACGGGCGCGGCCGGAAAGGCCGGAAACCGGCTGCCGGATTCCACAGGGTGACGAACGAATCACTCTGCGCGTGAACCGGGGTGTGCGGGGGACGTGTCCCTGTGGTTAACGCGGCATCACAAACTCCACCAATTGGCGGCAGAGTTCCCGGCGGGTAGTGGAATTTCGCCCCAACTGCCCTTTTTGACATCTGTTCTGACATGGCATGAGTTGCAGTAGGCTGACTCCGCGATAGGCGTTGCCGCAGGTCTCGTGCCGGACCGCACTTCGATGTGACGTGACATCAGGTGCCTTTCGGGGAGGTTCCGGCCGCCAGTCCCATTCGCGCTTCGGGGCCCGGACCGGCTCCACGCGATGCCACCTGAAGAGAGTTTCATGACGTCATTTGTGCAGGAACCCTTTTTCTGGGTCTTCATCGTGGTGATGCTCGCAGCCGTCGGAGCGGCCCTCCAGGCACGCAGGACGAACATCGCCCTGCGACGGCAGAACGCCTCCCTGGAGGAGGCGAGCGCCGCGGCCCAGCGGCAGCGCGACGAACTCGCCGTGCTGCACGACCGCCTGCAGGGCCAGCACGCGTCCGAGCTGTCGGCCGTCCGACGGGACGCCGAGGAGGACACCAAGGCCGTCCTCAAGGCGGCCATGCGGACGCTGCAGGGCCTGGCCGACGAGCAGCAGGTCGTCATCGACAGGGTGCAGCGGAAGTACGGCGACAGCCCGCAGATCCTCGCCGACCTGATGACGGTCGACCACACCAACAGCCAGTTCGGCCGGCGCGCCCAGGGCATCGCGGTGCTCTGCGGCGGCTGGCTCGGCCGCCGCGAGAGCGTCGCCTCGGTCTACGACGTGGTCCGCAGCGCCCAGGGCCGGATCCGGCACTTCGACCGGGTGCGGATCCACTCCCGGGTCAGCGTCTCGCTCGCCAGCAAGGTCGTCGAGCCGGTCGCCGTCGTGCTGTCCGAGCTGCTCGCCAACGCGACCAACTACTCCGCCCCGGACACCCCGGTGGAGGTCAGCGTCCAGGCCGTCCCCACCGGCGTCTGCCTGATCATCGACGACGCCGGCCTCGGCATGGGCCAGGAGGAGAAGGACCGCGCCTCGCAGCTCCTGAACCCGGGCGCGCCGATCAGCCTCACCAGCCTGGGCAACCCCCCGAAGTTCGGCTTCGCCGTCTCCGGCATGCTGGCCGCCCGCTACGGCTTCCGCGTCTCCGTCGACTCGGTCTCCCCGTACGGCGGCGTGCGGGCCGTGGTGCTGCTGCCGGCCGAGCTGCTCAGCAGCGAGGTCGCGGCCCCGCCCTTCGCCGAGCACACCGACTACCAGGCCGCACCGGTGGAGCAGCCCGCGCAGGCCTGGGCGCAGGCCCCCGGCCAGCGGCTCGTGTCGCTGTCCGAGCCGGCGGCTCCGCTGGCCCCGGTGCCGGCGCCGTACGCGGCGACGGCCGGACCGGAGACCACCGCGGACGGCCTGCCGCGGCGCCGCCGCCAGCGCCCCGTGTCGGTCGTCCCCACCCCGCAGGACCCGGGCAGGCCCGAGGAACCGCGGAGCACCGGCCAGTACACGCCGTCCCGCCTCGGCGCGTTCCAGCGCGGCACGCTGTCCGGGCGTAACACCATGACCACGGAAGGAACCGAGATCCAGTGAGCCGTGATCTTTCCTGGGTGCTCAACGACGTACTCCAGGTACCCGGTGCCCGGCACGCCATCCTCGTCTCCGCCGACGGCCTCCTGCTCGAGCGCTCCAGCGAGATCGGCCGTGACGAGGCGGAGACCAACGCCGCCGCGATGAGCTCGATGCAGTCGCTGAGCCGCGCGGTCGCCCCGTTCGTCGGCGGTGGCGGCGGGGTCTGGCGCCAGACCCTGCTGGAGTACGACCACGGCTGGATCTTCCTGATCGCGGCCGGCAGCGGCGCGTACCTGGCCGCCTCCACCGCCCCCGACGTCGACATGGAGGCGATGTCTTTCCGGATGCAGCAGCAGGTGGGCGCACTCGGACGGGCGATGTCGGCGGCACCGCGCCAGAGCACGTACAGCGGCTCATGACGACCGGCGGCGAGGAACAGAGGGTCACGGGCGGGTTCATCCGCTCCTACGTCATCACCGGCGGGCGCGAGTTACCGAATGCGGACGACCTGTCTCTGATCACCCTGGTCACCGTCGGGCCCGGGCAGGACCTCCCCGGCCTGCCGAGCCCGGAGACCCGGGCGATCTGGGAGCTGTGCTCCGGCGGCTACCTCTCGGTGGCCGAGGTCTCGGCCCGGCTGGAGCTGCCGGTCGGGGTCGTGAGGCTGTTGCTGACGGACCTGATCCGTGAGGGACGGCTGCTGCGCCGGTCGGCCCCGCCCCCGGCCCAGGCCCCGGACCCGAGACTTCTAGAGAAGGTACTGCATGGACTTCAACGCCGGTTCGCCTGAGGACATCTACGTCCCGGGCGCGGTGACGACCGCTGTCAAGATCCTGGTCGTCGGGCACTTCGCGGTCGGCAAGACGACGCTCATCGGGGCCCTGTCGGAGATCGCGCCGCTGAGCACCGAGGAGAGCATGACGCAGGCGTCCGTCAGCGTCGACGACCTCCGCGGCGCACCGGACAAGAAGACCACGACCGTCGCCCTGGACTTCGGCCGGCTGACGCTCGGCGACGACCTCGTGCTGTACCTGTTCGGCACGCCGGGACAGCAGCGGTTCATGCAGCTCTGGGAGGACATGGCGCGGGGGGCGCTGGGAGCGCTGCTGCTGGCCGACCCGACCCGCCTCGCGGACACCTTCCCCGTCATCGACCTGATCGAGCAGTACGGCCTGGAGTACGCGGTGGCGGTCAACAGTTTCGACCGGCAGAGCGACTACACCGAGGACCAGCTGCGCGAGGCGCTCGACCTGCTGCCGCACACCCCGGTGGTGTTCTGCGACGCGCGGGACCAGCGCTCCTCGGCCAACGCGCTGCTGACGCTCGTCCGGCACCTGCTCGACCGGGCCTCCTGACCTCCCCCACGCCTCCCCCCTCACCCCTCCCGGGTCCGCACCCGCCCGGGGCCACCTCCAAGGAACGACCCATGGAATCTCTGCAGCGACCCGTCCCGCAGTCGCCTCCGCCGGGCTGCCCGATGCACGCCGGCGTGAGCACGCCGCTCTACGGGGAGATGTTCTCGGCCGACCCCGGCGCGGTCTACGACCGGCTGCGCGCCAACGGTCCGGCCGCGCCGGTGGAGTTGGCGCCGGGGGTGGACGCCACCCTGGTGACCACGCACGAGGCCGCGCTGCGGGTGCTGCAGAACCCGGGGATGTTCGCCCGGGACTCGCGGCGCTGGGCGGCGCTGAACGAGGGCCGGGTGCCGATGGACAGCCCCGTCCTGCCGATGATGTTCTACCGGCCCAACTGCCTCTTCACGGACGGCGCCGAGCACCTGCGGCTGCGCAAGGCCGTCACCGAGAGCCTGGAGCGGCTCAACGACAGCCGGCTCAACCGGCACGTCGAGCGGATCGCCGGCTACCTGATCGACCAGTTCAGTCCGCTGGGCCGGGCCGACCTGCTCAACGACTACGCCAAGCTGCTGCCGCTGCTGCTGTTCAACCAGCTGTTCGGCTGCCCGGCCGACATCGGAGACCGGCTGACCCGCAGCATGTCCGCGCTCTTCGACGGCCTCGACGTCATCCAGGCCAACGAGGAGCTGACCTCCTGCCTGATGGACCTGGTCGCGCTGAAGCGCCGCCAGCCGGGCGACGACATCACCTCCTGGCTCATCCAGCACCCGGCCGGCCTGCGGGACGAGGAGCTCAAGGACCAGCTGGTCATGCTGATGGGCGCCGGCGTCGAGCCCGAGCGCAACCTGATAGGCAACGCGCTGCTCCTGCTGCTGTCCGGCGAGGGCGGCTCCGGGCTGCGCATCGAGGACGCCCTCGACGACGTGCTGTGGAACAACCCGCCGATCGCCAACTACGCGACGCACTACCCGATGCAGGACCTCAACCTGGGCGGCGTCCCGATGGACGCCGGCAGCCCGGTGGTGATCAGCTTCGCCGCCGCCAACAGCGACCCGGCGCTGACCGACGCCCGGCTGACCCTCAGCAAGGGGGCCCACCTTGCCTGGGGTGCGGGCCCGCACGCCTGCCCGGCCAAGTCCCCGGCCCAGCTGATCGCCCTGAGCGCCATCGAGTGCCTGCTCAACGCGCTCCCGGACGTCACGCTCGCGGTGCCGGCGGAGAACGTGGAGTGGCGCCCGGGCCCGTTCCAGCGCGGCCTGGTCTCGCTCCCGGTGCGGTTCAGCCCGGTGGCCGCCCGCACCGTGGGGACGGCCCCGGCCGCGGACACCGTGCCGGGCCCGGCGCCGGTCGGCGCCGAGCAGCCGCAGGCGTACCAGCAGGCCGTCGCGCCGGCCCGGTCCCCGCAGAAGAAGGGGTGGTGGAGCTCCTTCCTGGACGTCTTCCGGCTCTGAGACGTCCCTCGGGTTCGGCCAGGGCTCCGGCTGTGCGGTCGGGGTCCCGGCCCGCCGCGCCGTCGGGAGCCGTCCGGTCACCGCGGGGTGAACGACGTGCGACGGCGGTGCAGTACGTGACGGGGGCAACACGGATCGATGCTTGAGCGCGCTGTTGCTGGGTAGTACGCCGCCGTACTGCCCGCCCGCGTGTTGAAGGAGCCCGTGTGACCGCCATGTTGGAAGCCCGCCCCGCGGAGTCGGAGCGAGCTGACGGAAGGGCCGACCGCCGCGCCGCCGTCCCGCTGCTGCGCAGGCTGCGGTCGGCCGAGGGGCTCGCCGACCCGAGCCCGGTCTACGACGAGTTGCGGGCGCTCGGTGACCTCGTCCCGGCGCCCTGGGGCGGCTACCTGGTCACCGGCTACGAGGCGTGCGACCAGGTCCTGCGCGGCAGGACCTGGCTCGTCCCCGACTTCGCCTGGCAGGAGCGGCAGACCGGGACGGAGCGCTGGGAGGCCGTCGCCACCCGGGAGATGAGCCGGACGCTCTCCCGGCTCAACGCCCCCGAGCACACCCGGCAGCGGCGCAGCCTCGGCAGCCTCTTCGACCGGAACACCCTGCGGGCCATGGCGACGGACATCGAGGACGACGCCGCCGGGCTGCTCGACCGCCTGGCCGAGCGAATACGGACCGACGGCGAGGCGGACTTCGCCTCCGTGGTCAGCGAGCAGCTGCCGATCGGCACCATCGGGCGCTGGCTGGACATCGCGCCGGCGGACTACCCGCACATCCTGACGATGACCCACAACCAGGTGCACGCCCAGGAACTGCTGCCCACCAAGAGCCAGCTGGCGATCTCCGAGCAGGCCACCATGGAGCTGCGCGAGTACTTCACCCGGCTCGTCCGGGAGCGCCGCGAGAAGGACGGCGACGACGTGATCGCCGGCTGGATCCGCACCTGGGACGCGCTGGAGTCCGACCGTGAGGCCACCGACCGGATGGTCTACCAGCTCACCATGTTCGTCACCATCGCCTCGCTGGAGACCACGGCGACGCTGCTCTCCTCGCTGGTGTGGCAGCTGCTGCGGACACCCGGCCGGTGGGAGTGGCTGCGGGCGAACCCGGAGCACATCGACGAGGTGATCGACGAGGCGCTGCGCTACGACCCGCCGATCCGCGTCAACAGCCGCGTCGCGGGCGAGGACACCGAACTGGCCGGGGTGTTCCTCCCCAAGGACACCATGGTCCACGTGATGTACGGCGCGGCCAACCGCGATCCGCGCCGCAACCCGGACCCGCACACCTTCGACCCGCTGCGCCGGGGCACCCACCTCACCTTCGGCGGCGGCGCCCACTACTGCATCGGCGCGGGCCTGGCCCGGCTGGAGTCGCGGGCCCTGCTCGGGCAGCTGCTGGAGCGCTTCCCGACGCTGCGGGCGGTGAGCCCGCCCGAGCACGCGCCCCGGATGGTGTTCCACCGGGTGACGTCCCTGAGAGTCGCCGCGTGAACGTTTCTCCGCAGGCTCCCCGGTACCCCTCGTACGCGATGCAGCCCTCGTACGTCCCGCAGCCTCCGGCGGCGACCGCCTGGTACGCCCAGCCCGAGCCGGCCCCCGAGCCGGTGGTCGCTTCCGTGGTCGCCCCCGAACTCGTGGCCGCGCCCGAGCCGGTGCCGCCGGCCCGTACGGTCCGTTCCGAGCTCCGGGGCGCGGTGCTCCACGTCGAGCTGGACAGCCCGGAGACGGGCAACGCCGTCACCTCGGCCATGCTGGACGAGCTCCTCGCCGTCCTCGCCGCACCCGACCCGGCCGTGCGGGTGATCGTGCTGTCCGCGGCCGGCCGGGACTTCTGCCTCGGCGGCGACCGCGACGAGCTCTTCGCGGGCCTGGACGAGGACCCGACCGGCGGCCGGATACGCAGTTACGGGGACCGGGCCCGCCGGGTCTGCGAGGCCCTCACCAACAGCCCCGCCGTCACCGTCGCCCGGGTCCAGGGCCGGGCGACCGGCGCCGGCTTCGCCCTCGCGCTCGCCTGCGACCTGCGGGTCGGCGCCGACAACGCCGTCTTCCGGCTGCCCGAGCTGGCCCTGGGGCTGCCCGTCGCCTGGGGTGGTCTGCTGCCCCGCCTGCTGCACGAGGTCGGCGCGGCCCGGGTCCGCGAGATCATCCTCACCGGCCGCCCGGTCGGCGCGGTGGAGGCGCGGGAACTCGCCATCCTGCAGCGCGTCGTCGCCGAGCCGGAGCTGGACGAGGCGGTGGCCGAGTGGGCCCGCCCCATCACGCGCCGCCCCGAGGCCGCCCTGCGGGTGACCAAGACGCTGCTCGCCTCGCACGCCTCGGCCACCCGGCTGGCCGACGCCTCGGTCCTGGACTCCGAGCTGATGGCCTCGGTCATCGCCGCCGCGCACTACACCCGTACTCTCGGCGCTCGGCCTCCGGCCGACTGACCGGTCGTCGGACGAACGGGAGGGGCCCACGTCCCCGGCGTGGGTCCCTCCGCCCTTTCGGTAACCGATTGTGAATCCCGCCCGGAACTTCGCTACTGTGTGCGATCGACGAAGGGGAGGGATCGTGGTGGGGAAGACGCGCAACACCCGTGCGGCGATAGCGGTTCTGACGATGACTCTGGTCGCGGCCGGGGTGGCGGCCTGCGACGGGGACAAGGGCGGCGGCGCCGCCGCGGCGAGCACGCCGCCGCAGCCGTTCGGTGCCGGCGGCTACCGGGGACTGCAGCTGTCGATGACCAAGGAGGAGGCGCTCGCCTCCGGGGCCCTGGAGAGCGCGCCGGTCTCCGTCCTCAACGGCTGCACCGACTACGCGTACAAGGGCGGCCCGGCGCCGGACCAGGCCCGGATGGCGACCGAGGCGGACGTCCACGCGAAGGCCGACAAGGCGCTGGCCAGGATCGACGAGATCAGGGCGAAGCGGAAGACGATTCCGCCGCTGGCGCCCGGCGCCTCGCTGAAGGAGATGCAGGAGCACAGCGCCCGCCTCCAGGAGCAGCTCCAGCAGGACGCCGCCGACCGGCAGGAGATCACCGCGCTCGACAAGGACCTGGACCTCGTCGGGCCCGCTCGCAAGGCCAGGGACGAGGCCTTCCGGGCCACCGGTCGGGTCAACTTCGGCACCAAGGGCCTGCGCCAGCTGGTCGCCCCGGCGGAGGCGAGGACGGCCGAGGGCGTCGGCGCCGGCTCGACGGAGGAGCAGCTCAAGCAGGCCTACGCGGGCAAGGAACTGAAGCCGGCCGAGGGCGGCACGTACGAACTCCCGGCCGAGAACGGCGGCGGCCCGGACTGGTTCTACGAGTTCACCGTGGCCGAGGGCAAGGTCGTCGCCCTCGCCCTGGTCAAGCACGACACCTACTGCTCCTGACCGCTCCCGGGAAACCGGTTGTGGATCGTGGTCGCACCCTCGGTACGGTGACCGTCGAACGATCAAGTGGGGGGTGTGACATGGGGAAGAACCGAGCCTCGGTCCGCGCGGTGGGCGTGGGCATCTCGGTGGCACTGCTGGTCGCCGGAGCGGCGGCCTGCTCGTCCGACGGGGAGAAGGACACCGCGAAGGCGGGGGCCGCCGCCACCGGGGCGTCCGCGACGGCGTCCCCGTCGAAGGGCCCGGAGGCCTTCGCGGCAGCCGGGTACCGGGGGCTGAAGCCCGGGATGGCCAAGGACGCCGGGCTGGCCACCGGTGCCCTGGAGAGCGCGCCGGTCTCGCTGCTCGACGGCTGCACGGACTTCGTCTACAAGGGCGGCCCGGCGCCGGACCCGGCCCGGATGGCCGCCGAGGCGGCCACCGAGACCCGCTACAAGGATCTGAACGCCAAGGCCGACGCGGCCTCGGGCAAGGCGCCCGCCCCGGGTGGCGCCCTACCGCCGAACGCCTCCGCCAAGGACGCGGCGGCCGCCGCCGCCGGCTCGGCCGCCGGGGCCCGGGACTCGGCCGACGCGGCCAAGCTGATCGCGGACGCGACGCAGGCCCTGGTCGACCTGAGGTTCGCGCAGGAGGCCAAGGACAAGGCCTACCTGACCACCGGGCGGGTCTCCTTCGCGGCGACGGGCCTGCGTGAGCTGGTCGCCCCGGCGGAGGCGAGGACGGCCGAGGGCCTCGGCGCCGGCTCCACCGTGGAGGCGCTCCAGCAGGCGTACGGCGCCAAGGGCCTCCAGTCGGCCAAGAGCGGCAAGTACGTGATGCCGGTCGAGGGACAGCAGGGCTGGCAGTACGAGTTCACCGTGGACGCCGGCAAGGTCACCGGCATGGCCGCGGTGAACCGCGAGATCAAGTGCGCCTGACGGCCTGACGGCCTGACGGCCTGACGGCCTGACCGGGCGACCGTCCGATGCGCGTTGGAGGCCCCGACGAACCACTGGGTTCGCCGGGGCCTCCGCCGTACTCCGGCGGGAACCCGGAGGCCCGTGCGGACAGGTGGGGGCGTGGAACTGTCACAGCGGGCCCGACTGAGGAATGGCGACCAATGGGCGTTCGGGGAGTTGTTCGATGAGACGGCGGACGACCTGTACTGGTACGCGGCGCGGGTGGTGGGGGACCGGGCGGCCGCGGAGGACGTCGTCCAGCTGACGTTCCTCGAAGCGTGGCGCCTGCGCGGCAAGCTGCGGGAGGACGACGGGCCGGTGCGTCCCTGGCTGTTCGGGATAGCCGCCCACGTCCTGCGCAACACGACCCGGGCGGCCCGGCGGCACCGGGCGGCGATGGCGCGGCTGCCCGACCGGGGCGTCCTGCCGGACTTCGCCGAGGAGCTGGCCGGGCGGCTCGACGACGACGCCCGGCTCGCCGCCGTCCGGCGGGCGCTGGGCGGGCTGCGGAAGGCCGAGCGCGAGGTGTTCGGGCTCTGTGTCCTGGCGGGTCTGGACTACGCGAGCGCGGCCGAGGCGCTCGGTGTGCCGGTCGGCACGGTGCGCTCCCGGCTCTCGCGCGCCCGTACCAAGCTGCGCGCGCTGACGGACGAGGAGCTCCGGGGCGGGCGGGAACTCCCCCCGGGCACCGGACAGGTACGGGGTGGCCGCAGCGGAGCGGCCAGGTCGACGACTCCGGGGAGGACCCGATGAACGAGGACGAACGCGCCCGGCTGCTGCTGGTACCCACGGGGCCGGGACTCTCCGCCCACCGCCGGAGGCAGCTGCGGGGGCACCTGATGAGCGAGTTCGCGCGTGGGCCGGTGACCACGCCCCGGCGGATCCGGCTCGGCTGGGTGGCCCTGCCCGCCCTGGCGGGCGGCCTGGCGCTGTCCCTGGTGCTGATCGGCGGGCAGCCGCGGCAGGGCTCCGACTCCAGCCGACCGGTGGCTGCGGTCGTCCTGGACCGCGCGGCGAAGGCCGCCGAATGGGCGCCCGCCCCGGCCGCACGCGGGGACCAGTTCGTCTACGTGAAGAGCCTGGACGAGTGGGCGAAGTCGGAGGGCGAGGCGCCGCAGACCCGGGAGGTCTGGAAGTCCGTCGACGGCAGCAAGCGGAACCTGCTCCTCGTGGACGGGCATCTGCCGAACCCCGGAGGAGGGGACGAGCACGGAGAGCCCGAACCCGCGCCGTACTCCGGGTTCGGCAGCTACGCGTACGTGGCCGCCCTGCCGACCGACCCGGACGCGCTGCTGGCCAAGATCCAGGCCGATACCGCAGGTCACGGGCCCGGCCCCGACGAGGAGGCGTTCAGGACCATCGGCGACCTCCTGCGCGAGCAGATCGCCCCACCCGCCGTCAGCGCCGCGCTCTACCGGGCGGCCGCGAAGATCCCCGGCGTCACGGTGATCGACGAGGTGACCGACTCCGCCGGTCGCCCCGGCGTCGCGGTCGCGCGCCGGGACGGCGGCGGGCACGTCGAGTCCCAGTGGATTTTCGACCGCGCCGACTACACCTTCCTCGGCGAGCGCGTCGTCGCCCTCACCGACGGCGCGACCTTCAGGAAGGGCGACATCACGGCCCAGATGGCCGTCCTCGCCCGCGCCGTCGTCGACCAGCCCGGCACCCGCCCGTAACGGTCTCAGGCCGGCTGAGCCCGCCCGCGCAGCGCCGCCCGCGCCCGGGCCACGCCCCTCGGGGTGGCCCGGGCCCCGCTGCCCACGGCGACGGTTCTCGTGCCGAGGCCCGCGCAGGTACGGCAGATGCCGGGGCGGGGCACCGGATCGTGGCAGCGGCCGCACTCGGCGTAGGAGGCGGGCGGGGCGGGCGGGGCTTCGGGGCGCTCCGGCGGCAGCTTGCGTCGCAGGCGGTCCCGGAGGATCGCCGCCGGGCAGTGCATCGGCTGCGGCAGCCCGGGGATCAGGGCCTGGGCCAACTCGGCCTCGCTGCTGCCTCGTTCCAGCCACTGGGTGACGAGCGGTGCCAGCGCCTGCGCCTCGGCCTCGCCGAGACGCAGGCGGGGCTCGGGCCTGATCACCCGGAACAGGGTGGCCACGGCCGCCCGCGTCCGTTCATCCGGGAGGGTGGGTTCTTGCCCCGGGTCCTTTACGGGAGGGGTGACAGCGCCGCCGGTCCCTCGCCCACCGGAAGCCGGGCGGGGGACAACCGGTGCGGACTGCGGGGTGTCGAAGACGTGGGCCTCGGACCGGACGGTGCCGTTGGGCAGCCGGACCGTGTCGACCCGGTAGTACCCGGCATCCTTCAGCTCCTTGAGCGCCCGCCGGACGGCGCCCCGCCCCTGCGGACTGCTGTCCGCCATCTGCCGCCCGTCCTCCCGCCAGCCGTCGGGGCGGGAGAGGAGGTCGGCGAGGAGGCCGCGGGCGGTGTAGCTGAGCCGACGGTCCTGCAACAGGCCGTTGGGAAGCACGGTGAACGAGCGCGCGTGAGCGCTACGATGAATCTGCATCTGGAGTGTCTGCTCCTGGTGCCCGACCCCGGGGTGTTCCACCACCGCCGGGGTCTCCTATGTTCTGTTGATGATGCGGAAAGTAGCACACTGACTACATGGAGTGCGAACCTTTCCCGTGCGAAGCCGCACCCCCCGCATCAAGTGCGCCCCACCCCTGGCTGAGGCGGGAGCGGGCAAGGATGGGCGCGTTCGATCGCTAGCGCCGAAATCTGCGGGTACAGGGTCGAGGCCCGACCGTCGGCCACGAACGGAGCCGGCGAGTGCCGGCAGCATCACGTGAGGTAGACCTTCTGCCACTCCAGGGACGTCATGGTCAGCGCAGCCTCGGCGAGGGCGTGGGCCGACTCGGTCTTGAGGCTGCCGAGGCTGCTGTCAATCCACGGCTGGACGTTCTGGTAGCCCTGCTCGCGGTACTCCACGGCCTGGATGAGGCACTCCAGTTTGTCCGCGTCGTGGGCGACGGTGACTTCCAAGTTCTCGGCGTTCTCGTATTCCTCCACGAGGGCCTGGAGTCCCGCAACGACGGCCGGGTGAGCGGCGCTGACCTGGTCGGCGGTCACTCGCTCGTTCGACGCGGCGGTGAGGTAGCGCCGACTGACGTGCGGGATGTCGCCGACCCGGGTCTCCTGGGTGTCGTGGAAGAGGCACAGCAGGGCGACCTTGGCCGGGTCGGCGCCCTCCATCATCGCGAGCACCGCGCCGATGATGCCCGTCCGGAACGAGTGCTCCGCGACCGACTCGGGGTCCTTGACGCCGGCGATCCACCAGCCCTGGCGCTTCGCCCGCTTGAGCATGCCCGCCTCGAACAGGTAGCTCGCGGTACCCCTCAGCTGCTTGTCGTCCGTCATGGCTGTCCTTCGCTGCTGGATCGGTTGTTGCTGTAGCCGCTTACCCGGAGACCGTAGTGCACAGACTCCAGCTCTCGACGGGACTGCTGTGAAAGGCCGTCACCATCAAGGAGGGCGCGCACTCGTGCGGCCAGGTCACGGGCTGTACGGGGGTCCGCATCGGCCAGGCCGCGCCGAGTGAGCATGAGTGCCCAGATCGAATGGACGTACAGGTCGGTGTACTCGCCTGCGCGGTCCAGCCGGATGGCGAACTGTCGCAGGAGCGAGGAGGCGTCCCATGCCGGGTAGTCCCGCTCGGCCATGAAGTCGTCGCTGGTCTGAGGACGTGCGTCGAGCCCGAGCCAGTGAGCCCAGTAGTTCAGGTTTGCGGTCTCGAAGTCGTCCTTGTCGGTGATCGAGCGGGCGATGAAGTCCCGGAGTAGCTCGGGATCCCCTTGTCGCGCCAGTGCGGCCGCGACCGACCGCGCTTCGGCCCAGCGGGGTGACCAGCCGGAACCGGCCGACGGAACTCGACCCCTACGCTGCATCCCGCCAAACCACTCGCCTACGTCGCGAGCTCGGTCGTAGGAAGACAGGTACCAGATCTGCCTCCGGAGTAGGGCGGTCTCCTCACCGCCGGCCTCCACCAGGTCCGCGGTATGCCGGAGGTTGTCGAAAAAGCGCGAGCGCACGTCCCGTCCGAGGAGCGGCGCAGTGGCGACCGGACCACGTCTGGCCGCAGGGATGCGCAATTCGGCGGCCACCACGCCGGGCAGAACCCCGCTGATGGCCCAGCCGATCATGTGTGTGGTGTCCCGAGTAAGTACCCACCCGGCCAGCGGGTGTTCCAGAACCTCGGCCTTCGTGGGCCGGGACCGCAGTATCTCGCCGAGGACGAAGTCCGCATCCATTGCGAGGCCGATCAAGCCCACCAGCCCGGTCGGCGCGCCGATCAGGATCAGCTTGCGGCGCAGCACCACCAGGTTCCCGGCCCGGGTGGAGGAGAGTGGTCGGCGGCCGGACTCCCAGCCTTGAACAGTGCTCTTGTCGATGCCCAGGTCTACGGCCAACTCGTCCTGGGTTCTCGGGATCTGCTCTCGAATCACCTTCAAGAGGAAGCCGGTAATCACCCCTTCGGGGACCGGCAGCGACTCGGACCGACTGTCAGTCAGTGTTTCGGTGCGCCTCGATGGCGTCCGACCAGCCATTCCAGGCCCCCTTGGCCTCGATCGTCCCGGCGACTCGTACTGGCAGTCCGTCGAACCTTGGATTCACCGACCGTAACTTCGTGACTACGGCACCGCCGGTGCCAGCGGAAGCCTAGTACCAGCTCGGTCTTCTGCGAACAACGGCGTCGCCCGCCGTAGTGCCCCGCGCGGCGACCCCGACTGACAGCAGGCCCAGCGCACGTCGCGTTTCCTTCGCATGCTCCCGCCCATCCCTTCGAGGTACTCCCATGCTCACTTCCCGCCGCCCCCGCATGTTCGTCGCGCGCCTCGACTCGCGGACCGAATCGACGCCCCTGGCCCGGTACTTGCTCCGGGCCTACCTCTCCGGGCTGCCCTCCGGGGACCGCTACTGCGACACCGCCGAGCTGCTGCTGTGCGAACTCTTCGCCAACGCCGTCCAGCACTCCGGCGCGCCCGACGACCGCCACATCGAGGTCCGCTTCGCCCTCGTCAGCTCCCGCCTCCGCCTCGAAGTCCACGACGCCAGTACCGTCCGCCCCTCCGTCCGCGCCGCCGCCCCCGACGACGAGCACGGGCGCGGGCTGTTCCTCGTCAACGAACTCGCCGAACGCTGGGGCTGCGTCCCCCGCCCCTGTGGCATCGGCAAGTTCGTCTGGGCCCTCATCGCCCCCGCCGTCTGAAGGGCCATCGCCGTGAACCTCGCGACCCTCGCCCGCCACACCCTCTCCCGTGGCGCCACTCCCGCCGCGACGTATGCCCTCCTCGCCCGCCTCGGCCACCGCCCCCTGCCGGTCGCCCGAGCCGTCTGTCTCGCCCTCGACATCCCCCGCGCCGAGACCACCCGCCGTCTGGCCGACTGCCACGACGCCCTCCTCGCCGACCCCCGCCCCAACTCCGAGAACGACATCGGCGAACTCCTCGAAGCCCTCGGCGTCTTCGACATCCCCAAGTCCCTCACCGACACCGAACTCGCGGTCGTCGAACACTTCCTGGTCGCCATGGAAGCCATGGGCGGCATCCGCCCCGGCCACCAACACGGCCTCAACCGCTGGTTCACCACCGGCAACCTCACCACCGCCTACCTCTCCCTCGCCGCCGCCCGCCCCCTGCCCCGCACCGGTGACCCCATCCTCTACTGGGCCACCCTCGTCACCGCCGGCGAACTCCTCGCCACCACCGTCCCCTCCGACCGCCGCATCACCTACGCCCTCTCCCACTGCCGCACCCGCGCAACCCACCCATGAGCGCAGGAAGTCGGCCCCGCCGACTTCCTGCGCAGCAAACCCCGCCCGGCGCCACACACCATGGACCGAGAGGACGAGATGACCACCACCCAGCACACCGCCGCACATGCCGCCACCGGCCGGCTCCACGGCCGCCTGGCCGTCCGCAGTTTCCTGGAGGGCCCCGAACTGACGGCGGCCGACCTGAGCATGGTCCTGCTGGTCCGAGAGAATGCCGAGAACGCCGACCGGCCGATGCCGACCGTCACCGTCACCGAGATCCCGCAGACCGTACGCGACCTGGCCGCCGTCGGCATCCGCTCGGTGAAGGTGTTCGCCAACAGCCTGTACCGCGACCAGCAGGCCGGCGGCGCCATCGCGTCGGACAGCCTGATGGTGCGGGCCATCCACGCCATCAAGGACACCGAGCCGGGCATGGCGGTGATGACCGAGAACTGCCTGTGCGGTCACACCGACACCGGCGAATGCCACCTGACCGTCGGAGGCCGGATCGATCTGGAGGCGACGGCCGCGCTGATCGCAACCCAGGCTGTCGTCCAGGCCGGGGCCGGCGCCGACATCGTCGGCCCCGCCGCGATGACCCGGGGTGCCACCTGGGCCATGCGGCAGGCCCTGGACGAGGCTGGTCACCGGGACGTGGCAACCATGCCGCACCTGATCTTCGACTCCGCCCTCTACGAGGGCTACCGCACCACCATGCGGGCCACCCCCGCCTCCGGCGCCCGCCGCCCGTTCCAGATCAGCCCCTGCAGCCCGGAGGCCGCCGCCGACACCGGACTCGCCTTCCTCGACGAGGGGGCGGACATGCTGCTGCTCGAGCCCGGGATGCTGTCCGTGGACATCCTCGCAGCCCTCAAGCGCCGCACCTCGGCGCCGCTGATGCCGTTCTCCGTCTCCGGTGAGTACCTGCGCCTGGCGCCGCTCGACCCGGCGACCGGACAGCGGGACTTCCGTCCGTTGGCGGAGCTGTTCACCATGCTCAAGCGGGCCGGAGCGGACCGGATCATCACCTACGCGGCCCTGGACCTGGCCCGCTTGCGCGCCTAAACGGCGGCGACGGTCGGCCGGACTTCCGCCAGGATGCCCTCCGCCCCCTGGTCCAGCAGGAGGCCCGCCACCTGAACGCCCAGCTTCTCCGGCTCGCTCAGTGGGCCGGAGCAGCTGGCCTCCACTTGCCGCCTGCCGTCCACGGAGGTGACCTGCCCGTGCAGGGCCAGCACGTCACCGTCGGCCTTGCCGAACGCGCCGACCGGCACCGAGCACCCGCCGTGGAGCTCCGCCAGCATCGCCCGCTCGGCCCGCACCTCCGCGTCGGTCACCGGGTCACCGGACCCGGCCAGGATCTCGCGGGCCAGCCTGTTGTCCTCCCGGATCTGGATACCCAGTGCGCCCTGCCCGGGCGACGGGGGAAACAGCCCGATCGGCAGGATCTCGCTGAGCTCCTCGCCGCGGCCGAGTCGCTTGATCCCGGCGGCCGCCAGGATCACGGCGTCCAGCTGCTGCGTCCTGAGCTTCCCGAGCCTGGTCGGGACGTTCCCCCGGATCTCCACCGGCACCAGGTCCGGGCGGACGTGCAGCAGTTGGGAGATCCGGCGCGACGACGACGTGCCGATCCTGCCCCCGTGCGGGAGGCCGGCCAACGTCGAGCCGCACAGTGCGTCGTGCACGTCCGCGCGGGTGGGTGGGGGCAAGAGGATCAGGCCGGGCGGGTTCGTGGTCGGCAGGTCCTTGAGTGAGTGCACGATCACGTCGACCTCGCCGGACAGCAGTGCGTTCACCTGGTTCACCGAGAACGCCGAGCCGCCGCCGCGCTCCGAGACGTCCCTCAGGGCCGCCCTGCGGTCCCGGTCACCGGCTTCCGTGATCACTCGCTGGCGGAAGACCATGTCGGGGAAGCGCTCCCGCAGCGGTGCCAGGAACTCCCTGACCTGAGCCCGCGCCAGGTGGCTGGCTCGCGACCCCACCACCAGTGTGTCCATAGGCCAACTCCCAGCATCTGACGAGATGTTGACCGCATGCTACCCGCATCGAAAGCGCATGTTTTCCGACGTTATGTCGGAAACTCGGAATGTGCCCTGGCGCCCCGATCACCCGAACCCATCTGCATCGGCGACGCCTCCCCGGCTGGCGGGCTATCCCACTCGCGCAGACATCCGCCGGCCCCTGATCCACCCAAGTCGGCTTGGCCCTCGATCAGCTGGCACCCGGGCACCCGTGTGGGCGCCTCCGTCGTCTGCCGAAGACAGAGGTTGGGTCTGCGCTCGGCGGCCCCGGCCAGTGGCCGGGGCCGCCCAAGCTCTTTTCCGGGCGGGCTCGTGTGCTTGCACACGAGCCCGCCCGCATTTATCGATCGGTCACTGAACCTGTTCCTGCCATTTCGGCTCACCTCCCTTTCGAGCGGCCTGGCCAGGAACAGCCGGGCCGCCCGCACCTTGTTGTTGTGGGACGGGTGGGCAGGCCCGCCCACGGACTGCACAGGAAGTCGGCCTGGCCGACTTCCTACCCAGAGAAGAGAGGCGTACCGGGCAATTCGTCGCTGCTTCGGCCCGGCCGAAGCGCGACGGGCTGGGAGCCGGTGTGAATGGTGCTTGGCCGCCGTTGCTTGGGGTTCCTGGGAGGGGTGGGGCAACCAGTGTGTGGGCGGGCCCGTGTGCTTGCGCGCGGGCCCGCCCCCGGCCTTGGCGCAGACCGACGCGGGGGTGGGCGCGAGGGCCGGGGGGTCAGCGGGCGGCGGCGCGTTGGAGGGCGCTGGCGAGGAGGGCGAGGTCGGTGGGGCCGTTGCCGAGTTCGCGGACCGGGCGGCGGGCCGGCGGGGCGCCGAGCTGCAGCGGATCTATGGCGACGACGGTGGGCCGCAGGGTGGCGGTGCGCGGGATGCGGCCGCTGATCCGGGCGGTCTGGAAGGCGCTGACCCCGCCGTCGGGCAGACGGAGGTAGCCGCGGCCGGGGGTGTCCTCGGGCAGGGCGGCCGCGTCGCCGAGGTGGATCAGCAGGTCGGAGTCGGCCGGGTCGTCGGTGCGCAGGGCGATCCGGAGCAGCGCGGCCTCGTCCACCTCGGTGCCGGCGCTGTCCTCCGGACGGCCGGTGGCGACGGCGAGGTGGACGCCGAGCGGCCCGCCCCGGCGGGCGACGGCGGCCAGCGCGCGGGCGAGCGGGCGGCCGGCGGCGGAGGTGGGGGAGAGCAGTGCGTCGTAGTCGTCGACCACGACGACCAGCCGGGCGGGTGCGGGCGCGGGGCCGGTCGGGCGGGGGCGCTCGGCGCTGCGCGGCGGGATGATCCGGGGCTTCGTGGCCGCTCCGCCGCCCACGGCGACGGGCACCGGTACGGCCGGCGCCTCCTGCCCGTCCAGACTCTGCCCGTCCAGGATGCGCGCGGCGTGCCAGGAGGCGAAGTCCAGTCCGTCGAACAGCCGCTCCCGCAGGGCGAGTTCGTCCTCCAGTGCCTCGGCCGCGAGCAGCGCGGCGCGCGGGTCGGCGGCGGCGTTGACCCGGCCGGTGACGTGCGGCAGTTCGGTGCAGCCGTCCAGTCCGTCCTGGCCGTCCGTGACGGCCCGGCCCTCGATGATGGTGACGGCCAGCCGCTCGGGCCGCTCGGAGACGGCGAGCGAGGCGACCAGGGTGCGCAGCAGCTCGGTCTTGCCGGAGCCGCGGGCGCCGCCGATCAGCAGGTGCGGGCCGCCCGGGTCGGGGGAGGGGAGGGTGAGTTCCGGGTCGGCCAGGTCGAGCGTGCAGAGCTCGTCCCGGGTGGTGCCGAGCAGGGCGGTGGCGGCGCCGATGCCGCCGGCGTGCGCCTCCCAGCGGGCGGACAGCTTGGCCGGGGTGACGGTGTCGAGCTGGAGCAGGTCGAGCAGCCGCAGGACGTCGGGCAGCGGGCCGCGGACGGCCGGGGCGGCCTCGCGCAGCGGGGCGAGGACCCGGGCCAGCCGTTCGGCCCAGGCGTCCGAGACGGCGTCCAGCGAGACCTCGTGCAGGGTCTCCCGGCCGCGGGCGACCGGGCGGTCCAGTGAGAGCTGGGTGCCGACCTCGCCGGTGATCAGGGCGGTGGCGCCGAGGCCGCGGGGGAGCAGCTCGGGCTGTTCGGCGAGGCAGATCGGGAAGATGCCGACCGCCGGGCCCTGGCGCAGCAGCAGGTCGAGCGCCTGTCGGGCGGCCTCACCGGCCGGGCGGCCGTTCACCACGACGACGGTGGCGGGGTGGCCGCCGAGGCCGCTGGGGCCGCTGAGCCGGGCGGTGAGCTCGGTCAGCCGGGCGGTGCCCTGCTCGTCGTCGAGGCCGATCAGCAGTCGGCAGTCCTGGCCGTCGACCGGGCGCAGGTGGGGCAGCCACAGGGCCCAGGCCCAGGTGTCTGCGCGTTCCTCGGCGGTGCGGGCCGGGTCGGCGTCGACCACGACCAGGCTGAGCCCGGTCGGCGGGTGCAGCGCGGCGAGCTGGGCGACGACGGCGCGGGTGAGCGCGTCCAGGCGTTCGCGCGGGCCGCTGAGGCCGAGGCTGCCGGCGGTCTGGAGGTCGAGGGTGACGGGGACGGCGGGGAGCATGGTGCCGGGGGTGGTGCCGGGGCCGCCCGGGCGGTCGGCGGTGCCGAGGCGCAGGGTGAGCGCGTCGGGGTGGCCGGGGCCGCGCTCCCAGAGCCGGGGGCCGGGGCCGACGGCGTTGAGCAGCAGGGTGGCGAGGTCGGGCCAGCGTTCGCGCTGGGCGGCGGTCTGGCGCAGCCGCACCGCGGCGTGGTGGCGTTCGGCGCTCTCCTGGGCGGGCGGCTCGGCGGCGCGGCCGGGCAGCAGGGAGAACAGGCCGCGGCTGCGGCCGGGCGCCGGTTCGGGGGCGGCGGGCGGCTCGACCACGGGCGGCGCGGGCCGGGCCGGGCCGGGGGCGGCGGCGAGCTGGAGGTGGCCGTGGCCGTCGGGGAGGGCGGCGCGGACGGCTCCGGCGGCCTCGGCCGGGTCGGGGGCGGTCACCTGGAGGGTGGACTCGCCGATCCGCAGCACGGCGCAGGGGTCCAGCGGGACGGCGGCCTCCGGCGGGCCGGGCGGGACGAGCCGGCCGTCCAGGGTGGTGCCGTTGGTGGAGCCGAGGTCGCGTACGGAGATCCGGCCGTCCTCGCCGAGGTGCAGGGAGAGGTGCAGCCGGGAGACGTCCGGGTCGTCGAGCGGGACGTCGGCTTCGGTGGAGCGGCCGACCCGGATCTCCCGGCCGTGCAGCCGGTGGACGCCGCCGGCGTCGGGGCCGCCGACCACGCGCAGCTCGGCGGCGGCGGGGGTGTCGTCGGGGTCGTCGGCGGTCGGGTCGGGCTCGTTCAGGCTGAGGACGGCGCCGTCGAGCAGCGGGGGGTGGCCGAGCAGGGTGTGCTCGTCGACCCGGTGCGCCCCGGCGTACAGGTGCACGTGGGTGGCGGCCCGGGGCCCGCGCACGCCCACGGCGCCGGCGAGCGCGCCCGCGATGGCGCCGAGCGCGGTGCCGACGGGCGCGGTGACCAGCACGTCCACGTAGGGGATGGCGGAGCCGGCGGCGGACGGGCCGCTGCGCGGTCGGAGGACGGTCAGCCGGATCTGCATCTCGCCCGCGGGTCCCTTCTGCTGGTGTGAAGCCTGGTACCGCTGCCCGGTGCCGTGGGCACCGTTGGGCCACACGAGTGGCGAGTGTCCATCCTGCCATCCGTCGAGGACGGTCCGCGCACCGTACCGGATTTGACGATCTTGCGATCATCGCCGTGGCGGGGGCGACGGGGAGTCAGGTCGACCGCCCCCTCGCGGAGTGCCCCGGGACCTTCCCTAGGGGATCTCCCCCAACCCTTCCCCAGACCGTACGGATGGCCTGTCGAGCACCCCGAAATCCCGAACGGACACCGTTAGAGTGGCCGCAGACACGGGCCCGGCAGGCTCACCGCACCGGCGGAGGAGCGCCCCGCGCGGGCGGCAGGGCAAGGAGTGCGACAGGTGCGGCCAGTCGGCAGCAAATATCTGCTGGATGAGACCCTCGGGCGGGGTGCGACCGGGACCGTCTGGCGCGGCGTGGTGCGCGAGGACGTCCAGGTGCAGGGCTGCGTGCCCGGGCAGCGGGTCGCGATCAAGGTGCTGCGCGAGGAGCTGGCCGCCGACCCGGACGTGGTGATGCGCTTCCTGCGCGAGCGCTCGCTGCTGCTGCGGCTGACCCACCCCAACATCGTGCGGGTCCGCGACCTGGTCGTCGAGGGCGAGCTGCTGGCCCTGGTGATGGACCTGGTGGAGGGCCCCGACCTGGCCCGCTACCTGCGCGCCAACGGCCCGTTCAGCCCGATCGCGGGCGCCCTGCTGATGGCCCAGGTCGCGGACGCGCTGGCGGCCAGCCACGCGGACGGGATCGTCCACCGGGACCTCAAGCCGGCCAACGTGCTGCTCGCCTCCACCGTGGTGGACGGCGCCGAGCGGATGCACCCGCTGCTGACCGACTTCGGCATCGCCAGGCTCGCCGACTCCCCGGGCGTCACCCGCACCCACGAGTTCGTCGGCACCCCCGCCTACGTCGCGCCGGAGTCCGCCGAGGGCCGTCCGCAGACCTCCGCGGTGGACGTGTACGGCGCCGGGATCATGCTGTACGAGCTGGTCACCGGCCGCCAGCCGTTCCAGGGCGACAGCGCGCTCGCCGTGCTCCAGGCGCACCTGGCCCAGGAGCCGCAGCGGCCCAGCACCATGCCCGAGCCGCTCTGGACGGTGATCGAGCGCTGCCTGCGCAAGGACCCGGCCCAGCGGCCCGGCGCCACCTCGCTGGCCCACGCGCTGCGGGTGGTCGCGGCCGGCGTCGGCGTGCACGCCTCCCCGGTGGCGGTGGACGAGGCGCTGGCGGTCGGCGCCCTGCTGCTGCCGGACCCGCAGCCCACCGCCGTCCCCTCCACCGGATCGCCGCTGCCGCCCGCGACGCTGCCGGGCGCCATGGCCGCCGCGCCGACGGCCCCGGGCGCCGAGGACCACACCCAGGTGCTGCCGTCGACCCCGCCGCAGTACGACCCGGCCGCGGCGACCCGGGTGATGGGCACCCAGCCGCCGCCGGCGCCCCCGCAGGGCGCCCCGGACCGCACCCGGGTGATGCCGCCCGCCGCCGTGCCGCCGCCCCCGCCCGCGACGCCGCCGCAGGAGGAGGCGCCGCACCCGTGGCAGACCCAGCTGCGCGCGGCGCGGGACCGCAACCAGCAGACCCAGGTCGGCTACTTCGGTCCGGAGGACTACGAGGACCTCCCGCAGCCGCAGGTCGCCCCGCCGCCGTTCCAGGCCGGGCAGGGCGGGCACCCCGGGCAGGGCGGCCACCCCGGCCAGGGCGCCCCGGGCGGCCGCCCCGGGCCGCAGCAGCCCGGCGGCTACCGCCAGTCCCCGCCCCCGCCCGGCTACGCCCAGCGCCCGCCGGTGGCCCCGCCGCCGTACCAGGCGGGTCAGGGCGGTCAGGGTGGTCAGCGCGGCGGCCAGCCCGGCCAGGGCGGCCGTCCGCAGCCGCCCGGCGGCTACCGGCAGGCCCCCGCCGGGTACGGGCAGTCGCAGCGCGGCTACCCGCCGCCGCCCGCGCCCACCCCGGTGCCGCGCCGGGCCGAGCCGCCTGCGCCGCAGTACCGGGAGGCCCCGCCGCAGCGCCGCGAGGAGCCGCCGGCACCGGCCCGCCGCGAGCCCGCGCCGGCCCGCGAGCCGCGCCCGCGCAGCCGCAACCGGATGTACATCCCGGGGCTCGGCTGCCTCAAGGGCTGCCTGATGGTGCTGCTGGTGCTGGCCGTGGCCGGGGTGGCGCTGTGGAACTTCACGCCGCTGCCGCAGTACTGGGACAACGTCGTGGGCTGGTTCGACTCGGCGAGCGGCTGGGTGAACAGCTTCTTCGGCAAGTAGCGCCGTCCGGACCGGCGCGAACGCGGATCCGGGCCGGCGCGAGCGCGGATCCGGGCCGGGCCCTGAGCCGATCCGGGCTCAGGTCCGTCCCGGACGGCAATATTGACGCTATGTCGACAATTCGAGAGATTTCTCGGCCGGGACTCCCGCTCAGGGCCCCCCGGGCGGCCCCCGCGGGGCCTCCGGACGCGTAGGTTGGTCGCTGTTGTCCCGCCCCACCGAGCGCGCCGGACCCCCGGAGCGCTCCCGCGCCGCCCACGGAGCAGCATTGGCACGCAAGATCGGCAGCCGGTACACCGTCCACCAGGTGATCGGCCGGGGTTCGGCCGGGACGGTCTGGCTCGGCGAGGGGCCCGACGGCCCGGTGGCGGTCAAGCTGCTGCGCGAGGACCTCGCCGCCGACCAGGTGCTGGTCGGCCGCTTCGTCCAGGAGCGCACCGCGCTGACCAGCCTCGACCACCCCCGGGTGGTCGGCGTGCGCGACATGGTGGTGGACGGCAGCGACCTCGCCCTGGTGATGGAGCTCGTCCAGGGCACCGACCTGCGTTCCCGGCTGGAACGGGACGGCGCGCTGCCGCCGCAGACCGCCGCCTCGATCATCGCCGACGTCGCCGACGGCCTGGCCGCCGCGCACGCCGCCGGCATCGTCCACCGCGACGTCAAGCCGGAGAACGTCCTGCTCGACCTCGCCGCCGCCCCCGGACCGGGCGGCGCCCCGCGCGCCAAGCTCACCGACTTCGGCGTGGCCCGCCTGGTCGACGCCCCGCGCCGCACCCGGGCCACCCGGATCATCGGCACCCCCGACTACCTCGCCCCCGAGATCATCGAGGGCCTGGAGCCGCGCGCCGCCGTCGACATCTACGCCCTCGCCACCGTGCTGTACGAGCTGCTGGCCGGCTTCACCCCGTTCGGCGGCGGCCACACCGGCGCGGTGCTGCGCCGGCACGTCACCGAACAGGTCCCGCCGATCCCGGGCCTGCCGGACGGGCTGTGGCGGATCATCTCGGAGTGCCTGGCCAAGGCCCCCGCGTCCCGGCTGCGCGCCGCCGAGCTGGCCGCCCGGCTGCGCGAGCAGCTGCCCTCGCTGGCCGGCCTGCCGGTGCTCGCCGTGCCGGGCCAGGGCCGCGCCCCCGCCGAGGAGCAGCTGAGCCCCGGCGAGGCCGTCTACGCCGAGATCGACGCCGCCCCCGGCACCCACAAGCGCCGCCGCGGCCCGGCCGTCCCGCTGGTGCCCGGCGCCGCCCCGGACTCCACCCGGGACACCCACACCAGCCTGCGCCGCCCGTCCGCCGACGAGTTGGCCGCGTACGCGCTCGAGTCCCGCGCCCAGCGCGTCGCCCCGGGCCACCGCCGGGACCGCCAGGCCCTGCTGCGCCGCCGCCGGCTGCTGGCCGTGCTGATCGCCACCGTGCTGCTGCTGGCGGGCGCCGCCGCGGCCTGGACGGCCTTCGCGGCCACCGTCCCGGACGGCGGCCACCCGACCCGTCCGGCGGTGTCGGGCACGGCCCCGCGGGCGCCGTAGCCGCGGCCGCGGCCGAGCCCGTGGCCGCATCCGTACGGTGACGGTGACCGCGCCCGTGACTCCGGGGAAACCGGGGGTGTCGTCATGACCACTGCCGGAACCATTACCCTGGGGGCGTGGCAGCCGTCGATCCTTCCGAAGAGCTCAAGAACCTCGATACGACCATGGGGTCGATCGAGGCCGTCCTCGACCTGGACAAGATCCGGGCCGACATCGCGGTCCTGGAGGAGGAGGCAGCCGCCCCCACCCTGTGGGACGACGTCGCGAACGCGCAGAAGGTGACCAGCCGGCTCTCCTTCCTCCAGGGCGAACTGCGCCGGGTCGAGGGCCTTCGCGGCCGCATCGACGACCTGGGCGTGCTGTTCGAGCTCGCCGAGGCCGAGGACGACGCGGACACCCGCGCCGAGGCCGAGGTCGAGCTCGTCGCCCTCCAGAAGGCGGTCGAGGAGCTGGAGGTCCGCACCCTCCTGTCCGGCGAGTACGACGCCCGCGAGGCGCTGATCAACATCCGTGCCGAGGCCGGTGGCGTGGACGCCGCCGACTTCGCCGAGCAGCTCATGCGCATGTACCTGCGCTGGGCCGAGCGGCACGGGTACCCCACCGAGGTGTACGACACCTCGTACGCCGAAGAGGCCGGCATCAAGTCCGCGACCTTCACCGTGAAGGCGCCGTACGCCTACGGCACCCTCTCGGTCGAGCAGGGCACCCACCGCCTGGTCCGCATCTCCCCGTTCGACAACCAGGGCCGCCGGCAGACCTCCTTCGCCGGCGTCGAGGTCCTCCCGGTCGTCGAGCAGTCCGACCACGTCGACATCGACGAGGGCGAGCTGCGGGTGGACGTCTACCGCGCCTCCGGCCCCGGCGGCCAGGGCGTCAACACCACCGACTCGGCGGTGCGCATCACGCACATCCCGACCGGCATCGTGGTCTCCTGCCAGAACGAGCGCTCGCAGATCCAGAACAAGGCGTCCGCGATGAACGTCCTCCAGGCCAAGCTGCTGGAGCGGCGCCGCCAGGAGGAGAAGGCGGCGATGGACGCGCTCAAGGACAGCGGCAGCTCCTGGGGCAACCAGATGCGCTCCTACGTGCTGCACCCGTACCAGATGGTGAAGGACGTCCGCACCGCGTTCGAGGCCGGCAACCCGCAGGCCGTGCTGGACGGCGACATCGACGGCTTCATCGAGGCCGGAATCCGCTGGAGGAAGCAGCGCGAGACCTCGAACGAGGCGTGAGGATTGCGGCCTCGATGAAAATCAAGCACAGCATCGAGGCCGGCATCCGCTGGCGCAAGCAGCGCGAGACCAGCGCCGAGTAGTCACCGCGCAGTCACCGCACGACGCAGAAGGCCCCCGACCGCAGCGGTCGGGGGCCTTCCCGTGTGTCCGGAAGGGTCAGGCCAGTGCCTGCCGGGCGATCAGCGCCACCGCGAGCAGGCCGGCCAGCAGGGCCAGCAGCATCGCGGGGGAGAGCGCGGCGAACGGGCTCTGCTGCTCCTGAAGCCGGGCCCGGTTCGCCCGGCACACCGGGCAACGCCCGTCGCTGACGCGGCCGTTGCAGTTGGCGCACACCAGATGGTCGCAGGTCATGCGATCTCCTCCTCGCTGCTATTGCCAACGCACCGGACGGGGCTTTGGTTCCATGCGCTGCCCTGTACGGGGGAGCGACCGTGACACGGTCGCTCCCTCCACTCTGCCAGGTTCCGGCGGTTCCGGCTCCCGGGCTGTGAGATGCCCTCCGATATTCAGGGCATAAGCGGACATTCTCTCCCATGGCCGGGTCGTTGTCACGGGCGGTCCCTGCGGGCCGGTCGCCGATTCGCGTATGGTCCGAGTCCGGGAGCGGCCCTCTGCGCTCCTTTCGCCCGCCCCCGGGCCGGGCCTCCGGGGCGGACCGACCGAGGACTGGCGCCGCCTAGGATGGCCTCCGTGATGCAGCCGTGATCAGATTCGACAACGTCTCCAAGACCTATCCCAAGCAGAACCGTCCCGCCCTGGACAACGTCTCGCTGGAGATCGAGAAGGGTGAGTTCGTCTTCCTGGTCGGCTCGTCCGGCTCGGGGAAGTCCACCTTCCTGCGCCTGTGCCTGCGCGAGGAACGCCCCAGCACCGGTGCGGTGCACGTCCTGGGCAAGGACCTCGGCAAGCTGTCCAACTGGAAGGTGCCGCACATGCGCCGCCAGCTGGGCACCGTCTTCCAGGACTTCCGTCTGCTGCCGAACAAGACGGTCGCGCAGAACGTCGCCTTCGCCCTCGAGGTGATCGGCAAGCCCAAGAGCGCCATCAACAAGGTGGTGCCCGAGGTGCTGGAGCTGGTCGGCCTCGGCGGCAAGGAGGACCGCATGCCGGGCGAGCTGTCCGGTGGTGAGCAGCAGCGCGTGGCGATCGCCCGTGCCTTCGTGAACCGCCCGATGCTGCTCATCGCGGACGAGCCCACGGGCAACCTCGACCCGCAGAACTCGGTCGGCATCATGAAACTGCTCGACCGCATCAACCGCACCGGCACCACGGTGCTGATGGCCACCCACGACCAGGCCATCGTCGACCAGATGCGCAAGCGCGTCATCGAGCTCGACAAGGGGCTGCTCGTCCGCGACCAGGCCCGCGGCGTCTACGGGTACCAGCACTGACCGACCGGCGCTGACCCGTAGGGCCGTCGGCCCGGCCCGCCAGACCAGAGCAGTACCGACCCTGGAGTTGTTTCCGCATGCGTGCCCAGTTCGTCCTGTCGGAGATCGGTGTGGGTCTCCGACGCAACCTGACCATGACCATCGCGGTCGTGGTCAGTGTCGCGCTCTCCCTCGCCCTCGCCGGTTCCTCGCTCCTGGTCCGCGACCAGGTGAACTCCATGAAGGGGTACTGGTACGACAAGGTCGAGGTGAGCATCTACTTCTGCACCAAGGCGGACGCCCGGAACTCGCCCCAGTGCGACAAGGGCGCGGCCACCGACCAGCAGGTCCAGGACATCAAGGACCAGCTGGACAAGATGACCTCGGTGGTCCAGTCCTCGACCTACGAGAGCTCGGCCGAGGCGTACAAGCACTGGAAGGAGATGAACCCGGACAACCCGCTCATCTCCGTCCTGGGCCCGGACGCCATGCCGCAGTCCTGGCGGGTCAAGCTCAACGACCCGACCAAGTACGACGTGATCCAGAGCGCCTTCGCCGGCAAGCCGGGCGTCAAGTCGGTCGAGGACCAGCGGAAGATCCTGGAGAACCTGTTCGGCCTGCTGAACGGCCTCCAGACGGCGGCCTTCGTGATCATGGTGCTGATGCTGTTCGTCGCCCTGCTGCTGATCGTCAACACCGTCCGGGTGTCGGCGTACAGCCGACGGCGCGAGACCGGGATCATGCGCCTGGTCGGTGCGTCGAACTTCTACGTCCAGATGCCGTTCATCGCCGAGGCGGCCTTCTCGGCGCTGCTCGGCGCGGTGATGGCCTCCGGGCTGCTGCTCGGCGGGCACTTCTTCGTCCAGAACTGGCTGGCCGACCGGGTGCAGTTCATCCACTTCATCGGGCTCGGCTCGGTGCTCGCGGTGATACCGCTGCTGATCGTGGTGGGTATGGGCATGGCCGGTGTGGCGGCGTTCTTCACGCTGCGCAAGTACCTCAAGGTCTGATCCCGGACCGCCTCGACGGCCCCGGACGGCACTGCGCCGTCCGGGGCCGTCGGCGTTCCGGGGGCCTTCGTTCCGGTTCGTCCCGTGCGGAGCGGTGTCTACACTCCGGTGCCATGCTGCAAACTCCGCGCAGGGCCCGCCAGGTGGCCGCGCTCAGCCTGGTGTTCGGCGCCGTGCTGCTGGCCGGCGCGGCCACCGGGGCCTGGGGCGACCCGGGCGACCCGCCGCACCGCCCCTCCGCCGACACCGTCCGGGCCGGCGGCGGGCTCCCGGCGGACCCGGCCGGCGCCGCCCTGTCCGAGCAGCAGGCCGAGCACCTGCTGGCGGCCGGCGGCGACCGCTGGGGCGCGTACTACAGCGCCCAGGAGTACGCGGAGTTCAGCCAGGGCCTGGACGGCCGGTACCCGGGCGTCGGCCTCTCGGTCGGCCGCGGCCAGGACGGCGTCACCGAGGTCTCCCAGGTCGCGCCGGGCGGCCCGGCCGCCGCGGCCGGGATCGCCCCCGGCGACCGGCTCGTGCGGATCGGCCGGGACCAGGCCGACCACCTGCCGGTCACCGAGGTGGTCGCGCGGCTGCGCGGCCAGGGCGAGGAGCGCCGGGCCGGCTCCGAGGTCACCCTGGCCGTCCGGCGCGGTGAGGGGCAGGAGCGTGAACTGCGGCTGCGGCGCGTGCTGCTGGACAGCCGGCAGGTCACCGCGGAGCAGCTGGGCAAGGGCGTGCTGCGGGTGACCGTGCGCGCCTTCACCAGCGGCGTGGCCGACCAGGTGCGCGCCGCCCTGCGCGCCCCGCACACCGGCGTGGTGCTCGATCTGCGCGGCAACTCCGGCGGGTTGGTCGACGAGGCGGCCGAGACCGCCGGGATCTTCCTGGACGGCGGAGCGGTCGGCTCGTACCAGGAGCGCGGCGGGACCAGGGAGTTGACCGCCCCGCCCGGCGGCGACCAGCGCACCCCGCTGGTGCTGCTGGTGGACGGCGGCACGATGAGCGCCGCCGAACTGCTGGCCGGCGCCCTCCAGGACCGCAGCCGCGCCGTGGTGGTGGGCTCGCGGACCTTCGGCAAGGGCACCGTCCAGCAGCCCAGCCGGCTCGCCGACGGCGCCGTGCTGGAACTGACCGTCGGCCGCTACTACACCCCGGCCGGCCGCTCCCTGGACGGCACCGGCCTCACCCCCGACGTCCCGGCGGGATCGGGCGAGGAGGCCGACACCCTCGCCCTGCGGGTCCTCTCGGGGCTCGGCACCCGCGCCTGAAGCCCGGCACCCGGCCCTAAAGCAGCTGCCCGATCCGGCGTCGAAGTGCGAGAATGGCCGCGCTATGGCAAAGGAAACCGGACAGAAGCTGATCGCGCAGAACAAGAAGGCGCGACACGAGTACACGATCCTCGACACCTACGAGTGCGGCCTCGTACTCACCGGCACCGAGGTCAAGTCACTGCGCGAGGGGCGGGCCAACCTGGTCGACGGCTACGCCTACATCCAGAACCACGAGGCGTGGATCGACAACGTCTTCATCCCCGAGTACACCCAGGGGACGTGGACCAACCACGCGGCCCGGCGCAAGCGCAAGCTGCTGCTGCACAAGCTGGAGATCCGCAAGATCGAGACCAAGGTCCGCGACGCGGGTCACACCCTGGTCCCGCTCTCGCTGTACTTCAAGGACGGCCGGGTGAAGCTCGAACTGGCGCTCGCGGTCGGCAAGAAGCTCTACGACAAGCGCCAGACGCTGCGCGAGAAGCAGGACACCCGCGAGACGGCCCGCGCGGTGGCGGCGGCACGCCGACGCCAGGGTTAATCCGCTGGACCCTCGCCCGTCGCCTCGCGTACTATGGCGCAAGCAACACGGACGATCACCGTCCGAGCTGTTTCTCAAAAAAACATGGGGATGATCGGTTTCGACAGGGGATGTTGAAACAGGGGAAGCGAGCCGAGGAACGCGGCAATGATCTCGTTAACCACGTGTCGCAAAAAAATAATCGCCAACACTAAGCGCGATTCCCAGCAGTTCGCTCTCGCTGCCTAATAAGCACCGATAGCGCTTGGGTGTCAGACCGGGGGGTTCCCGACCCGGACCCTGGCATAATCTAGGGAACTCAACCGTCCGCCCGGGCTGCGAGGGCGGATGGGAAATCAAACAGCAGCTGGGCCTGTTGGCGGCTTGTCCGTGTGACCGCCAGGGCCGAGAAAAGCACAGCGGACTGCGCTCGGAGAAGCCCTGAATTAACTCCACTGGACCCGGGTTCGATTCCCGGCATCTCCACCACCCCATGTTCACACCGAAGGCCGTTCTCCGCTCCAGCGGAGGGCGGCCTTCGATTTTTGTACGTTCCGGAGCAGCGCGGCCGGGGGGTCGCGGCGTAGGATCATCCGTCCGCTCGTTTTCCGGAGCCGGATTCCGCCGCAACCACCGAGGCCATGCAGAGCAACACGGACACCACCCCCACGGCCGATCACGAGACCGTCCGCACGCGCGAGATCGCCGGTGAGCAGCAGCACCTCGACACCGTCTACCACCGGTTGGAGGAGAAGCTCGCCGAGGCCGAGTACATCCTGGAGGACGCCGCCAAGCGGGTCCAGGTCGGCACCCCCGGCGCGCTCGCCGAACGCGACGCCCAGGTCTACCGCGCCGGCGCCCACCTCCAGCGCCTGAACAACGAGTTCGAGGACTTCCTGTTCGGCCGGATCGACCTCCAGCGGGCCGACGCGCCGGAGGAGCACGGCATCCCGTCGAACACCCCGCTCGACCCGGCCGACCCGGCCGTCGCCGAGACCCTCCACATCGGCCGCCTCGGCGTGCTGGACGCCGAGTACGGTCCGCTGGTGATCGACTGGCGCGCGCCCGCCGCCGCCCCGTTCTACCGCGCCACCCCCGTCGAGCCGGGCCGGGTGATCCGCCGCCGGGTGATCCGCTCCAAGGGCCGCAAGGTGATCGGCGTCGAGGACGACCTGCTGCGCCCCGACCTCACCCCGACCCTGGACGGCGAGGAGCTGGCCGTGGTCGGCGACGGCGCGCTGATGGCCTCGCTGGGCCGCGCCCGCAGCCACTCGATGCGCGACATCGTCTCCTCCATCCAGAGGGAGCAGGACGAGGTGATCCGCGCCGCCGCCGCGGGCGCCACCCTGGTCACCGGCGGCCCCGGCACCGGCAAGACCGCCGTCGCCCTGCACCGCGCCGCCTACCTGCTCTACCAGGACCGCCGCCGCTACGCCGGGGGCATCCTGGTGGTCTCGCCGACCCCGCTGCTGGTGTCCTACACCGAGGGCGTGCTGCCCGCGCTGGGCGAGGAGGGCCAGGTCGCCGTCCGGGCGGTCGGCTCGCTGGTGGACGGCATCGAGGCGGGCACCTACGACACCCCCGAGGCGGCCCGGGTCAAGGGCTCGGCCCGGATGGTGCACCTGCTGCGCCGGGCCGCCCGCGCGGCGCTGGAGCTGGGCGCGCCGCAGGAGCTGAAGGTCGTCGCCCGCGGCGAGGTGCTGAAGCTGGACGCCTCCCGGCTGAAGGCCGTGCGCGGCAACGTGGTGGGCTCCGGCGGCACCCCGCTGAACCTGCTGCGCCCGCGCGCCCGCAGGCTGCTGCTGGACGCCCTGTGGCAGCAGGTCACCCGGGACCTGCCGAAGCCCACCGACCACTACGCCCGGGAGCAGCGCCAGGAGGAGAAGGAGTCCTTCGACGAGTACGTCTCGGACGAGGCGTCGTTCCTGGACTTCCTGGCCGCCTGGTGGCCGGCGCTGACCCCGCGCGGGGTGCTCGGCACGCTGCGCCAGCACCGGCACATCAACCGGATCGCCCGCCGCGCCGTCACCCCGGACGAGGCCAGGCTGCTGGCCGCCTCCTGGCGCCACCTGTCCGCGCGGGGCGAGGGCGCGCTGTCCGCGCACGACGTCGCGCTCGTCGACGAGCTCCAGGTGCTGCTCGGCGAGCCGGCCCGCCCGAAGGTCCGCGAGGTGGACGCGGTGGACCTGCTGAGCGGCCTGGAGGAGGTCACCACCTTCGCCGACCGCAGCACCCGCCAGCGGGACCGCCAGCCGGTCGAGCGCAAGGAGTACGCGCACGTCATCGTGGACGAGGCGCAGGACCTCACCCCGATGCAGTGGCGGATGATCGGCCGCCGGTCCCGGATGGCCACCTGGACGATCGTCGGCGACCCGGCGCAGTCCTCCTGGCCGTTCCCGCAGGAGGCCCAGGCCGCGCTGGACGAGGTGCTCTCCGGCAAGCCGCGCCGCCGCTTCACGCTGACCGTGAACTACCGCAACCCGGCCGAGATCGCCGAGGTCGCGGCGAAGGTGCTGGCGCTGGCCGCGCCGGGCACCCCGTCGCCGAGCGCGGTGCGCCACGTCGGTGTGGAGCCGCGCTTCGCGGCCACCACCGACCCCTCGCCGGAGGCCTTCGGCAAGGCCGCCCGGGCCGAGCTGGAGCGGCTGCTGGCCGAGGTGGACGGCACCGTGGCGATCGTGGTGCCGATGGACCGCCGGGAGGAGGCGGCCGGCTGGGCCGAGGGCCTGGGCGAGCGCGTGGTGGCGCTGGGCAGCCTGGAGGCCAAGGGCCTGGAGTACGACGCGACGGTGGTGGCCGACCCGACCGGCATCGCCGGCGAGTCGGAGGCCGGCCTGCGGGTGCTGTACGTGGCGCTGACCCGCGCGACCCAGCGGCTGACCGTGCTCTCCGGACCGGACGACCTGCCGGACGCGGCCGGCGTGCCCGCGCTGCTGCACGGCTGACGGTTCCCGAGGCCCACGGAAGAAGGCCCCCCACCGGATGGTGAGGGGCCTTCAGACGTTTAGTACACCGACCCGCCATGCTCGCCTCGCGGCAAGTGGTCCCTCGAAGGGACGAAGGTTGGGCCCGGGGGCTTGGATCGAGCCGGTGCCTGTCCAATGTAACGCATCGGCCGGGAGAGGCAAGGAGTGAGCGGGGGAGACCGAGGGCGCCGGACGGGATTGTCGGATCCGCACACTCAATGAACGTTATTTCTGGCTTCCCCCAGGAAGGTGCGACGATCGAGGTCTAGCATGCGTAGGCGATGCCTTCAACAAAATGTTGAGCCTGCGGGACAGACGGAAGAAGGAAGCGTCGATGGCGACGGTGCCCAGTGTCTCCAACTCGATCACGGTACGGCTGGAGGTCCCGGCCCGGGGCAACGCCGTCAGTGCGATCACCACGGCCGTGGAGTCCTCCGGCGGCTCGGTGACCGGTCTCGACGTCACCGCCTCCGGCCTGGAGGCGCTGCGGATCGACGTCACGGTGGCGGCCTCCTCGGTCGCGCACGGCGAGGAGATCGTCGAGAAGCTGCGCGCGATCGACGGCGTGTCGATCGGCAAGGTCTCGGACCGCACCTTCCTGATGCACCTCGGCGGCAAGATCGAGATGTCCTCCAAGCTGCCGATCCGCAACCGTGACGACCTCAGCATGATCTACACCCCGGGTGTCGCCCGCGTCTGCATGGCGATCGCGGAGAACCCCGAGGACGCCCGCCGCCTGACCATCAAGCGCAACAGCGTCGCCGTGGTCACCGACGGCTCGGCGGTGCTGGGCCTGGGCAACATCGGCCCGGCGGCCGCGCTGCCGGTCATGGAGGGCAAGGCGGCCCTGTTCAAGCGCTTCGCCGGGATCGACGCCTGGCCGATCTGCCTGGACACCCAGGACACCGACGAGATCGTCGCCATCGTCAAGGCGATCGCCCCGGGCTTCGCGGGGATCAACCTGGAGGACATCTCCGCGCCGCGCTGCTTCGAGATCGAGGCCCGGCTGCGCGAGGCCCTGGACATCCCGGTCTTCCACGACGACCAGCACGGCACCGCGATCGTGGTGCTGGCCGCCCTCACCAACGCGCTGAAGGTGGTCGGCAAGGAGATCGGCGACATCCGCGTGGTGATGTCCGGCGCCGGCGCCGCCGGCACCGCGATCCTCAAGCTGCTGATGGCGGCCGGCGTCGAGCACGCCACCGTGGCGGACGTGCACGGCGTGGTCCACCTGGGCCGCGAGGACCTCACCGAGAGCCTGCGCTGGATCGCCGAGCACACCAACCGCTCGGGCCGCACCGGCACCCTCAAGGAGGCCGTGGCGGGCGCCGACGTCTTCATCGGCGTCTCGGCCCCGAACGTCCTGGACGGCGACGACCTGGCCACCATGGCCGAGGACGCGATCGTCTTCGCGCTGGCCAACCCGGACCCGGAGGTCGATCCGGCCATCGCCCGGCAGACCGCCGCCGTGGTCGCCACCGGCCGCAGCGACTTCCCGAACCAGATCAACAACGTGCTGGTCTTCCCGGGCGTCTTCCGCGGCCTGCTGGACGCCCAGAGCCGCACCGTCAACACCGAGATGATGATCGCCGCCGCCCGGGCGCTGGCCACCACCGTGGCCGCCGACGAGCTGAACGCCAACTACATCATCCCGAGCGTGTTCCACAAGGACGTGGCCAAGACCGTCGCCTCCGCGGTGCGCGAGGCGGCCCTCGCGGGGGCCCAGGAGGCCCCGGCGCCGGCCCGTCCGACCCCCGGCATCGTCGGCACCCTCGACACCTCCGCGTTCCCCACCGTCAAGCTCTGACGGCCGGATCGGGCGACGTGCCGTAGATCGCTCAAATGTACGAATAGTGAGCATACCTGTCCAGCCCGCCCCGAACCCTTGCGACACAAGGGCGAGGGGCGTGTTTGGGCTTGTCAGTCGTAGGGCGTACCGTAGCCCTGCACGGGGCAGGCGTGTCCGACAAGTACGGAACGTCCCCCTGGTCTTCCGGCGCGTCCTCCCGACCGCCGCCCGCGCCCGGTCCGCCGGAGCCGACGGAGCGTCACACCTCCAACGGGCGGGCGATGTTCGGGTGGCTGGGCCGGGGCCCGATTGGCTTTCTCGGGGCCGGTCGGGGCAGGATTCGTATCCAGGCGGGCGGGCGGGCCTTCGACGGCTCCGGCGCGCGGCATCGGGTGCGGACCCGGCCTGCGACCACGCATTGCCTGCATGAGCACAGTGTGCGGACCTGCGGCCCATCCGGGTGCCCCCCGGTGGGAGCACCGATGGGCCCCCGCGCACCGCAAGCGAACAGACCACAGGAGTACACATGAACCGCAGTGAGCTGGTGGCCGCGCTGTCCGAGCGCGCCGAGGTGACCCGCAAGGACGCCGACGCCGTTCTGGCCGCCTTCGCCGAGATCGTCGGCGAGGTCGTCGCCAAGGGCGACGAGAAGGTCACCATCCCCGGTTTCCTGACCTTCGAGCGCACCCACCGCGCTGCCCGCACCGCCCGCAACCCGCAGACCGGCGAGCCGATCCAGATCGCCGCGGGCTACAGCGCCAAGGTGAGCGCCGGCTCCAAGCTGAAGGAAGCCGCCAAGGGCGCTGCCTGAGCCACCCCTTGAACGCCCGAGAGGCCGGGCTCCCCGCTGGGGAGCCCGGCCTCTCGCCGTCGTGTCCGGACCGTCAGGCCTCGACCAGCTGCTCGCTGGGCAGCTCGACGTGGGCGCCGAGGTCCCGCAGCTTGTCCATGAAGTTCTCGTAGCCGCGGTTGATCAGGTCGATGCCGTGCACGGTCGAGGTGCCCTCGGCCGCCAGCGCCGCGATCAGGTACGAGAAGCCGCCGCGCAGGTCCGGGATGACCAGCTCGGAGCCGATCAGCTTGGACGGGCCGGAGACGACCGCGGAGTGCAGGAAGTTGCGGGCGCCGAAGCGGCACGGGGTGGCGCCCAGGCACTCGCGGTAGAGCTGGATGTGCGCGCCCATCTGGTTCAGCGCGCCGGTGAAGCCGAGCCGCGACTCGTACACCGTCTCGTGGATGATCGACAGGCCGGTGGCCTGGGTCAGCGCGACCACCAGCGGCTGCTGCCAGTCGGTCTGGAAGCCCGGGTGCACGTCGGTCTCCAGGGCGATGGCCTTGAGCTCGCCGCCCGGGTGCCAGAAGCGGATGCCCTCGTCGTCCACCTCGAAGGCGCCGCCGACCTTCCGGAAGGTGTTCAGGAAGGTCATCATCTCCAGCTGGCGGGCGCCGCGGACGTAGATGTCGCCCTTGGTGGCCAGCGCCGCGCAGGCCCAGGAGGCCGCCTCCAGGCGGTCCGGCAGCGCGCGGTGGTTGTAGCCGTTCAGCTCGTCCACGCCGGTGATCAGGATCGTCCGGTCGGTGCCCAGCGTGATGATCGCACCCATCTTCTGCAGCACGCAGATCAGGTCGACGATCTCCGGCTCGATGGCCGCGTTGCGCAGCTCGGTGACGCCCTCGGCGAGGACGGCGGTGAGCAGCACCTGCTCGGTCGCGCCGACCGAGGGGTACGGCAGCTCGATCTTGGTGCCGCGCAGCCGCTGCGGGGCCACCAGGTAGGTGCCCTGCGGGTGCTTCTCGATGGTGGCGCCGAACTGGCGCAGCACCTCGAAGTGGAAGTCGACGGGGCGGCCGCCGATGTCGCAGCCGCCCAGGCCGGGGATGAAGGCGTGGCCGAGGCGGTGCAGCAGCGGGCCGCAGAACAGGATCGGGATCCGCGAGGAGCCGGCGTGTGCGTCGATGTCGGCGACATTGGCGCTCTCGACGTGCGAGGGGTCGAGGATCAGCTCGCCGTCCTCGTCACCGGTGCGCACGGTCACGCCGTGCAGCTGCAGCAGGCCGCGGACCACCTTGACGTCGCGGATGTCCGGGACGTTGCGCAGTCTGCTGGGGCCCTGCCCGAGGAGGGCGGCGACCATGGCCTTGGGCACCAGGTTCTTCGCACCGCGGACGCGGATCTCGCCTTCGAGCGGGTTTCCGCCATGGACCAGCAGGACGTCGTCGGTCATCGTTCTCGCAATCCGGGGTGCCAGAGGGGTGGGGAAAGGGGCTCCGGGAGAGAGCCGGTGGTGGACCGGTCGTACGGGCACGTTCGGACCCCCGGCGAAACCGAGTCGGCACCGTGAAGGGCGTCCACCAGACGTAGATGGTAGTAGGCGCGCCGATGGTTCCCGTGAGCCTCTCCCGTGATGGTGCTCTCTCCGGGCCCGCGCCCGCCCCCCGGTACGGCCGTACGGGTGTTCGTCGCGGTGGCCGGTTTCCGGGCGTTGCGGTGTCCGAGCGGTGCCGTTCTGCGGGATCATGTGGGCATGACGGCGGCCCAATCGCACGGAGGCCGGTCCCACACCGGCAGTCTGCTCGTCGCGACGCCCCTGCTCACCGACCCGAACTTCGCGCGGGCGGTGGTGCTGCTCCTCGACCACGACGTCGAGGGGGCGCTCGGCGTGGTCCTCAACCGGCCGACACCGGTCGAGGTGGGAAGCGTGCTGGACGGCTGGAACAGACTCGTCGGACAGCCCGCCGTGGTGTTCCAGGGCGGCCCGGTGGCGCTGGACTCGGCGCTCGGCCTCGCGGTGGCCCCAGGGGAGCCCGGCACCGGCGAGCCGCTCGGCTGGCGCCGGGTGCACGGCGCGATCGGCCTGGTGGACCTGGAGGCGCCGCCCGAGGTGCTGGCCGGTGAGCTGGGCAGCCTGCGGATCTTCGCCGGGTACGCCGGTTGGTCGCCGGGGCAGCTGGAGGCGGAGCTGGAGAGCGGCGCCTGGTACCTGGTGGACTGCGAGCCCGGGGACGTCTCCAGCCCCGAGCCGGAGCGGCTGTGGCGCTCGGTGCTGCGCCGCCAGAGGGGCCCGCTCGCCCTGCTGGCGACCTACCCGGACGACCCGACGATGAACTGAGCCGACCGGCCCGGTGCGGTGACACTGGCCGGGTTTCCGGAGGCGCCCATAGACTTGGCACCCATGAGCACTCTTGAGCCCGAGCGCGGCCTCGGCACCGGCACCCTGGTCGAGCCCGTCCCGCAGGTGTCCAACGGGGACGGCGACCACGAGCGCTTCGCGCACTACGTCCAGAAGGACAAGATCATGGAGAGCGCGCTCTCCGGGTCTCCCGTGGTGGCGCTCTGCGGCAAGGTGTGGGTGCCCGGTCGCGACCCGAAGAAGTACCCGGTCTGCCCGATGTGCAAGGAGATCTACGACGGCATCGGCAAGCCGCAGGGCGGCGACGGCGACGGCAAGTAGTCCGCGGCGCTCCGCGCGACGCCGTTTTGCATAGCACCCGGTTTCCTGGGTGGTCTATGCCAATCGTTCCGGGCGTGGGCAGGATGTCGGAATGGACCTCATTCCCGCACCTTCGAGTGCCGCCCGCCGCCCGGACGAGGACTATCCGCTCGACGCCACCACGACGCTGACCGCACCCCCCGCGCTGGCCGACGCCGAGCGCTGGCTGCGGGCCGCCCTGTCCGCCGCCACCGGGCTGCCGCTCGGCCCGGGCCGGCCGGGCGCGGGCATCGAGCTGGTCCAGGACGCGACGCTCGCCGCCGAGGCGTACCGGCTCACGGTGCGCCCCGGCCACGCCCTGCTCGCCGCGGGAGGGCCGGCGGGCGCCCTGTGGGGCGCGCAGACCCTGCGGCAGCTGCTCGGGCCGGACGCCTACCGGCGGTCGCCGCTGCGCCGCGAGGGCTGGGTGCTGCCCGGCGCCGACATCGAGGACGCCCCCCGGTTCGGCTGGCGCGGCGCGCTGCTCGACGTCGCCCGGCACTTCCTGCCCAAGTCGGACGTGCTGCGCTTCGTCGACCTGCTGGCCGCGCACAAGCTGAACGTGCTGCACCTGCACCTGACCGACGACCAGGGGTGGCGGGTCGAGATCAAGCGCTACCCGAGGCTGACCGAGCGCGGTGCCTGGCGGGACCGCTCGATGGTCGGCTACCGGGCCGGGCAGCGCCGCGACGACCGCCCGCACGGCGGCTACTACACCCAGGACGACCTGCGCGAGATCGTCGCCTACGCGGCCGCCCGCGGGGTCACCGTCGTCCCGGAGATCGACCTGCCCGGCCACACCCAGGCCGCCGTCGCCGCCTACCCCGAGCTGGGCAACACCGACGTGGTGGACACCGCCGCGCTCGGGGTCTGGACCGACTGGGGGGTGAGTCACAACGTGCTCAACGCCTCGGAGGAGACCCTGCGCTTCTTCGAGGGCGTGCTGGAGGAGGTCCTGGAGCTCTTCCCGTCCGAGTTCGTCCACCTCGGCGGCGACGAGTGCCCCAAGGAGCAGTGGAAGGACAGCGCCGCCGCGCAGGCCCGGATCCGCGAGCTGGGCCTGGCCAACGAGGACGAGCTGCAGAGCCACCTCATCCGGCACTTCGACCGCTGGCTGGCCGAGCGCGGCCGCCGGCTGATCGGCTGGGACGAGATCCTGGAGGGCGGGCTCGCCCCGGGCGCCGCCGTCTCCTCCTGGCGCGGCTTCGGCGGCGGGATCGCCGCCGCGAAGGCCGGGCACGACGTGGTGATGTGCCCCGAGCAGCACGTCTACTTCGACCACCGGCAGGCGGACGGACCGGACGAGCCGATCCCGGTCGGCTTCGTGCGCACGCTGGAGGACGTCTACCGGTTCGAGCCGGTCCCCGCGCAGCTGGACGAGGCCGCCGCCCGGCACGTGATCGGCACCCAGGCCAACCTGTGGAGCGAGTTCATGGACAGCGCCAGGGACATCGACTACCGGGCCTTCCCCCGGCTGGTCGCCTTCGCCGAGGTCGCCTGGTCCGAGCTGCCCGCCGCGCCGGCCGAGCGGGACTACGCCGGTTTCGAGCAGCGGTTGACGGCCCACCTGAAGGTGTTGGACGCGCTCGGCGTCGAGTACCGCCCGGCGGACGGGCCGCACCCCTGGCAGCGCTGGCCCTCAGTGGCCGGCCGGCCGATCGAGGGCCCCCCGCCGGTGCGCTAGTCCTACTCATCGGGAACTTCTGAGCGGTCATCCGACGTCAAGAACTGATGAACATCTGCCCTGGCCCGGAGCGGGTCGGGGCAGATACCGCCCGGTATCAGTCCCAATCGGGCAGTCCCGTTCACCGGTCCCGAGATGATCATCGAGCATTGTGTGCCAGAGTTGCCCAACCCGGCCCGATCGCCCGTACCCTACGGGCCAGGCCGGGCTGCTGACGCAGGACGGCACGGCCGAAGGCCGGCGGGCGGCAGGCGATCGATGAGCAAGTGGAGCACGGTGGGACCCAGGTGAACCGGACGATCATGCTGCCGGCCTCCCTCGACGAGGCCGTCGACGCGCTGGCCGCCGCCCCGGCCGCGGTACCGGTGGCCGGAGCCACCGACCTGATGGAGGCCGTCAACGCCGGCCGACTGCGCCCCGCCGCCCTGGTCGGCCTCGGCCGGATCACCGAACTGCGCGGCTGGCGCTACGAGGACGGCGGCACCGCCGTCCTCGGCGCCGGACTCACCCACGCCCGGATGGACCGCCCCGACTTCGCCGCGCTCATCCCCGCGCTCGCCGACGCGGCCCGCACGGCCGGCCCGCCGCAGGTCCGCAACGTCGGCACCCTCGGCGGGAACATCGTCACCGCCGCCGCCGCGGGCGACACCCTCCCGGTGCTCACCGCGCTGGAGGCCAGCGTCACCCTGGCCCGGGCCGGGGGCACCCGCGAGGTGCCGGTCAGTCACCTGCTCACCGGACTCGACCCGGTGCGCCCCGGCGAACTGCTCACCTGGGTGCGCGTCCCGCTGCTGCACGCCCCGCAGGTCTTCCTCAAGGCCACCGGCCGCAGCGGCCCGGCCCGCGCCACCGCCTCCGTCGCCCTCGTCCTCGACCCGGCCCGGCGCTCGGTGCGCTGCGCCGTCGGGGCCGTCGCGCCGGTGCCGCTGCGCCCGCTCGAGGCCGAGGCCTGGGTGGCCGGCTGCATCGACTGGGACGGCAGCCGGGAGATCGACCCGGCCGCGACCGCCGCCTTCGGCGAGTACGTGGCCGGTGCCTGCGTCCCCGACAACTACGGCGCCGAGGGCGCCTGGGAGGCCGTGACCGAGGGGCCGACCGCGGCCGCCGTTCGGCTGCGGCGTACCGTATCGGTGCTGGCCCGACGGGCACTGGGAAGGGCGCTGAAGTGACCACAGACCCCATCGAGACCCTCGACGCCGACCCGCTCGGCCTCTCCCCGCAGGTCAGCCGCGAGCTGCGCCCGTGCGCCTCGTACACGCTGCGGGTCAACGGTTTCGAACGGCCCGTCACCGACGCCTGGATCGGCGAGAGCCTGCTCTACGTGCTGCGCGAGCGGCTCGGCCTGGCCGGCGCCAAGGACGGCTGCGAGCAGGGCGAGTGCGGGGCCTGCTCGGTGCAGGTGGACGGCCAGCTGGTGGCCGGCTGCCTGGTGCCCGCGGCACTGGCCGCCGACAGCGAGATCAACACCGTCGAGGGCCTGTCGGCCGCCGGCGGCGCGAGCGACGTCCAGCAGGCGCTGGCCGCCTCCGGCGCCGTCCAGTGCGGCTACTGCACCCCGGGCATGGCGATGGCGGTGCACGACCTGCTCCAGCGCAACCACCGGCCCACCGAGGTGGAGGCCCGCCAGGCGCTGTGCGGCAACCTCTGCCGCTGCACCGGCTACCGGGGCGTGCTGGCCGCCGTCCAGACCGTCGCGGACGCCCGCGCGCTGGACACCGAGGAGGCCGGGGAGGCGGTCGAGACCGCCGCCGAGGCGCCGGTCGAGCCGGTCGCCGAGCCGTCAGCGGAGGCGCCCGTCGAACCCGGGCACGCCGTCGAGCCGCCGGTCTACGCCGACGCCGAGGCCTGGATCGAGCACGTCCCCCAGCAGGCCGTTCCCCAGCAGCCCGTCGAGCAGCCCCACCCGGTCGCCCACCCCGTGGAGCAGCACCCCGCGGAGCGGCACCTCGTCGGGCAGCACCCCGCCGTCGAGCAGCACCCCCTCGACCAGGCCCCGGCCGGGCTGCCCTACGGCGACCCCCAGGGCGGGTACGACAGCGGCGTGTACGACACCACCGTGCTGGCCCCGATCCGGGACGGCATCCCCGCCCAGGCCGTCGACGACCAGGTGTACTACCCGCCCCAGGGCTACCCCGAGCAGCCGTACCAGGCCACCCCCGCGCACGGCACCCACCTGCCCTTCCCGGACGGCCACCAGCAGCAGAGCGGCTACGACACCGGGTACGACGCCCCGGTCTACGAGTCCACCCCCGCGCACGGAACCCCGCTGCCCGGCGCCGTCTACGACGGCACGCCGCCGCACGGCACCCCGTACGCCGCCCCGCACCCGCACGGTGCCCCGGCCGAGGGCGGCGCCCCGGCCGGAGTCCCGTACGGCGCCACCCCCGCCCACGGCATCCGGCTCCCCGAGGACGACCACGCATCATGACGTCGCCTACCGACATCGGCGCAGCACTCCAGCAGGACGGCGGCGAGGGCGGCGCACCGGAGCCGATCGGCCTGGGCAGCTCCCCGCTGCGCAGCGACGCGCTGCCCAAGGCGCTCGGCATCTACCCGTACGCGGCCGACCTGTGGGCCGAGGGGCTGCTGTGGGGCGCGGTGCTGCGCTCGCCGCACCCGCACGCCCGGATCCGCGGCATCGACACCTCGGCCGCGCTGGCGCTGCCCGGGGTGCACGCCGTGGTCACCGCCGCAGACCTGCCACCCGGCCCGGACGGCACCCCCGACGGCGCCCCGGCCGGGCCGATCGTCGCCGACCGGCCGGTGCTGGCCGCCGGCGTGGTGCGCCACCACGGCGAGCCGATCGCCGCGGTCGCCGCCGACCACCCGGACACCGCCCGGCTGGCGGTCGGGCTGATCGCGGTCGACTACGAGCCGCTGGAGGCCGTCACCGATCCGGAGCAGGCCTTCACCGCGCCGCCGCTGCACCCGGACGGCAACCTGTTCCGCCACCTGCCGCTGCGCACCGGGGACCCGGACGCGGTCGGCGAGATCGTCGTCGAGGGCCTCTACCAGGTCGGCCGGCAGGACCCGGCCCCGCTCGGCGCAGAGGCCGGGCTGGCCGTGCCGCGCCCGGACGGCGGCGTGGAGCTGCACCTGTCCTCCACCGACCCGCACGGCGACCGCGACCGCACCGCCGCCTGCCTCGGTCTGGAGCCGGACCGGGTCCGGCTGGTGGTCACCGGCGTGCCCGGCGCCACCACCGACCGCGAGGACCTCTCGTTCCAGGTCACCCTGGCCCTGCTGGCGCTGCGCACCGGCCGTCCGGTGAAGATGACGCTCACCCGCGAGGAGTCCTTCCACACCCACGCCTCGCGCCACCCCGCGCTCCTGCGCTACCGCCACCACGCCGACGCCGAGGGCACGCTGGTGAAGGTCGAGGCGCAGATCCTGCTGGACGGCGGCGCCTACGCGGACGTCTCCGCCGAGGCGCTGGCCGCCGCGACGGCCTTCTCGGCCGGCCCGTACGTCTGCCCGAACGTCTTCGTGGACGCCTGGGCGGTGCGCACCAACAACCCGCCGGCCGGCCGGATGCGCGGCGAGGGCGCCCTGCAGGCCTGCTTCGCGTACGAGTCGCAGCTGGACCAGCTGGCCGCCCGGATCGGCGTGGACCCGGTGGAGATCCGCCGCCGCAACGCGATGTCCACCGGCGACCCGCTGCCCACCGGACAGGCCGTCACCTGCCCGGCGCCGGTGCTCGCCCTGCTGGACGCGGTGGCGGCCGAGCCGCTGCCGGCCCTGCCGGTGGACGACCCGGACGCCGAGTGGCTGCTGCCCGGCGGGCCCGGCGGCGCGGGCGACCCGGCGGCGGTGCGGCGCGGCATCGGCTACGCCGTCGGCATGGTGCACATGCTGGGCGCCGAGGGCGAGGACGAGGTCTCCACCGCGACCGTGCGGGTCAGCGGCGACCACGCCACCGTGATCTGCGCGGCGGTCGACGCCGGGCAGGGCTTCGCCACGCTGGCCCGGCAGATCGTGCAGACCGTACTGGGCGTCAGCGAGGTCTACATCGCGCCGGCCGACAGCGACCAGTCGATCGCCGGGCCGTCCGCCCGCGGCCGGCACACCTGGGTCTCGGGCGGCGCCGTCGAGCGGGCCGCGCTGATGGTCCGCCACCAGCTGCTGCAGCCGATCGCGGCGAACTTCGGGATGTCGGTGGAGCTGCTCCAGATCGCCGACGGCAAGATCACCTCGTACGACGGGGTGCTCGGCATGCCGGTCGCCGAGGCGCTGGAGGGCAAGGAGCTGTGGGCCACCGCGCAGTGCCGCCCGCACCCCACCGAGCCGCTGGACGAGGCCGGGCAGGGCGACGCCTTCGTCTCCATCTCGTTCTGCGCGATGCGCGCCGTGGTGGACGTGGACATCGAGCTGGGCGCCGTGCGGGTGGTCGAGATGACGGTCGCCCAGGACGTGGGCCGGGCGCTGAACCCGCGCCAGATCGAGGACCGGATCGAGGCGGGGGTGGCCCAGGGCGTGGGCCTGGCGCTGCTGGAGGACCTGCGGACGGAGGGCGGGGTGCTGCAGAACCCCTCGCTCACCGGCTACCGGCTGCCCACCGCGCTGGACACCCCGGAGGTGCGGATCGCCGCTCTGCTGGAGGAGCGCGACGTGGTGGCCCCGTTCGGCGCCAAGGCGGTCGGCGCCGTCCCCGCGGTGGTCGCCCCGGCGGCCGTCGCCGCGGCCGTGCGCGCCGCCACCGGCCTGCCGGTCGGCCGGCTGCCGATCCGGGCGGAGGACGCCGTCACGGCCTGACCGGATTTCCCGGGAAATGCCGGGAGCGGCGAAAAGGAATTGCCGGCCGACTTTTCGGAGTCGACCGGCAATTCCTTTTTCCGGGAGGCCATGGCGGGAATCGAACCCGCGTGTACCGCTTTGCAGACGGTTCCCTAAGCCACTCGGGCACACGGCCAGTGAATTCATGGTGGCCGATCGGGGGAGCGGGGTCAATGCTCCTTTGTAAATTCTGTATGGCAGTGTGTGCTACCGTCGGAGACCGGTGGCGGCATTCCCGCCACCCCGGACGAGCGCGTCGTACCCGGTGACGACAAGACGGCGCAGTTCAGCGGCAATCCGGCCGCTGTGGACTGCGGAGGCATCACCGTCATGGCCTGGCTCGTTCTGATCGTCTCGGGTTTCCTGGAGACCGTGTGGGCGGTCGCCCTGGAATCTTCCAAGGGCTTCACCCGTCCCGTTCCCAGCGTCGTCTTCGGCGTCGCTCTGCTGGTCAGCATGGGCGGCCTGGCGTACGCGATGCGCACCATTCCGATCGGCACCGGCTACGCGGTCTGGGTCGGCATCGGCGCGGTCGGCACCGCGGCCTACGGCATGGCCGTCCTGGGGGACCCCGCGACGGTGGCCCGGATCGCCTGCCTGCTGCTGATCGTCTCCGGCGTGGTGGGCCTGAAGGTGCTCCACTGAGCCCGTCCTAGGCCTCGGGACCGAGTCGTTCCCCGACCGGGGTCAGGGGTCATCGAGGCAGACGCCACTTACGATGATACGTATGACCACTGCCTCCCCCACCTCGGTCGACCCCGTACCGATACCCCTCGACGACGACCCCGGTGGCGGGGTCCTCGGCGGCCGCTACCGCGCGCTGACGCTGGGGATCGTCTCGGTGGTCCTGGTGATCGCCTTCGAGGCGACGGCCGTCAACACCGCGATGCCGACTGCGGCCCGTGAGCTGCACGGGCTCGGGCTGTACGCCTTCGCCTTCTCCGGCTACTTCACCACCACCCTGTTCGCCCTGGTCGTCTCCGGCCAGTGGTGCGACCGGAGCGGCCCGCTGCGGCCGCTGTTCAGCGGCATCGCGGTGTTCGGCGTCGGACTGGTGGTGGCCGGGACGGCACCCGGGATGTGGGTGTTCGTGGCCGGGCGGGCCGTCCAGGGCCTGGGCGGCGGGCTGGTGATCGTCGCCCTGTACGTGGTGGTCGGCCGGGCCTACCCGGAGCGGCTGCGGCCCGCGGTGTTCGCGGCCTTCTCCTCGGCCTGGGTGCTGCCCTCGATCATCGGCCCGCTGGTCTCCGGGGCCGTCACCCAGCACCTGGGCTGGCGCTGGGTGTTCCTGGCCGTGCCGGTGCTGATCCTCCTGCCGCTGGCCGTGATGGGCCCGGCGCTGGCCCGCTCGGAGCGGGAGCACCCGGTGGTCAGGGGCGCGGCCTTCGACCGCCGTCGCACCCTGCTGGCCGCGATGGCGGCGGTCGGCGCCGGCCTGCTGCAGTACGCGGGCCAGCGGCGCGACCTGATCGGCCTGGCCCCCGGGATCGCCGGGGCGGCGCTGCTCGTGCCGGCCGTCCTGGGACTGCTGCCGGCGCGGACCCTGCGGGCCGGTCGCGGGCTGCCGGCCGTGATCCTGCTGCGCGGGGTGGCCGCGGGGGCGTTCTTCGCGGCCGAGGCGTTCATCCCGCTGATGATGACCACCCAGCGCGGGCTCTCGCCGACGCTGGCCGGCCTGACCCTGACCAGCGGCGGCCTCACCTGGGCGCTCGGCTCCTGGCTCCAGGGCCGGCCCGGGGCGGAGCGCTACCGCGCGGTGATGATCCGGGGCGGCTTCGTGCTGACGGCGGTGGCGATCTCGGGTGCCGCGCTGGTGCTGTTCCCGGCGGTGCCGGCCTGGGCCGCCGCGGTGGCCTGGGGCGTCGGCGGCGTCGGGATGGGACTGGCGGTCGCGAGCGTCAGCGTGCTGATGATGAAGCTCTCCACGCCGGAGGACGCCGGGGCCAACTCGGCGGCCCTGCAGGTGAGCGACGCGCTGGGCAACGTGCTGCTGACGGGCCTGGCCGGAGTGATGTTCGCGGCGCTGGGCGGCGGCTCGCTCGCCGCCGCCCACGAGGGCGGCGGGGCGGCCGGCTCGCCCGGCGCCTTCGCGGTGGTCCTGCTGACGATGGCCGGGGTGGCTCTGGTCGGCGCGCTGCTCTCCGGCCGGGTGCGGACGAAGGCCTGACGGTCAGCCGGCGGCGGGGGCTCCGGCCCCCGCCGGGGCGCCGAGGAAGGCCTCCCAGCCGCCGGCCGGGGCCTGGCCCGGGGCGAGTGTCTGGAGCTTGCGCAGCACCGCCGGGTCCTGGGCGTCCAGCCAGTCGACCAGCTGCCGGAAGGAGACCAGCCGGACCTCGGGCTTGCTCGCGATGGCCCCGAGGACCTCCTCGACGGCGTTCATGTAGATGCCGCCGTTCCACTCCTCGAAGTGGTTGCCGATGACGTACGGTGCCCGGTTCCCGTTGTAGGTGCGGTCGAAGCCCATCATGTAGGCGTCGCGGGCCTGGGTCTGGAATCCGGGGTGGAGCGCCGGGTCGGCCTTGGTGTTGGGGCCGCACTGGTTGTACATGATGTTGTAGTCCATCGAGAGCACCTGGAAGGTGTGCCCGGGGAACGGGATGGACTGCAGCGGGAGGTCCCACAGCGCGCCGCCCTGGATCTTCTGCGGCCACACCTGGGTGCCGTTGCCGCTGCTGTCGTAGCGCCAGCCGCGCCCGACCGCGGTGGGCAGCAGGTTGCGCTGGCCCTCCAGGCAGGGGGTGCGGCTGCCGATCAGCTCCTTGCGGTAGTCGAAGGGCAGCGCCGGCAGGTCGGTGAAGCCGGTGTTGGTGCGCCAGTTCATCACGAAGTCCATCGCCTGCTGGATCTCGCTGTCCCACTCCTCCGGGGACCACTTGCCGACGCCGGTGGAGCCGCAGAAGTGGCCGTTGAAGTGGGTCCCGATCTCGTGGCCCTCCAGCCAGGCCGCGTGCACGTTCTCCAGGGTGTCGCGGATGTGCTGGTCGCTCAGGTAGCCGATGTCGGAGGCGCCGGCCTTGTGCTGCGGCGGGCGGTAGAGCTCCTTCTTGGACTCGGGCAGCAGGTAGAGGCCGCTGAGGAAGAAGGTCATCTTCGCGTCGTGCTCCTGGGCCAGCCGGCGGAAGCGGGCGAACAGGCCGTTGTCGAGCTCGCCGGCGCCGTCCCAGGAGAAGACCACGAACTGCGGCGGCCGCCGGCCGGGCTCCAGCCGTTCGGCGACGGGCTGGTGCGGCTGGGCGCCGGTGTCCGAGGTGGAGCCGTCGCCGATCACGACGGTCCGCTGCTCGGGGGCCGGGGCCGGGACGGGAGCGGCGCCCTGCTCGTCGGCCGCGCCGGTGGCCGGGACGGCGGCGTCGGTCGCCCGCTCTCCGCCGGTGGCGTGATTGCTGCCGCAGCCGGCCGCCAGGGCGGCGGCGGTGGCGGCGCCGGCCGCCAGCAGGGTGCGGCGGGAGAGGGCGTCCATGGTCACTCCGTTCGTTGGGCGGTGGTGGGCGGTGGGCTGGAGTGCGCGGTCCCGTCGGACACACGGGTGGGGAACCGTAACCGGGTCAGCATGGCACGAGGGCGGGGCCGTTCGGAGAGGCGCAGCGGGCGGTCGTGAGCGATCGCTCGAACGACGCAACCGATCGGGTCCGTTGAACCGTCGGTAGCTCGTGTCGGGTGTGTTCCCGGGGGGATCGTGTGTGGAAGGTGTTCGTCGCACTCCGCTACCGGATGCCCACGAGGCGCAGGGAAAGGGCGATCAACCCTGCCGATCGGCGGGTGCCGGTACGACCGTCGTATGGACGTGCCATACAGTCCGTTCCGGTTGAATTGTTCCCAGGAAACTCCCAGGAAGCGGGGTTCCGTCGGCAGAAGGGAGCGCCCGTGGGCGTCCAGCAGAGCGGGGGGCCCTGGCCGGGCACCCTGGCGGCGGGTGCCGCGCTGGTGCTCGGTGCCTGGCTGCTGCACGGCGGAAGCCCGTCGCTGCCGCCCGCGCCGGGGGCCGGCCAGGCCCGGGCCGGGATCGCGCCGGTCTCGATCGTCCCGCCGCTGGGCCCGTCCGCGCCGACCCGGATCCGCATCCCCGCGGTGCGGTTGGACGCCCCGGTCACGGCGCTCGGACTGGACGCCGACGGCCACCTCCAGACCCCTCCCGAGGGGGACCGGAACCTGGCGGGGTGGTACCGCGGCGGGGCCAGCCCCGGCCAGCGCGGCACCGCGATCCTTGCGGGGCACGTCGACAACAAGGCCGGCCCCGCGGTCTTCTATCATCTGGGCGCGCTCCGTCGGGGGGACCGGATCGAGATCGCCCGGGCGGACGGCGCCACCGCCGTCTACCAGCTCTACGCCATCGAAGTGCACGACCGAAAGGACTTCCCGGACGATCGGGTCTACCGTCAGGCCACTGACGCGCAGCTGCGGGTGATCACCTGCGGCGGCTCGTACAGCGAGGAGCACGGCTACGACGGCAACGTCGTCGCCTACGGCTTCCTGGCCGACACCACCCCGCCGGGCCGAGCCGCATGAGCACGTTGACCCTTGCCTCCCGCTGGAATCCGATCGACTGGCCGCTCACCGAGGGCCTGATCCCGCACGCCGTGCTGACGGCCGGCTGGGCGGCGCTGTTCGCGCTCGCCGTCGGCCGCGGCCGGAGCTGGTGGCGGGTCCGCCTGCCCGCCGCGCTGGTCACCGCCGCGGCGCTCAGCTGGCTGCTGGACGTCGTGGTCGACGGCTGGTGGCACCCCTTCCCGGAGGGCACGCCCCGGTACGTCACCTGGTGGATAGCCGTCGCCCTGCTCGGGCTCTGCCTGGCCGGTTACCGGATGCGGCGGCTCACCTGGCGCCGCCGGGGCGGCGCGCTGGCCCTCAGCGGCCTGGTGCTGCTGATGTCCTCCTCCGAGGTCAACATCGGCTTCGGCCAGTTCCCGAGCGGGCGCGTGATGCTGGCGCCGTGGCTGACCAAGACCGACGGGCTGGTCGCCACCAAGGCGGGCCAGACCGTGACCGCCCCGCCGGGCAGGTCGCTGGAGGAGGTCTGGAAGCCGCCGGCGGACCTGCCCGCGAAGGGCACCGTCTCGGTGGTGCCGATCCCCGGCACCAGGTCGGGCTTCCAGGCCCGGGACGCGTACGTCTACCTCCCGCCCGCCTACCAGGCCACCCCGCGGCCGCTGCTGCCGGTGGTCGTGATGATCACCGGTCAGCCCGGCATCCCGGGGGACTGGGTGCTGTCCGCCCAGATCAACGAGACGCTCGACGCCTACGCCGCGGAACACGGCGGCCTCGCGCCGATCGTGGTGATGCCCGATCAGCTCGGCTCGACCTGGGCCAACACGCTCTGCCTCGACTCCAAGATCGCCAAGGCCCAGACCTACCTCGCGGTGGACGTCCCCGAGTGGGTCCACCAGAACCTCCAGGCCGCCACCGGCCGCACCGCCTGGGCGATCGGGGGCGCCTCGATGGGCGGCACCTGCGCGCTCCAGCTCGGCGTCAACGCGCCCGACGTCTACGGCACCGTCCTCGACATGTCCGGGCAGGAGGAACCGACCCTGGGCAGCCGGGAACAGACTGTCAAGGCCGCGTTCGGTGGTGACGAGAAGAAGTTCGACGAGGTCGATCCGCTCCAGGTGATGGCCCGCAAGAAGTTCCCGGACACCAACGTCGCGTTGGTCGTCGGCGAGACCGACGAGGAGTTCAGACCACAGATGGAGAAGGTCTACCACGCCGCTCAGGCGGCCGGAATGAAGGCCAAGTTCGATCTGATGCCGGGCGGCCACGGATGGGTCGTCTTCCGGCCCGGCATCGGCCAGCAGCTGCCGTGGCTCGCCCAACAGACCGGGCTGACCCGGTGACCGGGGCGACCGCGCTGGCCGCCGTCGGCGAGCACCGCGGGCCCGGGCCGGAGCCAGAGCGCGCCGCCGAACGGGGCGCCGACCGGGCCCCGGTCACCCGGACGCCGGAACCGGGCCCGCAGAAGCTCCGGCGGGCGGCCGGGGCGCTCGGCTCCCGGCTGCGCTCGGCGCCGCTGACCCTGACCCTGCTGGCCGGGCTCTGGCTGCTCGGCGCGGCCACCGGCAGCCTGGGCCACGGCCCGTCCGACCGGCTGCTCGAGCGGGCCGGGATCGGGCTGTCCACGCTGGCCGAGGGCCACTGGTGGGCGCCGGTCACCTCGATGCTCTGGTGCTCGGGCACCGGCTCGTACGTGTTCACCAGCCTGCTGCTGCTCCTGGTCGGCCCGGCCGCCGAGCACCGGCTCGGGCGGCCGCGCACCCTCGCGGTGCTGGTCGGCGGGCAGGTCGTCGGCACCCTGCTGGGCACCGCCCTGGTCGCCTTCGGCTCCTCGGCGGGGGAGCAGTGGACCGCCTCGGTGGCCGACCAGATCTCGGTCGGCCCGGGCGTCGGCGCGTTCGCGCTGGCCGGGGTGCTCGGGTACCGGCTCACCGTGCTCTGGCGCCGCCGGCTGCACCTGCTGGTGCTGCTCGTCCCGCTGGTGATGACGCTGTACGTGGGCCACCTGCAGAGCGTCCAGCGGTGCGCCGGCGCGCTGGCCGGGCTCGCCCTGGGCGCCCTGGTCAGCCGGGGCCGCCCGCACCTGCGCACCCACCGCTCCTCGCACTCCGAGACCCGGGTGCTGGTCGCGCTCTGCCTGGTCGCCGCCGCCTTCGGGCCGTTGCTCGCCTCGCTGTACGACAACGCCAGCGGGCCCTTCAACACCTTCTCCGAGCTGTACTTCTCGCACCGGCTCAGCCCGGACGAGGTGGCCGACTTCTGCGCGCTGTCGGCGCACGACTGCGCCCGGGCGCACGCCGTCGTCCGGATCTTCGACACCCCGGGCCGGATGATGGCCGCGCTGTTCCCGGCGCTGCTGCTGGTGCTCGCCGAGGGGCTGCGCCGGGGGCTGCGGTTCGCCTGGCTGGTCACCGTGGCCACCGAGCTGCTCTGGGCGGCGCTGCTGTGCTGGCTGTACCTGGACGCCGGGCCGGTCAGCCGGGACGTGGTGCAGTACTTCGTCGAGGCGCTGCTGCTGCCGCTGCTGACCACCGTCCTGCTGGTCGCCACCCGCAAGCGGTTCCCGCTGCGGCTGTCCGGCCGCTCGGTGCGCCGGCTCGCCCTGGTGCTCGGCGGCGCGGCGTTCGCCTCCGCGGCCGCCTACGTGGGGATCGGGCGGCTGGTCGCCGGGGAGTTCGAGCCGGGGGCGACCGCCCGCAGGCTGGTGGCCGGGCTGCCGGCCCAGTTCCTGCCGCCCGCGTACAACGACCTGCTGCCGGACTACCCGATCGCGGTCGGGCCGGTGGCGCGCCTGCTGGAGACGTACTGCGGGCTGGTGTTCTGGGTCGTCGCGCTGGCCGTGCTGCTGTCGGTGTTCCGCCGTCCGGTGCTGCACACCGACGCGGCGGCGGCCGGCCGGGCACGGGCGCTGCTGGCCGAGCACGGCGGCGGGACGCTCTCGTTCATCGCCACCTGGGACGGCAACCACTACTGGTTCGACGAGGGCGGCCGGGCGGCCGTCGCCTACCGGGTGGTGGGCACCGTCGCGCTGACCACCGGCGACCCGTTCGGCGCCCCGGAGGACCGGGCCCGGGCGGTGGCCGGCTTCGCCCGGTACTGCGACGCGCGCGGCTGGACGCCGTGCTTCTACAGCGTCTGCGGCGACACCAGGGCCGCCGCCGCGCAGCTCGGCTGGCGCTCGGTGCAGGTCGCCGAGGACACCGTGGTGCCGCTGCCCGAGCTGGCCTTCACCGGCCGCAAGTGGCAGGACATCCGCACCGCCCTCAACAAGGCCGGCAAGCAGGGCATCTCCGCGGAGTGGTGGGCGTACCACGAGGCGCCGCTCGCGCTGCGGGAGCAGATCCGGGCGATCTCCGAGGAGTGGGTCTCCGAGAAGGGCCTGCCGGAGATGGGCTTCACGCTCGGCGGGCTGGCGGAGCTGGACGACCCGGACGTGCGGGTGCTGGTCGCGGTGGACGAGCAACGGGTGGTGCACGGGCTGACCAGCTGGATGCCGGTGTACGAGGACGGCGTTCCGGTCGGCTGGACGCTGGACTTCATGCGCCGGCGCTCGGACGGCTTCCGCGGGGTCAGCGAGTTCCTGATCGCCTCGGCCGCGCTCGGGTTCAAGGAGGAGGGCGCGCGCTTCCTGTCGCTGTCGGGCGCGCCGCTGGCCCGCACCGGGCAGGACGAGGAGCCCACCGGGCTGCAGCGGATGCTGGACTGGATGGGCAGGGTGCTGGAGCCGGTGTACGGCTTCCGCTCACTGCTGGCGTTCAAGGCGAAGTTCCAGCCGGAGTACCGGCCGATGTACATGGCGTACCCCGACCCGGCCGCGCTGCCCGGCATCACCAGGGCGATCGGCAAGGCGTACCTGCCGCACCTGACGGCGGCCCAGGGCGTGCGGCTGATGCGCAGGCTCTCGGGCTGAGCGGAGGTCACAGTCCCCGGGCCCCGGACCCGGGAGACCGTGCGCCGCTGCCCCGGCCGTGGCGCCGGGCCGCCCGTCAGCCGAGCAGCTGGGCGAGCGCGCGGTCGGCGTCCAGGTGCAGGTGCTCCTCGCCCTCGGGGACGAGCAGCCGGCTGCGCCACAGGAAGCGGCGCAGGTCGGCGGTGTCGAAGCGGAGCAGCGCGGTGCCCTCGGGGGCCCGCAGCTCGACCATGGTGCGCCGGCCGATCGCGGGCCGGACGTGGACGTCGCCGACGCCGGCCGGCAGCTCGATGCCGGCCGACAGCAGCTGGCGCGCGAAGATCCAGACGATGTCCTCGGAGTCCCGGCGTTCGGCGGGGTCGTCCAGCGAGAACTCGGAGGGGAAGGCCATCCGGACGGCCAGCGGGTCCTCCGGCAGGTAGGAGAGCACCACCCGCAGCCGGACGGAGCAGTGGGCGGAGAGGATCAGGCGGGCCTGGACGGCCTCTTCGACGGTGCGCACGTGGGGGATCCCTTCGGTTCGGTGCGAGGCCGCGCTTCGGCAGGTGGGGTTGGTGCGGCCTCACCCTGGTGAGAGTCACGGGGCGCCTGGTGCTTACCGGGTTTCACGGAGTATTGGATGTGATCCGGGTCACATCGATTTCCGGCCGTGCGGGCCCGCCGTGGAGCCCCGCCTGGAGGCTCGAACGGCGCCGGGCCGGTACGCTGGGCGGGTTGTCCGATCGCCGCCCGACCGCGGGGCGAGGCCGAAAAACCGCCTCTGACCTGCGATGATCCCCCTCGGAGACCGTGAGTACTGCCGCCGCCTCCTCGATGCCGCTGTTCTCCGACGTACCGGAGTCGCAGGCCCCCGTCCGATCCGTCGGCCATGCCGCGCCCGCCGGCTCGCACCACCTCTCCCCGGCCTTCCCCGGCCGCGCCCCCTGGGGCACCGCGGGCAAGCTGCGGGCCTGGCAGCAGGGCGCGCTGGATAAGTACATCGAGACGCAGCCGCGTGACTTCCTCGCGGTCGCCACCCCGGGCGCAGGCAAGACCACCTTCGCGCTCACCCTGGCCTCGTACCTGCTGCACAACCACCTGGTGCAGCAGGTGACCGTCGTCGCGCCGACCGAGCACCTGAAGAAGCAGTGGGCCGAGGCCGCCGCGCGGATAGGCATCCGGCTGGACCCGGCGTACTCCTCCGGGCCGCTGTCCCGGGACTACCACGGCATCGTGGTCACCTACGCGGGCGTCGGGGTGAACCCGATGCTGCACCGCAACCGGACCGAGGCCCGCAAGACCCTCGTGATCATGGACGAGATCCACCACGCCGGTGACTCCAAGTCCTGGGGCGAGGCCTGCTTCGAGGCCTTCGAACCGGCCACCCGCCGACTGGCGCTGACCGGTACGCCGTTCCGCTCGGACACCAACCCGATCCCGTTCGTGGCGTACGAGGCGGGCGGCGACGGCATCCGCAAGTCCGTCGCCGACTACACCTACGGCTACGGGCACGCGCTGGCCGACCACGTCGTCCGCCCGGTGATCTTCCTCAGCTACAGCGGCAACATGCGCTGGCGCACCAAGTCCGGCGACGAGCTGGAGGCCCGGCTCGGCGAGCCGATGACCAAGGACCTGATCGCCCAGGCCTGGCGCACCGCGCTGTCCCCGCAGGGCGAGTGGATCCCGGCGGTGCTCCAGGCCGCCGACCGGCGCCTCACCGAGGTCCGCAAGGCGATCCCGGACGCCGGCGGGCTGGTCATCGCCACCGACCAGAACGTCGCCCGGGCGTACGCCAAGATGCTGCGCGAGATCAGCGGCGAGAAGGTCACCCTGGTGCTCTCGGACGAGACCGAGGCGTCCAAGCGGATCTCCGACTACGCGGCGGGGACCTCGCGCTGGATGGTCGCGGTCCGCATGGTGTCCGAGGGCGTCGACGTGCCCCGGCTGTGCGTGGGCGTGTACGCGACCTCGATCTCCACCCCGCTGTTCTTCGCCCAGGCCGTCGGCCGCTTCGTGCGCGCCCGCAAGCGCGGCGAGACCGCCTCGGTGTTCCTGCCGACCATCCCGCTGCTGCTGGGCTTCGCCAACGAGATGGAGCTCCAGCGCGACCACGTGCTCGACCGGCCGAAGAAGGAGGGCGAGGGCCTCTTCGACGAGGAGGACCGGCTGCTCGCCGAGGCCGAGCGGGCCAACGACGGGCCGGACGGCGCCGGCGGCGAGGAGTTCTCGTACGAGGCGCTGGGCTCCGACGCGGTCTTCGACCGGGTGCTGTACAACGCCATGGAGTTCGGCATGCAGGCCCACCCGGGGAGCGAGGAGGAGGAGGACTACCTCGGCATCCCGGGCCTGCTGGAACCGGACCAGGTGCAGATGCTGCTGCAGAAGCGCCAGCACCGGCAGATCCAGCGCAGCAAGGCCAAGCCCGCCGAGGAGGCCGACCTCCTGGAGCTGCCGGCCGAGGAGCGGCCGGTGGTCACCCACCAGGAGCTGCGGGAGCTGCGCAAGGAGCTGAACGCGCTGGTCGCCGCCTGGCACCACCGCACCGACCAGCCGCACGGCACCATCCACAACGAGCTGCGCCGCCAGTGCGGCGGGCCGCTCACCGCGCAGGCCACCGCGAACCAGCTCAAGGCGCGGATCGCGAAGATCCGGGAGTGGGCCAGGTAGCGGAGCCGGAAGCGGGCGCGGCTCCGTCCGCCGCGCCCGTTCCGCCGCGTCCGCTCCGGGGTGCTCGCTCCGGCGCGTCCGGTCACCGGACCGGGGGCGCGGCCGCGGCCCGGCGCACCCGGCGAATCGCGGGGGTTCGTCCCGAATTCGAGGCGGTGTTGAAGTCGATCACGCCCGAATTTTGGACAACCACTTCCGCCGCGTCATTTCCTTCACTACCTTTCCCCCACGCTCTTCCGTCGGGCAACCCCCACGGGACGGCGTCGCAGGGCCGCACGCGTCAAGGACGACGCCGTGCGGACCGAGCGCGGCCACCCCCACCTGCGCGCGACACCGACCTTGGAACGGCGCCGCCCGCCCCGCGAGCGCCGCGGAAAGGATTGCCCGTCGTGACTGCCGAGACCTCCCAGACCCTGGACCGCGGCGTCCGGGTCCTCAAGCTCCTCGCCGACTCCGAGCGCGGACTCACCGTGACCGAGCTGGCCGCCCGGCTGGCCGTCAACCGGACGGTGGTCTACCGCCTGCTGGCCACCCTGGAGCAGCACGGACTGGTCCGACGGGACATCGGCGGGCGCGCCCGGGTGGGCCTCGGCGTGCTGCGCCTCGCGCACCGGGTGCACCCGCTGCTGCGCGAGGCCGCCCTCCCGGCCCTGCGCAGCCTGGCCGAGGACCTCGGCGCCACCGCCCACCTGACCCTGGTGGACGGCAACGAGGCGCTGGCCGTCGCCGTGGTCGAGCCCAGCTGGACCGACTTCCACGTCGCCTACCGGACCGGCCTGCGCCACCCGCTCACCGAGAGCGCGGCCGGCCGGGCGATCCTGGAGGCGCGCACCTTCCCCAGCCAGCGCAGGCCCGAACAGGGCTTCGTCATCACCCGTGCGGAGGAGCAGTCCGGGGCGAGCGGGGCGGCCGCCGCACTGGTCGGACTCAGCGGCATCGAGGGCAGCGTCGGCGTGGTGATGCTGAACGGCATGGTGCCCGAGCGGGTCGGCCCCCGGGTGGTGGAGGCGGCGACCGAGGTGGCCGACGCCCTGAGGTAGCACCCGCGCGGGTCGTCGGGTGTGTTTGGATTCCCCTTGTGTCCGAGACCAAGCTCACCAAGGCCCTCACCTCCCCGCGGACCCGCGCGCTCACGCTCTGCGGGGTGCTGGTCGCCGCGCTGTTCGGCGTGGCCGCCTTCGTGCCGCTGCCGTACACCGTCACCTGGCCGGGCCTGACCGCGGACACCCTGGGCACGTACGAGAACAAGCCGGTCCTCACCATCACCGGGGCGCCGCTGCGCACCACCGAGGGCGAGCTGCGGATGGTCACCATCACGGCGACCAACCCGGGCCAGAAGAACACCTTCTGGCGCTCGCTGCAGGCGTGGTTCGACCCGAAGGAGGCGGTCCGCCCGACCGAGACGGTCTACCCGGAGAGCAACCCGGCGAAGGCCGACGAGGCGACCGCCCAGCAGATGGCCGAGTCGCAGGACGCCGCCACCGCGGCCGCGCTGGACTACCTCCACCTGTCGCCGGACCAGGTGAAGGTCAAGATCGACCTGGGGGCGGTCGGCGGCCCCAGCGCCGGCCAGATGCTGGCGCTGGGCATCGTCGACAAGCTGGCCGGCGACGGCAAGGGCGGCGACCTCACCGGCGGGCGCACCATCGCCGGCACCGGCACCATCGACAAGGACGGCACCGTCGGCCCGGTCGGCGGCGTCCCCCTGAAGACGCAGGCGGCCGCCCGGGACGGCGCGACGGTGTTCCTGCTGCCCAAGGACGAGTGCACGGACGCCAAGGTGAACACCCCGGCGTCGCTGCGCCTGGTGCCGGTCGGCAACCTCGCGGAGTCGGTCTCCGCCCTCCAGGCGCTGAGGAGCGGCGGCACCGTCCCGTCCTGCTGACCGTCCTCCACGGCCGGCCGTTCCCGCTGGGGCGCCGGGGCTGACCGGCCCCGGCGCGGTCAGATCCCGAAGGCCACCGAGGCGAAGTCGTCGCCCAGCTGGGTGTGCAGCTGGGCGGCGATCCCGGCCAGCCGGTGGGCCTGGGCCATCGGCAGGGACACCGAGATCGCGCCGATGCCGTTGCCCGCGACGATCGGCACCGCCGCACCGGCCGAGCCGATCTCGTACTCCTGGAACTGGGTGATCGGGACGACCCGGCGCGGGCCCTGGCGCGGCAGCAGCGGCAGGCACGCCGGGTCCCGCAGGGTGTACGGGGTGAACGGCACCATCGGGTAGCGGGCCAGGTGGTCCCGGCGCTCCTCGGCGGTCATCAGGGCCAGCACGGTCTTGCCGGCCGCGGTGGCGTGCGCGGCGGCCCGGAAGCCGGCCCGGTCGATCAGCGGCGCGCCGGGGGCCTCGGCGGCTTCGACCAGCTCCACCTCGCCGTGCCGGTACCAGGTGAAGTAGACGGCGGCGGACAGCTCGTCGGCGAGCATGCCCAGCAGCGCCTTGAGCCGGGCCCGGCCCGTCGCCGGACCGTCGTACCGGATCAGCCCGGCGACCGCGGGGCCGGTCAGGTAGAGGCCGCTGTGGCGTTCCAGGTAGTGGTCGTGCACCAGGGTGCGCAGCAGGTGGTACGTGGTGCCCAGGGCCAGGCCGGTGTCCCGGGCGAGCTGCTTGGCGGTGGCGCCCTTGGGGTAGCCGGCGGCCGCCTGCAGCAGGCGCAGGGCGCGCTGGGCGGAGGCGATGAGGGTGGGGGCGGTTCCGTCGGCCGCGACCGCGTTCGTCATGCGGGGGCCGACCCGGGGGAGGGCTCGGTCGGCACGCGTTTCAGCGGACCGGAGGGCGGCGCGAGAGTTAGTAGAACGTTCATATATAAATCTTGCGGCCACCGACGCCTCACGGATGTGCCAAATCGGCGCGTCGGGCCGTGTCTCCCCTCCTACTCGGCGGCGGCCTGGTCCACCAGCGGCAGGATCCGGTACGGAACCGGGTTCTCCAGCACGATCGCGGTGGACGAGCGGACGATCCCGTCGAAGCCCAGCACCCGGTCGATCACCCGCTGCAGATCGGCGTTGGACCGGGCCACGATCCGCACCAGCATGTCCCCGATCCCGGTGATGGTGTGCAGCTCCAGCACCTCCGGCACGCTCGCCAGGTGCGCCCGCACGTCCGCGCCCTGGCCCTGGGAGATCTCCAGGGTGGCGAAGGCCGTCACCGGGTAGCCGATCGCCGCCGGGTCCACCTCCGGGCCGAAGCCGCCGATCACGCCCTTGGCCTGGAGCCGGTCCAGCCGGGCCTGCACGGTTCCCCGGGCGACCTGCAGCCGGCGCGAGCACTCCAGCACCCCGATCCGGGGCTCCTCGGCGAGCAGCCGGATCAGCCGGCCGTCCAGCGGGTCGATGGCGTCGTTGGTGCTGACCGGCGGGGCGGCGGAAGCCCCTTGCGGGGCGGAGGAGTTGGCTGCGCCGGGGGAACCCGGGGAGTTCGGGGAGTGGGCGGGGGGCATTCGCGGCACCGTCCTGGGGTGGGCATTCTGTACAGCTGCGCGGCCGATTCTCCCGCTCCGGGGCACAGCTTGACCAGGAGGAAACGGAACAGTTGCGCGCAGGTCGGCCCGGCGCCACCCTCCAGCCACACCCCCGCGCCCAGGGCCCCACCCCCGGGTGCCGGGGCGGCCAGGATGGTCCGTACGCCAACCGGGAGGGCAGTCATCATGACCGACACCGCCGCCGAACCAGCCCTGTTCGGGGCAGGCCTCGCACCGTTCGGGGCAGGCCTCGCAGCGGACCCGGCGGAGGCGGGGCCGCTGCCGATGGGCCGTGCGGACGCGGTGGTCTTCGCGGTCGCCGACGCCGAGCGGGCGGCCCGCCGCTACTGCGCCGCGCTCGGGCTGCGCTGCACCGCGTACGCCGGGCCGGAGACCGGCGTGCCGGAGACGCTCTCGTACGTCCTCGCCGCACCGGGGACGCGGATCGTGCTCACCTCCCCGGTGCGGAGCACCGGCCGGCGCGGCCGGGAGCTGACCGAACATCTGGACCGCCACGGGGACGGGGTGCTGGACCTCTCGGTGAGCGTGCCGGACGTCTACTACGCGTACGACTACGCGGTGGACCGGGGCGCGCTGTCGCTGGCCGAGCCGTACGAGGCGCGGGACGACTACGGCGCGGTGGTGCTGGCCACCATCGCGGTGCCGGGCGGGACCAGGCACACGCTGGTGGACCGGGCGGGGTACGCGGGGCCGTACCTGCCGGGGTACGTACCGTGCGAGGGCTTCTGACGACCTGACGCCTGACGGGACCGTCGAGAGGCGGGCCTCAGCGGATCACCGTCTCCACGATCGGCGGGTGGCCGTTCCAGGAGGCGATGACCGAGTTGGTCTCGGTGTCCCGGACGAAGTCGACCCGCAGCCACTGGCCGTCCGTCCACACCAGCATCTGCCAGCCCGGGTCCGGGGTGGCGGAGACCAGGGTGGCCCGGTCCGGCTTCAGGTCCAGCGCGACCTTGCCGCCCGGGATCGGATAGCTCTTCACCGTGGACGTCGTGGTGGCGGTGGGGGCGGGCCGGCGGGTCGGTGACGCCGTGGTGGTGGCGGGAGCCGGGCCGTGCGGGGTGGTGGCGGTGGCGGCGGTGGTCGGTGAGGCCGCCGGGGAAGGGGGCGTCGACTGTGCGGCGGAGTGCGGCGGGTCCGGGGTGGCGGGCGCCGGGTGCGGCGTGCCGTCGGCCTTCGGGGAGGGCAGCGGCAGCGCCGTGGGCTGCTCGAACGCGGCGCCGGTCAGCACCGCGTGCACGCCGAGCCAGGACAGCGCCACCGCCGCCCCGGTGGCCGCCGCCCAGGCGCCGAGCTGTACCAGTCCGTTCCGCATCGTCCGCACATCCTGCCGTATTTCCATTCGGAAGGAGACCGGCACCCCCGGTATTCAGCAGGGCAGTTGCACAATGTCCGGACCCACCCCCGAGGTACAGACCACTCACCGGCGATGGCGTACCGTGCAGGCCCATGGCAACAGTGCTCGTGGTCGAGGACGACCCCTTCGTACGTTCCGCCCTCATCCGCCACCTGACCGACACCGGTCACGCGGTCCGCAGCGTGGGCACGGCTCTGGAGGCGCTGCGGGAGGTCGCCCAGGTCGGCTGCGACCTGGTGATCCTCGACCTCGGCCTGCCCGACCTGGACGGCAGCGAGGCGCTCAAGATGATCCGGGGCCTGACCAACGTGCCGGTGATCGTCTCCACCGCCCGGGACGACGAGGCCGAGATCATCCGGCTGCTCAACGACGGCGCCGACGACTACTTGGTGAAACCTTTCTCCGGGGAGCACCTCAGCGCCCGGATGACCGCCGTGCTGCGCCGGTTCGGCGGCGGCGCCGCGCCCGTCGCCCAGGTGCTGCGGGTCGGCGGACTGGCCATCGACCTCCAGCGGCGGGAGGCCGCGCTGGACGGACGGCCGCTCGACCTGACCCGCCGTGAGTTCGACCTGCTGGCCTTCCTGGCCGCCCGGCCCGGCGTGGTGGTGCCCCGCAAGGAGATCCTCGCCGAGGTCTGGCAGCAGACCTACGGCGGCGACCAGACCATCGACGTCCACCTCTCCTGGCTGCGCCGCAAACTCGGCGAGACCGCCTCCAACCCCCGCTACCTGCACACCGTCCGGGGCGTCGGGGTCCGGCTGGAGGCCGCCGGGGGCCTGGCGGAGCACCGGACATGAGGCGGTTCGGGCGCTCGCTGCGCTGGGCCCTGATCAAGGCCGCCGTGGCCGGCACCACCATGGTCGCGCTGGCCTTCCTGATCCCGCTCGGGATGATGGTCCAACAGACCGCGCGGGACCGGGCGTTCACCGCCGCCGAGCGGCAGGCCGCGGCGCTCGGACCGGCGCTGGCGATCACCACGGACGAGGACGCGATCACCCGGGCCCTGGCCAGCACGGACGCCGGCGGGCAGGGGCGGATGGCGGTCCACCTCCCGGCGGCCGGGCAGCCCGCCGGGGCGGGGGGCGGCGACGCGCTCCACGACGGCGGTGCCGGGGGCGCCGGGGCGGGTGGTGCCGGGGCGGGTGGTCCCGCTGCGAGTCCGGGCGCGGGGAGTCCTGGTGCGAGCGGTCCCGGTGTGGCGGCCGCCGCGGTCGGCGGGCCCGGGGGGCCGATGCTGGGGGAGGGGCGCGCCGCGGCGGCCGACGTGGCCACGGCCGGCGGGCAGGGCCGCTCCTTCACCGTGCAGGTGGCCGGCGGGTACGCCCTGCTCCAGCCGGTCGCGGTGGACACCGGGCGGACCGCGGTGGTCGAGGTGTTCGTGGCCGAGAGCGACCTCACCAGGGGCGTCGCCACGGCCTGGCAGGTGCTCTCCGCCGTGGCGCTCGGCCTGGTCGCCATCTCCGTGCTGGTCGCCGACCGGATGGGCAGCCGCATCGTCGCCTCCGCGCGCAAGCTCGCCGCCGCCGCCCGCTCGCTCGGCGCCGGGAACCTCTCGGTGCGGGTCCCGGTGGAGGGCAAGCAGGTCGAGGGCAGCCCCGAGGAACTGCGCGAGGCCGGCCAGGCGTTCAACACCATGGCCGACCGGGTGGTCCAACTCCTCGCCGCGGAACGGGAACTGGCCGCCGACCTGTCGCACCGGCTGCGCACCCCGCTGACCGTGCTGCGGCTCAACGCGGCCTCGCTCGGCGAGGGCGACGCGGCCGACGCCACCCGGCACGCGGTCGCCCAACTGGAGCGCGAGGTCGACCAGATCATCCGCTCGGCCCGCCGCGCCCCCGAGGACGCGCCCGCCGTCGCGGTCGGCTGCGACGCCGCCGAGGTGATCCGGGAGCGGGTCGCCTTCTGGTCGGCGCTGGCCGAGGACGAGGGGCGCCGCTGGCAGCTGGCCGGCGCCGAGCAGGCGGCGCCGGTGCCCGTCCAGCGCGGGGACCTGGCGGCCGCCGTCGACGCGCTGCTCGGCAACGTCTTCCGGCACACCGCCGTCGGCACCGCCTTCTCGGTCGACGTGCTGGCCACCGGCTGCTCGGTGATCGTCCTGGTCGGCGACGCCGGACCGGGGTACAGCGACCCGGCCACGGCCCTCAGACGCGGCGAGGGACACGGCGGCGAGGGCTCCACCGGCCTCGGCCTCGACATCGTCCGCAAGCTCGCCGAGTCCACCGGCGGGGACGTCGTGCTCGGCCGCTCCGCGGTGCTCGGCGGCGCCGAGACCCGGCTGCGGCTGCGCACCGGGCCGCAGGAGGCGCCGCCCGCGCGGGGCGGACGGCGGCGGGCCCGGGGCGCGCTGTTCCAGAAGTGACGGCAGGGCGCGGCGACGGCGGTGGCTTGAGCGGCCCGGGCGGTGGGGCGGCTGGGCGCGGCCCGGGCGGCTGGGCGCGTCGGGCGGGTCCTTCTCGTACGGGCTCATCCTTAACGGCGACCTAAGGGAGTTCTACCCCTCGCTCAGCCCGGCGGTCACGGCCCCGGGCCGCGGCTAGCGTCGGTCGTGCCGGTCACCCGACCACCCCGGCGCCGACCCGCACCCCGACCGTCACCCCCACGGCGACCGGTGTGCCCTTCCCCCGGGTCGGCGCCGGGGCCGGTCAGAGGCGACGCGTCACGCTGCGTAGTTGATCGTGTCCGATCCCAGTCGGGCGGCATCCGGTATCGTCGCTGGTTGGCCGAGCCGTGGACGGAGTGGACAGTGACAGCGGTGCAAGACGAGCGCAGCCCGGTGCGGACCGCACCCGACCCCTCGCCCGCCCCACTGCCGGACCGGCTGCGCCGGGCCCTCGGTGCCCCCGTCCGGGCGCTGCGCGAGGCCCCCCGCCGCCCGCTGCTGGCCGCCTCCGCCGTGGCGCTGCTGTCCCTGCTGGTGTACGCGGTGGTCCGGCACTTCGTCCACACCTCGATGGTGGACATGATCGTCTACCGGGCCGAGGGCGCTGCCGTGGCCGACGGCACCGACCTGTACGCGCTGCGCGTCACCGAGTGGAACCTGCCCGCGACGTACCCGCCGTTCGCGGCGATGCTGTTCGTCCCGACCACCTGGTTCCCGGTCCCCTTCCTCCGGGTGGCGATCACTCTCGGCAACCTCGGGCTGCTCGCCCTGCTGACCCACCTGTCGTTCAAGCTGGTCGGCTGGCCGCGCCGCGAGCTGCGGCCGATCGGCGTGATCCTGGTGACCGGCCTCGGGGTCTGGCTCGAACCGGTCTTCACCACGCTCCGCTACGGCCAGATCAACCTCGCGCTGGCCTGCCTGATCCTCTGGGACCTCACCCGTGCGGACGGGCGGCGCAGCAAGGGCGTGGCGATCGGCATCGCCGCCGGCATCAAGCTCACCCCCGGCCTGTTCGCGGTCTACCTGCTGATCACCGGCCGGATCCGGGCCGCCTTCGTGGCCGGCCTCACCTTCCTCGGCACCTTCCTGCTCGGCGCCCTCGTCCTGCCCGACGCCACCTGGGGCTTCTGGACCAAGTACCTCTACGACTCCTCCCGGGTCGGCAAGACCTGGATCGTCGACAACCAGTCGATGCGCGGCGCCTTCGCCCGCCTGCTGCACTCGGCCGACCCCGGCACCGTCGCCACCGTCGGAGCCGGCCTGGTCGCGCTGGCCGGTCTCGGCGTCGCCGCCTGGGCCGCGCGCAGCGGCCGCTGGCTGCCCCGGTCCGAGGCCTGGGGCGTCTGCTGCGCCGCCGTCACCGCCGTGCTGATCTCGCCGATCAGCTGGACTCACCACTGGGTCTGGTGCGTGCCGATGCTCGTCCTGCTCGCCGCCGAGGCCTCGGTCGAGCACGCCCGCCCGGTCGGCGTCCGTCGGCTGCGCTGGCGGGCCGTCTTCTGGGCCACGCTGGTCGCCTTCCTGTCCTTCGCGATGTGGGCCGCGAAGCCGGTCGGCCTGGCCGTCCTCGACATGCCGCTCTGGCGCCAGCTGCCGACCTCGGTCTATCCGTGGGTCGGACTCTGCTTCCTGCTCGCCGCCGCCGTCCGGATAAGGGCCCGAAGGCTCTCGGCCGGCGCGCCGCTGGTGCGGCTGCCCGGACAGCGGGACGCCGGCGGCCCGGACGCCGCCCGCGGTCGTCAGCAGGCCCCCGCGGCCCGCTGAGCCGGCGGGGGCGCCGCTCCTGCTTCCCTGGATCCTGCTTCTTCCGGTCGTTCCGGTCGTTCCGGTCCTTCCGGGTTTTCCGCCGAGCCCGCCGCTCGTTCTCGCGCTCGCGCCCGTGCTCGTGTTGCCGTACGTGCCACTGCACGCTGCGGCGCACGCCTAGGCGAGCAGCTCGGCGAGCGAGCCGTCCAAGTCCAGCGCGGCCAGCTCGCTGCCCGGCGGGACGAGCCGGTGCGCCCGCTCCAGCCAGGCCGCGACGACCGGCAGCGGGGCCTCCAGCAGCGCGTCCCCGGCGGGCGAGCTCAGCGCCAGGCAGAGCACGCTGCGCCGGCCCGAACGGGTCGGCCAGATCCGCACGTCGCCCTGGCCGCACGGGCGGAAGGTGCCCTCGACGAGCAGCTCGCGGGCGAACACCCAGGTGACCGGGGAGCCGGTGTCCAGGTGGAAGGTCATGTACACCGCGTACGGGTCGTGGCTGCCGTAGGAAAGCCGGGCCGGGACGGGGACGCTGTGCTCCGGCGAGAGCACCAGGTTGAGCTCCAGCTCGTGCTCGACGACGCTGACGGGACGCTCCATGATCGTCTTCCTCTCTGTCTTCGGGTTGTGCCCGGCTTCGGGCCCCTGTGACCTTTGAGAGGGCGGTCCGCACCGGCTCTTACACACGTTTCCGGGATTTCTTCGGGAAGTCCGGTGAGGGGTGGTGAACAGCGGATGACACGGCGTGCGGGCAGTCGCCGTGCGCCTGGTTCTCTACCTTGAGCGGCCCTCCGCTGTCCGGCGAATCGCGAACTTTCCGTCACGGCTCCGATGAGGTACTACCCTTTGTGACTGCCCGGCGACTTTCCGCCCACCGGAGGTGCCCCCACGCGCGCCGACCGCCGGGAGCGCGCCGGGTCGTGCGCGCGGGTGGACGCGTCTGCGGTGGTCGGGCCCGGTCGGCCCGCACCCTCCTCGTCAGGACCTGCCAGGAAAGAAGACCCCCATGACGGACCGCCCCTTCGCCGCCGACGGCGACCCGGCCGTCGCGCCCGAGCCCGGCTACTACCCCGACCCGTCCATCCCCGGCTACGTCCGGTACTGGGGCGGCGCGGCGTGGGTGCCCGGCACCAGCCGGCCCGCGCCCGCCGGGGGAGAGGTGCTGGAGCCGCCCCGGTACGTGACCCGGCGGCCCGCCCCGGGCGGTGCGGCGGCGCGGGTGGTGCCGCCGCCGGTGGTGCCGGAGGCCGCGCTGCCGGGGGCGGTCGGGGTGCCGGAACCGGTGGTCGTGGAACCGGTGGTCCCGGGACTGGCGGTCTCGGGATCGATGGCCTCGGGGTCGATGGCCTCGGAGGCGGTGGCCTCGGGGTCGGTGGCGGAGATGCGGGCCGGGCTGCCGGCGGGTGGGGGCGACACCGGGCCGGTGTACTTCGACCAGACCTCGGGTGGGGCGTCCTTCGTGCTCGGGCCCCGGGTGGCGGAGGTGATCGGCGGGCCGGTGTTCCGGACGGTCGACGGACCGGGGGCGTCGCCGGGAGTTTCGGCGGGGATGCCGGCCGTGGGGGTATCGGCCGTGGGGGTGTCGTCCGCGGGGGTGCCGTCGGGCTTCGCCGGCGCCGAGCCGCCCGGGGCCGTCCCGGTCCAGGCTTCGGCCGCTTTCTCGGCCCCGCCCCTGTCCCCGTCGCCTTCCCCTTCCCCTTCCCCTTCCCCTTCCCCTTCCCCGGCCCCGTTCCAGGGTGTCGGGGAATCCGGCTGGCAGGCCGATCCGCGGGCGCAGCGGGGCCTGATGGACACGGGCGACGCACCGCGTTGGGTCTCCTGGGGGGTGCTTCCGGAGGTACTCGATGTGGAGCAGGGGCGTGTGGAGCCCGAGCGCACTCCGGCTGCCGCGGAACTGGCCGCCGCCGGCGCTCCCGTCGTGGCGGTCGCGGTGCGGGAGGCGCCCGTGCCGGCCGTCCTGGCCTCGGGGTCGGTGCCGGTGATCGGCGAAGAGGCGGTGGCGGCCGCCCCTCCGGGCCCGGGACCGGGGCCGACCGCGACCGCGGTCGCGGCCGCCTCGAAGTCCATGGCCACGGCGGCGGTCGCGGCGACGGCGCCCGTCACTCCGCTGCCCGCCGTGCGGACGCTCCGCGAGATCGCCGTCCAGCCCCGCCCGTCCGCCTCGGCCTCCGCCGCCACCGTTCCCGCGTCCTCCGGGGCCGCGCGGGCCGCCGGGGCCGCCGGCAGCGCTCGGGCCGGCCGGACCGGTCGGACACGTCGGGCCGGCAGGAACGCCCGGGTCGCCGAGCCGGCCGGCCTCGGCCGCCGACTGGCGGCGCGGGCGGTGGACACCGCCGTCCTGCTGGTGGTCGCGGTCGCCGCCGGGATCCCGCTCGGCCGCTCGGTGACCGACCACCTCCAACGGAAGGTCGACCAGGCCCGGATGGCCAGCGTCCTCGCCCGGCGCCAGGTCCAGGTCTGGCTGGTGGACGACGTGGTGCTGGGCAAGGTCGCCGTGCTGCTCGGCATCCTGCTGTTCGTCAGCCTGCTCTACGAGGTGCTGCCGGTCGCCCGCACCGGCCAGACCTTCGGCAAACGACTGGCCCGGATCCGCGTGGTGGACGCCGCCGCGCCGGCCGCCCGGGCGGCGAGGCTGAGCCTCGGCCGCTCGCTGCTCCGGTGGGTCGTGCGGCAGTTGGGCACGGTGCTGCTGCTCGGACTGGTCTGGCCGGTGTTCGACCGGACGGCCCGGCGGGGCTGGCAGGACCGCGCGGCCCGTACCCGGGTGGTGCGCGGCTGAGGGCAGCCAGGGGTCAGTGCAAAACGGACAGAATGTCCCGAACATCGAGAATTCGTGATGTTCTACTCGGGGACATGAGCACCCACGACCCCTCAGGCTCCCAGCCGGAGGGGGGCGGCAAGCCCTCCTTCGACAAGCAGCCCCCGCAGCCGGGCGGCGGCACGCCGGAAGGCGAGCCGTCGGGCCCGACCCCGTCCAACGGCCAGTCCGGCGGCGAGTCCGGTGACCAGTCCGGCAGCCCCGGCGCCTACCGGGGAACCTACGGCGGCAGCCCGTACGGCGAACCGACGCCCGGTCAGGACCCCTACGGGCAGTCCCCCTACGGCCAACCCCCGTACGACCAGCCGCCGCCCGGCCACGGCACCGGCTACGGACCCGGCGCGTACGGCACACCCGGCGCCGGCCCCGTCCCCGGCATGCCGCCGCTCGGCACCTGGCCCAAACGGATCCTCGCCCGGCTGATCGACTACATCCTGGTGCAGGTCATCGCAGTCATCGTCGTGGGGCCCTTCGTCGACCTCAGCACACGCAACGGCTCCACCGAGGCGTTCTGGCTCGGCTGCGCCATCTACCTCGTCTACGAGGCCCTGATGCTCAGCCGGGACGGCCAGACCCTCGGCAAGAAGGCGATGAAGATCCGCGTCGCCATGCTCGTCGACGGGAACAAACCCACCCCGTCCGCCGCCTGGACCCGCGCCGCCGTCTTCATCCTCCCGGCCGTCATCTGCTGCGCCGCGCTCTGGTGGATCGTCGACGGATTCTTCGGCGTCTTCGACAAGCCCTACCGGCAGTGTCTGCACGACAAGGCCGCGAAGACCGTGGTGGTCACCACGGAAGTCTGAGCGGAGCGACAGGACACGCCCGCGCCCGGCGGCCGATCAGCGCTGCCGGGCGTACGCGTGCCCGGCGGCGGCCGCGGTGCGGTCGGCCGAACCGGCCGGATCCGCGGGAGCGGCCGTCCCGGCGGCCGACCTGGCCGCGGCGGCCGACATCGAAAGCACCGTCACCACGGTGCCGAGCGCCAGCGCGAACCCCACCAGCACCGCGACCGCCAGGACGCCCGAGGCGCCCGAGACGGCCAACAGTGCCACCGTGGAGGCGACGACGGTGAACGAGCCGAGGCAGGCCTGGGCGACGGAGGGGCGCGGCATGGCGGGGGGTCCTTCGCACGTCGGGGGGAACGGGCGGGAATGGTGCCGGATCCCGTGGTCCTACCCCACGGGGAGACGGGTACGTCCAGGCTAGTCCCCGAACGCGGGGGCACAGGGGGCGCACGGGCTCACCCCGGGGTCGTCCGACCCGGTCGGTACGGTGAACCGAAACCCGTCGACACCACGCGTCACCGCACACGCCACCACCACCCGGGGGAACCGACCATGCCCATCCCCGCCGACTGGCCCACCACCGAGGCCGAGGCACTCGCCGAACAGGAGCGGCTGCGCCCGCTCGTCCAGGCCCACGACGACCCGGGCCACGACCCCGCCGCCCCCGGCACGCTCATCGCCGGCGTCGACGTCGCCTACGACGACGACCGCGACCTCGTCGCCGCCGCCGCCGTCCTCCTCGACCAGGACACCCTGGAGGTGGTCGAACAGGCCACCGCCGTCGGCCGGATCGCCTTCCCGTACGTCCCCGGACTGCTCGCCTTCCGCGAACTCCCCGCCGTCCTCGACGCCCTGGCCGCACTCACCCACACCCCCGACACCGTCGTCTGCGACGGCTACGGCCTCGCCCACCCCCGCCGCCTCGGCCTCGCCAGCCACCTCGGCATCCTCACCGGACTGCGCACCCTCGGCGTCGCCAAGACCCCCTTCACCTTCGACCACCACACACCCGAAGCGGCCCGCGGCTCCTGGACGCCCCTCACCGACCCCGCCACCGGCGAGGAGGTCGGCCGCGCGGTGCGCACCAGGACCGGCGTGAAACCCGTCTTCGTCTCCGTCGGCCACCGGACCGGCCTCGACACCGCCGTCCGCACCACCCTCGACCTCGCCCGCCACTACCGCCTTCCCGAGACCACCCGGCACGCCGACTCCCTCTGCCGCCGCGCCCTCGCCGACGCCCAACAGACGGGGACGAACGCGAACTGACCAAGCCCCGGGCCGGATTCGGACCCGGTGTGTTAGACATGAGACACCGGGGCCCGGCCCCGACCGCCAGGGACGGACGCACGGGGGGCGCCGAAATGGGAACAGGGACCACCGGTACCGGCTCCACCGGCGGAGCCGGACAGGGCTACCGCATCGAAGTCGAACAGCTCCGCACCTTCGCCGGCCAAGTACGGCTCCTCCTCGCCGACTTCCAGAAGCACGCCGACGGCACCGACACGCACGGCCGCAGCGCCATCGGCAAGAACGCCTTCGGGACCTTCGCCGAGGCCACCGAGATCCACGGCCGCTACGGCACCATGCGAGACGCGCTGCGCGACGTCCTCAACCAGCTCCAGGACGCCGTGGACGAGGCCCAGCAGAAGGCCGACCTCACCGCCGTCAACTACGAGGAGCAGGACCGGCACGCCGCCACCAAGCTCAAGGTCGGCGACGACGGCTGGTCCGTCGCCCACCCCTCCGCGAGCAGCCAGGCCGCGGCCCAGCAGAACCGCACCCCGTCCACCCGCGGCAACGCCACCGTCTGACCCGCGCCCGCCCGGACCGAACGGAGGCCGACCGCCCGTGGTCTACACCGACTTCACCAAGTACAGCCACGCCCAACTCCGCACGATGGCACAGGCCCTCGACCCCGGCGCGGTGATGGCCGCCGGCGACCCCTGGCGCAAGGCCGCCGACACCCTCAAGCAGATCCGCCAGACCCTCACCAAAGCCAGCACCGAAGCCGCCACCTCCTGGGAAGGCACCACCAGCGACGCCTTCCACACCCGCATGCTCACCCTGGCCGCCAGCATCAACAACGCCGCCGCCTACGCCAACGACGCGGCCAACATCCTCCACAACGCCTCCGAGGCCATGGCCAAGGCCAAACGCGACATGCCCGAGGAACCCGGCAACTGGGACAAGGTCAAGGACACCGTCGGCGACGCCCTCTTCGGCGACGACGACGAACACATCCCCCTCGCCGACCGCAAGAAGGCCGAAGCGGCCGCCATCATGCAGACCCTCGCCATGCACTACCGCATCGCCACCCCGGCCCTGAAGCCCCCACCGCCGTACGACGCGAAGAGGCCACCTACGGATCCGGTTCGGGGCCAGGATCGCGATGCGCCCAACGCGGAGGACCCGAGTGGTTCGGCTGCGGCGGCAGGGGCTGTGATGGCCGGGATGATGGCTACCGGAGAACGGACAGCTCCTGCGGCAAAGGGCGCCTCCGGGGCCGCAGCTGGGAGACCGTCAGGTCGATCGGTCGCTCCAAGGGCCAGCGTGGCGAGGGCGACCGCACCGACTGACTCGGGCATCAAGGGAGGAACCGTACAAGCGGCGCCCAAACCGCTGCCATCGGCAGTGTCGGTCGGGGCCGCACCCACGAACAAGCCGGTGACCGGGTCGGGGGTTGGTGCCGGAGCTGGTACAGGGATCGACGGCACAGCTGTCACGACCTCTCCCTCTCCGAACACCTCGGTCACCACGCCTTCAAACAGCGGGCTTCCCGCCGGACCCGGTGGTGGTCCCGGCTCACCGAACGGGACCCCGCGACCGGTTGTCGGTATGCCGGGTCGAGCGGACGGTGAGACCGTTCGGGGCTCCGGACCCAAGAGCATGGCCGGCAGGGAGGCTGAGGTGGTCGGCCCGGCTCCGCGCTCGGGGCGGGCTTTCGGTGTGCAAGAGGCGGTGGTCGGTCGTTTCGAGCAGGGTGGCCGCATCGCGCCGAACGTGCGTGCCGGGGACGGTACGTCCGGGAAGACCGGTGGCGTTGTCGGAGGCAGCGGTCGCTCCGGCGGTCGCGAGAGCGGCCGGCAGGCCTTCACTGAGGGCGGTTCGGGTCTCGGAGCTCGCAACCGGGTCAGGAGGGAACCGGTGGCCGGGTCGACGGGCGGGATGGGCCCTGTGATGGGCGCAGCGGGCACCCATCACAGGGGCAGCAACAAGAAGAATGAGGGGAAGCGCCCCGACTATCTCGTCGAGGATTCCGAGACCTGGGAGTCGGACAAGAACGCCAACCCGAACGTGGTGGAATGATTGATCTCCGCCGCCGTGCGGACTGACGGATCTGTTGTCCCGCAGGACGGAGAGCCTAGGGGGCGCAATGCTGACTGGGGTTGAACGTGTCGAGTGGCCGACTGGTACGCGTTGCTGGTGTGCTGACTACTGGAGCCCTGCTCTGGGGGGTGGCCGCAACACCGGTAGCGGCTGATCAGGTGCGGGACTCGCAGTGGGCTCTCCGATCCTTTGACGTCGAGAACAAGATCTGGTCTCAGAGTCAGGGCGAGGGCGTCGTTGTCGCTGTGGTGGACAGCGGAGTGATGCAGGACCACCAGGACCTGACTGGACAGGTGCTGTCAGGCACCGACTTCTCCGGGGCGAAGACCGATGGCCGGGTGGACAATCTCGGCCACGGCACCGGAATCGCCAGCATCATTGCCGGGCATGGTCACGGAGACAGGGCCGGGGTGATGGGCCTCGCACCGAAGGCCAGGATTCTTCCGGTGCGTATCAGGACCAATGGGGAGTCTCCGAACCTCGACCAGTCGGACATTGCACTCGCTGTTCGGTATGCGACCGACAAGGGCGCGAAGGTCATCAACATGTCGCTCGGCGGGTACTCGCGGCTTGATTCCCAGGCACGCGATGCGATCAAGTACGCGGTGTCCAAGGACGTCGTGCTTGTCGCTGCGGCCGGGAACGGTGATGGTACTTCGGTGGAGTACCCTGCCGCATTCCCGGGGGTCGTAGCGGTGACTGCGGTTGACGAACAGGGGAAACTCTGGGCGAAGGCGACGCCAGGGCCCGAGACCACACTGGCAGCTCCTGGCGTTGAGATCTACCACTCGTCGGTGAAGTCCTCGTCGAGCTACGGAATCGGCCAGGGCACGTCGGACGCCACCGCCTACGTGTCCGCCACCGCGGCGTTGATCAGGGCGAAGTACCCGAACCTGTCGGCCGGGCAGGTGGTCAATCGGCTGATCAAGACGGCCACTCCTCCGGTTGACGGGTCTGCGGTGCCGAGTGACCGGTACGGGTACGGGGTGCTGGCGCCGGGGAAGGCGCTGGAGGCGAATCCTGGGGTGGACGACGGGCCTCGGGAGAATCCGTTGGTGGGGCGGAAGGAGTCGCAGGGGGCGCCGCCAGCGGATGATCCGACGGATGGGGCGTCGGAGGAGGCTGTTGCTCCCGGGGCTGAGGGTGGGGGTAGCAGCGGGAACGGGATGGGGGCCGTCGTGGGGGTGGCGGCGGGTGGTCTGGCACTGGTGGTCGGGCTCGTGGTGGTGCTCGTGGTGCGGGGGCGGCGGCGGGGTCAGTGAGTGGCGAGCCATTCGGTGCGTAGGGCGGCCATCTGGAGGACGTCCCAGTAGCGGTCGTCCCAGTGGTGGGCTTGGCGGGAGCGGCCTTCGAGGGTGAAGCCGGACTTGCGGTAGGCGTGGGCGGCGCGTTCGTTGTACTCGAAGACTTCGAGGTGGACGCGGTGGAGGCGGATGGTCTCGAAGGCGTGGCGCAGGACCAGGAGGGTGGTTTCGGTGCCGATGCCGCGGCCGGTGGCGTCCGGGGTGAGGGCGATCCGGTAGCTGGCGGAGGAGTTGTCGGGGTCGACGTCGGTGAGGGCGGTTTCGCCGAGGAAGCGGCCGGTGGTGGGGTCTTCGACGGCGAGGTCGAGGCGGTCGGGTTGTTCGGCGCGGGTGGTGCACCAGTGGTGGATCCGGTCGCGGGTGAAGGCGGTGCGGGTGCCGGTGAGCCGGTTGGTCTCCTCGTCGGCGCAGAGTTCCCACATCGGGTCGGTGTGCCGTTCGTCGAGGGGGACGAGTCGGATGGTGGGGCCGTGCAGGGTGGGTTTGACGGCGAGGGCGGCGAGATCGGCGGTCATGGTGCCCAGGATGGGTGGTCGGGTTCCGGTTCGTCCACGTATTTGTCCTGGAGTGCGCGTGGGGATGGGCGCGCGCGTCGGGCGAGTGCGCCGGGTGGGGCGCCGGGGTGGCAGTAATTCGGCGACGGCTGGCGTCAATGCCGCTGGTGGGGTCCTCCGGTGGCGGGGATGCTGGGCCCATGAGTACTTCTGAGAGCACGCCGGGGGCCACCGTCGACGCGGGGATCGTCCCGGACACCAAGGACTGGACCTGGGTGCTGGAACGCCCCTGCCCCGACTGCGGGTTGGACACCCCGCGGGTGGTGCGGGAGGACGTCGCCGGGATGGTCCGGGCCAACGCGGAGGGCTGGCTGGCGGTGCTGGCGGGGGACGGGGAGGGGCTGCGCCGGCGGCCGGCGCCGGGGGTGTGGTCGGCGCTGGAGTACGCGTGCCACGTCCGGGACGTCTTCCGGCTGTTCGACGTCCGGCTGGGTCTGATGCTGGACCGGGACGACCCGCTGTTCCCCAACTGGGACCAGGACGGGACGGCCGTCGCCGAGCGCTACGGGGAGCAGGATCCGCGGGTGGTGGCCGGGGAGTTGGCGCGGGCCGCGGAGACGCTCGCCGCGGCCTTCGAGCGGGTGGCCGGTACGCAGTGGGAGCGGACCGGGAACCGCAGCGACGGGGCGCGGTTCACGGTCGAGTCGTTCTCCCGGTACCTGATCCACGACCCGGTGCACCACCTGTTCGACGTGACGGGCGAGCGGGTCTGAGACCGGGCGGGGGTTGGCGGAAGGGCCGCGGCCGGCGGCCGGGGCGCGGCGTCACCAGCCGGAGGCCTCGCGCAGCATGGTGCGGCGCAGCCGCCCGGCCACGCTGGCGGCGTCGGTGCCGATGACGTCGGCGATCTCGGGGGCGGCGAGGCCGACGACGTAGTGCAGGATCGCCAGGTCGTCGTCGGCCGGGTGGCGGTCCCGGTCGGCGGGCATCCGGCGGCTGTGTTCGGCGACGGTGCCGCGCAGGATATCCCAGGCGTGCGCGGTCGGGTTGGAGCTGCCCATCAACTCCCGCCAGAGCACCGCGATTTCCGCGAAGGCCTGCTGGACGGCGGCGGTCGCGGCGCTGTGCTCGGTCAGCCACACGTGCGCGTAGCTGAGGTACCGGGGGCGGTGGAGTTCGCAGAAAGCGGTGAACTCCAGTGGTACGTCCGCCGGCTCGCCGGGCCCCGGGGGCGGCTCGGCGGGACTCTCGTGACGGTTGGTCATCTCGGCTTCTCGAAAAGGGAGATGGGTTTCTGACGGTCGATCATCTGTGCTCACTCTACGGTAGGCCCTCGGTGCGCTGGGTGACCAATCCGATGGAATGCCCGGAACCCGCCGCCGCCAGGCCGGTTCCGGTGGAGAAACGGGTGCGACGAGGCGGCGGGACGGCCGGGCGGGGGGCCGGCGAGGGCCGGCGGGGCAGGGCTGCGCAGTGGCGTGGGACTCGTAGGTGCGAGCGTGTCGCGGCTGGTCAGAGGGTGTGGACGGCGATGGCTGCAAGGCAGTTGATGTGCCACCGTAGGGCCTGGGGAGGCTGGCGTCCACGCCCAGGGCGCGAACCTGTGCGCGCACAACCACCCGCACAACCGCGCTCGCGATCAGCACGGAGATCGTCGTGAAGATCACCACGGACGGGGGCATGGTCGTCACTGCGGTGACGACCGCACGGGGGACGGCGCCCATCGGGGCCGGCGTGCGCGGGACGGCGGGCACGGAGGCGGCGGGCCGGGGCTCGCCGCGCCCATCGACCGCGCCCCGGCGGTCTGGACGGGACCGGCCGGGGCGGTGGGGCGGGCGGATCGACTGCCCGTCAGGAGGTGGTCCGGGCCTCCGTGGGGGAGATCCGGTCGGCGGCGCTGTCCCGTTCGACCTGGGTCGGGAAGGCTTCGACGGCCCGCCGTCGGGCCGCCTGTGCCGCCGTGGCGGCAGCGGCCGCAGCCGCCGCGGCCGCCCCGGCGGCGGCCTCCTCGCGTTCGCGCCGGTGCGCCGCACCCGAGGAGTGCCCACCCGCGCCATGAGTGCCCGCGCCATGAGTGCCTGAGGCGTGAGTGCCCGGGGCGTGTCCACCCGCGGCGTGCCCCCCGGGGGCGTGCCCGCCGCCGGTCAGCGTTCCGGGGGTGAGGCCGCCGGCCGCGAGGGTTCCGGCGGGCCGTCCCGCCGCCCGTCGTCGGCGGCCGAGCGCGGCCCGGGCGGCGTGTTCCTCGGCTGCCTGTCTAGCGGCCAGGTAGGCCTGCACGGCCGCCATGCCGTAGACGGGTTGGATGAGTTGGTGGCCCTTGAAGAAGGGCCTGGCCGGGGCGAACCCGGCGGCGACCACGAGGTCGCGGATCTCTGCTATCTCGGCCTCACTGCGGGCGGTGAAGCGGACCTCCCAGCCCTTCTTGTACGTATGGCCCTTCTCGCCGCTGCGGCGGGCGGGGTCCGGGCGGCGGACGTATCCGGGCAGGCGGCCGAGGCGGAGCTGGGCCGCGCGGAGGCCGGCGGTCTCGTCACGTGACATGACGTAAGCCTAGGCAATCCCCGGGGCGGGATTGACGCCTTGGGGGTCCCTCGCCGTATGCCCTTGGTCACTCTGGGTCAGGCGACCAGGTCGGCGATCGTTTTCGATCACATATGACAACCTGATGAGCGTCAATTACTCCAAATGAGTGAGGGTATGAGGACTTTAGTGCGGGCTGATCCCGGTTTCGCGACGGTTGAGTAACAGTGCGTCAGGGTCCCGGTCGCGGGTCCTGGCGGTTGGGGATGGTGTCGGCATGAGCTACCGGATTCCGTCCCCGCCGCCGTCCCTGGAGGACCTGGCGAAGCGTCAGCAGAACGTCGTCACCGCGAGTCAGTTGCGCGCCCGGGGCGTGCCGGCCCGGATCATCACCGAGCACTGCCGCCGGGGCGGTCCCTGGCAGCGGATGCTGCCCAGGGTCTACCTGCTGCAGGCCGCCGAGCCCACCCCCGAGCAGCGGATGTGGGCCGCGCTGCTGTACGCCGCGCAGAACGGGCGCCAGGAGGGCCGCGGGGAGGGCGCGGTGATCACCGGCGCGGCCGCGCTGGCGCTGTACGGCTTCACCGTCGTGCCCCGGCTGCCCGCGGTGACCGGGGTGGACGTCCTGGTGCCCCGGCAGCGCCGGCTGAAGGACGTCGGCGGGGTGCGGATCCGGCGCACCGAAAGGGAGTTGGTGGCCCGCTCGGTGCACGGCCTGGCCTGTGCGCCGGTGGCCAGGGCGGTCGCCGACGCGCTGGTCGAGTGGACGGCGGAGCCGGGTGGCCCGGCGCCGGTGCGCGCGGTGCTGCGGGAGGCCGTCGCCGGGCCCGGGAACCGCTGCACGGTACAGGAGTTGGTGACCGAGCTGGCCGACTCCGGGTTGACCCGCGAGCCCCGGGTGCGGGCCGCGCTGGACGAACTCCTCGCCGCCGAACGGGACGTGGTGCTGGAGCGGCTGGGCCGGCTGGTGGACGAGTGGCGGCTGCCCGCCCCGCTGAACGCCCCGGAGCTGCGGATGGGCGGCGGCACCTACATCGCCGTCCCGGACCTCTACTGGCCGGAGCGGGGCGTCGCGGTGGAGGTGGACCCGGAGCTGCGCTGCGTGAGCGAGGGCGAGGCCGCCTGGGTGCGCGGCGGCCGGCAGCGGATGGAGTACCTGGGCGTCCGGGTGGTGTACGTCTGCGGGGCGCGGCTGGCCGCCGACCCGGACGCGGTCGGCGGCGAACTGCGCGAGGCGTACCGGGCCGGCGGGACGGACGTGGTGGAGCTGCTGGTGGTCTGAGCGGACGGCGGCTCCGCGGGCACCGCGCCCGCGTCCACCGGAGCCGCTACGGACGCACCACCGGTTCGCCGACCAGCTCGACCCCGGCCGCCCGCAGCTCCGCCAGCGCGGCGGCGGTGGTCTCCGGGGCGACCCCGGCGGTGAGGTCCAGCAGCACGCGGGTGGTGAAGCCCGCCCGGGCGGCGTCCAGCGCGGTCGCCCGGACGCAGTGGTCGGTGGCGATGCCGACCACGTCGACCCGGTCGACCTGCCGCTCGCGCAGCCACTCCACCGGACCGCGGTTGTTCTCGTCCAGCCCCTCGAAGCCGCTGTACGCCGCCGAGTGGGCGCCCTTGTCGAAGACCGCCTCGACCGCGCCGGAGATGACGGCGGGTGCGAAGTTGGGGTGGAAGCCCACGCCCTCGGTGCCGGCCACGCAGTGCGGCGGCCAGCTGTCGACGTAGTCCGGCTCGGCGGAGAAGTGGGCGCCCGGGTCGATGTGGTGGTCGCGGGTGGCGAGGATGTGCCGGTAGCCGGGGGAGGACTCGGCGATCAGGTCGGTGATGGCGGCGGCCACCTCGGCGCCGCCGGCGACGGCCAGGCTGCCGCCCTCGCAGAAGTCGTTCTGCACGTCGACGACGATCAGTGCCCGGTACATGGCTCGCAACCTCGGATCTCGGGGGCCCGCGGGAGGCGGCGCCCCGGTGGGGGAGCCCTCGGGAGCGCGCGGCCCGGCCGTGCCGGGCGCGGGGGGTCCTCGGGGAGCTCCGGGGGAACTCGGGGAACTCTACGGCTGACTCTAGGGAGTGGCGCGCGGGGGCGGAAGCCCCGGGGCGGGTCCGGCGCCCGGGGCCGGAACGCCGGACCGGCCCCGGGCTCGGCTCAGCGGGCCGGCCCGGCGGGCAGCACCAGTTCGGTCGGCAGCACCGGGTCGCCCTTGGACAGCTGGGTGGCCGACAGCGGCAGCGCGGCGCGGGCGCGCACGTGCCGGTCGCGGGCGGCGCTCAGCGGCTCCCGCCCGACGGTCTCGCCGGCCAGCACCAGCGGCACCTGCACCAGGTGCGGCCGCAGCTCCTCCGGGACGGGCCCGGTGCCGACCACCTCGGCCTCGGCCGCGCCGTCGGCGTCGGGCCGGCGGGCGGCCCACTTGCGGCCGCCGATGCTGGTCTTGCCGCCGGCCGCGCGCTTGGCCACCGGCACCAGCGGCCCGCCGTCGGTCTCGGCGCGGGCGACGAGCTTGTAGACCATCGCGCAGGTCGGGTGCCCGCTGCCGGTGACCAGGCTGGTGCCGACGCCGTAGCCGTCCACCGGGGCGGCGGCCAGGGCGGCGATCGCGTACTCGTCCAGGTCCGAGGTGACGATGATCCTGGTCCGGTCGGCGCCGAGGTCGTCCAGCTGGCGGCGGACCCGGTGGGCCAGCAGGGTGAGGTCGCCGGAGTCGATCCGGACGGCGCCCAGTTCGGGGCCGGCCACCTCGACCGCGGTGCGCACGGCCTCGCGCAGGTCGAAGGTGTCGACCAGCAGGGTGGTGCCCCGGCCCATGGACGCGATCTGCGCCTTGAAGGCGTCCCGCTCGCTGTCGTGCACCAGGGTGAAGGCGTGGGCGGCGGTGCCGGTGGTCGGGATGCCGTGGGTGAAGCCGGCCTCCAGGTCGGAGGTGGCGGCGAAGCCGGCCACGTAGGCGGCCCGGGCGGCGGAGACGGCGGCGTGCTCGTGGGCCCGGCGGGCGCCCATCTCGATCACCGGGCGGCCGCCGGCGGCGGCGGTCATCCGGGAGGCGGCCGCGGCGATGGCCGAGTCGTGGTTGAGGATCGAGAGGATCACCGTCTCCAGGATCACGGCCTCGGCGAAGCTGCCCTCGACGGTGAGCAGCGGCGAGCCGGGGAAGTAGACCTCGCCCTCGGGGTAGCCGTGGACGTCGCCGCGGAAGCGGTAGTCGGCGAGGAAGCGCAGGGTGTCCTCGTCGACCACGTCCTGGTCGGCCAGCCAGTCCAGCTGGGGGGTGGTGAAGCGGAAGTTCTCGACGGCGTCCAGCACCCGGCCGGTGCCGGCCATGACGCCGTAGCGGCGACCGCTCGGCAGGCGGCGGGTGAACACCTCGAACACGGAGCGGCGGTGCGCGGCCCCGCTGCGCAGGGCGGCCTGCAGCATGGTGAGCTCGTAGCGGTCGGTGAGCAGCGCGGTCGAGCCGGCCGCGCGCACTGAAGTGGCGTCCATACGGATGATGCTACTACCACTTAGCGTCAGAGTGACGATTTCTCGTGGAGCATGCCGGGCCGGAATCGCCCGGGTGTCGCCCGGATGGCAGCATGGGGCGTGAGGGGTTACGGACGACTGTGCAGCGAGGAGGATCCGGCGTGAGCGTCGCGCCCGTGGAGATCGAGCGCCCGGAGGTCGAAGGGGTACCGGTGACCGAGCCGGACACGCCCTGGGTGACCATCGTGCACAACGACCCGGTCAACCTGATGAGCTATGTCCAGTACGTCTTCCAGGCCTACTTCGGCTACCCGAAGGACAAGGCCAGGAAGCTGATGATGGACGTCCACACCAAGGGTCGGGCGGTGGTCTCCAGCGGCTCCCGCGAGGAGATGGAGCGCGACGTCCAGGCGATGCACGGCTACGGCCTCTGGGCGACGCTGCAGCACGACTGACGCCGGGCCGACCGGTGCCGGTGGGACGGACGCCGGCGCGACCGGGCACGGGCGGCCGGTACCGACCCGATCGGTGCCGGGCCGCCGGCCGTACGACCGAAGACGACGAAGACGGGCTGACCGATACAGATGGCTGGGTTGTTCGAGAGCACCGGCGGTGGCGGCGCGGCGATCGCGCTGGACGAGTGGGAGGCCTCCATCCTGCGCTCGCTGGAAGTGCAGTTGCTGGAGCTGATCGGCCCCGGCCCGGGCGGGGGCGGCGACGACCCGCTGGCCGCGCTGTTCGCCGAGGGGCCGACCGAGGCGCCCGCCGACCCGGTGCTGGCCCGGCTCTTCCCGGACGCCTACGGCGACCCGGAGAAGCCGAGCGACGAGGAGGCGAAGGTCGCGTCCGGGGAGTTCCGCCGCTTCACCGAGCTGGACCTGCGGGCCCGCAAGCGGGACGACGCGCTGTTCGTCGTCCGGGCGCTGGACGGCCTCGGCGACGGCGGCGGGGTGCTCAAGCTGGCCGTGCCCGACTGCCTGCGCTGGCTGGGCGCGTTGAACGACCTGCGGCTGGCCGTCGGCGTTCGGCTGGAGGTCACCGAGGACGACGAGGACGGCCTCTACGAGCTGCCGGACGGTGACGAGCGCAAGCCGCTGGTGATGGCGTACCTGTGGCTGGGTGCTCTGCAGGAGTCGCTGCTGGAGGCCATGGCGGACTGATTCCGCGCGGGCTGACCCCCTTGGGGGAGTGATCCTGCCCGATTCCGGGCAAGCCCCGGCCGTTTTGTCCAGAGTATGGACGATCGGCCGGGGCATTTCTTATGAAAATCGGGCAAACCATACCAGGTCATGCTCAAATAACGCTCAGATGGACACCGCTATCCGAACCCCACGTGGTACGACTTCTCCACCCCCGAGACCGACCAGGACGGTGCACAGTGGCCGAGAAGTTGTACGACGAAATGGTCGACAATCCACCGGATGCGGAGGGCTACGAGCGCGGGCTCGGCAGCCGCCAGATCCAGATGATCGCGATCGGCGGAGCCATCGGCACCGGCCTGTTCCTCGGCGCGGGCACCGCGATCTCCCGCTCCGGCCCGAGCCTGATCCTCTCCTACGCCGTCGCCGGTCTGGTGATCTTCGTGATCATGCGGGCGCTCGGCGAACTGCTCACCTACCGCCCGGTTTCCGGCAGCTTCGCCGAGTACGCCCGGGAGTTCCTCGGCCCCTTCGCCGGCTACGTGACCGGCTGGACGTACTGGCTGTTCTGGGTCGTCACCGGCATGGCGGAGACCACCGCCGCCGCCGTCTACGTACGGTTCTGGGCGCCCGACATACCGCAGTGGATCAGCGCGCTGACCTTCCTGGTCGTGCTCTACGCGGCCAACCTGATCTCGGTGAAGCTGTTCGGCGAGATCGAGTTCTGGTTCTCCATGGTCAAGGTCACCGCCATCATCGGCATGATCCTGATCGGCGTCGGGGTGCTGACTCTCGGCTTCAGCAAGGCCGGTGACACCGCGTCACTCGGCCACCTCTGGCAGGACGGCGGCTTCTTCCCGCAGGGCATCGGCTCCACCGTGATGACCCTCCAGATCGTGATGTTCGCCTACCTGGGCGTCGAACTCGTCGGCGTCACCGCGGGCGAGAGCGAGAACCCCGAGAAGACCCTGCCGCGCGCCATCAACACGCTGCCCTGGCGGATCATGCTGTTCTACATCGGCGCCCTGGTGGTCATCCTCTCGCTCGTGCCGTGGACCGAATTCCAGCCCGGCGTCAGCCCGTTCGTCGCCGCCTTCGGCAAGATCGGCATCCCGGCGGCGGCCGGCATCATCAACTTCGTGGTGCTCACCGCGGCGCTCTCCTCCTGCAACTCCGGGATGTACTCCACCGGCCGCATGCTGCGCGACCTCGCGCTGAGCGGCCAGGCCCCGGGGCGCCTCACCAGGCTCAACTCCCGCCGCACCCCGGCCTTCGCGATCACCGTCTCCAGCCTGCTGATGGGCGTCGGCGTGGTCCTCAACTACCTCGTCCCGGCGCGGGCGTTCGAGTACATCACCTCGGTCGCCACGGTCTGCGGCCTGTGGACCTGGGCGATGATCCTGATCTCCCAGATCCGCTACCGGCGGGCCTGGCAGGCCGGCCACCTGCCGCCGCCCACCTTCAAGGCGCCCGGCGGCGCCTGGGTCAACGGGGCCGCGCTCGCCTTCCTCGCCCTGGTCGTGGTGCTGATCGGCCTGGACCGGGACAACCGGATCTCGCTGTTCGTCTTCCCGGGCTGGGCCCTGCTGCTGGTGGTCGGCTACCAGGTGCTCAAGCGCCGCGACCCGCGGGCCCTGCGCGGCGGCGTCCAGGACCCGGAGCCCGCCGCCGGCGCCGCCGCGGACGCCCGCGACGGGAACGTGGACACCCACTGACCGCGCCCCGGACGCCCCGGCGGCCATCCGCCGGGGCGTGGCTATCCTGAGCCGCATGCTGACCATCACCCGAGAACTCCGCGACCGGATCGTGGCCCACGCCCGCGCCGACCACCCGGACGAGGCCTGCGGCGTGGTCGCCGGACCGGCCGGCAGCGGCCGACCCGAGCGGTTCGTCCCGATGCTCAACGCCGCCCGCTCGCCCACCTTCTACGAGTTCGACTCGGGCGACCTGCTCAAGCTCTACCGCGAGATGGACGACCGCGACGAGGAGCCGGTGATCGTCTACCACTCGCACACCGCCACCGAGGCCTACCCCTCGCGCACCGACGTGAGCTACGCCTCCGAACCGTTCGCCCACTACGTCCTGGTCTCCACCGCCGAGGGCAACGGCGAGGACGACCCCTACCAGTTCCGCTCGTTCCGCATCGTGGACGGCGAGATCACAGAGGAAGACGTTCAGGTCGTCGAGGCCCACCCGGCCTGACCGGCCCGCCCGCGGACCCGGCCCGCCGACCCCTCCCGAGGGGGCGGCGGGCCGCCGTCGTCTCAGCCCTGGGAACGGGAACATCCGGATCCCGAGACGGGCATGTCGGAGCGGACCCGGGAATCTATACGATGAGTCCATGCGTTCCGTCGATGTGAGCACTCAGGCCCCGGGCACCCGCCTCGTGGCGCGCCTGCACATCGACCTGTGCCGGCACGCCGGTGCGATCTGTCCCGGCACGCCCGCGCGCTCGCGCTGAGAGCCGCTTCACCTCACCCGGGCCCGCCGCCCACCGGCGACGCCGAGCCCCGGGCACCCTTCCGCCCTGCCGCGTCCGCAGCGGCCCACCCACTCCACGACCCGCACAGGAGCGCACTCATGGCCATCGAGGTCCGCATCCCGACCATCCTCCGCACCTACACCGACGGCGCCAAGGCCGTCGAGGGCAACGGCAGCAACCTCGGGGAACTCTTCGCCGACCTCGACGCCCGCCACCCGGGCATCGCCGCCCGCCTGGTCGAGGGCGGCGAGCTGCGCCGCTTCGTCAACGTCTACCTGAACGACGAGGACGTCCGCTTCCTGGAGGGCATCTCCACCGCCCTCGCCGATGGCGACAGCGTCACCATCCTGCCCGCCGTGGCCGGCGGCGCCCGCTAGACCACCCGGTTCCCCCGCCGCGGCGGGGGAACCACCCCCGCCACCCTCACCGCCTTGGCCGGAGGCCCCCTTGCGTTACGACAGTCCGCTCGAAGCCGTCGGCAACACCCCGCTGGTCCGCCTGCCGCGGCTGTCCGCCGCCGTCCCCGGCAACGACGAGGGCCTGGTGAGCCTCTGGGCCAAGCTGGAGGACCGCAACCCCACCGGCTCGATCAAGGACCGCCCGGCCCTGCACATGATCGAGCGCGCCGAGGCCGACGGCCGGCTCACCCCCGGCTGCACCATCCTGGAGCCCACCAGCGGCAACACCGGCATCTCACTGGCCATGGCCGCCAAGCTCAAGGGCTACCGGATGGTCTGCGTGATGCCCGAGAACACCAGCGAGGAACGGCGCGAGCTGCTCCGCATGTGGGGCGCCGAGATCATCTCCTCCCCGGCCGCCGGCGGCTCCAACACCGCCGTCCGGATCGCCAAGGAGACCGCCGCCGAGCACCCCGACTGGGTCATGCTCTACCAGTACGGCAACCCCGACAACGCGGGCGCCCACTACACCGGCACCGGCCCCGAGATCCTCGCCGACCTGCCGACCGTCACCCACTTCGTGGCCGGCCTCGGCACCACCGGCACCCTCATGGGCGTCGGCCGCTACCTGCGCGAGAAGGTCCCCGGCGTGAAGATCGTCGCCGCCGAGCCGCGCTACGACGACCTGGTGTACGGGCTGCGCAACCTGGACGAGGGCTTCGTCCCCGAGCTGTACGACGCCGAGGTGCTCACCACCCGCTTCTCCGTCGGCTCCGCGGACGCCGTCCGCCGCACCCGCGAACTCCTCCAGCAGGAGGGCATCTTCGCGGGCGTCTCGACCGGCGCCATCCTGCACGCGGCGATCGGCGTCGGCCGCAAGGCGGCGGCCGCGGGGGAGCGCGCGGACATCGTCTTCGTGGTCGCCGACGGCGGCTGGAAGTACCTGTCCACCGGCATCTACACCGCCGAGTCCACCGAGGCCGCGGTCGAGGCGCTGCAGGGCCAGCTCTGGGCCTGAGGCCTCGGCCTCAGCGGCTCTGAAGGGCCCGCTGGGTACGGGTCCAGACCTGCCGGTCCACCGCGCCGGCCCGGCGGCGGAACGCCGACAGCGGCACCTCGCGCAGCTCGTCGGTCTCCAGCCAGCTGGTCCGGCCCTGCCGGTCGCCCACCGAACCGGGCGGCAGCGCCAGCACGCCCGGGCGCTCGGCGTGGTGCTTGCTGGTGATCTTCGCGACGGTGGCGGTCCGGCCGCGCACCCGCAGCACCAGGCACGGGCGGTCCTTGGAGCCGGGGCCGTCCTCGAACGGCACCTGCGCCCACCAGATCTCCTGCGGCTGCGGGCCGGCCCCCGTCCGCGGACGCGGCTGCGGACCGGCCGGCCCGGACGGGCGCGGGGCCGGACGGGCGCGCCGCACCAGCGCCGCCGCGGCGGCGGCCAGCAGCGCGACGCCGAGCAGCGACAGGACGAGCCAGGCAGCGGTCATGCCGTTCATGCGGCGAACCGTACCGGGCCGGGGGCGCACGCCACCACCGCGCGGTCCGTGACGGTCCGGCGGTCGGCCGCCGGACGTTCGTCCGCCCATTTGTCCGCGCACTGCTCCCGGTTCGTCACGGAACTGCCACAATGCCCGTTCTGCGCCCGGAGTTCCGCCCGGTCCGGCCAGGCTGCGTCACGAACGTCCGCCCCCGTCCCCCCGGAGGTGCCCCCGTGACCCGTGGCCCCGAGCTGTGGTCCTACGCCGAGATCGCCCGCCACATCAACGTCCGGCGCGAGACCGTCCGCAGCTACCGCCGGCACCGGCTGCTGCCCGATCCGGACGTGATCGACGGCAGCGGCCACCCCCGCTGGTACCCGTTCACCATCCGCACCTGGGCCCGCAACCGGCCCCGGCGGCGCTGATCCCCGGCCCGTCAACCGGCCCCGCTCCCGCCCCGGGCGTTCTGGTGATTCCGCCCACAGCCCGGCACGGGGACGGGGGCAAAGTGCCGCTCCGCCCTTACCCTCGACACACCAACGCAGTGCTACCGGCCGGTCCACCGGCCCCGGCCTGCCGTTTTCCATGCTGTTTTCCATGGAGGACGGTGATGCCGTTTTCCAGCAGCAGCCAGGACGTGTCGGGGCGGAGGGGCTCGGATGAAACTGACCGTGGTGGGGTGCTCGGGGAGCTTCCCGTCCGCCGACTCGCCCTGCTCCAGCTACCTGGTCGAGGCCGAGGGCTACCGCGTCGTCCTCGACCTCGGCAACGGGGCCCTCGGCGCCCTCCAGAAGCACGTCGGCCTCTACGACGTCGACGCCGTCCTGCTCAGCCACCTGCACGCCGACCACTGCGTCGACCTGTGCGCGTACTGGGTGGCCCGCAACTACCGCGCCGAGGGCTGCCCCGAACTGCTGCCCGTGTACGGCCCGGCCGGCACCGCCGAGCGGCTCGCCCGCGCCTACGACATGCCGGAGAACCCCGGGATGAAGGAGGTGTTCGAGTTCCGCACCCTCACCCCCGGCAGCTTCGAACTCGGCCCGTTCCGGGTCACCGTCGCCCAGGTCAACCACCCCGTCGACGCCTTCGCGTTCCGGCTGGAGCACGACGGCCGCTCGCTGGTCTACAGCGGGGACACCGGCGAGAGCCCCGAACTCGTCGAACTCGCCCGCGACACCGACCTCTTCCTCTGCGAGGCCGCGTACATCGACGGGCGCGACACCTACCAGGCCGTCCACCTCAACGGCCGTGAGGCGGGCGAGCACGCCGCCGCGGCCCGGGCCCGCCGGCTCGTCCTCACCCACATCCCGCCGTGGACCGACGCCGAGCACAACCGGCGGGCCGCCGCGGCCGCCTACCCCGGGCCGGTCGAGGTCGCCCGGGCCGGCGCGGTGTACGAGGTCTGAGCAACTCGGCGCGGCGCCGGTGGGCGTGCCCGGCGTCGGTCCGCGGGTTCCCGGAAGAAACTCGGGAACCACCTGCAACCTCCGTGCCCCCCGCATGTCTTGGCCGCACGGCATCTCCGCGGTCGGCGTCTTCGTGGGCGGCGCCGCGCCGGGCACGGAGCAGCCCGCCGCGGTCCGCTGACCGATGTGGGCGGGAGCGCCGGCTGACCGTCCCTCCGTTCACGGCCCGCCCGGAGCACCCGGGCGGGCCGTGCCCGTTCAGCGCCGCCCGGGCACCGGCAGTCCGAGGTGCTCCCGCAGGGTGGAGCCGGTGTAGTCGGTGCGGAACACCCCGCGCTCCTGGAGCAGCGGCACCACCCGGTCGACGAACTCGTCCAGGCCGCCCGGGGTGAGGTGCGGGACGAGGATGAAGCCGTCGGCCGCGTCGTTCTGCACGAAGTGGTCGATCTGCGCGGCGACGGTTGCCGGCGAGCCGATGAAGGACTGTCGGCCGGTCAGCTCGATCACCAGCTCGCGGCTGGTCAGCCTCTTCTCCGCGGCCACCGCCCGCCACCGTTCGGCGACGGCCACCGGGTCGACGTGCCGGACCCTGCCCTGGACCAGGTCGCTGTCCGGGTCGGGGTCGACGGTGGGCAGCGGTCCGTCCGGGTCGTGGTCGGACAGGTCGATGCCCCAGACCTGTTCCAGGAAGGCGATCGTGGTCTGCGCGCCGACCTGGGCCCGGCGGATCCCGTGGGCCCGCTCGGCCGCCTCGGCGTCGGTGTCGCCGAGGGCGAAGGTGGCCGCGGGCATGATCTTCAGCTCGTCCGGCTTGCGCCCGTACGCGCCGAGCCGGCGCTTGACGTCGGTGTGGAAGGCCTGGCCGTCGGCGAGGGTGGAGTGCCGGGAGAACACCACGTCGGCGGTGGCGGCGGCGAACTCCCGCCCCTCGTCGGAGTCCCCGGCCTGGATCACCACCGGGTGGCCCTGCGGCGGCCGTGGCAGCGAGAGTCGGCCCTCTACCTCGAACTGCGGCCCCGAGTGCCGGACGGTCTCCTCCCCGGCGTCCCAGAACTCCCGTGCCAGCTGGACGGATTCGGCGGCCCGGGTGTAGCGGTCGGCGCGGTCCAGGTAGCCGCCGCGGCGGAAGTTCTCCCCGGTGAAGGCGTCCGAGGAGGTGACCACGTTCCAGGCCGCGCGGCCGCCGGAGAGGTGGTCCAGCGAGGCGAAGCGGCGGGCGAGTTCGTACGGCTCGTTGAAGGTCGCGTTGACGGTGGCGGCCAGGCCGAGCCGTTCGGTGACGGCGGCCAGCGCGTTCAGCACGGTGATCGACTCGGGGCGGCCGACCACGTCCAGGTCGTGGATGCGGCCCTTGGACTCGCGCAGCCGCAGGCCCTCGGCGAGGAAGAAGAAGTCGAACTTCCCGCGCTCGGCGGTCTGCGCGAGGTGGCGGAAGGAGGAGAACTCGATGTGGCTGCCGGAGGCCGGGTCGCTCCACACCGTGGTGTTGTTGACGCCGGGGAAGTGTGCGGCGAGGTGGATCTGCTTGAGCGGTCGGTCCGTCATCGGGTCACCTCGGCGAGGGCGGGAGAAGCGGCGGGGGAAGCGGTGGGGGCGTCGGCCGGGCGGGCGGCGTAGCGGCTGGCCGGGCGGGCCAGGCCGAGGTGGTCGCGCAGGGTGCGGCCGGTGTACTCGGCGCGCAGCAGTCCGGCGGCGCGCAGCGCGGGGGCGATCCGGTCGGCCAGCGCGGCCAGGTCGCGCGGAGGGTCGGCGGGGGAGAGGTGGAAGCCGTCGACGCCGGTGCCGGTCGCGGTGAGCTCGGCGAGCAGCCGATCGTCGGCGGCGCGGTCGGGCAGGGCGGAGAGGTCGGCGTCGAGCCGGGCGAGGATGCGCAGGCCCTCGCCGGCCCGCAGCCGCAGTTCGGTGGCGGCGGTCAGCCGGGCGGCGCGGTCGGGGGCGTCGAGCAGTACGACGTCGGCGTGCCGGACCGCGGCGGCGACCCGGGCGCGCCCGCCCGGGGAGGCGTCCGGCGCGAGGTCGGCGGCGGAGACGGGCACCGCGACCACCGGGCGGCCCTGGGGCGGGCGCGGGGTGATGGACGGGCCGCGGACCGAGAAGCGCGGGCCCGCGAAGTCGATGTAGTGCACCTTGTCGCGGTCGATGAACCGCCCGGTGGCGGTGTCGCGGATCTCCGCGTCGTCCTCCCAGCTGTCCCAGAGCCGGGCGGCCACCTCGACGGCGTCGGCGGCCTCGGCCCACAGCTCGTCCTCGGCGGCGACCGGTCGGCGGCCGAAGGCCCGCGCCTCGGCCTCGGTCGTGGAGACGCCGACCAGCCAGCCGGCCCGGCCCTCGCTCGCCCAGTCCAGGGTGTTGACCGAGATCGAGGTGTGGAAGGGCTCGGTGTGGGTTGTGGTGACGGTCGGCACCAGGCCGACCCGGCCGGTCAGCGGGGCGATCCGGGCGAGGGCGGCGAGCGCGTCGGGGCGGCTCGGCGCGGCGGCGAAGGAGTCGTCGAGGGTGACGAAGTCCAGGGTGGCCCGCTCGGCGAGGCGGGCGAGGTAGGCGTAGTGCCCGGCGTCGAAGCGGCCGGGGCTGTCGAGGGCGGCGGACAGGTGCAACTGGCGGGGCATGGTGAGCCTGACTTCCTCGTGCGGACGCGTGCGCGCACCGGAGCGGCCCGTGCCGGGGCACGGGTGCGCGGGGCGCGCGGGAGCGCGGTGGCGGCCCGCGGGCGGAGCCCGTACGGGCGGGGGAGGGAAGGACCGGCGCCGGGCGGGTCGTCAGCCGGGCGGCGGCGGGGGAACGGTCAGCTCAGCCGCGACACGCCGCGGACCACACGCGACCGAAGTCGATGTGGCTGCGGGTGACCAGCGGGCACGAGGCGTTCACCGCTTCAGTTGACCAGGGCCTCCGGCGATTCGTCAACCGCCGTTTCCGTCCGTGGACACGGTGGCACGGCGTTCGTGGACACAGTGGCACGGCGTTCGTGGACACGGCCGATCGGCGGGCCCGGGGACGCGCGGGGCGGGCCCGGGTACGCCGAAGGCCCCGCCCGGCCGCTGGGGAGCAGCGGCGGGGCGGGGCCTTCGAGGTGTGCGGTGACGCGGGCTTCGGGCGTCGGGCCTCAGGCCTTGGTGACGTCCTCGATCTCGTCGTCGTCCTCGCGACCGGGGGTCTTGAGGTCGAACTTGGCGATCGCGAAGCGGAACAGGAAGTAGTAGATCGCGGCGAAGACCAGGCCGAGCGGGATGATCATCCACGGGTCGGTGGCCTTGTTCCAGGCCAGCAGGTAGTCGATCAGGCCACCGGAGAAGGTGAAGCCGTCGTGCACGCCGAGCGCCCAGGTGACGGTCATCGAGACGGCGGTGAGCAGCGCGTGGATGACGTACAGGACCGGGGCGATGAAGACGAAGGCGAACTCGATCGGCTCGGTGACACCGGTCACGAAGGAGGTCAGGGCCAGCGAGACCATCATGCCGGTGACGGCCTTGCGGCGGTGCGGCTTGGCGGCGTGGGCGATGGCCAGCGCGGCGGCGGGCAGCGCGAACATCATGATCGGGTAGAAGCCCGACATGAACTGTCCGGCGGTCGGGTCGCCGGCGAAGAAGCGGGTCAGGTCGCCGTGCACGACGGTGCCGTCGGGCTTGGTGAAGTCACCGGTCTGGAACCAGGCGTAGGAGTTCACGAACTGGTGCATGCCGACCGGCAGCAGACCGCGGTTGACCAGGCCGAACGCGCCCGCACCGAACGCGCCGGCGCCGATCAGGGTGTCGTTCAGGCTCTTGATGGCGTCGCCGATCGGGCCCCAGGCCAGACCGAAGAAGACGCCGACGGCGGTGCCGACGAAGGCCATGATGATCGGGACCAGGCGGCGGCCGTTGAAGAAGCCGAGCCAGTCGACCAGCCTGGTGCGGTGGTACTTCTGCCACAGCACCGCGGCCAGCAGGCCGATCACGATGCCGCCGAGCACACCCGGGTTCTGGTAGGTGGCAGGCTCGTCCTTGCCGGGGAGGATCTTGTACTCGGTGATCGGGAACGCGGTGAGCACGTTCTTGTAGACCAGGAAGCCGACCAGCGCGGCCAGAGCGGTGGAGCCGTCGGCCTTCTTCGCGTAGCCGATCGCGATGCCCACCGCGAAGAGCATCGGGAGAGCGTCGAAGACCGAGGAGCCGGCGGTGTTGAACACGGCGGCGACCTTGTCCCAGCCGAGACCGTCCTTGCCGAACACGTCGTCCTGGCCGAGACGCATCAGCAGACCGGCGGCGGGGAGCACCGCGATGGGCAGCTGGAGGCTGCGGCCGATCTTCTGCAGACCCTGGAGGAGGTTCTGGCCGAACTGCTTGGCGGGGCTTGGCGAGGCCGGAGCCTTAGCGGGCGCCGGTGCCTGCTCAGACTGACTCATGGGGGTGGGTTCCTAACGGCATGGCGGTCGGTCGGGGGAGGCACAGGGGGCCAACCGCAAACTGGTCTACACCACACGTGGTGTAGACCAGTTTTGTAGCACGGGCGGGGAAGTCGAGGAACCCCGGAAAGCGCTGTCGCCGGGAAGCGCTATGAAATCGAAACCTACTTACCGAATGGCGATCTTGGTGTCGGTCGCGATTGGGACTTTGGCCGACGGCGCAACAAAATCGATTTTGGATAATCGCGCAACAAAAGCACGGCGTGTCTGACGGGGCGTCCGGCCTGGGCCGGGCCCGGGGCGTCCGCCACCGGCCCGGCCCTTTCGGGAAATGCCGAAGGCCCCCGGACCGGTGATCCGGAGGCCAATGCGGGGATAACCCGGGCGCCGCCCGGTTTCAGGCCTTGGTGACGTCCTCGACCTCCGCCTCGTCCTCCCGGCCGGGAGTTTTCAGGTCGAATTTGAGGATGATGAACCGGAAGAGCGCGTAGTACACGGCGGCGAAGCAGAGCCCGATCGGGATGATCAACCACGGCTTGGTGGCCAGCCCCCAGTTGATGACGTAGTCGATCAGCCCGGCCGAGAAGCTGAACCCGTCGTGCACCCCGAGTCCCCAGGTCACCGCCATCGACGCGCCGGTCAGCACCGCGTGCACGGCGTACAGGGCCGGGGCGATGTAGGCGAAGGAGTACTCGACCGGCTCGGTGACACCCGTCACGAAGGAGGTCAGGCCGACCGAGAGCATCAGGCCGTAGATCTCCTTGCGCCGGTGCGGCTTCGCCGAGTGGGCGATCGCGAGCGCGGCGGCGGGCAGCGCGAACATCATGATCGGGAAGAAGCCGGACTGGAACTGGCCGGCCGTCGGGTCGCCCGCCAGGAAGCGCGGGATGTCGCCGTGCACGATCGTGCCGTCCGGCTTGACGAACTCCCCGAACTGGAACCAGACGAAGGTGTTCAGCAGCTGGTGCATGCCGATCAGCAGCAGTGCGCGGTTGAACAGGCCGAAGATGCCGGCGCCGCCCGCGCCCAGGTCGGCGAGGGTCTGCGAGAAGTCGTTCAGGCCGCGGCCGATCGGCGGCCAGATCCAGAGCGCCACCACGGCGGTGGCCAGGCCCACCAGGGCGGTGATCATCGGTACCAGGCGGCGGCCGTTGAAGAAGCCGAGCCAGTCCACCAGCCTGGTGCGGTGGAACCGGACCCACAGCCAGGCCGTCATCAGGCCGATCAGGATGCCGCCCAGCACGCCCGGGTTCTGGTACGTCGCGGCGGCGATCCTCGCCGACGAGTAGCTCACGCACTGGCCGGACCAGGCGTCCGGGATCAGCGTCGTCCCCGCCGGGCACTTCTCCGGGAAGGCGTGCAGGACCCGGAAGTAGACCAGGAAGCCGACCACGGCGGCCAGCGCCGTCGAGCCGTCCGCCTTCTTCGCCATGCCGATCGCGACGCCGACGCAGAACAGCATCGGCAGGCCGAAGGAGGAGTCGAGCAGCGCGCCGCCGGCGGCGGCGAACACCCTGGCGACGTCGTCCCAGCCCAGCCCGTCCTTGCCGAAGACGTCGGGCTGGCCGAGCCGGTTGAGGATGCCGGCGGCCGGGAGCACCGCGACCGGCAGCTGCAGGGAGCGTCCCATCTTCTGGAGGCCGCCGTAGAAGGTGTGCCACCAGGTGGTCTGCGGGGCCGTGGCGCCTGCCGAACTCATCCTTCGCCCTCCGGGAGCAGTTGCCGACCGCAGGGCCCCGCAGGACCCTCGGGCGGGGGTCGGGAACACCCGGGGCCGTTCCCGCGTTCCTCGGAGTACACATATATTGGTGTAGACCACTTGGACGCGGGCCGTACTCCGAGGGCACCGGCCCCACTGATCGTCATCCTCGGGCGGCGATCGGGACCCTGCCCGCCGAGATGGGCCAAAAGTGGACTAACGTGGCGGACCGGACCGGCACGGGTGATGCTGGTCGCGCTGCTCGCCGGCCGACCGCAGCCGAACCCGCGTCAGCCACCGGCACGGACCTCACCACCCGACGGTCGAGGGACACCCCAGCACCAACGCAGGACGGCACCCGGCAGAGCCGCCGAAGGGCCGAGACAGAGGGAGAAACCAGATGGCCAGCAAGGCTGAGAAGATCGTCGCCGGTCTGGGCGGCATCGACAACATCGAAGAGGTCGAGGGCTGCATCACCCGCCTGCGCACCGAGGTCAAGGACGCCTCCCTGGTCGACGAGGCCGCCCTCAAGGCCGCCGGCGCCCACGGCGTCGTGAAGATGGGCACCGCGATCCAGGTCGTCATCGGCACCGACGCCGACCCGATCGCCGCCGACATCGAGGACATGATGTGAGCTGAACCACCCGGGTTCAGCCCGCCCGGCCCGCCGACCCGCTCAGGGGGACGGCGGGCCGCGGCGCATCCGGAGCCGACCCGGGACCCGGCGGGGCCCGGCGCGGCGACGCATCGGGACCGGGCGCGGCGACGCATCGGGACCGGGGCTCCGGAGCGACTACGCTCAGTTCCTATGTCACGCATCGACGGCCGCACCCCCGAACAGCTCCGCCCGATCACCATCGAACGGGGCTGGAGCAAGCACGCCGAAGGCTCCGTCCTCATCTCCTACGGCGACACCAAGGTGCTGTGCACCGCCAGCGTCACCGAGGGCGTGCCCCGCTGGCGCAAGGGCAGCGGCGAGGGCTGGGTCACCGCCGAGTACTCCATGCTCCCGCGCGCCACCAACACCCGCGGCGACCGCGAGGCCGTCAAGGGCCGCATCGGCGGCCGCACCCACGAGATCAGCCGCCTCATCGGCCGCTCGCTGCGCGCCGTCGTGGACCACCGCGCGCTCGCCGAGAACACCATCGTCCTCGACTGCGACGTCCTCCAGGCCGACGGCGGCACCCGCACCGCCGCCATCACCGGCGCCTACATCGCCCTGGTCGACGCCGTCGCCTGGGCCCGCGACAAGAAGCTGCTGCGCGCCAAGGGCCAGCCGATCACCGGCGGCGTCAGCGCCGTCAGCGTCGGCATCATCGACGGCGTCCCGATGCTCGACCTCCAGTACGAGGAGGACGTGCGCGCCGAGACCGACATGAACATCGTCTGCACCTCCGACGGCCGCTTCGTCGAGGTCCAGGGCACCGCCGAGGGCGCCCCGTTCGACCGCGAGCTGCTCGACCGGCTGCTCGACCTCGGCAGCCTCGGCTGCGCCGAACTGGACGAGATCCAGCGCAAGGCCCTGGAGGGCTGAACCGGCGCGGGCCCCGAAGCCGTCGACCGGATCGGACGCACGGTCAGCCCCCGGGCCCGGACGGCCGTTCGGGCCGCGGAGCGAACGGCCCGCCGAACGATCCGCCTGCTGTACAGGCCGGGCCCGGAGACCGTACGGTTCCCGCAGCACTCCCGCTGCGGGAACCGCGCACCTCCCGGCGCGCGTCCCACCCCATGGAACCCGCGCCCCACAGGAGGATCGGATGCCGTCGAGCATCGCCCGCCCCACCGCCCTCGCCGTGGCCGGCCTCATCGCGATCCTCCCGCTCAGCATGGTGAGCTGCTCCGCCGCCCAGAAGGCGCTCGACTGCGGCAACACCGCGGTGAAGATCACCGGTGACATCGCCGACGTCACCCAGGCCTACGACAACGCCAGCAACGACTCGGCGGCCGCCGGCCGGGCCCTGCAGAAGCTCAAGAACGACCTCGACCAGGTCGGGAAGAACTCCAAGAACACCGACGTCGCCAAGGCCGTGACCGACCTGCAGAAGCAGGTCGAGAACGTGCAGCGGGCGGCCGACAGGAACGAGGTCCCCGACCTCAAGCCGCTCGGCGACGCGGCGGGCAACCTCACCTCGGTCTGCACCGGCTGACCGTCCCCGGCCACTCGGTAGGGTGGGCGATATGTCCACCCGCCTGATCCTCGCCACCCGCAACCAGCACAAGGTCACCGAGCTCCGCGCCATCCTGGCGGACGCCGGCCTGGACGTCGAACTCGTCGGCGCCGACGCCTACCCGGAGATCCCGGACGTCCCCGAGACCGGCGTCACCTTCGCCGAGAACGCCCTGCTGAAGGCTCACGCCCTGGCCCGCGCCACCGGCCTGCCCGCCGTCGCCGACGACTCCGGCCTCTGCGTGGACGTGCTGAACGGCGCGCCCGGCATCTTCTCCGCCCGTTGGTCCGGCAAGCACGGCGACGACCGCGCCAACCTCGACCTGCTGCTCGCCCAGCTCTCCGACATCGCCGAGCCGCACCGCGGCGCCCACTTCTTCTGCGCCGCCGCCCTCGCCCTCCCCGACGGCACCGAGCGCGTCGTCGAGGGCCGCCTCCTCGGCACCCTGCGCACCGCCCCCGCCGGCGACGGCGGCTTCGGCTACGACCCGATTCTCCAGCCCCTCGGCGAGACCCGCACCTGCGCGGAGCTCACGGCGGAGGAGAAGAACGCCATCAGCCACCGCGGCCAGGCCTTCCGCGCCCTCGCCCCGGTGGTGAAGGACCTCGTCGGCTGAGAAGAACCGAAGGCCCCGATCGAATCAAATCGATCGGGGCCTTTGATTTGAAGGCTTTCCTGGTGCGGCCGAAGGGATTCGAACCCTCAAGCCCTCACGGGCCAACGGACCTAAACCGTCTGCGTCGCCTCTGCGCCACGGCCGCCTGTCCTGCTGGCCATCATGTTACTGGGCGCGCGGAACGACTGGCACCTTCGTTTCGCCGGTCACCGGTCCGATCGGCCGCTCTCCTTCCGCCTGCAATAGGTCGGAGTGACGGAGTGGCAGTTCGGGCAGAGCAACCGGAGGTTGTCCGGGCGGTTGTCCGACCAGTCGCCGTTGACGTGATCGACCTCCAGGGTCATCGGTTGCCCGCGCCACTCGGGGCCGGTGCCGCAGCCCTGGCACTCCTCTGCTCGGCCGAGTTCCGCCAGGGCTCGACGGATACGGAATCCGGGCAGTCGCTTGGCTCCCGCTGGGCGCTGCACGAGGATCTCCCCGGGAGGCAGCCGTCGCGGCGAGGGCTTGCCGCGACGGTGGGACTGTCCGGTGAAGTGGGAGGTATCGATCCCGAGGGCCTTGATGCGCCGCCCGACATGGGCCTGAGTGCCGCCTGCCTGAGGCCGGTTGAGGTAGCGGATCACTCCGGCCACGCTCTGCGAGGCGGCAACGGCCTCCTCCAGGAGCTCCTTCGTGTAGAAGGTTCCGGGCTCGGGAAAGTGCGAGGCTTCGATGCCGTACGCCTTCATCCTCTGGCGCAGGTACGACCGGTTGTACGGATTGGGTTCGCGGTCGAGTGTGAGCAGCATCTCGTCCAACGTGGCCGCAGCCGCAGCCGCCGCAGCCTCGGCGAGCAGTTCGCGGGTGTACTTGACCGGCATGGTGGCCCCCTGAGTGGGCTCGTGCGGGTCCTCCCTCGGAGGGGGCAACGATCGACGGCGGGTTCGGTTGCGGGTGGGGTGGGTTTCGGCCATCGGCTGACTGATTGTCGTGGGGCTCCGACCTGTGATGTTTGGTCGTTGATTACCAATTGGTACAGACCTATTGACCTATGTGGTTCAGACCACATAGCTTCTGCGCCAATTGCAATCCCCCACGTGCGTGCTCCCCCACAGGCACGCGCCGACACTCTCTCCTGGAGGACCGAGTGTTGATCCGAAACACGGCGGAGCGGCGTCCCACCGCTGCCCACCGCCGGAAGAGTCCGGCGGCTCGGGCCGGTGTGGCCTCGCTGGCGGCGGCCTCGTTGGCCGGGCTGCTGATGGCGACGCTGGGTGCGGTGCCCTCGCAGGCGTCGGCGGCGGTCGACAACGCGGCCTGTCGGCCGGACGGCCTGTACCAGACGCCCGGGGTGGACGTTCCGTACTGCTCCGTCTACGACACCAGCGGGCGCGAGAAGATGGGCGCCGACCACCAGCGCCGCATCATCGGGTACTTCACCGGCTGGCGCACCGGCAAGAACGGCGACGCCCCGTACCTGGTGAGCGACGTCCCCTGGGACAAGGTCAGCCACCTCAACTACGCCTTCGGCCACGTCGGCGGCGACAACAAGCTCTCGGTCGGCACCGACGGCCCGACCAACGAGGCCACCGGGATCTCCTTCCCCGGCGTCCCCGGTGCCGAGCTGGACCCGAGCCTGCCGTACAAGGGTCACTTCAATCTGCTGACGAAGTACAAGAAGCAGTACCCGAACGTCAAGACCCTGATCTCGGTGGGTGGTTGGACCGAGACCGGCGGCTACTTCGGGGACGACGGCAAGCGCGTGAACTCCGGCGGCTTCTACTCGATGACCGTCAATGCGGACGGCAGCGTCAACCAGGCCGGCATCGACACCTTCGCCGCCTCTTCGGTCGACTTCATCCGCAAGTACGGTTTCAACGGCGTCGACATCGACTACGAGTACCCGACCTCGATGAAGGACGCCGGCAACCCGCTGGACTGGCAGCTCGCCAACGCCAAGCGCGGTTCGCTGGCCAAGGGCTACGCGGCGCTGATGAAGACCCTGCGCGAGAGCCTGGACAAGGCCGGCGCCGCCGACGGCAAGCACTACCTGCTGTCGGTCGCGGCCCCGTCCTCCGGTTACCTGCTGCGCGGCATGGAGACCTTCCAGGTGGCCAAGTACCTGGACTACGTCAACATCATGTCGTACGACCTGCACGGCGCCTGGAACAAGTACGTCGGCCCGAACGCCTCGCTGTTCGACGACGGCAAGGACGGCGAGCTGGCCGCCGCCAACGTCTACGGCACCGCGCAGTACGGCGGCATCGGCTACCTGAACGCCGACTGGTCGTACCACTACTTCCGCGGCTCGATGCCCGGCGGCCGGATCAACGTCGGCCTGCCGTACTACACCCGTGGTTTCAAGAACGTCCAGGGCGGCACCAACGGCCTCTGGGGCACCGCCTCGGCGACCACCTGCCCGGTCGGCTCCGGCCTGACCGCCTGCGGTGACGGCGCGGTCGGCATCGACAACATCTGGAACGACAAGGACGACGCGGGCAAGGAGTCCCCGGCCGGGTCGAACCCGATGTGGCACGCCAAGAACCTGGAGAAGGGCATCCTGCCCGACTACCTGGCCAAGTACGGCGTGTCCGACACCGCGCTGCAGGGCACCTACACCCGCAACTACAGCTCCACCCTGGTGGCGCCGTGGCTGTGGAACGACACCAAGAAGGTGTTCCTCTCCACCGAGGACGAGCAGTCGGTGGGCGCCAAGGCGGACTACATCGTCAACCAGGGTGCCGGCGGCGCGATGATCTGGGAGCTCGCCGGCGACTACCGGTGGGACGCCACCGCCAACGGCGGCAAGGGCCAGTACGTGCCCGGCAACACGCTGACCACGCTGATGTACGACAAGTTCAAGTCGTCGACCCCGTACGGCGCGATCCGCTCGACGACCGCGCTGCCGCAGCAGACCCTGCCGATCGACGTGTCGTTCAACAACTTCGCGCTGGGCGACTCGAACTACCCGATCAACCCGAAGCTGCACATCGTCAACAACTCGACGCTGACCCTGCCGGGCGGCACCGAGTTCCAGTTCGACTACGGCAACTCGGCCCCGGGCAACGCCAAGGACCAGTCCGGCTTCGGCCTGCAGGTCGTCAAGCAGGACAACCCGGGCCCGGGCAACGTGGGCGGTCTGAAGGGCAACTACAACCGGGTGTCGGTCAAGCTGCCAGGCTGGCAGTCGCTGGCGCCGGGCGCCTCGATCGACATGGACTTCGTCTACTACCTGCCGGTGTCCACGCCGTCGAACTGGACGGTCAACGTGGGCGGCACGCTGTACGGGATCAAGGGCGACCTGACCCGCGGCGCGGTGGACGGCGGCACGCCGACCCCGACCCCGACCCCGTCGCAGACGGCCACCCCGACGCCGACCCCGACCCCGACGGGCACCGCCTCGCCGACCCCGACGCCGACCCAGACCTCGGGCGCCTGCACGGCCGCCCCGAGCTGGGACGCGGGCACCACCTACGCGAGCCCCACCAAGGTCTCCTGGAAGGGCCACTACTACCAGAACAAGTGGTGGACCAAGGGCGACGACCCCGCGGCCAGCGGTGCGTGGGGCGTCTGGAGCGACCTCGGGGCCTGCTGATCAGGGCGGTCCGCTGAGGTGAGATGCGGCGGTGGCGGTGCACCCGGTCGGGGGGTGCGCCGCCACCGCTTCGTCGTGGGTCGGGCTCAGTACCTCAGTACCTCAGTACCTCGGGCCCTCAGCGCCTCAGGCCCCGACCTTGAGGTCGCGCAGCAGCTTGGCGACGTGGCCGGTTGCCCGCACGTTGTAGAAGGCGTGCTCGACCTTGCCGTGCTCGTCCACGACGATCGTGGAACGGATCACGCCCAGGTAGGTGCGGCCGTAGTTCTGCTTCTCGCCGAAGGCGCCGTACGCCTCCAGCGCCGTCTTCTCGACGTCGGACAGCAGGGTGACCTTCAGGTCCTCGGCCTCGCGGAACTTGCCGAGCTTCTCCGGCTTGTCCGGGGAGATGCCGATGACGTCGTAGCCGGCGCCCGCGAAGACCTCGAGGTTGTCGGTGAAGTCGCAGGCCTGCTTGGTGCAGCCGGGGGTCAGGGCGGCGGGGTAGAAGTAGACGATGACCTTGCGGCCCGCGTGGTCGGCGAGGGACACCTGGTTGCCGTCGGCGTCGGGCAGGCTGAAGGCGGGTGCGGTGTCGCCGGGCTGGAGACGCTCACTCACGGTCGTACTCTCCTGGAAGCTGGGGCGGGCGGTCGTACCACGGCAAACTTACCTCCGATGGTGGGTGGGGCCGCGCGACCGTTCCTGGCAGCTGACACACTGGGTCAGTCGCACCGATCGTACGGATCGGACGGAACAACATCGGCGAGTGAATGGGGTGGCCCGAGTGGGCGACGCGAGCACGCAGGACAAGTCGGCGAGGACGACCGCCCAGATCGAGGCGGACATCGAGCGGACGCGTGACCGGCTGACGGGAACCCTCGACGAGCTGGCCGTCCGCGTCCACCCGAGCACCATCTCCGCCCAGGTCAAGGCCAAGGCGGCGGCCGCCGTCGAGGAGCGGACCGCCCGGGCCTACGTGGCCGCCAGCGGCGTGGTGGAGAAGGTCCGGGCGCAGTTCGTGGACGAGAAGGGGCAGCCGCGCCGCGAGCGGATCGTCCCGGCCGCGCTGGTGGGCGTGGGCCTGGTGCTGCTGGTCGCCTCGGCTCGCAAGCGCCGCAAGGGCTGAGCACCGCGGGACGGAAGGGCCGGGCGCAGCACGCGTGCCCGGCCCTCCGCATGCCCGGCGTTGAGCATGCCCGGCGTTGGGCATGCCCGCGTTCCGCATGCCGGGCCAGCGTCACGCCCCGCGCCCGGGGGAGGTACCTTCGGGACCGTGAGTACGAACCACGAGAGCCACTCGGACCACCTGCAGGAGCACGCCCGCCACGACCGGCTCGGCGAGAAGCTGCCGATCCGGATGCTGCACGACCGCGTGCTGGTGCGCATCGAGGGCGGTGAGGGCGAGCGCCGTTCGACCGGTGGCATCCTGATCCCGGCCACGGCGGAGCTGTCCAAGCGCTGCACCTGGGCGGAGGCCGTCGCGGTGGGCCAGAGCGTGCGCTCGGTGGAGCCCGGTGACCGGGTGCTGTACGACCCGGAGGACAAGCTGGAGGTCGAGGTCCGCGGCGCCACCTACGTGTTGCTGCGCGAGCGCGACCTGCACGCCGTGGCCGCGACCCGGTTCGGCGACACGGAGGGCTCGACCGGGCTCTACCTGTAGGCGCGGCCCGCGGTCCTCGTCGCGGGTCCTCGCGTGGTCGTCCGCGGGTGGGCGTGTCACCTGGTCGGTTCAGTTCCCGTTGTGCCTTCCGGCGCCGCAGCGGACGGTGGGAGCGGCCGGATACGGCCATCCGCCCGTGGGGCGTCCACGGTGACCGCGCGAGGGAAGCCATGACACCGACCGGAGAGAGCGGTGCGGACGCGCGTGTCCGCGTTCGTGTCACGGTGGTGCTCGGTACGGTCGCCGCCCTGTTGGCCGGCTGCTCCTCGCCGCCGAAGAGCGGCCCGACGCCGTCCGCCCCTGCCGGGGCCTCCGCCTCCGCGGGGGCCTCCGCCGCCGGGGCCGCGGAGGTGCGACAGAGTCTCGCGGCGTTCGAGAAGCCGCTCGGTGCGGAGGACGCTCAGCGGGCGTGGGAGGGGTTGGCGGCGGCCGTGGGCGCCGCCTCCGCCCGGGGCGTCGACCACGACACGATCAGCAGGGAGGTCCTGCTGTGGGAGTCGCGCCGGCTGAGTACGCCGGAGGGGCAGCAGACCTTCATGGCCAACGCCGCGGCGCTGAACGGGCGCGTGGTGTCGGTGGGTGGTACCTCGGGGGTGCCGGCACCGACGCTCGGCGCGCCCCCTGCGGGGGGACCGGGGCGGCCGGCCGCGTTCCGGCAGGCGTCGCCGGGCGCCGGGCTGTCCTTCTACTTCGTCAACGGGGTGCTGAACAACTTCGACTCCTCGACGGTGAACGCGAACCTGCTGTCCACCACGCTGAGCGGGCAGTTGGGCTATCCGGTCCGCGTCAACCTCCAGTTCAACGCCTCCAGCGCCAGCATCGCGATGTACACGTACAGCGCCTGTCAGGAGGCGCAGCGCGCCACTGCGGGCAACCCGATCCAGGAGAACCGGGACCTCGCGAAGGCCGTCTGCGGGCTCAGCGCGGCTGGGGCGGTCGTCCTGCCGGACGCGGTCATGGCGGACGTCAGCGGGACGATCACCCGGAAGCTGGCGGATCCGGACTTCGCGTTGGACGGGGTCAACGTGAACCTGCTGAAGAACGTGCAGGACGACCTGGGCAAGGGGCTGCGCGTGGTGCTGATCTCGCACAGCGAGGGCGGCCTCTACCTGCGCAACGTGCTGCCGCGGATCGGCGCCGGGAAGCCCGTCGGGGCGCTCTATATCGCCCCGCCGTTCGGCAGCGGGCAGGAGCTGAACGCCAATCCGACCCGCTATGAGATGTTCGAGTGGGACTGGTTGTTGATGGGGGTCTCCAGCGTGGACTTCACGACCAGGGCCGTGGCTCCGCAGATCGTGTACGACGGCTCCACGGCGTCGCGGTTCAACCTCCACTACCTCTCCAACTATCTGTACTGCGGGTCGGATTCGGCCAAGCAGGCCGGTGACCGGACGCGTGAGCTGGTGGACTTCGTCAACTCGGTTCCGGCCTCCCGGGGCGGTGCTCGTCCGGGGTTGTCCGGGGGCGACGGGCTGCGGCCGGGGCAGGGCGTGCAGGGTTGTCCGGTGCCGCAGCCGGAACAGACCCCGTCCGAGACGCCCACCGAGACGCCCACCGAGACCCCGTCCGAGACGCCCACCGAGACTCCGACGGGGACCCCGTCCGAGACGCCCACCGAGGTGACGCCCTCCGGCTCGCCCTCTCCCTCGGCCGGCGCCTACTACGTCTTCCTGCTCACCAACGTCTCCGGCGGGAACGTCCTGGTGGGCTCGCTGGACGACGTCCAGGGCAAGCGCACGTGCGACTTCGCGGACGGTGGTCTGTGCGCCGATGCCGGCGGTCAGGACGTCCCGGTGCAGTACACCGCCGAGTTGGGCCCGTACCCGACGCTCGTGGATGCCCAGGCCGCGTACTGCGCGAACGCCACCAACCCCCATCCGGGCCCGGGGGCCGCAGGTACCAAGGTTGACATCTTCGGCGGCAGTTACTGGACCGACAACATCGGCTTCGGCTGTCCGACGCCCAGCCCCTGACGCGGGTGGGCCCGCGCCTCGACCGGCCGGGCTTGTCGGTGGTGGGCGCTAGGGTCCCGGCATGAGTGTGCCGGTGATCGGGGTTCGGGAGCGTCGGGCCAGGCTGGGGCGGCGGCAGTTGCTGGCGCCGTCGGTGCGGGCGGCGCGGGTGGAGGACGTGGCCGACGGGGTGGTCGGGCTGCACGCGTCGGACGCGGCCACGGTGTACCTGTCGGCCTGCGCGCGGTTGGCGGAGCCCGCGGCGGCGGAGGTGGACCGGGCGCTGTACGAGGACGTCTCGCTGGTGAAGCTGTTGTCGATGCGGCGGACGATCTTCGCGGTGACGGAGGGCTTCGCCCCGTACGTGAGTTCGGCGGCGGCGCGGGCGATCGCGGCGAAGGAGCGGGCGGGGCTGCTGAAGCACCTGCGGGACCACGCCGAGGGCTGGGACGAGGCCCGGTTGGCGCGGACGGAGCGCGAGGTGCTGGCGGCGCTGGCCGCGCGCGGTGAGGCGACGACCAGGGAACTCTCCGAGGACGTGCCGCAGTTGCGCGAGACGATGCTGATGTCGGCGGGCAAGCCGTATGAGGCGAGGCAGAGCGTGGGCAGTCGGCTGCTGCGGCTGCTGGCCTCGGACGGGCACGTGCGCCGCTGCCGTCCGCGCGGGTCGTGGCTGAGCAGCAGCTACCCGTGGGCGCCGGTGCCGCAGTGGCCGGATGTGCCGGTGCGGGAGGCGAAGGCCGAGGTGGTGCGGCGCTGGCTGGCGGTGTACGGGCCGGGGACCGTGGAGGACGTGAAGTGGTGGACGGGCTGGACGCTGGGGGACGTCCGTAGGGCGCTGGCGGACCTCGGGGTGTCGGAGGTGGCGCTGGCCGACGGGGCGCCCGCCCTGGTGCTGCCGGGGGACGAGGCGCCGGTGGCGGAGCCGGAGCCGTGGGCGGCGCTGCTGCCCTCGTTGGACCCTGCGGTGATGGGCTGGCGCGGGCGGGACTGGTATCTGCGGCCGGAGGACGTGCCGGCGCTGTTCGACCGGGCGGGCAACTCCGGGCCGACGGTGTGGTGGTGCGGCGAGGTGGTGGGCGGCTGGGCTCAGCGCGCCGACGGAAGCCTGGTGTGGCGGCTGTTCCGGGACGTCGGGGCGGAGGCGGAGCGGTTGGCGGGTTGGCTGGGGGAGGTGCGGGTGACGCCGCGGTTCCGTACCCCGCTGGAGCGCGAACTGGTGGCTTAGGGGCGGCGGTTCAGGGCCGGCGGTTCAGGGCGTGGTCGGTGCCGCGGGGCGGCTGGCGGGGCCGCCGGTGGCGCTGGGCAGGCTGGTGGGGCGGGTCGGCTGGGTCTGGCTGGGTTTGGGGGTGGGGCTGGGCTGGTCCGGGCCCGTCGTGGGTTGGGGGGCCTGGGGGCTGGGGGTGTTCGGCCCGGGGGCGGGTCGGTCGGTGGTGGCGGGGGCGCTGGGCGTGTGGTCGGGGGGAGTGCCGGGGGCCTGGCCGGTGCTGGTGGGTGCGCCGCCGGGCGGCGGGGTGGTCGGGGTGGTGGTGGAGCTGGGGCTGGTGCCGGGGGTGAGGTCGGGCCAGGGGGTGGTGGTGGGCTCCTGTCCGGTCTTGAGGTCGAAGTCCTGGGTGGGGGTGCCGTCGAGGGCGGCGGCCGTGTAGGCGGTCCAGATCCGGGTGGGGAAGGCTCCGCCGTTGATCCGGGTGAGTCCTGCGGTGCCGGCCAGCGGTTCCTTGGCGTGGGTCTTCGGGTTCTCCCTGAACAGGCCGACGGTGGTGGCGAGTTCGGGGGTGTAGCCGGCGAACCAGGCGGAGAGGTTGGAGTCGGTGGTGCCGGTCTTGCCGGCTGCCGGGCGGTTCAGGTCGAGGGCGGCGGCGCCGGTGCCGCGGGGGCTGATGACGTCGCGCAGCACGTCGGTGACGGAGTCGGCGATCTCCCGGTCGAGGGCGTCGGTGGGGTTGTGTTCGGGCATCTTGGGGACGTCGACGGCGCCGCCGGTGTTGACGCGTTCGAGTTTGAGGACGGACCAGGGGGTGTGGGCCTGGCCGTGGTTGGCGAAGGTGGCGTAGGCGCCGGCCAGGTCGAGGGCGCTGGGGGTGGCGGTGCCGAGGGTCATCGAGGTGTTGGCCGGGTCCATGCCGCGGACGCTGTCGGGGATGCCGAGTCTGACGGCGGTCTCGCGGACGCGGGCGAGTCCGGCGTCCACGCCCTCCTGGGCGTACACGGAGTTGACGGACTTCACCATGGCGTAGCGCAGGGTGATGTTGCCGTAGGAGATGTCGTCCTCGTTGGGCGGGGCGTAGGGGTTGGGGCCGCCGGTGACGGGGCGTTCGCTGGTGCCGTCGTAGCGGGATTCGGTGGTGATCGGGCGGCCGTCGACGGCGTGTTGGGCGACGAGGCCGGCGGCGAGGTCGATCGGTTTGAAGGTGGAGCCGATCTGGTTGTCCTGGCGCAGTGCGTCGTTGTAGGGCTGCTTGGCGTAGTCGGGGCCGCCGTAGACGGCGACGACCCGGCCGGTGGCGGGTTCGACGGAGGCGCCGGCGACCCGGACGTCGGTGTCGGTGGTGGGGCGGGCCTGGGGGTCGAGTTCGCCGGTGAGTTCGTCCTGGACGGCCTTGGTGAAGGCGTCCTGGCGGGGCTTGTCGAAGGTGGTGGTGATGCGCCAGCCGCCGGCCTTGAGGGTGGCGGCGTCGAGGGTGCCGGAGGAGACGAGGTAGTCGTCGGCGACGCCGACCAGGTAGCCGGCCTGGCCGGCGAGGCCGGTGGCGGGCTGGGGGTCGATCGGGTCGGGGAAGGTGGTGGCGGCGCGGTCGGCGGGGGTGAGGAAGCCGAGTTGGACCATGCCGTCGAGGGTGTAGTTCCAGCGGGCGACGGCCTTCTCGCGGTTGGCGGGGGTGGCGGTCTTGACGTCGTAGAGGCTGGGGGCCTGGAGCAGGGATGCGAGGTAGGCGCCCTGGGGGAGGGTGAGCCGGGAGACGTCGACGCCATAGTAGGCGTGGGCGGCGCTCTGGATGCCGTAGGCGCCGCGGCCGAAGTAGCTGCTGTTGAGGTAGCCGGCGAGGATCTCGCGCTTGTCGCGCTGCTGGTCGACCTTGAGGGCGATGAGCAGTTCGCGGCCCTTGCGCTCGATGGTCTGGTCCTGGGTGAGGTAGTAGTTCTTGACGTACTGCTGGGTGATGGTGGAGCCGCCCTGCATGCCCTTGCCGAGCAGGGTGTTCCAGCCGGCCCGGAGCATGCCCTTCAGGTCGATGCCGCGGTTCTGGTAGAAGGTGCGGTCCTCGGCGGAGACGACGGCCTGCTGGGTGGCGAGCGGGATCCGGTCGATGGTGACGTCGGTGCGGTTGACGGCGCCGGTGCGGGCGATCTCGGTGGTGCCGTCGGCGTAGAGGTAGATGTTGTTCTGGGCGACGGCGTGGGCGTTGGGATCGGGCACCGGGACGATGACGTAGAGCACGGCGAAGCCGCCGACGGCGAGCAGGAACAGTGTGGTGAGGGTGCCGAGGGTGACCCGCCAGGTGGGCAGGAGCCGGCGCCAGAGCGGGAGGGCGCGGCGGGCCTCGCGGCGGGCGGCCCGTTTGGCCTGGCGGCGGGTGCTCAAGGTCATGCCGAGATTATCTGCTATTTGACGCGCGATCAGGCCGGAAAAACCGGGTGCGGGTGGGGTCGTCCGGAGGTACGGTGAAAGGTGAAAACCACATAGCGCACCCGCTTTCGCAGCTCCGCCCGCCCGCCCGGCACCCCCCGGGTACGGCCGGTCGGGGCCGTTGGGGCGTGCGCGGATGTCGAGGGGCGCCTCTCTCTGCTCGTATTTGTCGACAAGGAGACAATATGCTCTACGCCGCCGTTGCCCGCGGCGCCTTCCGCCGCTACTCCACCTACCGGGCCGCCACCGTGGCCGGCACCTTCACCAACACCGTCTTCGGCATCATCCTGGCCTACACCTTCCTCGCCCTCTGGCAGGCCCGCCCCGGACTCGGCGGCTACGACCAGAGCCAGGCCGTCACGTACATCTGGGTCAGCCAGAGCCTGCTGGTCACCGTCGCGGTCTGGGGTGGCGGCTTCCAGGACGACCTCCAGGACCGCTTCCGCAGCGGCGACATCGCCGTCGACCTCTACCGCCCGGTCGACTTCCAGGGCTGGTGGCTGGCCTCCGACCTCGGACGGGCCGGCTTCCAGGCGCTGGTGCGCGGCACCGTGCCGATGCTGATCGGCGCCCTGGTGTTCCGCATCCGACTGCCCGAACACCCGCTGACCTGGGCGTTCTTCCTGCTCTCCGGGCTGCTGGCGGTGGTCGTCAGCTTCGGGCTGCGCTTCCTGGTCTCGATCACCGGCTTCTGGCTGCACGACTCGGAAGGGGTGCGCTCGGCGATGCTGGTGGTCTCGATGTTCTTCTCCGGGATGCTGCTGCCGATCGCCCTGTTCCCCGGCTGGCTGGGCGCGCTCGGCCGGGTGCTGCCCTGGTCCGCGCTGGTGAACGTGCCCACCGACGTCTTCCTGGAGCGGACGCGGGGCACCGCCGTGCTCGGGGCGCTCGGCTTCCAGCTCGGCTGGGCGGCGGTGCTGCTCGCCGCCGGGCGGGGCGCCCAGTGGCTCGCCACCCGCAGGGTGGTGGTGCAGGGTGGCTGAGCAGCTGGTGAGGCTCCACCGGGAGCCCTTCACGGCCCGCACCGCCTGGGCGCTGCGCTCCTGGTGGCTCTGCGCCCGGATGTGGATGCGCTCGATGATGGCCTACCGGGCCTCCTTCGCGCTGAACCTGGCGGCGAGCGTGGTCATCCACGCCCTCGACTTCGTGGTGCTGGTGGTCATGTTCCTGCACACCGACCGGCTCGGCGGCTGGAGCCTGCCGGAGATCGCCTTCCTGTACGCCACCGCCGCCTTCTCGCTCGGCGTCGCCAACCTGCTGGTCGGCTCGGCCGAGTCGCTCGGCGCGCGGATCGTCAGCGGCTCGCTGGACACCATGCTGATCCGGCCCGCGCCCGCGCTCTCCCAGCTGTGCGCGGAACGCTTCTCGCTGCGCCGGCTCGGCCGCCCGCTGCAGGCCGTGGCGGTGCTGGTCTGGTCACTGGCCGCGCTGGACGTGCACTGGACCTGGGACCGGGTGCTGCTGGTGCCCGTCCTGCTGGTCTGCGGCACCGTCATCTTCGGCGCGATCTACATCGGCGGCGCCACCGTCCAGTTCTGGTGGGGCGAGTCCAAGGAGATCCAGAACTCCTTCACCTACGGCGGCGCGACGCTGCTGCACTACCCGCCGACGGTCTTCGCCAAGGAACTGGTCGCCGGGGTCGTCTTCGGCGTCCCGCTGGCCTTCGTCAACTGGCTGCCCGCGCTGCGCATCCTCGGCCGGCCCGACCCGCTCGGCCTGCCCACCGCCTTCCAGTTCGCCTCCCCGGTCGCCGCCGCGGTCTGCGTCCTCGCCGCCGGGCTCGCCTGGCGGGCCGGGCTGCGCGCCTACCGCGGCACCGGCAGCTGAACTCCCCCTGACCAGAAGGAGCCCACCATGGCACTGATCGAACTCCAGGACGTCCGCCGCAGCTTCACCGTGCGCACCCGCACCGGCCGGTTCAGCCGGGCCAAACGCGAGGTCCGCGCGGTGGACGGGCTCAGCTTCACCGTCGAGGCCGGCGAGTGCGTCGGCTACATCGGGCCCAACGGGGCCGGCAAGTCCACCACCATCAAGATGCTCACCGGCATCCTCGTCCCCAGCTCCGGGCGGCTGCGGGTGGCCGGGGTCGACCCGGCCCGCGAACGCGTCGCGCTGGCCCGCCGGATCGGCGTCGTCTTCGGGCAGCGCACCACCCTCTGGTGGGACCTGCCGCTGCGGGACTCCTTCGAACTCGCCCGCCGGATCTACCGCGTCCCCGACGCCCGGTACCGCGGGAACCTCGACCGCTGCGTCGAACTGCTCGACCTCGGCGGCCTGCTGGACACCCCGGTGCGCCAGCTCTCGCTCGGCCAGCGGATGCGCGGCGACCTCGCGGCGGCGCTGCTGCACGACCCCCAGGTGCTCTACCTGGACGAGCCGACCATCGGCCTGGACGTGATCAGCAAGGGCCGGGTGCGCGAGTTCCTGCGCGAGGTCAACCGGGACCGGGGCACCACCGTGCTGCTCACCACCCACGACCTGACCGACATCGAGCAGCTCTGCGGCCGGGTGATGGTGATCGACCACGGCCGGGTGGTGTACGACGGCGGGCTGGAGGGCCTGCACGCCGCCGGCCGCAGCGAGCGGACGCTGGTGGTGGACCTCGCGCAGGAACTCGCCCACCCGGTCGAGGTGCCCGGGGCCAGGGTCACCAGGGTCGAGGGGCCGCGCCAGTGGCTGGCCTTCCCGGCCGAGGAGAGCGCCGCGCCGATCGTGGCGGCGGTCGCCGCGCGCTACCCGCTGGTGGACCTGTCCGTGCGCGAGCCGGCCATCGAGGACGTGATCGCCCGGATGTACGCGGAGGTCGCGATCGGCTGACGGGGACGGGCGCGGATGCCTGAAGGGACGGGCGCGTACGGCTGACGGGGACGGGCGCGCACGACTGGAGGGGGCGGGCGTACGGCGGCCGGATGCCGTGCGCCCGTTCGTCGTTCGGCGGCGCGTTCGGCTCTCCTTCGCCGGTGTGGGTGATCACCGTGACCCCCGGCCGCTGACGCGAGTTGACCGGATGTCACCCGCCGATGCCGGAAACCGGAGGCTCCCCGCCCGATGGCCCTACCCGACGTGACCGTGGTGGTCGCGGTCCACAACACCATGCCGTACCTCACCGCCTGCCTGGACTCGCTGGTCGGGCAGTCCCTGGCGCCGGGGCGGCTGGAGGTGGTGGCCGTGGACGACGGCTCCACGGACGGCGGTGGGGAGCTGCTCGACGAGTACGCCGCCCGCCACCCCGGGCTGTTCACGGTGGTGCACCAGGCCGACTCGGGCGGCCCGGCGGGCCCGGCCAACCGCGGCATGCAGCTGGCCCGCGGCCGCTACGTGCTGTTCCTCGGCGCGGACCACCGGCTCGGCGAGGAGGCGCTGGAGCGGCTGGTCACGGCCGCCGACGCCTGGGGCTCGGATGTGGTGGTGCCCAAGCAGGCCGGGGTGAACGGGCGGCCGGTGCCGCAGGGGATCTTCCACGCCGACGCCGAGTCGGTGGACTTCACCGACTCGGCGCTGGCCTGGGCGCTGGCCGACACCAAGCTCTTCCGGCTCGACCTCCTCCGGCGCCACCGGCTGCGCCGCGACGAACGGCTGAAGGTCTTCTCGGACCAGCCGTTCACCCTGGAGGCCTGCCTGCGGGCGGCCAGGGTGTCCGTCCTCGCCTCCTACGACTGCTACTTCCCGGTGCCGCGCGAGGACCGGAGCGACCTCACCGAGCGGGCCGGGGTGCTGGACCGGCTGCGCGGGATCACCGCGCTCCAGCAGGTGGCCGCCGAACTGGCCAGGCCGGGCGAGGAGTCGGACGCCATCCGGGTGCGCGGCTTCGGCCGGGACGTGCCGCGCCTGCTGCAGGACGGCTTCCTGCTGCTGGCCGACGACATGCAGGAGCGGGTGTGCGTCGAGGTCGCCCGGCTGATCGAGCGCTTCGGCGCCCGCGAGGTGTACCACCGGCTGCCGGTCGCCGAGCGGGTACGGCTCGAACTCGCCTGCGCGGTACGGCCGGAGGCCCTGCGCCACCAGATCCGCTACGAGGCGGCGCACGGCGATCCACCCGTGGTGGTGGACGGGCGGCGGCGGTTCGCGGGCTACCCGGCGTTCCGGGACGCCCGGCTCGGGCTGCCGGACGCGCTGTTCCTGCTGCCGGAGGAGGACTCGGGCGCCGCCGTGGCGCAGGCCGCGCCGCGGCTCGACCTGGCGCGGCAGCTGTGGCGCGGACTCGTCCCGGAGCAACTGCGCCGCGGACTGCGGCGCCACCCGGCATGGCGCCGGCTGGCCGACTCGGTGAACGGAGGACGGGAATGAGCCTGGACGTCTGCGTGGTCGGGCTGGGCAGGCTGGGCCTGCCCCTGGCGGTGCAGTTCGCGCTGAAGGGCCACCGGGTCACCGGCGCGGACATCGCGCCCGGTGTGGTGGAGAGCGTCAACCTGGGCGTGCCGCCGTCCCCCCGGGAGGCGGGCCTGGAGCAGGTGCTCAAGCGGGTCGTCGCCGAGGGCTTGCTGCGTGCCACCACCGACACCACGGGCGCGGTAGCCGGGGCCGAGGCCGTGGTGCTGGTCGTCCCGCTGGTCACCGCCACCGACGGCAGTCCGGACTTCACCGCGCTCGACGCGGCCACCGACGCCGTCGCGGCCGGGCTGCGCCGGGGCACCCTGGTCAGCTACGGGACCACCCTGCCGGTCGGCACCACCAGGGAGCGCTGGGCGCCCCGGCTGTCGTCCCGCTCGGGCCTCGCCGCCGGGACGGACTTCGCGCTGGTGTTCAGCCCGGAGCGGGTCCGCACCGGACGGGTCCTCGCCGACCTGCGGCGCCACCCCAAGCTGGTCGGCGGCCTGGACGCGTCCTCGACCCGGCGCGGCGCCGAGTTCTACCGGGCGGTGCTGGACTTCGACCCGCGCCCTGACCTGCCCCGGCCCAACGGCGTCTGGGAGCTGGCCTCGGTGGAGGCGGCCGAGTTCAGCAAGCTCGCCGAGGCCACGTACCGGGACGTCAACATCGCGCTGGCCAACCAGTTCGCCCGGTACGCGGACGAGGTCGGGGTGGACTTCGCGGAGATCGCCGACGCCTGCAACTCGCAGCCGCACAGCCACCTGCACCGGCCGGGCATCGCGGTCGGCGGGCACTGCGTCCCGGTGCACCCGCGGCTGTACCTGTGGAACGACCCGGGCGCGACGGTGGTCCGGGCGGCGCGCGAGGCCAACCTGGCGGTGCCGGGGTACGCGGTGGGCGTGCTGGCGGGGGCGGTGCCGGGCGGGATCGCCGGGCAGGGCGTGCTGGTGCTCGGGGCCTCCTACCGGGGCGGGGTCAAGGAGACGGCGTACTCCGGGGTGTTCCCGCTGGTCGAGGCGGTGCGGTCGGCCGGCGGGCGGCCGTACGTCAGCGACCCGCTGTACGGGGCCGAGGAGTTGGCGGCGCTCGGGCTGCCGCCGTACGGCGGGGAGCCGGTGGTGGCGGCGGTGCTGCAGGCGGACCACCCGGAGTACCGGGACCTGTCGCCGGTGGACCTGCCGGGGGTGCGGGTGCTGCTGGACGGGCGGCGGTGCACGGACCCGAAGCGCTGGGCGGGCGCGGAGGTGCGGCGGATGGTGCTGGGCGGGGAGTGAAAGCCGGTCCCGTGTCGGTCTCGGGCCCGGTCTCGGGCCCGTTCTCGCCGGGCCCGTTCGGCGCGTGACGCCTGGCGGGGGCGCGTGATCGCGAGGCGCGCCCCCGTCCGCACCGGGCACCGGGCAGACTGGCGGGGTGAGTGACGATGCCTTCAGCGGGACCGGCCACGGGGTCCGGTTCACCGCGGCCGACGAGCAGAAGAGACGCGGCGTCCGCCGGATGAAGACCATCGCGACCGGCCTGCTGGCCTTCGCGACCCTGGTCTTCGCCCTGTCCAGCTGGGCGAAGGCGGCCGGCGCCGGCCCCTGGGCGGGGTACGTGGCGGCCGCCGCCGAGGCGGGCATGGTCGGCGCGCTGGCCGACTGGTTCGCGGTGACCGCGCTGTTCCGCCGCCCCTTCGGCCTGCCGATCCCGCACACCGCGATCATCCCGACCAAGAAGGACGCCTTCGGCCGCTCGCTCGGCGAGTTCGTCGGCGAGAACTTCCTCTCCGGCCACGTGGTCCGCGGCCGCCTGGCGGCGCTCGGCATCGGCCGGCGGCTGGGGGAGTGGCTGGCCGCGCCGGGCAGCGCCGAGCGGGTCACCAAGGAGGCCTCGGCGGCGCTGCGCGGCCTGCTCGCGGTGCTCCGCGACGACGACGTGCGGGCGGTGGTCGCCGAGGCGGTGACCAGGCGGGCCGCGGCCACCTCGGTGGCCGAGCCGATGGGCCGGATGCTCGGCAAGGTGGTCGCCGACGGCGGGCACCACGGGGTGGTGGACCTGGTCGCCGTCCGGGCTCACGGCTGGCTGACCGCCAACCACGAGGACGTGGTCCGGAAGGTCACCCAGAAGACCCCGGGCTGGACGCCCCGGTTCATCGACCACCAGGTCGGCGAGCGGGTCTACAGGGAGCTGCTGCGCTTCGTCACCGAGATCCGGGACGACCCGAACCACCCGGCGCGCGGCGCGATCGACAACTTCCTCGCCGACTTCGCGACCGAGTTGCAGACCGACCCGGAGACCATCGCCAGGGTCGAGCGGGCCAAGGGCGAGCTGCTGGCCCGCCCCGAGGTGCAGGACCTGATCAACTCCACCTGGGCGGCCGTGCGCACCCTGGTGATGGGTGCGGCCGAGGACGAGGACAGCGAACTGCGCCGGCGCATCCGCGACGGCGTGCGCGGCTTCGGCGAGCGCCTGGCCACCGACGCCAAGCTGCAGGCCAAGGTGGACGGCTGGCTCCAGGACGCCGCCCAGTACCTGGTCGACACCTACCGAACGGAGATCACCTCGCTGATCTCCGAGACGGTGGCGAGCTGGGACGCCGACGACGCCTCCCGCAAGATCGAGGCCAACGTCGGCCGCGACCTCCAGTTCATCCGGATCAACGGCACCGTGGTCGGCGCCCTGGCCGGGCTGCTGATCCACACCGTGGCGGTCGCGCTCGGGGGCTGATCCCGGGGACGGCGGTGCTCGGGGCCGATCCCGGGGACGGCGGCGCCGACTCGGGCCTATCCTGGGCCGAAACCACGCGATACGCGCGTAGAGGCACGGAGCAGGAAGAAGGGAACCACCGTGGTCCAGCCGGACGGAAGTCGGATCGGCCCCAGTGACATTCGGAACGGCGACAGCCGGACCGAGCCCGCGGACCGGAGCATCGAGGCGTTCATCGCCGGGATGCCCAAGGCGGAGCTGCACGTCCACCACGTCGGCTCGGCCTCGCCGCGCGTCGTCGCGGAGCTCGCCGCCCGGCACGCCGGGAACTCCAAGGTGCCGGTCGACCCGGCGGCGCTCGCCGAGTACTTCACCTTCACCGACTTCGCGCACTTCATCGACGTCTACCTGAGCGTCGTGGACCTGGTCAGGGACGCCGAGGACGTCCGCTCGCTCACCTACGGCGTGGCCGAGGACATGGCCCGGCAGAACATCCGGTACGCCGAACTGACCATCACCCCGTACTCCTCGGTCCGCCGGGGCATCCCCGACGTCGCCTTCATGGAGGCGATCGAGGACGCCCGGCTGCGCGCCGAGAAGGAACTCGGCGTGGTGCTGCGCTGGTGCTTCGACATCCCGGGCGAGGCCGGGCTGCAGTCGGCCGAGGAGACGGCCCGGCTGGCCACCGAGCTGGCCCCCGAGGGCCTGGTCAGCTTCGGCCTGGGCGGCCCGGAGATCGGCGTGCCGCGCCCCCAGTTCAAGCCGTACTTCGACCGGGCCCGGGCGGCCGGCCTGCGCAGCGTCCCGCACGCGGGCGAGACCACCGGGCCGGAGACGGTCTGGGACGCCATCCGGGTGCTCGGCGCCGAGCGCATCGGGCACGGCACCCAGGCGGTGAAGGACCCGGCGCTGGTCGACTACCTGGGCGAGCACCGCATCCCGCTGGAGGTCTGCCCGACCTCCAACATCGCCACCCGGGCCGTGGAGCGGATCGAGGACCACCCGATCAAGCAGATGGTGGACTCCGGGCTGCTGGTGACGGTCAACAGCGACGACCCGCCGATGTTCGGCACCGACCTCAACACCGAGTACGCGGTGGCGGCGCGGCTGCTGGGCCTGGACGAGGCCGGGGTGGCCGGGCTGGCCCGCAACGCGGTCGAGGCCTCCTTCCTGGACCAGGCGGGCAAGACCCGGCTGGCCGGGGAGATCGACGCCTACCTGGCGGGCTGGCGGCGGGCGTAGGCGCCCCCGAACCCGCCCCCGAACCCGCCCCCGAACCCGCCTCCGAACCCGCCTCCGAACCCACCTCTGAATCACCCTTTGGACCGCCCCGTCGACCTCCGGTCGGCGGGGCGGTCCTGTCGTCGGCGCCGGCCGGCGCCGACTCCGTTGGGGTGATGGCGCCAAAGTGGTGCCACAAATGGCTCGACATGGCGCCATCGCCGTGCCAAGCTATCGGCCATGGACCTCACGCCCTACGTGGAAAACCTCCGGAACGAGCTCGCGGTGGCCGCCGCCACCGGCGGGGAGGAGGCCCGCGCGCTGGCCGAGCGGCTGACGCTCCCGCTGGAGTCGGCCGTGCGGCTCACCCTGCTCAACGCGCTCTCGGCCGCCATGGGCGAGGTCACCCGTGATCTCGCCCCCGGCTCGGTGGACGTGCGCCTGCGCGGCCTCGACCCGGAGTTCGTGGTGACGGCGCCGCCCGGCTCGGGTGCCTTCCACGGCGATCTGGCGCCGCTGGCGCCATCCGTGGCGCCAATGGTGCCGGCGGTGCCACCGGTGGTGCCTCCGGTGGCACCTTCGGGGGTGCCTTCCGGGGTGCCGGAGGCGGACGAGACGGGCACGGCCCGGATCAACTTCCGCCTGCCCGCCCACCTCAAGGCCAGGGCGGAGGAGGCCGCCGCCGAGGCCGGCCTCTCGCTCAACGCCTGGCTGGTCCGGGCCCTGGCCGGTGCGCTCGAGGGCGGCGAGCCGGCCCGCCGCCCGGCGGCCGATCCGGGCAGCCGGATCGCGCGCAGCATCGGCGGCGAGGGCTTCACCGGCTGGGTCCACTAGCACTTCCGCAGTACCGGGATCGTCTGCACCACCTTCTGCACCTTCGACGTCACCCCCGCTCCGACCAGCGGGAACACCCACACGAGTCAAGAGGACGGGACAGCCATGCCTACGTACGAGACCGACGGACCGATCTCCGCCATCCTCGAGTTCGACATCGGCTCGGTCTGGATCAAGGCGAGCAAGCGCACCGACACCGTGGTCGAGGTCCGGCCCGCCAACCCGGCCAAGGAGGCGGACGTCAAGGCCGCCGAGCAGACCCAGGTCGACTTCTCCGGCGGTCGGCTGGGCGTCAAGGCCCCCAAGCAGCGCTCCGTCTTCACCAGCAAGAAGGGCGCGATCGAGGTCCTGGTCGAGCTGCCGATCGGCTCCGAGGTCCACAGCGAGTGCCCGATGGCCGAGTTCATCACCGAGGGGCCGCTCGGCGCCTGCCGGCTGAAGACCTCGCTCGGCCGGATCCAGGTCGAGCAGGCCGACAGCGTGCGGCTCGACAGCGGCTTCGGCGACGTCCGGCTCGGCGGGACGGCCTGGGACGCCGAGGTGACGGGCGCCGGCCGGATCGAGATCGGATCCGTCGGGGGCCGGCTGACGGTCAAGAACAGCAACGGCGACACCGAGATCGACGAGGTGCGCGGCGAGCTGCACGCCAACGCCTCCAACGGCCGGATCCACATCGGCGCCGCCGAGGGCAACGTGGACGCCAAGTCGGCGCACGGCCACATCCGGGTCGACCGGGTGGTCCGCGGTCAGGTCACCCTCCAGACCAACGTGGGGGACGTCGAGGTCGGCATCGCGGAGGGCACCGCGGCCTGGCTCGACGTGCACAGCAAGGTCGGCGGCGTCCGCAACGACCTCGGCCCGACCCAGGGCCCGGGCGACGCGGTGGAGACGGTCGAGGTGCGCGGTCGCACCCAGGTCGGCAACGTCATCGTCCGGAGGGCGTGATGGCGGCGGCCTCGGGGGGCCCGGTGGTCCCGGTGAACCGGACGGTCCCGGCGATCTCGGCGACGGCCCTCACCAAGTCCTACGGGGACAAGCCGGTCCTGAGGGGCGTCGACCTGGAGGTCCCGGCGGGCAGCGTGTTCGCCCTGCTCGGGCCCAACGGCGCCGGCAAGACCACCACCGTGCAGATCCTCTCCACCCTGATCCCCGCCGACGGCGGCTCGGCCCGGGTGGCCGGGCACGACGTGGAGCGCGAGGCCGACGCGGTGCGGCGGGCGATCGGGGTGACGGGCCAGTTCTCGGCGGTGGACAATTTGCTCACCGCCGAGGAGAACCTGCTGCTGATGGCCGACCTCAACCACCTCCGCCGTCGGGAGGGGCGGAGGCGGGCGGAGGAACTGCTGCGGCGCTTCGATCTCACCGAGGCCTCCCGCACGGCCGTCACCACCTTCTCCGGCGGCATGCGGCGCAAGCTCGACCTCGCGATGACCCTGGTCGGGGATCCGAAGGTGATCTTCCTGGACGAGCCGACCACCGGGCTGGACCCGCGCAGCCGGCGCACCATGTGGGAGATCATCCGGAGCCTGGTCGCCGACCACGGGGTGACGATCCTCCTCACCACCCAGTACCTGGAGGAGGCCGACCAACTCGCCGACCGGATAGCCGTCCTGGACGGCGGCCGGATCGTCGCCGAGGGCACGGCCGAGGAGCTGAAGCGGTTCGCCCCCGGCGGGCGGATCCGGCTCCGGTTCGCGGACGCCGGCCGACTGGCCGCCGCCGCGGCGCTGTTCGAGTACGCCACGGCGGACACCGAGGCGCTGCGGCTGGAGATCCCGGGGGACAACTCCGTCCTCACCGTGAAGGCCGTGCTGGACACGCTCGACAACGCGTCCGTACCGGCCGAGTCACTGGTCGTGGAGACGGCCGACCTGGACGACGTGTTCCTTCAACTGACCGGGGAGGGCGTGCGATGAGCACGGCCACGGGCACGGCCGGCCACGCGTTCGGCGACTCGCTGACCATGCTGCGCCGCAACCTCAAGCACGCGCTGCGGTACCCGTCGCTGACCTTCGCGGTCGTGGTGACGCCGGTCATGATGCTGCTGCTCTTCAACTACGCCTACGGCAGCACACTGGGCGCCGGGATCGGCGGCGGCCACTACATCGACTACGTGACGCCCGGCATCGTGCTGATGGCGGCCACCTCGGGGTCGCTGGTCACCGCGATCGGCATCTGCACCGACATGACCGAGGGCATCGTCAACCGCTTCCGCACGATGGCGATATCACGCTCCGCCTTCCTGGCGGGGCACGTGGTCGGCAGCGTCATCCAGACCATGATCGGGCTGGTCCTGGTGGTCGGTACGGCCCTCGCGATGGGCTTCCGGCCGAACGCCGGGCCGGTGGAGTGGCTGGCCGCGGCGGGCCTGCTGCTCTTCCTCACCGTCGCCCTGACCTGGATATCGGCCGGCATCGGCCTGGTGGCCAAGACGGTCGAGAGCGCCAGCAACCTGCCGATGCCGCTGCAGTTCCTGCCCTTCGTCGGCAGCGCCATCGTCCCGACCGACTCCATGCCGACAGCCATGCGCTGGTTCGCCGAGTACCAGCCGTTCACCCCCATGATCGAGACCCTGCGCGGGCTGCTGATGGGCACCGGGATCGGCGCCGGTGCCTGGAGCGCCCTGGCCTGGTGTACCGGGCTGACGCTGGTCGGCTACTTCTGGTCGCGGAGCGTCTTCCACCGGCGGTGACGGGGGGACGGCCGGTGGGCCGGGCGGCCCGGACGGCGGAGCACCCGTCGCCCGGGCCACCCGGCGGCCCCGTAGTAAAGTCCCGGCAAAGGGCAACTCCGGGGGGAGCAAATGACGGTGGCGCGCCGCAGGCAGGTCGTGTGGTGGCTCCGGGGTGCGGCGCTGGCGGCCTTCCTGGTGTACCTGCCGGGGTACTTCGCCTCCCGGCAGGGCGGGCTGATCGAGGTCGAGCGTTGGCTGAACCACCCGGTGCTGCTGCTGGGGACGGCGGTCGCGCTGGCGGTGGCCTCGGCCGTGGCCCAGGTCGAGTTCCGCACCAGGTGGGCGCAGATCGGCTGCGCGGCCGTCCTGTCACCGCTCCTCTTCATCGGGGCGGCGGTGGGGGCCCTGGCGTACTACTTCGGTGGGGACGGCCGGCTGGTCGCCCGCACCCCCGACCCGAACCGCGCCGACCACGTGCTGAGCGTCACCGACGTCGCCTTCTCGATCGACCCGGTCTACCGGGTGGAGTTGCTGACCGGCAGCGGCTGGTCGGCACGCCACTGGGGCCTCGGCACCTGGGAGGAGCACGACGGCTTCGTCAGGGCCGAGTGGTCCGGTCCGGACCGGATCACGGTGACCTTGGAGAAGGAGATCGAGGTCTTCACCGTGGGCGAGGACGGCGCACTGGGCGGCCCCTCGGTGACGCCGAGGCCCCGGTAGGCCCGGCGGTGCGGTCCGTGCCGAAGTCCGGAGAGGAAACCGTGGGGGAGCGAGGGATGGCAGTGGCGCGCCGCAGGCGGATCGCGTGGGGGCTCAGAGGGGTGGCGCTCGTGGCGCTGCTGACCTACCTGGTGGGCCGGCACGCCGCTCGTTCGGGCGGGCTGGTGGAGCTCGAACTCTGGTTCCACCGGCCGGTCCTGCTGGCCGGGTCGGCGGTCGCGCTGGTCCTGATCTCGGTGGTCGTCGAGCTGGAGTTCCGCACCCCGGAGTCGCAGATCGGCCTGGCCGGCGGTCTGGTGGCGCTGGTCTTCCTCGGGGTGCCGCTCGCGCTGTCGACGCTGGTGACCGCCGACGAAGGGGTGGAGACCCGGCGGGAGGCCGCCCCGGACCACCCGGAGCGGGTGCTCGTCTTCGCCAACGTCGCGGACTCGATCGATCCGGTGTACCGGGTGGAGCTGCTGACCGGTAGCGGCTGGTCGGCCCGCCACTGGAGCCTCGGCCCCTGGGTGGACGGCAAGGGCCTGGTCAGGGCCGAGTGGTCCGGTGCGGACCGGATCACGGTGACTCTGGAGAAGGAGGTCAGGGTCTTCACGGTGGACGAGGACGGGAGGCCGGGCGGCCCCTCGGTGACGCCCCGGCAGCGCTAGGCCCTGCCGGTCCCAACTGCCCCATGAGTCCCTGTAGTAACGTCCGCGCCGAAGATCGGCAAAGAACCGTCGGGGGTGAGAGATGACAACGGTGCGCCGCAGGCAGATCGCGTGGGGACTCAGGGCGGTGGCGCTGCTGGCGTTGCTGGCGTGCGTGGCGGGCTGGCGCGAGTCCCGTTCGGGCGGGTTGGTGATGGTCGCGGAGTGGTGCGACCACCCGGTCCTGCTGATCGGGTCGGTGCTCGTGCTGCTCGTGGCCTCGCTCGTCGTCGAGCTGGGATTCGGTACCGGGACGGGGCAGCTCGTCTGCGGCCTCGGCCTGGGGCTGCTGGTCCTCTGCGTGCCGTTCGCCCTCCTGGCGAGCCTGTTTCCCCCCATGGACCCGCCGCGTCGGGAGGCGGCCCCGGGCCGCCCGGACCGGGTGATCGTCATCACGGACCTGGGCGGCTTCGACCCGTTCTACCGCAGTGAGCTGGTGTCCGGTTCCGGCTGGTCGGCCCGCCACTGGGAACTGGACTCCTCCAGGCACGACGACGGCGTCAACTGGTCAGGTCCGGACCGGATAACGATCACCAGGGGCAAGACGCTCACGGTCTTCGACGTCCTCCCGGACGGCAGTCTGGGCGAGCCGCGGGAAGAGCCCCTGCCTCCGAAGCGCTGAAGCCGTCCGGCTCCCCTCCGGGAAGCGGAGGAGAGCCGGGCCGTGCATCGTGGTGGGGAAGGTGTCACCAGGTGTCGATGCCCATGGTCCTGGCCGCGCTGTGGATGGCGTTGTAGTGCGGGATCGACATGTCGGACCTCTTCTGGTTGGCCGGCAGGTTCCGGTCGGCGGCGCGGAACTCGTCGCGGGCCTCGGCCAGCAGGCTGGTGCCGTGGGAGACCGGGACGTCCTTGGTGCCGTGGGCCGGGTGGGACTTGGCGGCGGTCTTGCTGCCCGCGTTGATCAGGGTGTTGCGGGCCTGGTTGTAGTCCGCGACCTTGACCGTCTTCGGGTTGCGGAGCTCCGCCCGCACCCCGGCCGTCGACGGCGCCTGCTCGGCGGCCAGGGCGGCCGGAGCGGCGGCGGCGGTGAGCGCGCCCGTCACGATGACGGTCGCGAGGGCGTTCCGAAGGGTCCTGTGCATGAGGGTGTCCTTCCGAGAAAGAAAAGCGTCAAGGATTCGCCCCTTCGTGAGCAGTGAAATGGTCGGGGCGCGAACGCTTCGGCACTACCCCGGCCCCTGGTGGCGGAAAACCGGCTTCCGCTCGGTAAGTTCGCCGACGATGAGATCAGGCCGTTTTCCTATATTGCTCCAATATGATTGGCACAGTGAGGAGATGGGGAATCACCTGCCCCGGTGTCGCTCCTTGGCCTGCCGCCTGGCGGCCGCCCGCCGGTCGAGCGCGGCTTCGGCGGCGCGGCGCTTGGCAGCAGCGCGGTTGAGGTGACCGGCCCCTCGCGGGCCCGCGATCTCCAGCACCCCGACCCAGAACGGGCCTTCGAAGAACACGGTGAACGTGCTCGGCATGGTGCGTTTCCTCCCATGGTTGTCATGCCGTGTCCCGCACGCGCGGCACCTCATATGCTCTTTCGACTTGCGACCGATCCAGCCGCAACACTTGGAAGGCACGATGACCCGCTTCACCACCGCTGCCCTGCTGGGGGCAATGGCCCTGATGCTGCTCGAAACGATCGCCATCGTTCTCTTCTTCTGCATCGCCATGCCGCTGTTCGTGGGCGGTATCGCCTTCGAGGACGAGGTGGCGCCCGTCCCGCGCTTCCTGCCGCAGGGGTTCCTGCTCGCGGGACTCGTTATGGTCGGGGTCAACGGCTGGGCGGCTCTGGGCCTGTGGGCGATGGGGTCGCCACAGAAGGCGTCCCGCGGTTCCTCCGCCTTGGTCGGGGCGGGATCGGTGCAGGTCATGCTGCTCGGTTACGGCCTGCTGTCGGGGAACTACCTGTTCACGCTCTTCGCGCTGGCAGTGCTGGTTCTGCTCGCCGCACTCGTGCGGCCCGCATTCGCGAAGCCCGCGGCCTGACGCGGAGTGGCTGCTGTGGGGTGGGAAACGCGGAAGGGGTCCGGCACCTGGGTAGGTGCCGGACCCCTTCCGACTGTGGAGCGCCAGGCCCGGGTTGCACGGACTCTTCCTACTGAAAGTAGGACGTGCTCTGGTAGCACCGCTGACGCCTGACGAGGTTTCATGTCCCTCGCGACATCAGGAACATTAGCAGGTCAGCGCCCGTGCGCCGAATCGTGGCCCCGGGGCAGTCAGGCCGGGACGTGTGCGGGCGGGCCGGCCACGCCGACACACGCCTCGTTCCCCTCGGGGTCGGCCAGCACCCAGTTCGACGGCGCGTCGGCGTCGTTCACCAGGCGGCCGCCGGCCGCGAGGGCCGCGGCGATCCGGGCCTCGGCCTGGTCGTAGGGCACCCAGACGTCGACGTGGACCCGGTTGCGCTGCGGGCGCGGTGAATCCATCCGCTGGAAGTAGAACGGCGCCCCGCGGCGGTGCGGGTCGATTAGGTCCTCGCCACTGCCCGCGCGCTCCTGGTAGCCGAGCAGAGCGCGCCAGAACGCCACCACGTCGGGACCGGCGAGGGCGTCGACGGTGACCTGGACGGTCTGCACGGCGGACGGGTCGGCCGGCACGTCCAGCGCCTGGGCCACCGCCGAGATCCGGCGGGCCAGTTCGATGTGCCGTTCGGTCAGTCCGTAGTAGTCGTCCGTGATCGTGATCAGCCGCACGAGCACGCCCGCCTGCCGCACGTCGACGTCCGGGTGGTCGTCCCCGACGCCCGGAATCTCACTGATCGCCTGCACGAACCGGGCGCCGACCGCGAACGACCCGGTGCGGAAGTACGCACACGCCCCCTCGCCCACCACGCGCCAGTCCTCCAGGCCGACGGCCTCGTGGAACCGCTGCGGCCTGATGCGCTCCATCGTGCTCTCCCCGTAGGTCATGCGCCCCAACAAGCGTGCGAATTCGATCGCCCCGGTCGATCATTCGGCACTGCGGAAGCGTTTGTCTAGGCTTCGTGATCATGTACGAGCGTTGGGACGTGCTGCCGGACGGCGAGCGCGAGCAGTGGGTGCTGGAGCCGTTCGAGAGCGTGGGCCCGCTGCGGTTCGGGATGCTGATCGACGAGGTGTCCAACATCCTGAGCCGCCGCACCGACGACCTCCAGCGGTACTCGGGCCCGTGCCTGGCCGAGGACCCGTACGGGCTGGTGACCGGCCGCTACCCGAGCTTCGGACTCACGCTCTACTACTGGGACGAGCGGCTGCGGGGCGTCTCGGCGGACGCGCTGTGCGGGCCGCAGGTGTCGGTGGAGGGAGTGGCGCTGACCGGGCGCCGCCCGTCCGAGCTGGGGAAGTGGCTGTGGGGCCGGGCCGATGCCCTGGCGCCGGCGAAGGAGCTCGTCGTCATGGGCGGGGGAGAGTTCTGTTCGGAGTCGCTCGGGGTGGTGATCGGGGTGCAGCGGGCGGGGGACGGGCTGCTGACGCGGCCGGTGTGCTTCCCCGCGGAGGGCCTGCACTACCTGCACGACTTCCTGCCCGACGAGGCTTTCCAGATCAGCGGGTGATCCAGACCTCGTTCGGGAGGGCGTGGGTCGGGTTCCGGGTGGCCTCGCGCGAGAGCAGTACCAGACGCGTGAGGAGGAGGTCGTGGGAGCGCTGGAGGCTGATCACCACCCCGAGGGTCCGTGACACCGGCCGGCCCCCGGGCACGCGGGTGTCGCGGTCGGTGATCCACTGCTCCAGGGCCGAGGGCGTGCGGCCGGTGAGTGCCATGCCGGCGGCGAGGACCTGCGGGCCCTTGAGGGCGTCGACGACGATGCCGAGTAGGGCTTCTCGCTGGTCGAAGTAGAGCGTCAGGCCGAGGTGCCGGAGCCGGGTTTCCAAGGCGGGGCCGCGGGATTCGAGGGGTGCACTGCCGGTGCTGTCGAGTGCGGTGAGGGCCTCGTCGTGGTTCATGCCGAAGCGGAGCGGGCCGGCGCCGACGAAGGGAGTGAGGGTCCACTGGAGGCGCTCGCTGTCCGGGGTAGGGGTCCACCAGAAGTCGAACAGGGATTGGGGGTCGGACATCGCGGGCCTCGTGGGGCGGTCGGGGTGGGAAACGCGGAAGGGTCCGGCACCTGGGTAGGTGCCGGACCCTTCCGACTGTGGAGCGCCAGGCCCGGGTTGCACGGACTCTTCCTACTGAAAGTAGGACGTGCTCTGGTAGCACCGCTGACGCCTGACGAGAGATCATCTCTCTCGCGACGTCAGGAACATTAGCAGGTCAGAGCCCGTGCGACGAATCGGGGAGTCAGGCGTCGAACTCGCCGACGCGGATGGCGGCCACGAGGTCGCGCCACTCGCTGACGTCGAGCTGGGCGATGGCGTCGGGCCGAAGGCTGCTGCGGACGTAAACGGCGTCGGGGCCTATGGCTACCTCAGGACAATTATTGCCATCGCCGCAGGCGCTGGGCTTTCGCCAAGAGAGTTCTTCCATCGGGGCCTCACAGGCTATTCATGATGCTGGAGATCGCGTCACGGGAGGCCGATGGATCGAGCGCGCGATCACGCATCGCCCCGAGGATGTTCCGGTAGTTCTCCAGCTGGTTCATCTCGGTCAGGAACGCTGGTGATCCTACGGAGTCCAGCTGCACCGTATCGAGGCGGGGCACGGGGCCAGGCGCGTACAGCACGGCCTGACCTGCTCCCTTGAAGCCGCCGGCCTTGAACTCCAGCACGCGCAGTGTCACGTTGGGGGCGTCTGAGAGTGCGAGCAACTGCTTCAGTTGTTCTCTGGCAACAGTTGTACCTCCGAACTCCATGCGCAGTGCGGCCTCATGCACAATCGCTTCGTAGTTGAGTGGATCGCTTCGCGTCAGGAGCTCGGCTCGGCGCATCCGGTTCTCGACTCGCGCTTCGATGTTCAGCGGCCGTAGGGGAGGATAGACCTCTCGAAAGATCGCCCGCGCTGTCTCCTCGGTCTGCATGAGCCCCGGCGCATGACAGATCTGGTACGTCACCAGCGCGCTGGCATGGTGCTCGACCTCGGAGATGTCAAGAATCCCGGCAGGGACGAGGCCTCTGTGCTCCTCCCACCACCCCTTGGTCCGGTCGGCGGCCATCTCGGCAACGGCATCGACGTACTCGGAGTCGGCTTCCTCGTACTCGGCGGCGAGTGCGAGGACCCGCTCGGCGCTGATCGGGTAGGAGCCCTGCTCGATCAGCGTGACCTTGCTGCGGTCCAGCCCAAGAACAGCAGCAGCGTCTCCGGCCGTTCGCCCGGCGGTCTCGCGCATCTTTCGCAACTCGATGCCGACGCGCTTCCGGCGTGCGGTTGGGGTAGGTGGCATCTCCCCAGCATCCACCGCGCGTGCGTGACGAGTCCAGCGAGCAGGTAGGCACATCTTCTTGAGTGCGCTAGCAAATTTGCTATCGCATGCCCTACAGTCTGTGATGCATCGATCACCGAACGGATCGTCAGTAACGCCGCTCGGGCACCGCAGAACACCCATGTCCAGTGGGTTCGTTCACGGCGACGCATCCGCCGGTCTCACCCATCCCCCTCCGGGAGACGCTGTGCGCAACCTCAACTCCCCCTCTCTCACCCTCTCCCGCGACGCCCTCCGCGACGGGATGGCCAGCGCCGGCTGGCCGCCCTCCCTCATCGCGGACGCCGAACTCGCGATGGTCGAACTTATCGTCAACGCCTGGCGCCACGGCGAGACGACCTCCCCGGTCATCCTGATCCACCACCGTGCCAACACCCTCCGCGTCGCGGTCTCCGACCGCAGCCCGCTCCCCCCGGAGAAGGGCCCCCTCTCCCTCCTCTCCGAGACCGGCCGGGGCCTCCAGCTCGTCGCCGGCCTCACCCACCGCTGGGGCGTCGACCCCCAACAGCTCGGCAAAACCGTATGGTTCGAGCTGCACCAGGACGGTGCTCTGTGAGCGCCCACCACCCGATCCACCCCGCCGACCCGGCGCTCCTCCACCTCACCTCGCGCCAGGTCACCGAGCTCATCGTCGAACTCCGCACCGAGGGTCGCGAATTCGGCCTCCTCTGGCCCTCGGCGACCCCGGGCGGAACCAACCTCCACGGCCGTCCGCTGGTCGACATCGGCAACGTCCCGGCCAGCACTCTGATCAACCTCCTCGCGCTCATCCGCGAGTTCAGGCGCAACCGCGACGTCCACCACCGCCCGGAGCCGACCTAGCTCGCCCGGATGGCCTCGGTCCCGGAAGGGTGCTTGCATGGAATTCGGGCGATCCGGACCCCGACGACTCCGGCGCGACCGAAGGGAGTCGTCCCCATGGCCACGTACTCCAAGAGTTCCGGCTGCACGTCCGAGATCCTCTTCACGAGATCCTCTTCATCGGGACCACGGTTCCGCGCTCCTTGAGTGACTCGAAGTTCCCACTGGGGAAGTTCGAGGTACAGCCCGCTCAGGTCACCGGCCCGGAATAGGTGTTGAACCGCAGGTACAGCCCGATGTGCGCCGGAACCCCCGGCGCGATGGTGCGGTAGCTGCACAGCTCCTGCACGCCGGTGTCGCCTTCCTCGACCCCGGCCGTCAGCCGTCTCAGCACCTCGGTGTGCGGGCGCGGGTCGACCCCCTCGATCCGCATCAGCTCCGCGATCCGCGCGGCCGCCTCGGCATCGCTCCGGGCGTTCCCCGGCAGCCGCAGGTAGACGTTGGCCTCCTCGGGCCCTGTCGCACCCTCGCGGAACGCCAGGCAGGTCATCGGCTCGTTGTCCACCGTGCCGCCGTCTCGCCCGTAGATCACGGCACGCGCCCGCGCCGCCCGCGCCGAGTCGTGGCGGTGCGACAGTGCGGCCACCGTGTCCAACTCGTCCATCGTCATCGGGAGATGGCGGAAGTAGACCTTCACCCGGGAGGCGCTTCCGCCGTCCAGATCAAGTGCGAAGAATTCCACCTCGTGCCCGCGCAGCGCGAGTTCCTCGCACCGCCGCCCCACCGGCCCCCAGGCCTTCGCCAGCCCCAGCCGGTGCATCGCCTCCGCCATGACCTCGTGGGTCCGGTCCAGGCCGTGCGCCTGGGGGTTGAGGTAGACCTTGTAGTGCGGCCGCTCGCCGGGCTGCCAGGCCAGGGAGTGCCAGATGGTGGGCCGGTTGTGATCGGGAGCGGTCGTGACGAACAGGTCCTCGACGTCGAGGTACCGCTCGATGCTCACCCCCGGCCGTTCGGCGAGCCGGAGCGTCAACTCCCGTCCGGCTTCCTGGTATCCGAGCGGGGTGCGATCGATGCCCAGCGACTCGAACAGGATGCGGATCTCCGGCTTGCCCGCCTTCCAGCTGACGGAGAGCTCGGCGGGGAAGCCGTCGGACGACACGAAGGACGGAGGATCGCACCTGGTCCCGATGGCGCGCCCGCCCCACGGGCTGAGCACGTCCCGCAGCTCCCGCAGGACGCGCGCCGTCTCCAACTCGCCTGTCCCCAGGCCTCGGCAGACGGCTGTCCACTTCTCTTCCAGGAACTGCCCGAACGTCTTCTCCGGGGCCCGGAAGGGGGCCTGGGCGGATAACGCGTCGCGAAGCAGCGGGCTGGTCACTGGCCCGACTGGTTGGGCTCGTTCCGCTGGGCCACGACCGACTGGTTGGGCTCGTTCCGCTGGACGACGACCGACTGGTTGGGCTCGTTCCGCTGGACGACGACCGACTGGTTCGGTTCGTTCCGCTGGACCACGACCGACTGGTTGGGCTCGTTCCACTGGCCGGCGACGGTGGTGACCGAGGTGCCGCCGAGCAGGGCCGTACCGGCGGCGATCCCAACTGCCAGCGCTGCCAATGCCTTACGCATCATTGCCCCTCTCCATGATCGATGATCAGATTGATCATAGTCAGGAGATCATTGCCAAAGGTATGTATCTTTCGAACATGTCTTTGGATTGATCCACCCCCTGCCCCACCGTCGCAGCCCCGGGAGTCGCCATGTCCGCACCGCAGCAGCCCGCCGACCCGTATGCGGCGACCGGCGTCGTGGGCCCGGCCCCGGAAGGGGTGACCCTGCCGCTGCCGCCGGCCTTCGACACCGTCGAGGAGGAGCGCCAGTACCGGAAGGAGCAACTGGCGGCAGGCTTCCGCCTGTTCGGCCGGTTCGGCTTCTCGGAGGGCGTCGCCGGGCACATCACCGTCCGCGACCCGGAGAACCCGAACTGGTTCTGGGTGAACCCGTTCGGCATGAGCTTCAACCAGATCAAGGCCTCCGACCTGATCCTGGTCGACCACGACGGAGCCCTGCTGCACGGCACCCGGCCCGTGAACCGGGCCGCGTTCGCGATCCACTCCCAGGTGCACGCGGCCCGCCCGGACGCCGTCGCCGCCGCGCACTCCCACTCGCTGTACGGCAAGGCCTTCTCCAGCCTCGGCATCCCGCTCGACCCGATCACCCAGGACGCCTGCGCCTTCTTCGAGGACCACGGGCTGTACAGCGACTACCGGGGCGTGGTGACCGAGACCGAGGAGGGCAAGCGGGTCGCCGCCGCGCTGGCCGACCACAAGGCCGTGATCCTGCAGAACCACGGCCTGCTGACGGTCGGCGGGACGGTGGCCGAGGCGGTCTGGTGGTTCATCACCATGGAGCGCTCCTGCCAGGCGCAGCTGCTCGCGATGGCGGCCGGCGCGCCGAAGCTGATCGACCGGGAGACCGCGCTGAAGACCCGCGACCAGCTCGGGAGTTCACTGGCCGGCTGGTTCCAGGCCCGCCCGCTGTGGGACCAGATCACCCTCTCCGACCCCGACCTCTTCGACTGACCGGCCGGCCCCACACCCCCGGTTCCTCCTCCTCGTCCCCGCCTTCGTCCTGGAGCCGCACCGTGCCCACCACCCCCGCCCAGCGCAGGCTCCGGATCGCCGTGTTCGGCGCCGGGTCCATCGGCTGCCACCTCGGCGGCATGCTCGCCTCGACCGCCGAGGTCACCCTGGTCGGCCGTCCCGCCGCGATGGCGGCGATCGACGCGGGCGGGCTGACCCTCACCGGCCCGGGCGAGGCCCGCCGCGAGGTACGGGAGCTGACCGCTGCCGCCGGCCCGGAGGCCGTGGCCGGCGCCGACTACGTCCTGGTCACGGTGAAGTCCGCCGACACCGAGGCCGCCGCCCGGGAACTCGCCCCGCACCTGGGCCCCGACACGGTGGTGGTCAGCTTCCAGAACGGGCTGCGCAACACCGAGGTGCTCGCGGCCGCGCTGCCGTCCCACCGGGTGCTGGCCGGTATGGTCCCGTACAACGTGGTGCGGACCGGCCCCGCCGCCTTCCACCAGGGCAGCGGCGGGTCGTTGATGCTGGCGGGCGAGGAGGGCGCGGACGCCCTCGCCGACGCGGCCAGGGAGAGCGGTCTGCTGCTGGAGCTGCGGTCGGACATGCCGGCCGTCCAGGCGGCGAAGCTGCTGATGAACCTGAACAACGCCGTCAACGCGCTCTCCGGGCTGCCGCTGCGCGAGCAGGTCGGGCAGCTGGCGTACCGGCGGTGCGTGGCGCGCTGCCAGCTGGAGGCGCTGGCGGTGTTCCGGGCCGCCGGAGTGGAGCCGGCCCAGCTCGGCCCGGTGCCGCCGGAGGTGATGCCGCAGGTGCTCGAACTGTCGGACGCGCAGTTCCACGAGCTGGCCGGGGCCAGCCTGCAGATCGACGCCACCGCCCGCTCCTCGATGTGGGAGGACCTCCAGCGCGGACGCCCCACCGAGATCGACTCGCTCCAGGGAGAGATCGTCGCCCTCGCCGAGCGCCACGGCCTCACCGCCCCGGCCAACGCCCGTCTGATCACCCTCGTCCGCGAGGCCGAGGCGGCCGCCCCCGGCGCGGCGCCCGGCTGGGCCGGCCCCGCCCTCCTCGCCGAAGTCGCCCCGGCCAGCTGACGGCCCCGGCCGCGCGGGCCACCGTGACGGCCGCCGGTCACCCCGCGAGGGGCCGGCCGGCGGTCGGGCGTCGAAGGTGAGCCCGTCAGGTCAACGGCCGGTAGAACGGGCGGTCCGGGGCGAGGTTGTGGGAGTGCACCGTGACGTCCTCGCCCCTGAGGTACGCCAGCATCCAGTCGCCGAACGTCAACTCGTAGGACACGAACTCCAGCGTGTCCGTCTCCAGCACGCCCACGCCCCACGGCATCAAGGGCTCTTCGGGCACCCGCAGGAAGACGAACTCGCCCGTGGTGGCCGTGGCGACCGGCAGCAGTTCGCCGGGGCCCGACCCCGCCGGGGCCGGAAGGAACTCCGCCTCGTCCTCGTCGCGCCAGAGTTCGAGCGACTCCTGGATCTTCTCGCCCAGGTTCCTGATCGGATGCCCGGGGTGCTCCAGGTACAGCTGCTCGTTGATCTCCACCGGGCCGTAGGCGTCCGTGAAGGCCCGGAAGTCGGCGGGGAGGGAGGCCCCGAGGTCCTGCTCCAGCCGCGTCCAGGGCGCCGGATCGGACCAGTTGAAGCGCGGCTCTCCCAGCAGTGCCCTGAGCTCGTCGAGCGTCGCCATCGCGCCCTCCCCTTCCGTGCGGACCAGGTCGAAGGCTACGGCTCGCCACTGACACGCGGGGTCGGCGCCCCGCGCGGGAAGTCGGCTGGGGCCGAATCCTGACGCGCGGCCTCGCGCTCCCGTCTAGGCTTCCACCCGCCCTGGCCGGGGGACGGGCCTCCGGTCTGACCGGGCGTCAACCATCGCGAGGAGCCGCCGTGATACTGGAACTGCGCACCTACCGCCTCAAGCCGGGCACGCGCGCCGACTTCGTCCGGGTGATGGGCGAGGAGGCCGTCCCGCTGCTGCGGGCGGCGGGCATCCGGGTCGTCGACCACGGGGCGTCGCTCGTGGACGAGGACGGGCACGAGGAGGCGTACCTGATCCGGGCGTTCGACTCGATCGAGCAGCACCGCGCGCAGGAGGACGCCTTCTACGGCAGCGAGGTCTGGCGGCAGGGCCCGCGGGAGGCGATCGTCTCCCGCATCGAGAGCCTGCACTCGATCGTGGTCGAGGTCGCCGACGACGCGGCCGAGGTCTTCAAGCGCTCCTGAACCGCTCCTGACCGACCGTGGCCGCCCCTGACCACTCCCGGTCCACCCGTCCGGCTTCACCGTCCGAGCCCCCGGTGGGTCTCGGGCCCGAAGCCGGCACCCTCAACCCCGGGGCCAGGGGCGGCCGTCGATCCGTTCGATGCCGGTGTTGAAGCGGCGCAGGTACGCCGCGAAGGTGGCTATGTCCTCCTCCGGCCAGTCCGCCATCACCAGGTCGAGCGCCCGGACGTGCGCCTCGCGCTCGTCGTCCAGCCGGCGCCGGCCCTCCTCGGTCAGGCGGAACTTGCGGGCGATGCCGCCGTCCGGATCCGGGATGCGGTCGAGGAGCCCGGCGGTGGTGAGCGCCGCGGTCTGGCGGTTGAGCGTGGAGACGTCCAGCCCGAAGGCGTCGCTGAGCTGCCCGATCGACATGGGCCCCTGGGCCGCGACGCGGCTGAGCAGGATGTAGGCGCTGCGTTCGAGCTGGCTGCCCTCGGGGCGGCGGTCGTCGACCTGGTTGAGGTCGCGGTGCCGGGCGAACACCAGGAACTCGAGGGCTACCTCGTGCGTGGGGCCGGCCATGTCGAAGTCCCTTCATCACCGCGTTGACCTGCGGGTTCTTCGTCGATCACGTCCAGTATGCCAGAGGTGTGCGCATCCCACACGATGTGCATGACGCACATCGTGTGTAGCCTGAGCAGAGTGTGCTAGCTGCACATGGTGTGCGAACTGCACACGCCTGCGTCCCCCGAATGCCCGAGGAGGCCCGTCATCAACGGCCCCGCCCCCACCGCCCGTACCGGTCCGATCGTGGCGACGCTCGCCTTCACCGGCACCGTCGCCGCGATCATGCAGACCCTGGTCACCCCGCTGATCAGCGAACTCCCGCAACTCCTGCACACCACCGCGTCCAACGCCTCCTGGGTCATCACCGCGACCCTGCTCTCCGCCGCCGTCTTCGTCCCGATCAGCGGCCGTCTCGGCGACCTGCTGGGCAAGCGGACGATGCTCATCGCCTCCTGCGTCCCGCTGCTGCTCGGCTCGGTGCTGTGCGCGGTGGCCGACTCCGTGCTGCCGATGATCACCGGCCGGGCGCTGCAGGGCATGGGCATGGGCCTGGTGCCGATCGGCATCAGCCTGCTGCGCGACGTCCTGCCGCCCGAGCGGCTCGGCTCGGCGATCGCGCTGGTCAGCGCCTCCATGGGGATCGGCGGCGGCCTCGGCCTGCCGATCGCGGCCGGCGTCGCCGACTACGCCAGCTGGCGCGTGCTGTTCTGGGGCACCGCCGTGCTGACCGTCGTCATCATCGGCATGCTCTGGACCGTCATCCCGGCCTCGACGGCCTCGCCCACCGCGGCCTCGCCCACCGCCGGTGGCCGCTCCGCCGGCCGCCGGTTCGACTTCGTCGGCGCGATCGGCCTGAGCATCGGTCTGGTCTGCCTGCTGCTGCCCGTCTCCAAGGGCGGCGACTGGGGCTGGGGCAGCACCCGCACCCTCGGCCTGTTCACCGCCTCTGCCGCGATCCTGATGCTCTGGGCCCGCTGGGAGCTGCGCGTGACCGAGCCGCTGGTCGACCTGCGGGTCACCGCGCGCCCGCGGGTGCTGCTGACCAACGCCGCCTCCGTGCTGGTCGGCTTCGGCATGTACGCCCAGGCGCTGATCATCCCGCAGCTGCTCCAGCTGCCGGAGGCCACCGGCTACGGGCTGGGGCAGTCGATGCTGGCGATGGGCCTGTGGATGGCGCCCGGCGGGCTGATGATGATGGTCGTCTCCCCGCTCGGCGGCAAGCTGTCGGCCGCCCGCGGGCCCAAGTTCACCCTGGTCGCCGGGGCGCTGACGATCGCCGTCGGGTACGGGCTGGCGCTGCCGCTGATGGGCTCCACCTGGGGCGTGCTGGTCGTCACGATCGTCTGCAACAGCGGTGTGGGCCTCGCCTACGGCGCGATGCCCGCGCTGATCATGAGCGCGGTGCCGCTGACCGCGACGGCCTCGGCGAACAGCTTCAACACCCTGATGCGCTCGCTGGGCACCTCGGTGTCCGCCGCCGTGATGGGCGTGGTGCTGTCGCAGCTGACCGTCACCCTCGGCGGGCACACCCTGCCCTCGGAGGGCGGCTTCCGGGTCGGCCTGGTGATCGGCTGCGTCGTCGCGCTGATCGCGGCCGCCGTCGCCGCCGCCATCCCCGCGCCGCCGGGGCCGCAGCTGCGCGCCGTCCCCGCCCAGGAGGCGGCGGGCGCCGACGCGGGGGGCGCCGACGTGGGGAAGCCGGCCACCGCCTGAGCCCCGCGCCCGGGGTCCCGTCCGGCTCCGGTCGGGCCGCCTCCGCGCGGGGCGGCCCACTCGGACGGGTCAGGAGCTGTCGCTGTGGAGCGGGATGTTGCCAAGCATGGGGACGTACGGGCCCCTCGGCCGCCGAACACCGACCAGGAGAGGGATCCTCGGTGCGTGAACTCCACAGTCCCCCCAGCCACGGCCGAACCGGCCACCGTCCGCTGCCCGGCCGTCGCGCGGGCGGTGACGGGCGAGCGGGCCGGAGCTGGACACCGCAGCGCACGGTCGCGCTGATCGTGGCGGCGTCCGGCGCCGTCGTGCTCGCGGCCTGCGGCAGCAGCCCGTCGGGCACGGCGGCCGGTTCGCCGACGGCCACCCCGCCCAACACGAGCGCCTTCTCCGGCCAGCCGCCCTCCGCCGTCGCCTCCGCCGCGGAGTCGCTGCTGGCCTCGGCGTCGGCCGCGGCCGCCTCGGCCTCGGCGGCCGCCTCCGAGGCCGCCGCCTCGCTCTCCGCGAGGGCGTCCGCCTTCGGGGCGTCCGTGTCGGCCCAGCAGTCCGCGACCCAGGAGAAGGCCGCCTCGGTGCTCAGCGGGGTGACGGACGGCGGCAACGCGCAGGGCGACATCACCATCACCGGAGTCCCGCGGCAGAACACCGGGGGCCTGCACGCCGTGGTCGTCACGATCCAGAACCCGGGGCCCAACGCGGCCTCCTACGCGGTCCAGGTCGACTTCACCGACACCGGCGGCAGGACCGTGGACAGCGCCATCGTCGGAGCCGAGAACGTCCCGGCGAACGGCAAGGCCCAGCCCGTCGCCTTCAGCCGGCAGCCGGCCGACAAGACCCTGATCCCGGTGGTGGTCAAGGCCGTCCGCTACTGACGCGGGCCCGTCCGTCGTCCGCCGCGCGATCCCGCACCCGGCTGCGGACGTCGCGCGGCGGGCGCCCGAGCACCTCCCGCACGGTGCCGGTCACCCGCTCGGTTCCGAACGTCCTCCGGGCCTGCGCCGCGGTGAGGCCCTGCGCGTCCCCGGCGGCTCAGGGCCGCCCGGCCGGCGCCACGAGTCGGAGCCGCCCGCGCCGGTGAGCCCGCGCTTGCGCCGACTCGCCGTGGACGCCCGCGATTTTGCGGCCCACGCCCGGGTTACGTCACGCCGTCGCCGGGTTACGTGACGCCGGCGGCTCGCCGCTCAGGTGACGCCGTCCGTCTGTTCCCGTCGGCGGGTCCGGTAGGCGCGGGAGCGGCAGCGGGGCGAGCAGTAGCGGGGCGGTCGGCCGCCCGGGCGCCGGCCGTCGGGGGAGGGGGCGGGTGCCGGTAGTGGTCCGTCACAGGCGGGGCAGGCCGCCGTCGGTGCGGGCTCGGTCGGTGCGGGGGTCCCCGGTGCGGGCGTCTCCGGTGCGGGCGTCTCCGGTGTGGGCGTCTCCGGTGTGGGCGTCTCCGGCGCGGGTTCGTCGGTTCCGACGGTGGGGGTGGCGGGTGCCGGGTGCGAGGTCAGGCCCAGTCGCTCCGCGACCACGCCGGCCTCGAAGCGGCTGTGGGCGCCGAGGCTGTCCAGCAGGTCCGAGACGTGCCGGCGGCAGGTGCGCAGGGAGATGCCGAGGCGGCGGGCGATGGACTCGTCCTTGAGGCCCTTCGCGAGCAGCACCAGGATGCTCTGCTTCATCGTCTTGGTGACGTCGTGCGCGGCCTGCGGGCCGCTGGCGAACGGGGTCGCGTTCTCCCAGTCCCGTTCGAAGACCGTCAGCAGGTAGCTGATCAGGTCGGGCTCCCGGATGATCAGCGCGCCGCCGGAGCTGGCGGGCAGCAGGGCCAGCGTGCCGTCGACGATGATCAGCTGCGGCAGCACCTCCGGCAGCGTCCGGATCTCCGCGCCGGCCTCGATGAGCTGCTCCGCGTGCACCCGGGTGGGCTGGTCGAAGCGGGTCGCGTGCTGGTAGAGGCTCCGCATCCGGACGCCCCGGTCGAGCAGCTCCAGGTCGCGCGGCAGCGCCTCGCGCAGGGCGGCGGGGGAGAACGCTCCGCCGTGCTTGGAGACCAGCACCTCGCTGCGGCAGGAGTCGATCACGTCGGTGAGCATCGAGCGCACCGCGAACTTGTCCGGCAGGCGGTCGATGGTGCCCTGCGGGAAGGCGTGTTGGCGGGCCTGGAGGTAGACGGGCACCAGCGCCGCGAGGCCGTCGCGCTGCTGCTGGACGAGCCGCCGCTGCTCGCGCAGGGCCTCCTCCCGGGCGCGCAGGGCGGTGTCGCGGGCGGAGAGCAGCTGCGCGGTCGCGGCCTGGGGGCTGACGGGCCGCCAGGCGATCGGGCCGCCGCAGGCGGGGGCCTCGCCCGCGGGGGTCTCGCGCGCGGGGCCGTCGGGTGAGCGCAGCTCCTGGAAGAGGCAGGCCCCGGTGAGCTGCCGGACGGCCGCCTCGCACTCCGCCAGGCTCAGGTCGGTCTCCGACGCCGCCCGCGCCAGGGTCGCCGGGGTGAGCTGCTCGTTCACCACCGTCCAGCGGTAGAGGGTGACGGCGGTGCTGTCGAGTGCGGGTACGTCGACGGTCGGATCGGGGCCGGTCTCGGGGTCCATCGCATGCCTCCTAAAGCTGCCAGGCAGGCTCATGATCCCTTGCGGGGGATGCCGTGGCCATCCGCCGCCTGGCAGGGTGGCGAGCACGGGCCGGGCGCTGCGGCGGGAACCGCGGAGAGGTCCGGAACATGTGGAACTGTCCCCCGAAGTGATGGGAGTTGTCGGCATGCGAGGAATCGTGACGCGGACCCTGGCCGCGGTCGCGCTGGGCGCCGCCGCCTGGTTGGGCGGGGTGTCCCCGGCCGGTGCCTCCGTGTTCGACGATGCGACGCCGACGGGCTCGGGCGCGGGTGCGAGCTACGGGCAGGGCGGCCACAGCTGCGTCGCGACGACGGCCTGGGGCGACGCCTGGTGCCCCGGCAAGCCGCTGAGCTGACCGGCCGCGGCGCGACTTCCGTCTCCTCGACCCTCCTCCCGGAAAGGGATCCTGCCATGCACATGGCCCTGAAGCGTTCCGTCCGTACCGCCACCACCGCCACCGGCCGGGCCGGCTCGACTGCCTCGTCCGCTGCGTCCGCCGCCGGGTCCGCCGCGTCCGCGAGCCGCTCCGGCCGCTGAGCCTCCCGGCGAAGTGGCGCGCCCTGCACGGGAAGTCGGCAGAGTCGACTTCCCGTGCAGGGCGCGTTGCCGATTCCGGCGGTTCGGCGGTCCGGCGGTTTGTTCGTCCGTTTGTCCGTCCGTCCGGCCGCCCGCGCGCTCAGCGCAGTCGCGAGGAGGACAGGATCGACGCCAGGTGCGCGACCACCATGCCCCAGGTGATCACCGTGATGCCCGCGAGCGTCCAGCGCGTCGCGTCCAGGTTGCCGAGCCCCGTGTCCACCGCGGCCGCCGCGAGCAGCACCAGCGAGGCCTCGATGCCGTTCGTCACCCGGTGGATCTTGAACACCGAGGCGAGCCTGCGGGCCGTCGCGATGCCCTGGGAACGCGGCTGCGTCGACTCCTCGGTCGCCGGGAGCTGCCCGCTGCGGGCCCGGGCCACGTCCACCAGGTCGGTCGAGGCCTTGAGCAGCACCACGCCCAGCGCGGCCGCCAGTCCCGCCGACACCCACAGCTCCGACCCGTCGCGCGCCGCCCGTACGCCCGCGCCGATCATCAGCGCGGCGTCCGCCAGGTAGGCGCCGAGCCGGTCCACGTACACCCCGGCCATGCTGAACTGGCGCTTCCAGCGCGCCACTTCGCCGTCCACGCAGTCGAACAGCAGGAACAGCTGGAACAGTACGGCGGCCAGCACCGCACCGGTCAGGCCCGGGATCAGCAGGGCCGCACCGCCGCCGACCCCGCACACCACCATCACCCAGGTGAGGGTGTTCGGTGACACCGAGGTGCGCACCAGCTGCCGGGTCGTCCGCAGCGAGATCGCCCGCATGTACATCCGGCCCGCCCAGTGCTCGCCGTTGCGGCTCTGAAGCTTGGCCTGCGGCTGGCACACCTCGCGCAGCTCGGCGAGCGCCGGAGCAGCCACCATGACGACTTCCCTCCACCTGTCCTGAAACGATCACCACAGGCTACGGCCTCCGGGGGAACGCCCCGACCGGGTGGGGCACCGGTGGTGGTACGGCAGGTGTCCACCGGCGGAACGTCTGTCGCGGACGGCTTCCGGAGGGGTGCGGGGCGGTGTGCGGGGCGGTGCGGGCGGCGGTCTGAACGGCGGTCTGAACGGCGGCGTGTACGGCGGCGTGGGCGGCGGCGTGTGCAGCGGTGAAAACCGGTGGGCCGCCCGAGCGGGCCGGGCTAGGCTGCGCGGGTTCGCCGGAACCCGAAGCCCCGGGGCCGACCGCTCGCCCCCGACCGCCCGCGCCCGCACGCCCGCACGCCCGCGCGCCGGTCGACGCGGTCCGCGCGGTCCCGGAGCAGAACGAGGAGCGCAGATCCATGGTGACCACGGGCGGCCCGTCCCAGAGCCCCGACCTGGCCCGACTGCTGGCGGACCACCGCCCGCACGGGCCGGTGGAGACCGCCGACCACGAGCGGGCCCGCCGGCTCCTCGACGTCGCCGACGCCTGGAACAGGGGCACCTTCCCGCTCCACTTCACCGCCTCCGCGCTGATCGTCCACCCGCCCACCCGCCGCGTCCTGCTGCGCTGGCACGTCCGTCAGCAGGCCTGGCTGCACGTCGGCGGCCACGGCGACCCGGGGGAGACCCGGCCGCTGGACATCGCCCTGCGCGAGGGCCTGGAGGAGACCGGCCTGACCGACCTCACCCCCTGGCCCGGCCCGGCCCTCGTCCACCTCGCCGTGGTGCCCGTCCCCGCCTCGCCCGCCGAACCCGCGCACCAGCACGCAGACCTGCGCTTCCTGCTGGCCACCGGTACCCCGGAACTGGCCCGGCCGGAGAACCCGGCGTCCCCGCTGGAGTGGCTCACCGTCGAGGAGGCCGGGCGACGGACCACCGAGGAGAACCTCCGTGAGACCCTCGACCGCGCCGCCCGCCTGCTGCCGCCCGCCTGACCGACTCCCGCCTGACCGGCTCCGGCCTGACCGGCTCCGGCCTGACCGACTTCCGCCGCTGCCCGCCTGACCGCCCCCTGCCGCCCGACCGACGTCCCCTGGAGACCACCGGATGCACACCGACCAGACCCTGATCTTCGACGCCGACGACACCCTCTGGGAGAACAACGTCCTCTTCGAGCGGGTCATCGACGGCTTCCTGAACTGGGTCGCCGCCCCGGCCGAGCACGTGCGCACCAGGGCCCTGCTGAACGAGATCGAGGCCGCCAACTCCGCCACCCTCGGCTACGGCGCCACCGTCTTCCGGCAGAGCCTCGCCGACTGCCTGCAGCAGCTCAACAGCCGCACCCCCACGGCCGACGAGCAGGCCCGCATCGACGACCTGCTCACCCCGCTGACCAGCCGCGACGTCGAACTGATCCCCGGCGTCGCCGACACCCTGGCCGCCCTCGCCGACCGCCACCACCTGCTCCTGCTCACCAAGGGCGACCAGGACGAACAGCAGCGCAAGGTGACCGAGTCCACCATCGACCACCACTTCCGGGGCATCCACATCGTCGCCGAGAAGTCGGTCGACACCTACCGGCAGCTCACCACCGACCTCGGCCTCGACCCGGGCCGGACCTGGATGATCGGCAACTCGCCCAAGTCCGACATCGCCCCCGCCCGCCGGGCCGGCCTGCGCACCGTCTTCATCCCGCACGAGCACACCTGGGTGCTGGAGCACACGGAACTCGGCCCCGACGAGGCGACGCTGCAGCTCGGGGCCTTCCCCGAGCTGCTGCGCCACTTCTGACGGATCGTCAGCCCATCATCGAGGCCGCCGGGACGGGCGTCCCGTCCCGGTGCAGCCACGCCCGCTCGGCGGCCGACCAGACGCCGGTCGTCAGCAGGTAGAGCACGGCGGCCACCGGCACCAGCGCCGCGAACAGCACCGACCCGAACGACAGGTACGGCAGCAGCCCCGCCCCCGGCTGCGCCGGAGCCTTCGCCGTTGTCGCTGCTGCCGCCGCCGTCGCGGCCGCGCGCCGGGCCCGGCGGAAGTTGACGACCCCGACCGCCGCCAGCCCGGCGAACAGCACCCCGAACACCACCCACTGCCCGGCACCGTGCGCGCCGGTGACGTGCAGGCCCAGCGGCACGCCGAACAGGGTGTGGTCCAGCAGGTCGTTCGGGGTGGTGAACAGGCGGTACATCACCGAGAAGAACGGGACCTGCACCAGCACCGGCAGGCACCCCGCGAACGGCGATACCTGCTCCTTGCGGTACATCTCGGCCATCGCCTCCCGCAGCTTCTCCGGCCGGTCCCGGTGCTTGTGCTGCAGCGCGGCGACCTTCGGCGCCAGCCGCGCCCTGGCCTTCTCCCCGCGCGCCGCCGCCCGCGCCAGCGGATGCAGCGCCAGCCGGACGGCGACGGTGAACAGGACGATGGCCAGTGCGGTCGGCACCAGGTGGGCGACGGCGGCGACGACGGCGTGCGCCACGGCGACGGCCGGGTCGAGAACGGCGAGTACGGACATGGTGAAGCGAGCCCTCCGGGGTCTCAGGACATGAGTGATCGGCGGAGGACGGCCACGAAGAACGTCTTACGGTCCTACGGTCCTGCGGAAGACTCGCGGAAGACCGGCGGAAGAGGGTTTACGCGGCCGCCGGGGCCGCTCCCGGCGCCCTGGGGCGTCGCCTGCCCCGGGCATCCGGATCACGCTGCGGAAGGAACGCCGTACCGAACGCCCGACGCCGCAGCACCCCGCTGCGCACCGCCGCCGGTGCCCGCGCCCCCAGCAGCCGCGCCCCGGCCAGTGCCCCGGCGACCGCCCCGGCCACCAGCGCCACGGTCGCCACGGCGGCAACCGACGCCAGCGTCCCGCTGTCGGCCACCAACTCCCCGGTCAACACCCGGAGCAGGCCCAGCAGCATCGCGACCACGGCCACGGCGCCCTCCCCCTCCCGGTGTCCTCGGCTCCCTGATGTACCAGCACGACGATCCTACGAGCCGCAGGGTTCCCGCCCGTCGGGGATTTCCCCGGCGGTGCATCCCCACCCGCGCCCGCGCCCGTCGGCGTCCCGTTTCCGTTCGTGATCGAAGGTGCCCTTCCCGGCCCGGGGATGGGACGTGCAGAGGTGTAGCCAGCGGGGCTACACGGGGCTACCGTGGAAGGGTGAAGACGATTACCCAGCGGGAGTTCCGGAACAACTCCGCCGCGGTGATGGACGCGGTGGAGGCGGGGGAGACCTTCCACATCACCAGGAACGGGGTCGAGGTCGCCGAGCTGCGGCCGGTGTCCGGGCGCCGGCGACTCACGGCGGAGGAGCTGGTGGCGCGGCACGTGAAGCTGCCGCGGGTGGACTACCAGCAGATGCGCAAGGAGGCCGAGGAGTACTTCGGGCCCGAGGAACTGGTGGGGGACGAGGGCGACGACCCGTTCGAGCGGCGGCGTGGCTGAGCGCCGCAGGGCGCCCCGGCGACGGCCGGCCGGGGTGCTGGACACCTGCGTGTACATCGACCTGGCGCTGCTCAGCCCGTCCGACCTGCCGGCCGTGCCGGAGCTGACCGCGATCACCTTCGCCGAGTTGCAGCAGGGCGTGTCGATGGCCAGGGACCCGGCCAGCCGGGCGGCCCGGCTGGAGGTGCTGGGCGCGGCGATGGCGGACTTCGACCCGCTGCCCTTCGACGCGGCCGCCGCCGCCCGCTACGGGACGCTGGTCACCCTCACCATCGCCGCGGGGCGGCAGCCGCGCCCGCGCCGGATAGACCTGATGATCGCCGCGGTGGCCTCGGCCCACGGGCTGCCGCTGTACACCCGCAACGTGGCGGACTTCCGGGGGCTGGGCTCGGCGGTGGAGGTCATCGGGGTGTGAGGGCGGCCGTCCCGCTGCGCTCCACCTCGTCCGCCAGGGCCGTCGCGGCCTTCATCGCGGCCGGGCGCCGCCGGGTCCGGGCGAGCACCTGCTCGCGGCCCCCCTCGGGGAGGGCGGTGACCTCGAAGTGCGGGCGGCCGGTCAGCTCGATGAACAGCCAGCGGAAGGCCAGGAACAGCACGACGACCGCGGTGACGGCGATCTCCATGAAGGGGATGACGGCGAGGACGTACAGCAGCTTCTCGCCGGAGCTGCCCTTCGCGGGCTCCCGGTACCGGAACGGCCGCTCGATCGCGATCAGGACCGGCAGGCCGTCCGGCCCGGCCACCTTCACGCACCCGGCGAAGCCGGTCTTGTCCCCGCGGGCCCAGGCCTTCCGCTGCAGCGCCATCGCTCCGGCGTTCTCACGCTCGCTGAACCGCCGGTCCCGCTCCTGGTCCTGGCGGATCCGCTCCTCGTCCGCGGCCTTGCGTGCGGCCCGCCGCTCCCCCCGAGTGCTCATGGCGATCATCGTAGGAGTTCGGTTCAAGGGAGGGTGGAGCGGGCCGGAGGAGCGGCCGTCCGTCAGCCCAGGCGGACCGCCGTCCCGGTCGCGGCGGAGGCGCGGGCGGCCTCCAGGACGGCCAGGGCGGCCACCGCGTCGCGCGGGTCGACCGGGGGCGGGGTGCCCGGGGTGGCCAGGGTGGCGGCGACGCCCCGGTAGAAGGCGGGGTAGTCGCCCGGGTCGGTCGGCAGCGAGATCGCGGACTCGTCGGTGCCGAGGGTGCCGTAGTACGCGGGCTGGTCGGCGCCCCAGGGGCGGGTGCCGTCCGGGCGCAGCCCCGCCCGCAGGTCGGCCTCCTGCGGGTCCATGCCGGGCTTGACGTAGCCGGCGGTGTCGCCGAGCACCCGCAGCCGCGGGCCGATCAGCGGGGTGATGGCGCTGGTCCACAGGTGGGAGCGGGTGCCGGAGGCGTGGGTGAGGGCCAGGAACGCGTCGTCGTCCACCACCGCGCCGTCGCGCCGCACGTCGATCTCCGCGTACACCGTCTCGACCGGCCCGAACAGGGTGAGCGCCTGGTCGACCAGGTGGCTGCCCAGGTCGTACAGGGTGCCGCCGACCTCGGCCGGATCGGCCAGCTCCCGCCAGCCCGGCTTGGGCTTGGGGCGGAAGCGCTCGAACCGGGACTCGAAGCGGTGCACCCGGCCGAGCGCGCCGCCGCGCACCAGGCGGCTCGCGGTGAGGAAGTCGCCGTCCCAGCGCCGGTTGTGGAAGACGGAGAGCAGGACGCCCCGCTCCTCGGCGAGCCGGCACAGCTCCAGCGCCTCGGCGGCGGTGCCCGCCAGCGGCTTGTCCACCACGGTGGCCAGGCCGGCCCGCAGGGCGGCGCGGGCGAGCGGCGCGTGGGTGCGGTTGGGCGAGGCGATGACGACCAGGTCGAGCGCGTCCGGGTCGGCGAGCAGCTGCTCGGGCGTGTCCACGGCACGGGCGCCCGGGTGCTCACGCGCCAGCTGGGCACGCCGCTCGGGATTGGCGGTGACCACGGCGTCCAGCCGCAGGCCCGGCGTGGTGGCGATCAGAGGCGCGTGGAACGCGGAGCCGGCCAGGCCGTAGCCGACCAGGCCGACGCGGAACGGACCGGAGCTCGTCTTCGGGGTCATGCGCCTACTCAATCACGGGGCGCCCGCTTGCTCCCGGTTTGGTGCACGGGGCCGGGGAGCGCGGCCGGGGGAGCGCCGGGGGCATGTCCGCCGCCTCGATAGCCGAGAGGGCGCCTTCGGCCGTCCTTCGGCCGCTCTTCGGTCGACGGCCACGGGCGAGACCATGTCCCAGTCTGTGGACAACCCGCGATCTTGTCGTCAGGTCCGGGCCCCGGGCCGCTCGACCCGGATCATGAAGTGCTGAGAGCCGTCCACGGAAGGGGAGAGCGTCGAAGTGGGAACGTCGTCGAAGTGTTGCTGCTGCGGAGCGCGACGCCGAAGCGCCGTCCTGTCTCCAGTGCTGTACGAATTTCGGTGCGCCCGGCCCGACCCGCCTCGGCAGCGGTGAATGCTCTCCGCCACCGCAGGTGTCGTCCATCGCGGGCCCGTACAAGGTCGCGGAGCTGTGGCGGTGCGGAATCACCGGAAAGGCGTGGCCGTGGGTCCGGGACCGATCGCTGAACCGAGCGCCGCGACGGCTCCGGCCGCGGACCGTCGGCATCCGGCTCGTTATTTCCGGTCAATTACCGCGTGTTGCAGAAATATTGCGTTCAGGAACTATGCTCTTGGTGGGGGGCGTGTGGGGGGTCGCGCCGTGTGCGAAGTGGGCTCCCGCGCGCCGACGGCACGCCAAGTCGACCAGGGGGAGATCGCTTTGGGTCACAGCGTGTACGGAACCGATGACGAGTGGTCCGCGAGGCGGCCGACCGGGCGGTGGACGTCCCGGTGGCCCAGCGACCCCCTGTCGCGGCTCACTCAGGGCATCGTCGTCATGGTGGCCATCGGTTTCTTCGCCGCCTCGGTGGTGGCTACCGTCGGCAACCGCGACGGATTGATGTACCAAGTACCCGCTGTCGTCGTCCTGTTGCTGCTGCTGGGCTTCCAGATCGTGCACGCGGGCCCGTGGCGCCTGGAGCGGCTCTGGTGGCCGTGGAGCCTGTTCGTTCACGGGCTGCTCACCTATCTGCCGATCCTGGTGTTCGACGGATCATGGGTCGGCATCCCCGGTTCGTTCGCCGGATCGGTACTGCTGACCGTCGCCGCGCCGCGCTCCTGGATCCTCTTCGCCGTACTGTCGGTGAGTCAGTACCCGCTCACCGCGAGCCTGGGTGGGACCTCCGGCCAGTGTGTCAACGCTGTCGTCTCCACCGCGGTAGGCGGCATCGTCGTGTTCGGCGTGGCTCGACTCGCGGATCTGACTGCTGAGTTGCGGGAGGCCCGGACGGAGCTGGCGGAGCGCGCGGTGGATCGGGAGCGCCTTCGTTTCGCGCGTGACCTGCACGACCTGCTCGGTTACAGCCTCTCGGTGGCGGCGTTGAAGTGCCAACTCGCCGAGCGACTGGCGCTGGAGGATCCGGAGCGGGCCCGAGCGGAGATCTCCGAGGTGCTGGTGATGGTACGTCAGGCGATGACGGACACTCGCTGGATCCCCAGCGGCGACCTGCAGATGTCGCTGGCCCAGGAGTCCCGCTCGGCCGCCTCGGCGCTGCGAGCGGCCGGGATCAGCGTCGAGGTCGAGCTGGCCTGCGGGGCGCTGCAACCGGAGGTCGACGCGGTGCTGGCGACTGTGGTGCGGGAGGCGGTCACCAACATGCTGCGACACAGCGCGCCCCGGCAGTGCCGGATCCGGGCGGTCCGGGGCGACCTCGGCGCCGTGCGCCTGACGGTCTCCAACGACGGCGTCCCGGCGGCTGGGGCACCGGGGGAGCCGGACGGCGGCCACGGCATCGACAACCTCACCGAGCGGCTCCTGGCGGTCGGCGGGCAGCTGATCGCCGGGCACGGCGAGTCCGGCTGGTTTCACCTCTCGGCGGTCGTCGAGGCGCCGGCCGCCGGGGCTGCGGGCCGACCGGCCGGGGCCGCCAGGGCCTCCAGGGCCGCGTGACCGCCCCGCGGGCCGGTCGGCTACTCGCGAACCCCCATCGCCTCGACCGGTTTCCGCCGCAGCGCCACCCGGGTGGTCAGCAGCACGGTGCCCACACCCAGCAACGCCGCCCCGCCCAGCACCCCGGCCTCCCAACTCGAGGGCAGTGACGGCCAGGCCGTCCCGGTGAGCGCGAGACTGACCGGGACGAGAACGGCGGCAGTGACCCCCATACCGATGACGAGCGCCACGGCGACCGTGATTCCGCCCTCCCATGCCATCATCCGCAACACCTGGCGGTCCGTGGTGCCCACCAGCCGCAGCAGCGCGAACTCGCGCAGCCGTTCGGTCGTCGCCATCATCAAGGTGTTGACCACGGCGATCGCGGTGAACAGGCTGATCATGCCGAGCAGCAGTCGGCCCATTGCGGTGGCGGCTTCCTGCTGCTGCCGGCGCCTCTCGTCATAGTCGGCCCGGTCGCTGACGCGGGCCATCGGGTAGGCCGACGTGAGGCTCTGGAGTTCCTGCCCGACCTGCTGCGGATCGGCTTCGGGAGTGCTGCGGACCAGGACGATCGGCGCCAGTGGGTTCGGTGCATGGGTGGCGGCGAAGGTGGAGGGCACCAGCGCGTCGGCGAACCGCGCGTCGCGGTCGTAGACGGCGACGACCGTGGCAGTGCTGCTGACACCGTCCTTCCAGCCGATCCGGACGGTGGAGCCGACGCCGGCCTTGAGGGCGGCGGCTTGCCGCGCGCCCAGCGCGATGCTCTCACCGCGCAACCGGTCCAGTGAGCCGGCTGTCACCCCGGGGTCGACCAATCGATCCAGCCCCTGTGGGTCGACGATCCGGGCGTCCACACCCGTGGTGTCGGTGGTGCCGGCGGACACTGTGGCGGTGATGGAGGACAGCCCGCTGGCCGCTTCGATGCCCGGCAGTTGCCGTACCGCGCGGACGAACTCCGGGGGCAGGCCGATACTGCCGGACTGAACCACGTGGTCGGCCAGCAGCCGGCGGCCGTCCTCGGCCACGTTGGCCTGGGCTTTGATCACCGGGACGAACAGCACGGTGCCGGTGAAGGCCACCGCCAGTACCAGAGGAGTGACGGCGGCGGCGAAACGGCGGGGCTGGGCCCGCAGAGCGGCGGAGGCAAGGAACCCGGCGACCGGGAAGAGCCGGCCCACCGGCCAGCCGATCGCCACACTGGCGACCCGGCCGATCAGCGGCCCGAGCAGGGCGACCCCGAGCAGCAGCACCAGCACCATGCTCTCGGCCGTGCCGGCGCCGCTGCGGCTACTCGTCGACCCGCCCAGTACTGCGCCGCACGCGGCGAGCGTCACGAGCCCGAGCCCGGTCCGGATCCAGCCGATGCCGGGCGGCGGCGTCGAGGAATCGCGCAGCGCCTGGGTGGGCTCGACCCGGGAGGCACGGCGAGCGGCGGCCCAGACGGCCAACTGCGCGGTGACGAGCACACCGCCGAGGACGATCAGTGGAGCGGTCGGCCCGATGTGCAGCCGCACGTCCGAACCGACCACTCCGCGGTCGACCAGTTGGCCCCGTAGCAGCATGGCGAGGCCGATCCCCAACGGGATGCCGATCACCGCGGCCGCCACGGTCAGGACCGACGTTTCCAGCGCGATCATCCGCCGCACCTGGCCGGTGGTGGCACCGACCGCCCGCAGCAGGGCCATCTCGCGCAACCGCTGCTGGACGGAGAGCGCGAGCGCCCCGGCCACCACGAAGACCGAGACGAACAGTGACAGCACGCCCATTGTCCCCGCGAGCGAGGAGAGGCCGTCCCCCGGCCCGGGGGCTCCGGCGAACTCCAGCTCGCCGCGCTCGTCGCCGGTGTGCGCCCGGGGCTCGGACGAGTACTCGCCGCCGTTCTGTGACCGGGCGGCGGCCAGCGCCTGCTGGGCCAGCTCGGCCACCGACCGTGGGTCGGCCCCGCCTTCGGAGACGAGGCCGATCGCGTTCGCGCCGGTCGTCGTCCCGGCGAGCCGGGCGGCCTGCTCGGGGCTGAAGAAGAGCGCGTTCTGGCGGGACAACTCATGTGGTGGTGTGGCCACTCCGGTCACGGTGTAAGCACGCGGCGCCTCGGTGGTGGCCAGCCGTACGGTACCGCCGGCGGTCACCCCGGCGCGGGCGGCGGTGGCGGCGTCGAGGACCACCTCGTCGGGCCCGGCCGGGGCGCGGCCGGAGGTCAGCAGGAACGGCGCCAGGGCGGCGCTCGTCCAGGAGTGCCCGAGCGACGGGCCGCCCTGTGGACCGGAGAGGACCTTCCCGTCCCCGGTGATCACCGCCGCCGGGAAGGAGACCTCCGGGACGGCGGCCGAGACGCCGGGCAGCTCGGCGAGCCGGTTGGCCAGCGGCCCCGCGTCGGGGATGCGGGTGTTGCCGCCGATCACGACGGGAGCCGCCGCGTAACGCTCGGTCGGTGTGCCCGCGCGCAGGGCGGACTCCAGCAGGACCCCGCAGCCGACGGTCAGGATGAGGGCGAAGGTGAGCGCGGTGAACGCGCCGGCGAAGCCCGTCTTCCGGGCGCGCACCGTCTGCCAGGCCAGCAGAAGCATGTCGTCAGCGCCTTCCCAGGAGGGTCATCCGTTCGGCGACCCGTTCGGGCGTGGGCCCGTCCAGGACATCGGCGAAGCTGCCGTCGGCCAGGAAGTAGACCTGGTCCGCGTAGGACGCGGCGACCGGGTCGTGGGTCACCATGATCACGGTTTGCCCCAGCCCGTCCACCACGTGTCGCAGTAGCCGCAGGACCTCGGTGCCGGTTGTGCTGTCCAGGGCACCGGTGGGTTCGTCCGCGAAGACCACCTCGGGCCGGGTCACCAGGGCCCGGGCGATGGCCACCCGCTGCTGCTGGCCGCCGGACAGCTGGGTGGGCAGGTGCCGTACCCGCTCGGTCAGGCCGGTCCGATCGACGATCTCGGTCAGCCAGGCCCGGTCCGGCCGACGCCGGGCCAGCCGCAGCGGCAGGGTGATGTTCTGTTCTACCGTCAGCGACGGGAGCAGGTTGAAGGCCTGGAAGACGAAGCCGATCCGCTGCCGGCGCAGGATCGTCAGCTCGTTGGGGTTCAGCGCCGCCAGGTCCAGGCCGGCCAACCGGACCTGCCCGGAGGTCGGCCGATCGAGTCCGGCGGCGCAGTGCAGGAAGGTGCTCTTCCCGGACCCGGACGGCCCCATGACGGCGGTGAACCCGCCGCGCCGGAAATCCATCGACACCTCGCGGAGGGCGTGTACGGCGCCCGCTCCGTGCCCGTACACCTTGCTGACCCCGTCGAGCCGGACCGCCGGGTCCGAAACGGAAAGATCATGTTCCGGATCGCCGGAATCCGCAGTCCGCGAGAAAACGGGAATCCCCTCCTCGGTATGCCGCACCGCCCCGTACGGGCGGCCAGCCTAGCCAAGACCGTGCGCCGCGGTAACCGCCGAGCAGCCGGATCGGACGGTTCGGCCGCCCGTTACGGCCCCGGGGTGGAGAATCCGCAGCCGAACCCATGCGGATCGCATGGAGTGATCCATGGACTGCAGCGTGGTCAAAGTCCGATCGACGGTGCAATGATCGATCCCGTTCGAAGCAGTCGAACACGGGCTGCCGGGAATCGGTTTGATCGACATTTCGATCGACATTCCTTTGGTGCGGCCATCCGGAGTTCCGCCGATTTGGCGGATATTTTTTGCCGACACGTTCCGAGCAATACGGAATCTTTTCGGAGAAGTCACGGGGGTGGCGAATGTCCAAGCACTACGACGTGTACTGTATGGCCGATCCGACCTTCTTCGACTCGCCCACCACGTTGAATGAGGAGGGCCTCGATTTCGCCCTCTCCGGCCGACCGGTGCCCGAGGGCTGGAGCCGGATCGAGCATGGTGACTGGGTCATCTACCGCCCCGAGGGTGGCGAGCCACTGCCCAAGCAGGGCTGGAAGATCCACACCTCCGGCCGCCAGCAGAACGCCGACCGGATTCTCGACGAGGTGGCGGACTACTGCTGGGCCGAGCGCATCCCGTTCAAGCATCTGGCTGGCCGGCACATCCTGCAGACCCGGAACATGAAGTACGCGCACCGGGGATCCAGCGGCAAACTCGTCACCATCTACCCGCGCGACGAGGCCCAGTTGAAGACTCTGCTGGACGCCTTGGAGGAGCGCATCGGCGGTGAGGCCGGTCCCTACATCCTGAGCGACCTGCGCTGGAACGAGGGCCCGTTGTACGTGCGCTACGGAGGCTTCGCCGAGCGGCACATGGTCTCCGAGCAGGGCGCGCTGGTCCAGGCCATCGAGGCGCCTGACGGCACGTTGGTGCCCGACAGGCGCGAGCCGGCCTTTCACGTCCCGGAGTGGGTGGAGCTGCCGGACTTCCTGGTGCCGCAGCTGGAGGCTCGTCGGAAGGAGTCTCTGGAGGGCCTGCCGTACCGGATCGAGCAGGTGCTGCACTTCTCCAACGGCGGCGGCATCTACACCGGCGTGGACACCCAAAGCGGTGAGCGGATCGTACTCAAGGAGGCCCGGGCCCACGCCGGCCTGACCAACGACGGTCTCGACGCGGTCGAACGCCTCCAGCACGAGCGGGACATCCTCGAACGGCTCGCCGGGCTGAGCGTGGTTCCCAGGGTGATCGACTACTTCGTGGTCGGTGACCACCACTTCCTGGTCGAGGAGTTCCTGGACGGCCAACCGCTCAACAAGTACTTCGGGCAGCGGTACCCGTACAACAAGTCCCGGACGGACCAGGCGGAGATCGCCGAGTACACGGACTGGGCGCTCGGGATCTGCCGGGCCGTCGAGGAGGCGGTCGACGCCGTGCACGGGCGTGGCGTGGTCTTCGGCGACCTGCACCCGTTCAACGTGATGGTCCGCCCGGACGGGGGCGTCGCGCTGATCGACTACGAGGTCGCCGCACCAGTCGAGACGGAGACCAAGCCCGCGCTCGGCAACCCCGCCTACGCGGCTCCGCGCGACCGGACCGGCTTCGCCATCGACCGCTACGCCCTCGGCTGCATCCGGCTCGCGATGTTCATGCCGCTGACCGCGATGCTCCGGCAGAGTCTCGGCAAGGCCCGTCACCTGGCCGACGAGATCGCCCGGCGCTTCCCGGTGCCGCGCGAGTTCCTCGACGCCGCGGTGTGCGACATCCTCGGGCCGAGCGGCTCGACCGGCACGGACGGCCTGCCGCCCACCGGCACCCCCGCGACGGTCTTCGAGCCGGCTGCCCTGCCGCTGCCGGCCCCGGACCGCGACGCCTGGCCCGCCACCCGCGACTCGCTCGCCGACGCCATTCTCGGGAGCGCCACCCCGGACCGCGACGACCGACTCTTCCCCGGCGACATCGAGCAGTTCAGCACCGGCGCGCTCAACATCGCTCACGGCGCCGCGGGAGTGCTGTACGCACTGGACGCGACCGGCGCCGGCCGCTTCCCGCAGCACGAGCAATGGCTGCTGGAGCGTGCCCTGCGCAAGGACGCGCGGGCCCGACTGGGCTTCTACGACGGCCTGCACGGCGTCGCCCACGTGCTCGATCGCCTCGGTCACCGCGCCGACGCGCTGAACGTCCTGGAGCTCTGCCTCGCCGAGGGTTGGGAGCGGCTGGGCACCGACCTGCAGAGCGGCCTGTCCGGTCTCGCGCTCAACTTCGCGCACTTCGCCGACGCCACCGGGGAGTCCACGCTGCGCGAGGCCGCCCTCCGGGCCGCCGACCTGGTGGCCGGACAGCTGGGCGGCGCCGAGGAGGTAGCCGACACCAGCGGCGGACGCCACCCGCACGCCGGGCTCATGCGGGGCTCCGCCGGGCCGGCCCTGATGTTCGTCCGGCTGTACGAGCAGACCCGTGACCAGGCCTATTTGGACCTGGCCGCCACCGCCCTGCGACAGGACCTGCGCCGCTGCCTGACCCGGGCCGACGGCGCGGTTCACGTCAACGAGGGCTGGCGCTCGATGCCCTACCTCGCGACCGGCAGCGCAGGCCTGGCGATCGTCCTGGAGCGCTACCTGGCGCACCGCGAGGACGAGCAGTTCCGCGCCGCCGCCGACGGTGTGCGGATCTCCTCGCAGTCCGAGCACTACGTGCTGTCCGGCCTCTTCAACGGCCGGGCCGGAATCCTGCAGCACCTCGTCTCGACGTCCCGGTTCGCGCAGCCGGTCGACGACCCGGACGTGGCCGTGCAGATCACGGCGCTCTCCCTGCACGCCCTCGCCTACCACAGCCGGCTCGCCTACCCCGGAGAGCAGCTCCTTCGGCTGTCGATGGATCTCGCCACCGGTTCCGCGGGCGTCCTGCTCGCCCTCGGCTCGGCTCTCGGCGACACCCCGGTCCATCTGCCCTTCCTCGGGCCGGCCCGGACCTCCTGAACCGGCCGACCACCCTGACCGGTGCGCGGGCGTGCGCCGCCCGAACCGACACGCCCGTGCGCCTCTCTGACTCCCCTCCGGGTCCCGGAGGGGTGCCCACATGGGCAAGACCGATATCCAGCGGAAAGGAAGAGAATCATGGCGCTGCTTGACCTGCAGACGATGGAGCTGCCCACCGAGGCCGAGGAGATGACCCCGATGGGGAGTGGCGACAGCAACAACTGCTCGAACTCCAGCTGGCTGTGGTGCAACTGACCCTGACCTCCGGAACGGGTCGCACTACCTCCGCACCGCTTCGCCGAACCGACGCACGACTCACCAGAGAGGACAGGGAACATGGCGCTGCTTGACCTGCAGACGATGGAGCTTCCGACCGAGGCCGAGGAGATGGCCCCGATGGGTAGCGGTGACAGCAACAACTGCTCGAACTCCAGCTGGCTGTGGTGCAACTGACATCGGCTGAACTAGTCGGTTAGGCCTCCTGGCCCTGGGCGGGACACCGGTCGCGCCCAGGGCCAGGAGGCCGGCGCGCCTCACGGCTCCACCGCATGACCGCGGTACCCAGTCCAGCGTGACGACCCGGAGAGCAGAGTGATGACCGACTCCCCAGCAGCGGCCGACCGGATCGTGCAGACACCCGGCCGGGCAGCCGACAGCATTCTGCTGCGTGCGGTACGGCAGGCCGGTGGCTGGGCCCTTCTCCTGGTACTCGCGGCCGTCGGTAGCGTGCTGGCTCAGGTACTGCTGCCCGCGGTGGTCGGTGGCGCCGTCGACAGCGCGATGTCCGGCCGGACGGACGACGGACGGATCACCGCCTGCGCGGCGGTGATCGCCGTGTTCGTCCTCTGCGAGGTGCTGGCCGATCTCGCCGCCGGCCGCAGTTCTGCCGTCGGCACGGCCTGGCTGCGCAGGGCCCAGCTCGCCCACCTGCTCACCCTCGGCGGCCGGGTCACCGCCCGCTTCAACCCCGGCGATCTCACGGCCCGGTTGATCGGGAGCGCCGTCGACGCCGGCGCCGCCGCGGAGGCCGCCGTCTGGGCGGCGCTCTCCATCCTGCCGACCCTCACCAGCGTTGTCGCGCTCTGGCTGATCGACCCCTGGCTGGCCCTGACCTTTCTGGTCGGTATGCCCGCACTGGTCCTTTTCCTGCGCTCGTACGCCCAGGACATGTCGGTCCTGATCGCCCGGTACCAGAAGGTCCAGGGCGCCATCGCCGCCGGTTTCGTCGAGGCCCTGGGCGGCATGCGGACCATCGCGGCCGCAGGCACGATGGACCGGGAGGTGGAGCGCGTGCTGCGGCCGCTCCCGGAGCTGAGCGGCCTCGGCCACGGCTTCTGGCGGGCGCAGACCAAGGTCGCTGGCCAGAGCGCCCTGCTGGTGCCGCTGTTGGAGGTTGCCGTTCTCTCGGTGGCCGGTTTCGGGCTGGCCGCGAACCGAGTCACCTTGGGTGAGATGCTGGCGGCCTCCCGGTATGCAGCCCTGGGCGCAGGCGTAGGCATGACCGCGATGCTCCTCGGCCGCCTCGCCCGCGCCAGGGCTGGTGCCGGACGCATCCAGGAGGTGCTTGCGGAGCCCGCCATGGCGTACGGCACCGGGGTGCTCCCGCCGGGCCCCGGCCGCCTCGAACTCCGCGCGGTCACCATGCGGGTGGACGGGCAGGTGCTGTTCCAGGGACTCGACCTGACGGTGCCGGGCGGGGCTTCGCTCGCCATCGTGGGCCGGTCCGGCACCGGAAAGTCACTGCTCGCGGCACTGGCAGGTCGGTTGACGGATCCCCAGGCGGGAGCCGTCCTCCTCGACGGGGTGCCGCTGCCCGAGCTCTCGCGCGAGGAGTTGCGCGGCGCGATCGGGTATGCCTTCGAACGCCCGGCCTTGCTGGGCGGAACGGTCGGGGAGGCCATCGCCCTGGATGACGTGACGGAGACGGACCGGCCGAGGCTCTCCCGGGCCGCTGAGGCGGCCTGCATCGATGCCTTCGTCGACCGCCTCCCGGAAGGCTACCGCACCGACCTGCGGGGCGTGCCGATGTCTGGCGGCGAGATCCAACGAATAGGGCTGGCAAGGGCATTCATGCACCAGGGACGGGTCCTGGTGCTGGACGACGCGACCTCCAGCCTTGATACCGTGACCGAATTCCGGGTCAGCACCGCGCTCACCACCGAGCTGGCCGGCCGTACCCGCCTGATCGTCGCCCACAGGGCCTCGACCGCCGCCCGGTGTGACCTCGTGGCCTGGCTCGACGGCGGTGGCATCCGACGGATCGGCCCGCACAGTGAGCTCTGGGGCCTGCCCGAGTACCGGGCCGTCTTCCAGCCCGACGGTCCTGCCGATGAGGACCGGTCTGACGGTGCGAGCTCCAAGCCCGCCGAGGTGGGCGCGTGAAGGGGACGCCCGAGGTCTCGCTCCGAGCCGAACTCCTCGCCCCGCTGCGCCGTCGCCCGCGGGTGGTCGCCCAGCTGGCGTTGTGGTCGGCGATCGAGGCACTGCCCGGGTTCGTGGCCGGCCGGCTGGTGGCGAGCTCGGTCGACTCCGGCTTCGGCGCCGGCCGCCCAGCGGTCGGCATGGCCCACTTGGCCCTGCTCGGCGTCGCCGTGTTCGTCGGCGCATGGGCGACCCGCCAGGTCTACCCACGGCTGGCGGCCCTGGTGGAACCGCTGCGGGACGATCTGGTACGCAGGGTGGTCACCGGCGGGCTACGCGCGGCGCGGACGGCCCCCGAGCGGCCCGACACGTCGGGCGTCGCCCGGCTGACCCAGCAGGCGGAAATCGTCCGCGAGGCATACGCCGGGATCACCATGGTCGTCCGCAGGTTCGTCTTCAGTGTCGGCGGTGCCCTGCTGGGCATGTGCTTCCTGGAGCCGCTGGTTCTGGCCGTGGTCCTGCCGCCGCTGCTCGCCGCGGCGGGCCTGCTGGCGCTGATGCTCCGAAGCACGACCGACGGCCAGCGGGAACTGCTGCGCGCCGACGAGCGGCTCGCCGCCGAGGCGGGTGCCGTTATCGCCGGCTTGCGCGACGTGAGCGCAGCCGGCGCAGAAGGCTGGACCGGCGACCGGCTCTCGGCGGCAGTCGATCGGCAGGCTCGGGCGGCGCAGCGGGTAGCCCGGTTGACTGCCGGCCGCACCCTGGTGCTGGCCATCGGCGGCTGGCTCCCGTTGGTCCTGCTACTGTCCACGGCCTCCTGGCTGTCCGGCCATGGCGTGACGGCCGGCGTGCTGCTCGGCTCCGTCACCTACGTCATGCAGGGGCTCCAACCCGCTCTGCAGACCCTGGTCCAGGGCCTGGGCGGCAGCGGGGTGCGGCTGGCCGTCACCCTGCGGCGGATCCTGGAATCCGCCCCGTCCGAACCCACCACGCCGGCGGTCGTGCCCTCACCGCGCGTGCCCGGCCCGTACGGCGTCGAGCTGAGCAAGGTCAGTTTCGCCTACGGTCCCGATGCAGAGCCGGTGGTCCGCGACCTCGACCTGACGATCGGCCCGGGCGAGCACCTGGTGGTGGTCGGGCCCAGCGGGATCGGGAAGTCGACCCTGGCCGGCCTGATCGCCGGCCTGCTCCGGCCGACCAGCGGCGAGGTGCGACTCGGTGGGCTTCCGCTGCCCGACGACCCCGTCGAACTCGCCCGCCACCGCGTTCTGATCCCCCAGGAGGCCTACGTCTTCGCGGGCACCCTGGACGAGAACCTGCGCTATCTCAACGCCGACGCACGCCCGGGGGACGTGGACCGGGCGGTGGCCGCCATCGGCTTGGAAGGGCTGGTCGAACGGCTCGGCGGCTACCGGGCGCAGATCGCGCCGGACGGGCTCTCGGCCGGAGAGCGCCAGCAGATCGCGCTGGTACGCGCCTACCTGTCCCCGGCCGAGCTGGTTGTCCTGGACGAGGCCACCTGCCTCATGGACCCGGCCTCCGAGGCCCGGGCCGAGGAGGCGTTCATCCGCCGCCCGGGAGCCCTGTTGGTCATCGCTCACCGGATGAGCTCAGCGTTGCGGGCCGATCGGGTCCTGGTCATGGACGGGACCGCCACCATCGTGGGCTCCCACGAGGAGCTACTGACACGATCCGGCCTCTACCGAGACCTCGCCGGCCACTGGCTGCGCCCGGCCGGAGCCCACTGAAGCAACCGCGCGGGCGTCAGCCCATCCGGGGCTCCACCGGCAGCCAGCCCATCTCCTCGGCGATCCGGATCGCGTCTACCCGGCTGCGCCCCCCGGTCTTGGACACAGCCGCGGCCAGGTGGTTCCGGGCAGTGCCCGTCGAGATGAAGAGACGGGCGGCGATCTCGGTGACGGAGGCGCCCTCTGCCGCGAGCCGAAGGGTGTCCAACTCCCTGGGCGTCAGCGGGTTCTCTCGCACGTCCAGGGCGGCCAATGCCAGCTCCGGGGCGATGGCGCGCTCCCCGACGGCCACCTTCCTGATCGCCGCAGCCAGTTCCTCGGCCGGGGCGTCCTTACCCAGGAAACCGAGAACGTGGGCGGCGAGCGCACTGCGCAGGTACGCCGGGCGAACCAGCCCGGTGAGGACCAACGTGCCGCATTCCGGGAGCTTCCGGCGCAGTTCGGCCGCGGCCCGCAGCCCGTCCAGCCCGGGCATGTCGATGTCGAGGACTGCCACGTCCGGCCGTACTTCGAGCGCGGTCGGCACGACCAGATCCCCGCGGCCCACGTCGGCGACGACTTCCAGATCGTCCTCGTACGCGAGGAGAGCCATCAGAGCGCTGCGCACCATGCTCATGTCCTCGGCTAACAACACCCTGATCATCAGCAACTCCCCCTGTCGGATGACCGTCACACACGGCACTTCATTAGACAACACGCCGTGACTCGGCGCGGGACGGTTCCGGTGCGTTCGCCGTACGGGCCGCCGTCGTCGTCGGGCCGGACACCCGGATCGGGAAGGGGCCGGGCGGCCGCCACTTCCGGTGGCATCTCGGGCGACTACGCTGGTCGGCGTTGGGGCAGCCTGTGGCGCCCGGCCGGCCGAAGGTGTCCGGTCCGGAGTGATGTGCGAATTCGTTCAGTACCATTGCAAGACCGAGGAGACACCTACGTGGCAGAGCGCAAGCCCATCGAGTCCTGGCTGACCGACATGGACGGGGTCCTCATCCACGAGGGCACTCCGATCCCCGGGGCGGAGGAGTTCCTGCGCAAGCTGCGGGAGTCCGGCAAGCCCTTCCTGGTCCTCACCAACAACTCCATCTACACCCCGCGCGACCTCAGCGCCCGGCTCGCGGGAATGGGGCTGGAGGTGCCCGAGGAGTGCATCTGGACCTCCGCCCTGGCCACCGCCAAGTTCCTCAAGAGCCAGCGGCCGAACGGGACCGCGTACGTGATCGGCGAGGCGGGGCTGACCACCGCGCTGTACCAGGCCGGTTACGTGCTCACCGACAACAACCCCGACTACGTGGTGCTCGGCGAGACCCGCACCTACTCCTTCGAGGCGCTCACCAAGGCGATCCGCCTGATCAACCAGGGCGCCCGGTTCATCTGCACCAACCCGGACGAGACCGGCCCCTCCACTGAGGGCGTGCTGCCGGCCACCGGCTCGGTCGCGGCCCTGATCACCAAGGCGACCGGGGTCGAGCCGTACTTCGTCGGCAAGCCCAACCCGCTGATGATGCGCGAGGCGCTGAACACCGCCGGGGCCCACTCCGAGACGGCCGTGATGATCGGCGACCGGATGGACACCGACATCGTCGCGGGCATGGAGGCCGGCATGGAGACCATCCTGGTGCTCACCGGGCTGACCTCCGCCTCCGACGTGGAGCGCTTCCCGTACCGGCCGGGCCGTGTGGTCCAGTCGATCGCCGACCTGATCGAGCTGATCTAGGGGCGTCCTCGCCCCGGCAGCCCTCTGGCCGCCGCGGTTCTGTCGTGGGCCCCGTTCCGGCCGGTCGCCGGGGCGGGGCCGCTTCGTACCCGCGGGGAGGGGCGGGCGGCCGCTTCGTCCCCGCGGGCCCGCGACCGGCTCCGGGGACGTGAGTTGTCGGTGGGGCTGTGTAGCGTTCGGGGTGAAAGAGGGCGTGCGGCGCAGCAGCCGCGGTGTGGGAGGTAGATGTCGTGACGGACACGGTCGAGGCGGGCGTGGTCGAGGCCGGCGCGGGCGGCGGGCTGGAGCTGCCCGAGTCCTGGCGCGAGGTGCTGGGCGCCGAGACGGAGAAGCCGTACTTCGCCGAGCTGGCGGCCTTCGTGGCGGCCCAGCGCGCGGAGCACGAGGTGTTCCCGCCGAGTGGCCAGGAGTTCGCCGCGCTGGAGGCCACCCCGTACGACAAGGTCCGGGTGCTCGTGCTCGGCCAGGACCCGTACCACGACAACGGCCAGGCCCACGGCATGAGCTTCTCGGTGCTGCCGGGCACCAAGACGCCGCCGTCGCTGCGCAACATCTTCAAGGAGCTGGACGCCGACCTGGGCATCCCCGCCCCGGACAACGGCTACCTGATGCACTGGGCCGAGCAGGGCGTGCTGCTGCTCAACGCGGTGCTCACGGTCCGCGCGCACGAGGCCAACTCGCACAAGGCGAAGGGCTGGGAGAAGTTCACCGACGCCGTGATCAAGGCGGTGAGCGACCGCGAGGAGCCGGTCGTCTTCGTGCTGTGGGGCAACTACGCGAAGAAGAAGCTGCCGCTGATCGACACCGCCAAGCACGTGGTGGTGCAGGGGGCGCACCCGTCGCCGCTGTCGGCCAAGCTGTTCTTCGGCAGCCGCCCGTTCTCCCAGATCGACACCGCGCTGGACTCCTTCGGCGCCGAGGCGATCGACTGGCAGGTGCCGAACCTGAAGGAGGCGTGAGCCTCGGCTCGAGCACCTCGGTGTGAGCACCCTGGTTCGAGCACCTCGGTTCGAGTGCTGGTGGCCGTGGGCCGGACGGGTTCGATGTCCCGTTCGTCCACGGCCACTTGGCGTTCAGTGACGGTGGCCGTCGGCCGGTACCGGGTGTGCTTAGCTGGTGCCGACCGGTCGCCGGACCGGTCGGGGGAGGGGCGTCACGTGCACGGGCTGGGGCGGACGGGGACGTTGCGGTGGGCCGTGGGGGCGCTGCTGGCCGGGGTGATGGCCGTCGTTTCCGGCTGCAGCGGGTCGGACGGCGGCACGCCGGGCGCCGTCGCGAGTTCGGGGCCGGGCGGGGGTGGAGGCGAGGGCGTCGGCGCGGGTCAGGGCGGGGGGTTCGCCCAGCTCCCCGGGCAGGCCTTCTACGTCTCCGACCGGACCAACGCCGCCCACCAGGTGACCGCGCTGCGCGGCCAGGGCCGGACGGCGGAGGCCGACGAGCTGCAGCGGATCGCCGCCCAGCCGTCCTCGCAGTGGCTCGGCGAACAAGGCGCCCGGGAGATCGCCGAGCAGGTGAGCCGGCAGGCCACCGAAGCGGGCCGGACGGCGGTCTTCGTCGCGTACGACATCCCGCACCGCGACTGCGGCCAGTACTCGGCCGGCGGCGCCCCCGACGCGGCCGCCTACCGGGCCTGGATCACCGGCGTCGCGCAGGCCCTCGGGGACCGCAGGGCCTGGGTGGTGCTGGAGCCGGACGCCGTCGCGCACACCCTGGACGACTGCGGGATCAAGGGCGACCTCGCCGCCGAGCGGTACGGCCTGCTGGCCTTCGCCGTCCAGGAGTTGAAGAAGAACCCGAACGCGCGGGTCTACCTGGACGCCGGCAACCCGGGCTGGGCGCAGGACCCGGCGGAACTGGCCACCGCCCTGCGCAAGTCGGGCATCGCGGCGGCGGACGGCTTCGCCGTGAACGTCGCCAACTTCTACGACACCGACCGGAACGCGGCGTACGGCGCCAGTCTCTCCGCGGCCCTCGGCGGGAAGAACTTCGTCATCGACACCAGCCGCAGCGGCAACGGGGCACTGGGCGGCGCCTCCTGGTGCAACCCGCCCGGGCGCGCGCTCGGCGAGCGGCCGACCACCGGGACCGGCCGGCCCGGGGTGGACGCCTACCTGTGGATCAAGAACCCGGGGGAGTCGGACGGCGACTGCGGCCGGGGCGAGCCCCGGGCGGGCGAGTTCTGGCTGCCGTACGCGCTCGGGCTGGCGCGGGCGGCGCGCTGAGGACGCTCGCTCCGCCGGGGCCGCCCGTCCCGCCCGCTCCGCCCGGGCCGCCCGCGCCGTTTCTCGGGCGTCAGCCGGTGACCTGGATCCAGCGGGCGACCGACGGGGTGCCGGCGGCGTCCGTCAGGAACAGCATGTACCAGCCCGGCGGCAGCAGGTCGGCGCTGCCGGGCAGGGCGAGCGAGACGCCGTCCGCCGTCCGCCCGGTGACGTCCAGGGCCACCGAGCGCTGCTCGACGTCCGTCACGTGGGTCACCGAACTCGGCCGGATCAGCTTGGCGGTGGCGACCGCCTCCGGCCGAGCGGTACCGACCGTGACGGACCCGCCGAGCCTGGCCGTCCGCGGAACGGCACCGACCTGCGGGCGGTCACCGTGGTACAGGTACGGCGGGGTGTAGATCTCGATGCGCTGCTCGAAGCCACCCGGCTGCGTCTCGGCCTTGTCTGCGAAGAGCGGGTTGGAGCCGAGCACGGCGACCCGGCCGTCCGGCAGCAGCAGCGCCTCGGAGTGGTAGTTGCGGCCGACGGTCGGCTCGGCGGCGGTGCTGAAGCTGTTCGAATCCGGGTGATACACCTGCGCCTTGAGCAGGTCGCTGTCGCCGCGGCCGCGGTAGCCGCTGGATCCGCCGGTGGTGAAGACGGTGTCGTCCGGGAGGATCACGCTGTTGAGGTAGCGGGTGCCGCCGGCCGGCAGGTCAGGACCCGGGGTGAAGACCGGTTTGGCGGAGGAGAGGTCCGCGATGTCGGTGCGGGCCGTGGACAGCGGGGACTCGCCGACGCCACCGCCGCCGAGCACCATCACCCGCTGCGCCTGCGCGGGCGGCAGCAGCACCGAGGAGGAGGTCTCGGTCAGGCCGGGGTCGCGCAGACCGGGGACGGGCTGGAAGGCCCCGTTCGAGAGGTCCCACAGGCCGGGCTCGCGGCCCTTGTCGCCGGGGCCGTAGCCGCCGTTGGAGCCGGAGTAGAAGAGCCGGCCGGAGGCGGTGAGGAAGATCGCCGGGTAGGTCGGGAAGTAGTGGTCGGGGCCCTTGGACCAGGACTTGGTCTTCGGGTCGTAGATCTCGTTGTCGTTGCCGTTGAGGATCTCCCCGGTGTCGTCCAGCCCGGAGACGGTGACCACCCGGCCGTCGCCCAGCCCGGTCAGCGTCGGGTACCAGCGGGCGTGGGCCATGTCGGTGACCGGCTCGTACAGTTCGGTGTCCGGGTTGAACTCGAAGGCGGAGCGGATGCCCTGGTACTCCTGCTTGTCCAGGGTCAGCTTCTCGTTCTGCCCGTACAGGTTGTGGGCGTCCGCGCCGCTCAGGCCCTTGATCCGGTACTGGGCGGGGGAGTCGGAGGCGTAGTCCGGGCCCGGGCCGACCGCCTCCACGTACACGTGCTGCTCGCCGGCGGTCACCACGGTCTGCTTGCCGGAGCCGGTCTTGGTCGCGGCCGGGACGGTCACCGCGGCGGTGCTGGCGTACTCGTGGCCGTTCGGGGCGACGAAGACGGTGCCCTTGGGGAACGTCCGGTCATGCTCCGGGCTCTCGTTGCGCACCCGCATGACGCCGGCCGCCTTCTTCACGGCGCCGGCCAGCTTCTCGTAGCGCTGGGTGCCGCCGGCCACCAGGACGCGGCCGTCCGGCAGCGAGGTGTGGCCGCCGCAGAACATGTCGGCCGGGGTGGGGACCAGCTTGTAGGTGTTCTCGGCCGGGTCCCAGAGCAGGCTCTTGAAGGTGCCCGCGTTGAACTGCTTCTCGTCGTTGCCGGAGCCGGCCACGATCAGGACCTTGCCGGTGCGCAGCAGGGTCGCGTGCACGGCGTTGACCCGGAACTCGGCGGGCAGCGACAGGGTCTGCCAGTGGCCGTACTGCGCCTTGTACTCGGGGCGGTTGATCACGTAGTGGTGGTACTGCTCGGAGGCGAAGCCGAGGACGGCCGGCGCGTTCATCCCGGCCACGGTCAGTGCGACGGTGCTGCCGAGGGCGAGGCGCTTGGTGCGGCCGGCCTTGTGGATCTTCACGTGGGTGCTCCCCTCGGGAGGTCGTCAGTGGGTGGGTGTCAGGGGGTGTCCGGGCGGTACGGGAGCTCCGGGGGCTGCGGGGGGTAGGGGAGCTCCGGGGGGTACGGGGGCTGCGGGCGGTACGGAGGCTGTGGAGGCTCGGGGAGTTCGGGGATCGCGGGCGTGGCGGGCGTGGCGCGGGCGGCGCTTCTCCAGGAGGACGCCAGGGGTCGAGGCCGGGCCACCGGTGACGGTGAGGGTGGCGGTGGGGCGGGTCCGTCGGCGACGGACGGCGTCGCCGACGGTGATCAGGACCGGCAGGAGGGTGAGCAGGAGGGCGATCCAGGCCCAGGTGCGCATCGCGGCGTGGTCGTAGCCGGTGAAGTAGGAGGCGGTGATCGCGCCGCCGAACACCAGCGTCCAGAACAGGTGGAAGCGGAAGGCGCCGAGCCGGTCGGTACTGGCCGAGCGGCCCTTGGGCGTCACCACGAAGCGGCTGCGGCGGCGGACGAGTGCCTGGAGCAGCGAGGCCGCGTAGACCGGGCCGCAGAGCGCCGACATCACCATGCCGGCGACCCCGGAGGAGCCGGCCGGCTCGTGCGGGCTCACATTGTGCTTGCGGTTCCAGGTGTAGAGCAGGAGTTGGAGCGCGGCGGCGTCGCTGTAGAGCATCATCCAGATCTCCGAGGAGACGTGCACGCCGGAGGCGCCGAAGCCCAGGTAGAGCACGCTGGACAGGCCGCCGAGCAGCCAGGTGAGCGCCGCCATCGGGTAGAAGCCCACCATCAGCGAGTAGTTGAGCAGCCGGCCGGGCGACAGCTTCCACAGCACCCGCCAGTACTGGGTGAGCAGGGTCTCGTAGGTGCCCCGGCTCCAGCGCAGTTGCTGGGAGAAGAAGTCGGTCCAGGAGGACGGCCCTTCGCCGACCGCCAGCACGTCCGGGGTGTACACGGACTTCCAGCGCTCCCCGGTCTCCGGGTTCCGGCTGCGGTGGAACTCCAGGCCGGTCGCCATGTCCTCGGTGATGGAGTCGTACAACCCGCCGATCGACTGGAGCGCCCGAATTCTGACGGCGTTGTTGGTGCCCACGAACATCGGTGCGCCGTAACGGTTTCCGGCGCGCTGGATGAGGGCGTGGAAGAGGTACTGCTGGCTCTCGGAGAACCTGGTGACGGCCGAGCCCGAGGTGCGGTAGTTCCCGTACACCTGGGGGCCGACCACGAATGCCACGTCCGGGTCGCGGAAGTAGCCGAGCATCCGCTCGCAGAAGTCCGGCAGCGGGACGTGGTCGGTGTCCACGGACACCCAGAACTCGTAGTCGTCGCCGTGGGCCTGGAGCCAGGCGTTGTAGTTGCCGTGCTTGGTCCCGGCGCGGAACCGACCCTTCGGCCGGTTCCAGTGCGGGCGGCCGGCACGGCTGAAGTGGCGCACGCCCAGTTCGGTGCAGAGCGCCTGCATTGCAGGATCGTTTCCCTCGTCCAACAACCAGACGTCGTACGGTCCGTTGTGTCGCACGGTCCGGGCCGCGGTCAGCGTGGCCCGGACCATCTCGGGCGGTTCCTTGCCCGGCACGCAGGTGGTGAGGAAGGCGACCCGGGTCCCGGCCTCCGGTGTCACCGGGACCGGGTCGCGGGCGACCAGCGTGGCGTGGGTGTTGGAGACGACGTTGACCAGCCGGAACACCTCGACCACGGCGATGATGCCGATCATCACCTTGTCGCCCAGGAGTACCAGGGAGTTCGTCTCGTCCAGCCGCTCGGGCCAGTGCTCCGGCAGCAGCAGCCAGACCAGCAGCACCGCCTCCACCACGGGGGCCGCCATCATCAGCAGGGCGGCGCGGATCCGGTGCGGCTCGCGGCGCAGCAGGCTGCGGTACCGGACGCGGTAGGGGGGCGCGGGGGGTGGGTCGTAGTCGTACGGGGCGGCCGTCGGGGCAGGGCCGTACGGGGAGGCGGCCGAGGTGGGGCCGTACGGGGCGCCGGGGGGTGGGTCGTACGGGGCGGCCGTGGGGGCGGGGCCGTAGCGGGCGGCCGGTTCGGGCCAGTAGACGCCGCCGCCGAGGTCGTCGTCCTCGTCCGGGTCGTACGCCGGGCCGGCGAGACGGCTGAAGTGGCCGTAGTCGTAAGGGGCTTCGGGAACGGGAACGGCGCTCAGGGTGGCCTCGTCCAGCTGCCCGGGACCTCGCCCGTGGGCCGTTCCGACGCCCTTTCGTCGTGAGAACGGCGGCGTGGTCATAGCTGCTCCCCCCGGAGTTCGCGCCTCGCTCGGCTCGCTAGGCTCGCTCGGCTTCTGCGTGGGCTTGCCTCGACTCGGAGCCGTCCGGGTGGAAGTGGAACAGGGCGGAACGGGGCGGAACCGGTCGGCGTCAGCTCGAATCGGCTGGGCCGTCCAGCGCATTCGGCGTGTGCGATCGGTTCCGTGGAGCGTCGGTGCGGCGGTGCGGCGGCTTCGAATTCGGGATCCCGATGCACTTTCCCGTTTCCCCTCCGGGCACGTCGGGATCCTTGGTCCCCTCAACTCTCCCTGAGCGCAACGGTGATCGCAACCAGTCCGGGAGATCGCCGCCGCCGAGGCATGAAGATGCCACGGTTCCCGACCGCAATGGCGGGGGTTGATGCTATTGCGGGGGAATCGGGTTCCGGGGTGGCTTGTGGGTGCTCAGCGGGTGATCCGCGAGTGGTCTGTGGGCGGTTCGCGGGTGGTTCGCGGGGCAGCGGAACGGCCGGACCGTCCCTCAGGGGCGACCCGGCCGTCCGTACGGGAGCGGACTGCTCAGAGCGGGGGCAGCAGGGTGGCATCGGTCGCCGACCGGACCTCCGCGAAGTCCACGCCCGGAGCCGTCTCCACCAACCGCAGGCCCTCCGGGGTCACGTCGATCACGGCGAGGTCGGTGACGATCCGGTCCACAACTCCGCGCCCGGTGGCCGGAAGTGACAGTTCCTCGACGATCTTCGGCGAGCCGTCCCGGGCGGTGTGCTCCATCACCACGATCAGTCGACGGGCCCCGTGCACCAGGTCCATCGCGCCGCCCATGCCCTTGACCATCTTGCCGGGGATCATCCAGTTGGCGAGGTCCCCGGCGGCCGACACCTGCATCGCGCCGAGCACCGAGACGTCGATCCGCCCGGCCCGGATCATGCCGAAGGAGACGGCGGAGTCGAAGTACGAGGCGCCGGGGGCGACCGTCACCGTCTCCTTGCCGGCGTTGATCAGGTCGGCGTGCTCGGTGCCCTCCTCCGGGAACGGGCCGACGCCGAGGATGCCGTTCTCCGAGTGCAGCACCACCTCGACGCCCGGCGGGAGGTGGTTGGGGATCAGGGTCGGCAGGCCGATGCCCAGGTTCACGTACTGGCCGTCGCGCAACTCGCGGGCGGCGCGGGCGGCCAGGGCGTTGCGCAGGTCGAGGGCGGGGGCGGCGGGGGTGCCCGTGACGGGGGCGGGGTCGGCAGTCTCGATGGGCATCGGGTCAGGCCTCCTGGAGTGCGGGGCGGACGGTCCGGCGCTCGATGCGGCGGTCCTCGGGGTCGGCGGCCACCACCCGGTCGACGTACACCCCGGGCAGGTGCACCGCGTCCGGCGGGAGCTCGCCCGGTTCGACGATCCGGTCCGCCTCGACCAGGGTGATCCGGCCCGCCATCGCGCAGAGCGGGTTGAAGTTCCGGGCGGCGGCGTGGAAGACGCAGTTGCCGTGCCGGTCCGCCACCTCGGCCCGGACCAGCGCGAAGTCCGCCGTGATCGCCTCCTCCATCAGGTACCGACGGCCGCCGAACTCCCGCACCTCCTTCGGCGGGGAGGCCAGGGCCACCGAGCCGTCGGCCGCGTAGCGCCAGGGCAGCCCACCCTCCTCGATCTGGGTGCCGACCCCGGCCGGGGTGAAGAACGCCGGGATGCCGGATCCGCCCGCCCGCAGCCGCTCGGCCAGCGTGCCCTGCGGGGTCAGCTCCACCTCCAGCTCGCCGGAGAGGTACTGCCGGGCGAACTCCTTGTTCTCCCCGACGTACGAGGAGGTCATCCGGGCGATCCGGCCCGCCCGCAGCAGCAGGCCCAGCCCCCAGTCGTCCACCCCGCAGTTGTTCGAGACCACCCGCAGTCCGGTGGCACCGGAGTCCACCAGGGCGCCGATCAGCGTGCTCGGGATGCCGCAGAGGCCGAAGCCGCCGACGGCCAGGACCGCGCCGTCGGGGATGTCCCCGACCGCGTCGGCGGGGGAGTCCAGGACCTTGTCCAAGGGGTCACCTCGTGAGGGAGTGGGAGGAGGGGAGGAACGGAGGGCGGAGGGGTGGAGGGAGAAGGGAGGAGGGGGAGGAGACGGGGAGGGCAGGCGGGGGACAGAAGGAAGGAGACGGCGGGGACGGGCAGGCGGTGGGACGGACGGGCAGGCGGGGAGGGGTGGCCGGCGGGCTCGGGAACCGCGCGGAGCCCACGGCCGTGCCAGGCCGGGCTGGGGTCCTGCCTGGGCCGGACCGGGTCGGACGCGCCGCTGGGGTGGCTGCTGCCGGACGGGCTCCGCGCCCCTCCACCGTCACCGGGCGGGGGCCGCCGCAGCCATGGCGGCCACCCCCATGGGTGGGCGCGGATTCGTGTCGGTGGGCCACACCTGTGAACCCGGGGGACGGCGACCGGCCGACGGTATGTCGGTTGCCACCACATCCTGGTGGGCTGATGCGTCGACCAGGCACATGTCGCTGCTCTCACCGCACACCTACGGTTCCCGCATCCACCCCGCCGCACCTCAGGAGTCGGTCACCATGCGCAGCTCGACAGCCCCCTCCAGGACCGCCTCCGGCGCCCGCCTGGGCGACTCCCTGACCGGCGGCCCGACCCGGAAGCTCGCCGCCCTCGCGGCCTGCGTCCTGCTCGCCTCGGGCTGCGCCAAGGCCGGCACGGCCGGGACGAGCGCGGCGGACGGTGGATCGAAGGGCCCGATCAAGGTCGGCCTGGTGTACTCCAAGACCGGACCGCTGGCCGCCTACGGCAAGGAGTACCTGGAGGGCTTCAAGGCCGGCCTGAGCTACGCGACCAAGGGCACCGGCGCGGTCGACGGACACAAGATCGAGTTCGAGGAGCAGGACGACGCCGGCGACCCGGCCAAGGCGGTGTCCGCCGCCAAGGACCTGATCGGCAAGGGCTACAAGGTGCTGGCCGGCTCCACCGCCTCCGGCGTGGCCCTCCAGGTCGGCCCGATCGCCGCCCAGAACAAGGTGCTCTTCATCAGCGGCCCGGCCGCGGCCGACAAGGCCACCGGGCTCAACAAGTACACCTTCCGTTCCGGCCGCCAGTCCTACCAGGACATCAAGACCGCGGCCTCGTTCGTCGGTGACGCCAAGGGCAAGAAGGTCACCGTGCTCGCTCAGGACAACGCCTTCGGCCAGGCCAACGTGGCCGCCGTGAAGGCGGTGCTCGGCGCCGAGGGCGCGACGGTCGACCAGGTGCTCGCCCCGCCGAGCGCCACCGACCTCACCCCCTTCGCCACCCAGGCCAAGACCGCCAAGCCCGACCTGCTGTTCGTCGCCTGGGCCGGCGACACCGCCTCGGCCCTGTGGACGGCGCTCAACCAGCAGGACGTGTTCGCCGACACCAAGGTCGTCACCGGCCTCGACCTGGCCGCCTCCTACCCGCTGTTCGGCCCGGCCGGCGAGAAGATCTCCTTCCTGAACCACTACTTCGACGGCGCCGCCGGCACCCCGGTGGAGAAGGCCATGACCGACGCCGTCACCGCCGCCGGGGGGAAGACGGACATCTTCACCCCGGACGGCTTCACCGCCGCCCAGATGATCGTGCACGCCGTCGAGTCCAACCACGGTTCCGCCGACGACACTTCGGCCCTGGTCAAGGCCCTTGAGGGCTGGAGCTTCGACGGGGTGAAGGGGAAGACCACGGTCCGCGCCGAGGACCACGCCCTGCTCCAGCCGATGTTCCAGGTGCGACTGACCGGCAATGGCGCCGCCGCCAAGCCCTCGGTGGAGAAGACCCTGACCGCGGACGAGGCGGCACCCCCGGTCACCCCGATGGCGGGCTGATCCCGATGTCCGCCCGTACCACCTCCACTCCTTCCGGCTCCTCCGTCGCGTCCGCCGCGTCCACGTCGTCCGTGCGTTCCTCCGCGTCCTCCTCTCCGGTGCTGCGACTGGACGGGCTCGGCTGGGCCGTCCGTGGCGTGCCGATCGTCGAGGACGTCTCCTTCTCGGTCGGCGAAGGCGAGTTCATCGCCTTCATCGGGCCCAACGGCGCCGGCAAGACCTCCCTGTTCAACCTGATCTCGGGCATCTACCCGGCGACCCACGGCAGCCTCTACCTCGACGGTGCGGACATCACCGCCGAGGCGGTGCACGCCCGGGCCCGCCGCGGGCTGGGCCGCACCTTCCAGACCTCCTCCCTCTGGCCGGGGATGACCGTCGCCGACCATGTCCGCCTGGCCGCCCAGGCGGCGGCCGGGCCGCGTGCCTCGTACCGGCTCTGGCGCCGCGCCGACCGCTACGAGCAGCAGTTGGCCGACACCTTGGAACGCACCGATCTCACCCACCGTGCGGACACCCTGGCCAGTGCGCTCTCGCACGGGGAGAAGCGCAAGCTGGAGCTGGCCGTCCTGCTGGTCTCCGAGCCCCGGCTGATCCTGCTGGACGAGCCGATGGCCGGTGTCAGCGCGGAGGAGGTGCCAGCTCTCACCGAGCTGATCCGCTCCGTGCACCGCGACCTGGGCCGGACCGTCCTGATGGTCGAGCACCACATGGACGTCCTGCTCGGCCTGGCCGACCGGCTCGCGGTGATGCACCACGGCACCCTGCTCGCCCTGGACACCCCCGAGGCCGTGATGGCCGACCCGACCGTGCAACAGGCCTACCTGGGTGAGGCGTTGTGACCTCCTCTCCGTTCTCCGCTCAGCGCACCTCTCCTTCGGCGCGCTCCGCCTCCTCGCCGTCGTCCGCTGCCGATCCCCTCCTCTCCGTCCGCGATCTGCGGGTGGTCATCGACGGGCTGCACATCCTGCACGGCGTCGACTTCGATGTGGCCCCCGCCGGGGTGACCGCACTCCTGGGCCGCAACGGCGCTGGCAAGACCACCACCGTCAAGGCCGTCATGGGCCTGGTGCCGCGCACCGGAAGCATCCGGCTCTCCGGCGCCGAACTCTCCTCCCTTCCCACGCATCTGGTCGTTCGGCATGGCATCGGGTACGCACCCGAGGACCGGGGGATCTTCGCCGGCCTGACGGTCGCCGAGAACCTCCGCCTCGCCGAGCGCGCCGCCGGGAGCGGGAGCGGGAGCGGGGGCGAGGCCGGTGAGCCGAACTACGCGCTCGTCCACGAGCTCTTCCCCGAACTCAAGCAGCGGGCGGGCCAGTTGGCCGGGACGCTCTCCGGCGGCCAGCAGCAGATGGTGGCGATCGGCCGGACGCTGCTCAACCGCAATCGGTTGATCATCGCCGACGAGCCCACCAAGGGCCTGGCCCCGAAGATCGTCGCCGAGGTGGCCGAGGTGCTGGCGCGTGCGGCCGAGGCCGTGCCCGTCCTGCTGGTCGAGCAGAACCTCGCCCTCGTCCGCCGGCTGGCCGGCACCTGCGCCGTCCTGGCCGACGGCCGCACCGCCCACCGCGGTGACACCGCCGAGCTGTTGGCTGACGAGGAAGCCGCCCGCCGCCTGCTCGGCGTCGGCTCCCACCACCCGCTCGCCGGCGGGCCCCGGCCCGCCTCCTCCCCGGCCGCCCCTGTCGTCACCGCCGAGGTGAAGCCCTGATGGACACCGTCGTCCTCCTTTCCTGTACCGGGCTCGGTCTCGGTGCGTTGTACTTCCTGGTCGCCTCCGGTCTGTCACTGATCTTCGGTCTGATGGACGTGCTCAACTTCGCGCACGGCGCCCTGCTCTCCATCGGCGCCTATGCCACCTGGTGGGCCGGCACCGAGGCTGGCTTCTCCTTCTGGCTCGCGGTGCCGTTCGGCACCCTGGTCGGAACGGCCGCCGCCGTCCTGCTGGAGCTCTTCCTGATCCGGCCCCTCTACAGCCGCCCACGCGACCAGATCCTCGCCACCGTCGGGGTCGGGCTCGCCGTACCCGCCCTGCTGATGGGGATCTGGGGGGCGGACTCCCGCCCCTTCCCCCAGCCGGAGCTGCTGTCCGGCACCTGGCACGTGCTCGGTGCGACCGTCCCGGTCAACCGCTTCGTGCTGGTGGCCGCCGCCGCCCTGCTGCTGCTCGCTCTTCGGTTGTTCCTCGCCCGCACCCGCTACGGGCTGATCGTCCGGGCCGGCGTCGAGGACCGGGCGATGGTCACCGCGCTCGGCATCGACGTCCGGAAGGCGTTCACCCTCGTCTTCGCCCTCGGCGGGGCTGCCGCCGCCCTCGGTGGCGCCCTCGGGGGCCTCTACTTCGGTTCGGTCAACCCCGGCCAGGGGACCGGCCTGCTCATCTTCGCCTTCGTCGTCGTGGTCATGGGCGGCATGGGCTCCGTGACCGGAGCCGCCGTCGCCTCGGTGGGCGTCGGCCTCGTCCAGCAGTTCGCCAACTACTACACCGGCGCCGGGCTCGGCGACCTCTCGGTCGTCGTCCTGCTCGCCGTGCTGCTTCTCGTCCGACCCCGTGGACTCACCGGGAGGCTCGCGTGAGCGCCGAAACACCGATCACGAGCACCGGTGGTCCTGCGGCCGGCCGCAGCGCCACCCGTCCGACAGGGGGGACTGACACCAGCCCTGCCGTGACCACCAAACCGGCAGAGGGGACTGACACCAGCTCCGCCGACACCGCCACTGTGGCAAGGGGGACTGACACCGGCCTTGCCGAGACCCATTGTGAACACAAGGCCGAGCCCGGCGCCATCCCTCGAACAGGTGATTCGGTTACTATTCGTTGGACAGGAGTGCACAGAGCGCTACGCTGGTGGCCGATCGCTCTGCTGATCACGCTCCTTGTCGCCCCATATAGTGCGCTTCCCGTCCCGGGACTGCTCGACGGCCCGCTCGGCAGCCCCGGAAGCCTCCAACTGATGGCCCTGTGCCTGCTCTACGGGGGCCTCGCCACCGGTTACGACCTCCTGCTCGGTCGGACCGGACTGCTTTCCTTCGGCCACGCGCTCTACTTCGCGACCGGCCTCTACGCCACCGACCTCGGCATGCTGGAGCTGCAACTGCCGTTCGCCGCCGCCGCGGTGTTCGGCGTCGCCTGCTCCGTTCTGCTGGCCCTGCTGCTCGGCTCGGTCAGCCTGCGTGTCACCGGTATCGGCTTCTCCATGGTCACCCTCGCCTTCGCCCAGGCCGGCTCGATCCTCGTCCAGCGCAACCCCGGTGGCGCCACCGGTGGCGAGGAGGGCCGCTCCGCCCCGGCCGAGCTGCTGCCCTCCGGTCTGCTCGGGATCGAGAACACCGCCAACCTCTACTGGATCGCCGTCGGTTACCTGGTGCTGACGGTCGCCGCGGTCCACTGGGCCGTCAAGTCGCCCATGGGTCGGGTCTGGGAGGGCATCAAGGAGAACGAGCGCCGGGTCGAGGTGCTCGGACTGCGGCCCTACGGCTACAAGTTGGTCGCCTTCGTGCTGTCCGGCGGGCTCGCCGGCCTGGGCGGGGTGGTCTACCTGCTGCTGACCGGTGGCGCCACCCCGCAGGCCGCCACCTCGGACGCCACGCTCGCGCTCCTGGTCATGGTCGTCCTCGGCGGCTCCGGCACCCGCTGGGGGCCACTGCTCGGTGGTGTGCTGTACACCTGGGCGAGCCACCGGCTCGGCGACCTCGCCAACTCGTCGACCGTGGCCGACCTGCCGGCGGTGCTGAAGGTGCCGCTCTCCCAACCCCTGTTCCTGCTGGGAGCCCTGTTCGTCGCCGTGGTCTACCTGCTGCCCGGCGGCCTGGCCAGACTGCCTGCCCGCATCCGGTCCGCCCGGTCCGCGCGCTCAGCTCCGGCGCCGACCGGCCTCGGAACCGCCCACCCCACCGGAGGTACCCCCGCGTGAGCCAGTCGCCGCTGAAGCCCGAGGAGTTGACCGTCCCCGTGCCCGGCGGGGACCTCGCCGTCCTGCGCTGGCCCGCCGACGACCCGCAGGCCCCGACGATCGTGGCGGTGCACGGCATCACCGCCAACGGCCTCGCCTGGTACGAGGTCGCCCGCCGGCTCGCCGGTCGGGTCACCCTGCTCGCGCCCGACCTGCGGGGCCGCGGCGCGAGCCGCTCGGTCGCCGGACCGTACGGGCTGGCCCGGCACGCCGACGACGTGGCCGCGCTGATCGGCGCCCTGGGCTCGGGGCCCGTCACGGTGGTCGGCCACTCGATGGGGGCCTGGGTCACCGCGCTGGCCGCCGTCCGGCACCCCGAGCTGGTCCGTCGCGTCCTGCTGGTCGACGGAGCGGTCACCTTCCCGCTGCCGCAGGGCGTTCGCGAGGAGGACGCCCTGGCCGCCGTGCTCGGCCCCGCGCTGGCCCGGCTGTCCACGACCTTCCCGGACCGGGACGCCTACCGGGAGTTCTGGCGCGGCCACCCCGCCTTCGCCGGCGAGTGGACCGAGGGGATCGACGCCTACACCCAGCGCGACCTCGTCGGCACGGAGCCCGAACTGCGCTCCTCCTGCGTGCTGGAGGCGGTGCAGACCGACGGCGCCCAGGTCCTGCTGGACGAGGACGCGGCAGCCGCCGTGCACCGGCTGCCCTGCCCGGCCGACCTGCTCTGGGCCGAGCGCGGCCTGTTCGACGAGCCGCAGGGCCTCTACGACCACGAGCGGATCGGGCTGGCCCGGCTGGACCAGGAGCGGGTGTCCGCCGTGCCGGTGCCGGGCACCAACCACTACTCGATCCTCTGGGGTGAGGCCGGGGCGGACCGCATCGTCCGCACCCTGCTCGCGGACGCCCCTGCCGCCGGCTAGCCGCCCGCCGCCGGGTAGCCGCCCGACCCCGGGAGCCGACCGGGACGACAACGGCCGGCGGGGGCCGAACCCCCGCCGGCCGCCGGCGGCGCCAAGGGCGTCCGCCCCTCGGCGCGGGGCGTCAGCCCGCCGTGCCGAGGAAGCTCTCCCAGCCGCCGGCCGGCGCCTGGCCGACGTTGAGCGAGCGCAGCTTGCGCAGGGTGGACTGGTCCTGCACCTCCAGCCACTCGACCAACTGCTTGAAGGAGACCAGCCGGACGTCGGGCTTGCCCGCGATGGCCTTGAGGGCCTCCTCGACGGCGTCCATGTAGATGCCGCCGTTCCACTGCTCGAAGTGGTTGCCGACGAAGAACGGCGCGCGGTTGCTGTTGTACGCCCGCTCGAAGCCCGCCAGGTAGGAGTTGGCGGCCTGGGTGCGCCACTCGCCGTACATGGCCGGGTCGCCCTTGGTGCTGCCCTTGGACTGGTTGGCCAGGATGTTGTAGTCCATCGACAGGACCTGGAAGGTGTGCCCGGGGAACGGGATGGACTGCAGCGGGAAGTCCCAGATCTTGCCGTCCTGCACCTTCTGCGGCCATATCTGGAGGCCGCCCGAGGAGCTGGCGTCGTACTTCCAGCCCAGGTTGGCGATGGTCGGCAGCAGCGCCTTCTGGCCCTCCAGGCACGGGGTGCGGCCGCCGATGAGCTCCTTCTTGTAGTCGAAGGGGAGCGGGTCGACGTCGGTGAAGCCGGTGTTGGTCCGCCACTGGGTGACGAAGCCGATCGCCTGGTCGATCTCGCTCTGCCAGTCCTCGGGGGTCCACACGTTGACCCCGTTCTTGTCCGGACGGCTGGAGCAGAAGTGCCCGTTGAAGTGGGTGCCTATCTCGTGCCCGGCCAGCCAGGCCTGGCTGATGAGCTTGAGCGTGCTCTTCACCGCGCCGTCCGACAGGTACGGGATGTCGGAGGCGCCGACCGAGTGCTTCGGCGGGTGGTACAGGTCGGCCTTGCCCTTGGGCAGGGCGTAGATGCCCGAGAGGAAGAAGGTCATCGTGGCCTTGTACTGCTCCGCCAGCTTCAGGAAGCGGGGGAACTGGCCGTCCTCGGTGCCGCCCGCGCCGTCCCAGGAGAAGACCACGAACTGCGGCGGCCGCTCGCCCGGCTTGAGCTTCTCGGGCTTGGGCTGGTTCGGCTGCGGGCCGGTGTCCGCGTTGGAGCCGTCGCCGATCGGGGTGCCCTTGGGCACCACCGCCCGGGTGGGGTCGGTGGTGCCGCCCTGGGGCGTGCTCGCGCCGCCGGAATCCTGGGAGACGGAGGGGGAGCCCTTTCCGCCCGAACCGGATCCGCCGCTGGAACAGGCTGTGACCGCGCCGAGGGCCGCGGTCGCCGCGGTCGCACTGAGCACCGTCCTGCGCGAGATGCTGGTCATGGTCTCCCCTGGGTGCCGACGCCGGTGGTGAGGGCGGCCCGCAGCCGCACCGGTCAAATCGGGCAATTGATGATTATTTCGCCGTTAGCTTGTCATGTCGCCACAGCGGTCACCAAGGTCGCCGAGCGCTGACGACTCTCAACACGCCGGGCATGACCGGCTGGGCTGCGGGGATGCGTCGACTGTTGCCGTCCTGTGACGCTTCCCACCCCTTGCGGCCCGGTCAGTACGGTACCGCCGGTCGGCTCGCACTCCGGTGGAGTTCGTCTGCGTTCGGCCCGGTTGGTCGCCCTTTTGGGAAAACTTTTGCCCCTTGCTGGGCTGGGGCGGCCCGAGGCCCGCCAAGGGGCACTGCCGGACGGAACGGGCGGAGCGGCGGAGCGGATCGGCCGGAAAGGAGCGGGGCCGGCCGGAAGTGGACGGGCCGGTCGGTCGGCGACGGCTGCCGGGCGGACCGTCAGAGCGCGGCGAGCCGGCGGGTGCGGCGCACCATGCGCGCGATCGCGGTGCTGATGGCGGTGGCCGCCGCGCAGGAGACCACGAGGCTCAGCCAGGCGGTGTTGAACCAGTGGCTGTTCAGCCAGCCCAGCGTCACGATGTAGGCGGCCCAGACCATCGCCGCCAGCGCCGACCAGTGCAGGAACCGGTGCGGATGGGCGGGGGAGTGGCCGATGGCCAGGTCGAGGACGGTCCGCCCGGCCGGGACGAACCGCGCGATCACCACCATCGCGGCGGCCGTCCCGTGGGGGCGTTCGATCAGGGCCTCCTGGACCCGGGTCACGCTGGCCGCCAGTTTGGGGCGCCGGGCGAGCCGGCGGTGCAGCACCGGGGCACCGCGCCGGGCCAGGTTGAGCAGTAGGAGGTCGCCCAGGAAGGAGGCCAGCGCCACGCCCAGTCCGAGCATCAGGGGCGCGCCGTTGACCTGGGAGGTCTTGAGCACGGCCAGGATGACCAGGGTCCCGCTCGGGATGAACGGAAGGAGTGCGTCACCGAGCACGGCGACGAGCGCCAGCGCGCAGATCCACGAGGATCCGATCGCCGCCACGAAGTTCAAGGCCCTTTACTCCCTCCACGCCTCCCGGAGGAGCAGGTGGCTGCAGGGGTCAACGCTAGCGCCTCGACCTTTCATGGCATGAAGCACCCCGGTATGGGATGGATCACGGCTGTTGATTCCGGCCGCGCCGCGAGGTGGCGAACCGTGCGTCCGGGCCGTCCGGGGCGTGCGGCACCCGGGGGCGGAAGGCCGCCGGAACCCGAACGAGCCCCCGGGGCGGGGTGCCGCGCCGAGGGCTCGCAGTGATCGTCCGGTGCTGGTCCAGCCCGACGATCTTGCTGGTGGAGTGCGGATCCCGCTCCGGCGACCCGCTCCTGGTCCCCAGCCTGCCGGACATCGGCCCCCGCCGCGAGCACCGGCACTGGCGACTTCCGGCGCTGGCGGGAAGTCGCCAGCCGTGTTCGCCCGCTGGCTCTGCGTCAGTCGAAGGGTCGGTCGGACTTGGCGCGAAATGGCCGAAATCCACCTGGACCCTGGCCGGACGGCACCCCAGGGGCGGGAACAGCGGGCCGCCGGCCGTGGTTGACCCCGGTCGGCGACAGCGACCGGCGGGCCCACCCGGGCCGCGCGGTCGCCACGACGGCCGGCTCCAGGACGGCCGGCTCAAGGACGGCCGGCTCAAGGACGGCAGCCAGGAGGGCGGACGGGATGACCACCGAGGACCAGCAGGAGCACGGAACCGGGCCGGCGGCCGGCGCGGCGATCCGGGGCACCGCCCGCGGAACGGCACCCGCTCCGCTCTCGATCCTCGACCTGGCCACCGTCGGCGTCGGCCACACGCCCGCCGAGGCCCTCGCCGCCACCACCGAACTGGCCCGCAAGGCCGAGCAGTGGGGCTACCACCGCTTCTGGGTGGCCGAGCACCACGGCATGCCCGGGGTGGCCAGTTCCACCCCGGCCGTCCTGCTCGCCCACCTCGGGGCCAACACCACGACGCTGCGGCTCGGCTCCGGCGGCGTCATGCTCCCCAACCACGCCCCGCTGGCCATCGCCGAGCAGTTCGGCCTGCTGGAGGCCCTGCACCCCGGGCGGATCGACCTCGGACTCGGCCGCGCCCCGGGCACCGATCCGGCCACCGCCCGGGCGCTGCGCCGAGGCCTCACCGAAGGCGCGGACGACTTCCCCCAGCAGCTCGCCGAGCTGACCCACTTCCTCGACGGCGACTTCCCGGACGGCCACCCGTACGCCCGGCTGACCGCCGTCCCCAAGGGCGAGGGCCGCCCGCCGGTCTGGCTGCTCGGCTCCTCCGGCTTCAGCGCCCAGCTGGCGGGCCGCCTCGGCCTCCCGTTCGCCTTCGCCCACCACTTCAGCAGCGCCAACACCCTCCCGGCGCTGGACCTCTACCGGTCGTCCTTCCGCCCCTCCGCCGTGCTCGCCGAGCCGTACGCGCTGATCGGCGTGAGCGCGGTCGCCGCCGCCGACGAGCCCTCGGCCCGGCGCCTCGCCCGCTCCGCGGCCCTCGGCATGCTCCGCCTGCGGCGCGGCAACCCCGGCCCGATCCCCACCCCGGAGGAGGCCGAGGAGTACCCGTACAGCCCGGTCGAGGCGGACTTCATCGACAGCTGGCTCGACAACGTCGTGCTCGGCGACCCGGGCCGGGTCGCCGACGGACTGGAGGCACTGCGCAAGCGGACCGGCGTGAACGAGCTGATGGTCACCTCGCACATCCACGGCCACGAGGCCCGCCTGCGCTCCTACGGCCTGATCGCCGAGGCGTACGGCCTGACGGCGACGGCCTGATCGCCGAGGGGTGCCGCGTGACGGCGACGGCCTGACCGGCCGGCGGGGCACGGTCCACACGGTGGCGGTCCGCGCACTCGGTCTGTCCAGCCCTCAGCCCCCGGCTCCCCGTTCCCCGGGCCCATCAGCTACCGGCGGGCTACCGGCGGCCCAGGGCGGGGCGGCCCTCGCGGAGTATGGCCGCGACCAGTTCGGCCTCGCCGGGGCGGGCGAAGTACCAGCCCTGGGCGGTGTCGCAGCCGGTCAGCCGCAGGCGCTCGGCCTGGGCGGCACTCTCGATGCCCTCGGCGGTGACGGTCAGGCCGAGGGTGTGGGCGAGCTGCACCATCGCGCCGACGATCTGCTCGTCCGCGTCGCTGCGGCGGGCGCCGAGTTCCGGGCGGCCGGGGCGGTCCGTCGGGGCGGGCTCGCGGAAGCCCTCGATGAAGGTGCCGTCGAGCTTGAGCACGTGCACCGGCAGCCGGGAGAGGTAGGCCAGGTTGGAGTAGCCGGTGCCGAAGTCGTCGATCGCGATCCGCACGCCCATGTCGGCGAGCGCCTGGAGGGCCTGGAGCGGGCGGCCGCCGGGGCCGAGCAGGGCGCTCTCGGTGATCTCCAGCTGGAGGAGCCGGGCCGGCAGGCCGGTGCGTTCGAGGGCCCGGGCGACGTCGGCGACGATGTCGGAGTCCCAGATCTGGCGGGCGGCCAGGTTGACGCTCACGAAGGTCTCGGTCTCGGGGAACTCGGCGAGCCACTGCCGGGCCTGGCGGCAGGACTCCTCCAGCACCCAGGTCCCGAGCGGCACGATCGCGCCGGTCTCCTCGGCGAGCGGGATGAAGCGGTCCGGGGAGAGCGTCCCGTAACGGGGGTGGCGCCAGCGGACCAGTGCCTCGGCGCCGTGCACCGCGCCGTCGGCCAGGCCGACCAGCGGCTGGTACTCGATGGTGAACTCGCCGCGCTCCAGGGCCGGGCGCAGCGAGGTGGCGAGCAGTTGCCGGGTGAGCTGGTGGGCGCCGCGGTCCGGGTCGTAGAGGGTCCAGCGGGCGCGGCCGTCGGCCTTGGACCAGTAGAGCGTGGCGTCGGCGTCCTTGACCAGGTCGGTCGGGGTGGTCTCGTGCACGGACCGCTCGACCACGCCCACGCTGGCGGTGATCACCAACCGGTGCCCGGCGACATCGAAGGGACGTTCCAGCGCCTCCAGGATCCGGGCGGCCAGCTCGGTCAGCTGCTCGCTGCCCAGGCTGTCGGTGACCAGGACGGCGAACTCGTCGCCGCCCATCCGGGCCACCAGGTGGGTGTCGCGCCCGTCGAACCCGCGCCGCAGCCGGGTGGCGACGGCGATCAGCAGCTGGTCGCCGATGTGGTGGCCGAGCGCCTCGTTGATCGCCGCGAAGCCGTCGATGTCCAGGTAGCAGACCCCGACCCGGCGTTCGTCCGTGGCGGCTGTGGCGGCGGCGACCGGGCCGGGCTGGTCGGTCGGTGCGAGGCAGGCGGCGTCGAGCCGCTCGAAGAAGTACGCCCGGTTGGGCAGCCGGGTCAGGGGGTCGTGCAGGGCCTGGTACTCCAGCCGGTCGCCGAGCCGGCGCTGTTCGGTGATGTCCTCCACCAGCGCGAGGGTGTAGAGCGGATCACCGGCGCCGTCCCGGATCAGCGAGACGGTGACCTTGCTCCAGACGGTGTGACCCTCACGGTGCTTGAGCAGCTTTTCCACGCGGAACCGTTCCCGCTCCCCGCGGACGAGTTCGGCGAAGAGCCGGTCCGGCATGCCCTCCGGGTCGATGATCTCGTGCAGGTGGGTGCGGACCAGGTCGCCGACGCCCCGTCCGATCAGGGCGGCGAAGGCGGGGTTGACCTCGATGATGCGGTCCTCGGCGTCGATCAGGGCCATGCCGATGACGGCGTCGCAGAAGGCGGCCCGGAACCGGGACTCGCTGGCCCGCAGCGCGGCCAGCAGCCGGTCGGCGCCGATGCCCTCCCGACCGGTACCGGTGTCCGCCCCACCGGGACCGCTGCCCTCCAGGCCGGTGCCGTCGCCCTCTCGGTCCGTACGGCCGTCGGCCCGGCCGGTGCCGCCGGTGAGCCACCGGTCCCGGTGGGTGTCGCCGGTGAGCGGGGCCGAGCAGGTGGGGCAGAGCAGCAGGTCGGGTTCCGCGAGGGTCCCGTAGACGGTGCCGGCTCCCGCTGGGGCACCCGTGGCTCCGGGGACGGACCCGCCGTGGGATCCGGCAGCCGGTTCCAGGACCGGTGAGGCGAGGTGGCGGTGGCGCGGTGATTCCGTGTGCCGCACGCCGGGGTGGTGTGCGTCGGCCCCCTCGTTCTGGCCCGGCACGGCATGCTCCCGTCCGCTGCTGACGCTTGACGATGGTCCGGCCGGCCAGTCGGGACCCGGCGGCCGGCTCCGCACTCTGTCGTGGTCCTCGGAGTCGGTCCGCTGCGGGGGCCGCCCGTCGTGGGGTGGCGGCGCGCGGGGACCCGCCTGAAGGACAGGGCGCTGCGGCCGATCATAGGCCGGGATGGCAACACGCGGTGACCGCCGCCAGGGTGATTCGCCCGCTTTGTGATCATGAATGGCGGTACGTGCAGACGCCCCTGGTGTACATCACATGATGTGCACCAGGGGCGTGTGCGCCGAAGCCGCGCCCCTGGGCGCCGGTCGCGCGCCGGAAGCTGTCCGGAGCGGGACGGAAGCTGTCCGGAGCGGGACGGGAGCCGAGGGGCAGGGACCGAGGGGCGGGAGGGAAGAAAGAAGGGGAGAGAGGAGAAGAGGAGAGTAGAGGAGGGCGCGGCTCAGGCCAGGGAGGCCGAGAGGGTGATGGTGGTGCCGGTCAGGGCCTGGCTGACCGGGCAGTTGGCCTTGGCGTCCTCGGCGGCCTTCACGAAGCCGGCTTCGTCCAGTCCGGGGACGTCGCCGACGACGGTCAGGTGGATGCCGGTGATGCCCGTGCCGGGCTGGAAGGTCACGTCGGCCCGGGTGTCCAGTTTGGTGGGCGGGGTGCCGGCGCCGGTCAGGCCGTGCGAGAGGGCCATCGAGAAGCAGGCGGAGTGGGCGGCCGCGATCAGCTCCTCGGGGCTGGTCTTGCCGTTGGGTGCCTCGGCGCGGGACGGCCAGGAGACGGGGTACTCGCCGATCCCGGACGAGGCGAAGGTCACCAGTCCCTTGCCGTCGAGGAGGTTGCCCTCCCACGCGGTGGTGGCGGTGCGGGTGGTTGCCACGATCGGTTCCTCCAGTGCTGAGGGAGTGTTCGAGCGGTCACTTCCGGTCATGCGTGCCCCAGCCTACGGCCAGAGCCCGCCCCGGTCCCGGCGCGTCACGCCGCAGCCGTCGGCCGTAGCGGTCGGTCGGGTCGGTCGGTCAGGGCAGTCGGTCGGTCCCGGCGCCGGCGGGCGGTCCCGGCCCGCTGTCCGGATCGTGGACGGTTCCGTCCGACAGTGCGGGGCCCGGGCGGGGGCCCTGTTAGATTTGCCCGGGCCCGAGCCCGGCCGCCGTACGGCCGGGCGCCCACTCCAGACACCGGGAGCCGCCCCGATGACGGACCACTCCACGACCCCCGACGCCGGCTCGTCCGAGGGGATCGACGACGCCGTACGGGCCGAGCTGACCAGCCTGCGCGAGAGCATCGACAACATCGACGCCGCGGTGGTCCACATGCTGGCCGAGCGCTTCAAGGCGACCCAGAAGGTCGGCCGGCTCAAGGCCGAGCACAAGCTGCCGCCGGCCGACCCGGCGCGCGAGCGGGACCAGATCAAGCGGCTGCGGGAGCTGGCGGCGGGTGCGAAGCTGGACCCGGTCTTCGCGGAGAAGTTCCTGAACTTCATCATCGCCGAGGTCATCCGCCACCACGAGGCCATCGCCCGCTCCTGAAACCCGGGCCCGAGCGGCTCCGGGACACCCGGAGATGTCGGCGGCGGCTAAATGACCGATTTCGTCAGGCTCCACGGTTGGCGTAGCGTGCAGGTTTCCCCAGCCGGAGAGGTGGAGCAGCGACGATGGCGGTGAACCTGCCCGAAACGCCCAGCGGAGCCGGAGCGCCCAGCGGTACCGCGTCGGACGTCCACGGGGCGTCCGACGGCCGCGCCGAGGCCCGCCGTCGGGCGCGCGGTTCGCGTGGCGGTACGGCCCGCCGCCCGGGCCGGCGGCCGCGGCCGTGGTGGATCGAGCTTCCGGTGATGGCGGCGGTCGGCCTGGTGGTCGCGCTGCTGATCAAGACCTGTCTGTTCCAGGTGTTCACCATCCCGTCCGGCTCGATGGAGAACACCCTGCGGATCGGCGACCGGGTCGGCGTGAACAAGCTGGCGCCGCTGACCGGCTGGGAGCCGGAGCAGGGGCAGCCGGTGGTGTTCAAGGACCCGGGGGGCTGGCTGCCGCCGCAGCCCGCCGACCCCAACCCGTTCACCAACACCATGAGCTCGGTGCTCAGCTTCGTCGGCCTTGTGCCGCCGAAGGACGACAACTACCTGGTCAAGCGGGTCATCGCGACCGGTGGTCAGACCGTGCAGTGCCAGGGCACCACGCTGACCGTCGACGGGCGGAAGCTCGACGAGCCGTACCTGCACCCCGGGGACGACTCCTGCGCCGGGATGGACTTCGGGCCGGTGAAGGTGCCCGCGGGCTACGTCTGGGTCGAGGGCGACCACCGCAGCGACTCCGCGGACTCCCGCTTCCACCAGCACGGCCCGGGTGGCGGCGCCGTGCCGGTGGACAACGTGGTCGGCCCGGTGTCGGCCGTCGTGTGGCCGCTCAATCACCTCGACTGGTTCGGCTGGACCGGCCGCTGACCCCGCGCTCGGCGGTCACCCGGTCGCGGGCCCCGGAGTCAGTCCCCGAGCCCGCCCCCCTGTCCGCCCCTGGGCTGGCCCCCGTGTCCGCCCCCGCCTCCGCGGGCTTGCTCGCCTGCGCCGCGAAGGCGCCGGTCAGCACCAGCAGGCCGCCCGCGATCTGCGGCAGTCCGAGGTGCTCGCCGAGCAGCACCCAGGCCGTCACGGTGGCGACCACCGCCTCCAGGTTGGCGACCACCCCGGCGATCGGCGGCGAGAGGTAGCCGACCGAGATCACCCCGGTGAGGTAGGCGAGCACGGTCGCGATCAGGACCATCCACACGGCCGGGAGGAACGCCGGCAGGGAGTGCCCGTTCATCACCACCGACCCGCCGAGCTTGCTCCAGTCGGCCTGCCAGGGCCGCGTGAGGGCGGTGAGCAGCACGGCGCCGACGAGCAGCCCGAACGCGCTGACGGCGAGCGGGTCGACCGGCCGGTCGCCGTGCCGGCCGGCGTCGGCGAGCACGAAGTAGCCGACCTGGCAGAAGGCCGCGCCGAGGGCGAACAGCACGCCCAGCGCGTCGAAGCTCAGACCGTTCCAGACCTCGACCACGCAGGCCAGCCCGGCCACCGCGACGCCGGCGCCGATGGCCGCGCCGCGGGTGATCGGCTTGCGCTGGACGAACTTGACGTAGCCGATCAGCAGCGGCGGCCCGAGGTACTCGATGAGCAGGGCGACGCCGACCGGGATGCGGGAGATCGCCGCGAAGTAGCAGGCCTGGACGCCGGCCACGGCGAGCAGGCCGAAGCCGAGCAGCAGGCCGGGGCGGCGCAGTACGGCGTCCCGGTGCCGGTAGGCGATGGGGAGGAGTGCCACCGCCGCGCCGGTGACCCGGAGCCACACCACGTGCAGCGGGGAGAGTCCGGCCTCTATCAGAGGCTTGGCCGCGGTGCCGGAGCCGCCGAAGGCGACGGCGGAGACCAGGGCGAGGCCGAGGCCGAGGGTTCTGCCCGAAGGGAGGGTGGGCGAGGCCGTTGATCTGTGCACGGCCGCATTCTGACAGTCATACCGATGATCGGGTAAGGCGCCATTCCGTCATTCGGTCCTGCCCGTACCTGTGCGTCATGGCGCAATCACCCGATCCGGCAAGACCCGGGGCTCCGAGGGCTCCCGAAGCTCCCACGGCCCCGGAACGCCCGGGGCCCCGAGAGCCTCAAGGCTCCCGGGGCCCCAGGGCTCCGACGTGTCCGGACCCGCCCGTCAGCCCCTGGACCCGCCCGACGCCCCAGCCCCAGCCCCCGCCCCCACGAGCGCGTCCGTCCCGCCGTTGGTCGGGGCGGTCGGCTGCGTGGTCGGGGCCGTGGTCGGCTGGGTGGTCGGCGTCGGCCGCGAGGTGGGCCGGGGCGGCCGGGTCGGCTGGGTGGTGGGCTCGGTCGGGGGAGGCGTCGGGGCGGTGGTCGCGCCGCCGTCCGTGCCGCCCGACGGGGTCGAGCCGTCGCCCGGCGCCGTGGTGGGGCCGGTGCTCGGAGCGCCGGTGGGCGCGCTCGTGGTCGGGGCGCTGCTCGGCGTGCTCGGGGCGGTCGGCAGGTCGGTGGCGCCCGTGGAGGCGCCGCCGGCCGGGGTCGGGAAGTCGCCGACCGGCTGGCCCTTGAGCGCGGCCTTCATGTAGCTGGTCCAGATCTGGGCCGGGTACTGGCCGCCGGCCGCGCCGTCGATGCCGCCGACGCCGCTCAGGCTGACCTGGGAGCCGTTGCCCGGGTCCTGCCCGAACAGGGCGACCGAGGTGACCAGTTCGGGGGTGTAACCCACGAACCAGACCGACTTCTGGTCGTCGGTGGTGCCGGTCTTGCCCGCCACCGGTCGGCCGAGCGCCTTCGCCCGCCAGCCCGTGCCGCCCGGGTCGCTCACCACGCCCTGGAGCATCGAGGTGACCTCGTTGGCGGTGTCCTCGCTGATCGCCTGGGTGGTCTTGTGCGCGGGCAGCGCGACGTTCTCGCCCTCGCGGTCCACCGCCTGGACCAGCCACGGGGTGATCTGCCTGCCGCCGTTGTCCAGGGTGGCGTACACGCCCGCCATGTCGAGCACGCTCGGGGTGGCCGCGCCCAGCGGGATGGACGGCACCGGGTCGAGGCCCGGGGTGTTGCCGGGCAGGCCCAGCGCGACGGCGGTGTCCTTGACCTTCTGCAGCCCGGTGTCCTGCGCGAGCTGCGCGAAGGCCGAGTTGACCGACCAGTCGGTGGCCTGCTGGAGGCTGATCTGGCCGTAGCTCCTGTCGCCCTCGTTCGGCGGCGCGTACGGGGTGCCCTTGCCGCCGCGGACCTTCCGGCCGCTGGTGCCGTCGTAGACCGTGTTCGGGGTGATGGTGCGGCCGTCCTGGGTCTTGGCGTCGTTCTCGAGGGCGGCGGCCAGCGCGATCGCCTTGAAGGTCGAGCCGGCCTGGTAGTCGCGCCGGGTGGCGTTGTCCACGTAGTGCTTCACGTAGTCGACGCCGCCGTACAGGGCGACGACCGCACCGGTCTTCGGGTCGACGGAGGCGGCGCCGGCCTGGGCGGCCGCGTCCTTCTTCCGCTTGTCCGGGCTCAGGGTGTCGTGCAGCTGGGCCTGGACGGAGTCCTGGAGGGCCTGCTGGCGGGCCGGGTCGATGCTCAGCTTGATCGTGTAGCCGCCCTTGGCCAGCTCGGTCTCGCTGATCACCCCGTTGGAGGTGAGGTACTGGGTGGCCGCGTCGACCAGGTAGCCGGCCTGGCCGGACAGACCCGGGTTGGGCTGCGGGTCCCGGACGTCGGGGAAGGTGGTCCCGGCCCGCTCCTCCGCGGAGAGCCAGCCCTCCTTGACCATGCCGTCGAGCACGTAGTTCCAGCGGTTGACGGCGTTCTGCTTGCCCGCCGCGGTCGCGGTGGCGACGTCGTAGGCGCTCGGGGCGTTCAGCAGGGTGGCCAGGTAGGCGCCCTGGGCGGCGTTGAGGGCGGACGCGTCGACGCCGAAGTACGCCTGGGCGGCGGCCTGGATGCCGTAGGCGCCGCGGCCGTAGTAGGAGGTGTTCAGGTAGCCGGAGAGGATCTCGTCCTTGCTCTCGGTGGCGTCCACCTTGATGGCGATGAACAGTTCCTTCACCTTGCGGGTGATCGACTGCTTCTGGTTCAGGTACGTGTTCTTCACGTACTGCTGGGTGATGGTGGAGCCGCCCTGGGTGCCCTGGCCCTTGGCGGTGTTGATCGCGGCCCGGGCCAGGCCCTGGACGTTGACCGCGCCCTCGTTGTAGAAGTTCCGGTCCTCGGCGGCCAGCGCCGCGTGCTGGGCGGCGGGGGAGACCTTGTCCAGGCCGACGTTCTGCCGGTTGGTCTGGCCGGTGCGGGTGAGCACCGAACCGTCCGAGTAGAGCCAGGTGTTGCTCTGGGCGGTCGCGGCCGCGTGCGCGTCCGGCACCTTCACCAGGGCGATCCCCAGCGCGAACAGGCCGATGCCGAGCAGCAGTGCCGAGCCGAAACCGAGCAGGGTCATCCGCCAGGTGGGTATCAGCCTGCGCCAGCCGGTGCGCCTGGGACGGCGCGCCTTCTTGCCGCCGGACCCGCCGGGCCCACCGGACCCGCCGACCGGGCCGGTGGAGCGCTTGAACCGCTTGACCGGGCGGAGGCTGATCGACGGCGTACGACGGCCGCTCTGGGCGTTTCTGGACAAAGCGCGGCCTTTCCTGCGGGTGCGTCGACGCAGCCGGCACGGACGGGGACATCGGCGGTTGGGGACCTTTGTCCCGATTCCGGTTCTACTGCCCTGGACGAGCAGACCGGGCCGGATGGCTCCGGCGGATCGCCAATCGAGACCGACATCACACGCAAATCGGACGTCGGAGGCCAAAAAATCAGGGAGCCTCTCGCTGTTGCGAGAGGCTCCCCAACTGTCTGTGCGCCGCCAGGGACTCGAACCCCGGACCCGCTGATTAAGAGTCAGCTGCTCTAACCAACTGAGCTAGCGGCGCCTGCTGACCTGGAAAACAATACACGCTTCCGAGGGGTGCCTCGAACCACCCCGGCGGCCGGCGCCCGATCCGCACCTTTCCTTCCGGTTGGTGTGGAGTTCACCGCTGGTTAGGGTGGAACGGTGCCCAGCCCCCAGCCAGGACACCGCGCCGCGCGGACGACGGCCGCCACCCTGCTGCTGCTCAGCGCCGTGGCGTACACCGCCTGGGTGCTGGAGGTCGTGCTGAGCACCGGGCTCGACCCGGTGCAGGCGTACATCAGCGAACTCGCCGCCGAGGACCAGCCGCTGGGCGGCCTGTTCCGGGCCACCGACCTCGCCGCCGGGCTCTGCCTGCTCGCCGCCGCCGGCACCGCCCTCGCCACCGGGCAGGCCGGGGCCTCCCGGCGGCACCGCTGGGCGCTGGCCGGCTGGTCCGCGCTGGCCCTGTTCGGCGCCGCGACCGCCGCCGACTCCCGGCTGCCGCTCAGCTGCGCCCCCACCAGCGACGAGATGTGCGCCGTCCGGGAGACCGCCGGGCTCGTCCCCGCCACCCACACCGCGCACGCCGTCACCAGCAGCCTCGCCATGGCCGGGGCGCTCACCGCGCTCGTCTCGCTCACCGTGGCCGCCCGGCGCTACCGCTGGTGGCCGCCGGTCCGCCGGTTCGGGCCCTGGCTGCTGGGCGCCGAGCTGCTCGCCACCGGTTGGAGCCTCGCCTCGATCGCCGCCTTCCAGGCCGGGCGTGGCACCTGGGCGCTCGGGGCCGGGCAGCGGCTGCAGGTGCTGCTGGTCGCGATCTGGCTCGGTCTGCTGGCCCTGGGCATCGCCCACTCCGCCCGTACGGACGCCCCGGACACCCCGGATCCATCGGACGCGCCGGATACGCCGGACGCCCCGGACGCCCCGGACGCCCCGGACACCCCGCACGTGTCGGACCCCTCCGGCCGGACGCACGAGGACGCCATGCCGCGGCACCGCCCTGCCGGGCCGTCCCGGGGCCGGAGGCCGACATGAGCGCCCCCGGAGCGCGGACCGGCGACCGGGCGCGCTTCCTGCGCATCGACGGCGTCCCGCTGCACGTCCGCACCGAGGGCAGCGGCCCGGTCTGCCTGCTCTCCGGCGGCCTCGGCAGCAGCTGGTTCGACTGGGACCTGGTCGTCCCCTTCCTCACGCCCTACCGCACCGTGGTCCGCTTCGACCGGCCCGGTTACGGGCTGAGCGCCGCCGAACCCGCCACCGGCCGGCCCGCCCCGACGGCGGCCGGCGAGGCCGGGCGAATACGGGCGGTGCTGGACGGCCTCGGGCTGCGGGAGCCCTGCACGGTGGTCGGGCACTCGCTCGCGGGCTTCCACGCCGAGGCCTTCGCCCGGCTGCACCCCGAGCGCACCGCGGGACTCGTGCTGGTGGACGGCAGCATGGAGGCGCGGCCCCGGCCGTACCCGGCGCCCGGCGCGCGCGACCTGGCGGCCCGGGCGGTGGCCGGAGCCGCCACCGCCCTCGCCGTGCCCTACCTGCTGGGCCCGACCATCCGACGGACCACGGCCCGGCTGTCCACCGTCCGCCGCGAGGACCTCGCCCCGGCGCCGCTGGTCCGGCACTGCTACCGCACCGGGCGGGCCCTGCGCGCGATGCTGCGGGAGAACGTCCGCTACCTCGACACGGCCGCCGAACTGGACGGGCTGCGGCGCACCAGGCCGCTGGCCGAGGACCTGCCGATCACCGTGCTGGCCGCCGACGACGGCTGCCGGACCCGCCGCACCGAGGACTGGCTGGCCCGGCAGCGGGAGCTGGCGGCCCTGCTGGGGGCGGACTTCCGCATCACCGCCCCGGCCGGGCACCTGGTGATGTTCGACCGCCCGGACGCGGTCGCCTCGGCGGTGCTCGACACCCGCTGAGGCGCCGTCGAGGCGCCGTCGAAGCGTCACCGCAGGGGGCGCGGGGCCGACTCACCCGGGCCGGAAAACGCCTCAGGCCGTCCACCGGAGTGGACGGCCTGAGACCTTGCCATGTGCGCCGCCAGGGACTCGAACCCCGGACCCGCTGATTAAGAGTCAGCTGCTCTAACCAACTGAGCTAGCGGCGCCTGCTGACGTCGAAGACATTACACGGCGCCGACAGGATCCGCCGAATCGTGTTCGAGTGATCACTCCATGTGGCCGCTTCCGGGGTCCGGGAAGTGGCAGGCCGCCTGCTGGTCCGCGCCCGGGGTGCCGCCGACCAGGGCGGGGCGCTCCCGCTCGCAGCGGGCCCGGTCAGCCGGGGCCGTGAGCGCGGCGTAGCGCGGGCACCGGCTGCGGAAGACGCAGCCGGTGCGGCGCTCGGTGGGCGGGGGAGGGTCGCCGGCCAGCAGGATGCGGTCGCGGGCGCGCTCGGCGGCGGGGTCGGGGAGCGGGACGGCGGAGAGCAGGGCGCGGGTGTACGGGTGGCGGGGGTGGTCGAAGACGGCGGAGACCTCGCCCTGCTCGACCGTCCGGCCGAGGTACATCACGCTGACCCGGTCGGCGAGGTGCCGGATCACCGAGAGGTCGTGCGAGACGAACAGGTAGGACAGGCCCAGCTCGGCCTTGAGGCTCTGCAGCAGGTTGAGCACCCCGGCCTGGATGGAGACGTCCAGCGCGGAGACCGGTTCGTCCAGCACCAGCAGTCTGGGCCGTACGGCGAGCGCCCGGGCGATCGAGACGCGCTGGCGCTGGCCGCCGGAGAACTGGTGCGGGTAGCGGACGGTGTGCTCCGGGTCGAGGCCGACCTGGCGCAGCAGCTCGGGCACCCGGCGGGCGATCTCCTCGCGCGGGGCGCGCTGGGCCAGCAGCGGTTCGGCGACGATGTCGCCGATCGGCATCCGGGGGTCGAGGCTGGCCATCGGGTCCTGGAAGACGATCTGCAGCTGGGCGCGGAGCCGGTGGGCCTCGGCCCGGGTGAGGGCGGCGGTGTCCCGGCCGAGCAGTTCGATCCGGCCGGTCTCGGGGGCGCCGAGCCGCAGCAGTTCGAACAGCGTGGTGGACTTTCCGGAGCCGGACTCCCCGACCAGGCCGAGGGTCTCGCCCTCCCGTAGGTCCAGGTCGACGCCGTCCACCGCGTACACCTCGCCGACCTTGCGCTTGAACACCGTGCCCTTGAGGAGAGGGAACGTTTTTCCGAGGCCGGTCACCGACAGCACCGGGGTACGGGCGGAGCGGTCGCCGGGGCCGGCGGCGCCGGCGGGCACCTCCGGTACGGGGTAGACCTCGGCGGGTGCGGGCCGCCGCTCGGCGAGTTCCGCCGAGCGCACGCACGCCGACAGGTGGCCGTCGGCCCCTTCCAGGGCGGGCTCGGCCGCGGCGCAGCGCTCCTGCGCCAGCGGGCAGCGCGCCGCGAACGGGCAGCCCGGGGGCAGTTCGGCCATCGGCGCCGGGGCGCCGGGGATCGGCACGAGCGGACCGCGGCGTCCGTCCAGCCGGGGCAGCGCGCCGATCAGACCGAGCGAGTAGGGGTGGCGCGGGGCCGCGAACAGCTCGTCCACCGCGGCCGTCTCGACCACCCGGCCGGCGTACATCACCGCGACCCGGTCGGCCGTTCCGGCGATCACCCCGAGGTCGTGGCTGACCAGGACGAGTGCCGCGCCGGTCTCCCGCTGGGCGGTGCGCAGCACGTCCAGCACCTGGGCCTGGATGGTGACGTCGAGCGCGGTGGTGGGCTCGTCGGCGAGCAGGATGTCGGGCTCGTTGGCGACCGCCATGGCGATCATGGCGCGCTGGCGCATGCCGCCGGAGAACTCGTGGGGGAAGCTGTCCAGGGCCCGGTCGGGCGCCGGGATGCCGACCAGGTCGAGGAGTTCGGCGGCCCGGCGGCGCGCGGCGGCCTTGTCCACCCGCTGGTGGATGCGGACCGCCTCGGCGATCTGGTCGCCGATCCGGTAGACCGGGGTGAAGGCGGAGAGCGGGTCCTGGAAGACCATCGCGATCCGGCGGCCGCGGATCGCGGCGAGCTCCCGGCCGGGCAGTCCGACCAGTTCCCGTCCGTCCAGGCACACCGAGCCGCTGACGCGTGCCGTGCCGGGCAGCAGTCCGAGCACGGACAGCGCGGTGACGGACTTCCCGGAGCCGGACTCGCCGACGATGCCGAGGGTCTCGCCGCGCCGCAGGGTGAGGTCCACCCCGCGGACGGCGGGGACCGGGCCGTCGGGCCCGGCGAAGTCCACCCGCAGGTCCCGGACGGCGAGCAGCGGGGTTTCGACGGTGGTGGTCACGGGTGCTTCCTACGGCCGGCGGAGTGACGGGTACGGCGTGAACGACCGGTATGACGTGAACGACCGGTGCGGCGTGAACGGCGGGGCGTGGCCCCGGAGGTGGGGTCGAGGGCGTCGCGCAGCCCGTCCCCGATCAGGTTGACGGCGAGGACGAACAGCACCAGCAGCGTGGCGGCGAAGTAGAACAGCCAGGGGAACACCGGTGCCTCGCCGGTCCCGGCGGCGAGCAGGGTGCCGAGCGAGACGTCCGGTGGCTTGACCCCGAAGCCGAAGTAGGAGAGCGCGGTCTCGCTCATCACGGCGCCGCCGACCGCGATGGTGGCGTCGATGATGAGGAAGGAGGCGACGTTGGGCAGGATGTGCCGGCTGATGATCCGCAGCGGACGCACCCCCATGAACCGTGCGGCGCGGACGAACTCGCGCTCGCGCAGGGAGATGGTCATCGAGCGGACCACCCGGGCGGTGATCATCCAGTTGAACAGCGCGAGCAGCAGGACGAAGGCGATCCAGCCGGCGCCCTTCAGCCGGGCCGAGACGATGGTGATGATCAGGAAGGCCGGGAAGACCAGCAGCAGGTCCACCAGGAACATCAGCGCCCGGTCCGTCCAGCCGCCGAAGTAGCCGGCGCAGGCGCCGACCACCGAGGCCAGCACGGTGGAGAACAGCGCCACCAGCAGGCCGATGACCAGCGACTTCTGCAGGCCGCGGACGGTCTGCGCGAAGACGTCCTGGCCGACCCCGTTGGTGCCGAACAGGTGCTCGGCGGAAGGGGGTTGGTGCAATGCGGAGAAGTCGGGGGTGGCGTAGTCCCAGGGCGTCAGGTACGGCCCGCCGAAGGCGAGCGCGAACAGCAGCAGCACCACGACGGCGCCGACCACGGCCCCGCGGGCGGCGAGCAGCCGGGACAGGACGAGCCGGCCGCGGCCGGCGGCCCGGGGCGGTCCGGCGGGTGGGCCGGCCTCGGCGGCCCCGGACGACCCGGCCGGTTCGGCCGGTTCGGCGGTGGTGACGGTGGTCATCTCGGCTCTCCTCCGGTCAGGACCGCACGCGCGGGTCGAGGGCGGCGTGCAGGGTGTCGGCGAGGAAGCCGGAGGCGAGCACGATGACGGCGGTGAACAGGTTGATCGCGACCACCGAGTTGACGTCCTGTTCGTTGATGGACTTGATCAGCCACTCGCCCATGCCGTGCCAGCCGAAGATCGTCTCGGTGAAGATCGCGCCGGTGAAGATGCCCAGGAAGCTGTAGGCGAACATGGTCGACATGGGGATCACCGCGGTCCGCAGTCCGTGCCTGAGCAGCGCCCGGCCGCGGGTCAGGCCCTTGGCCTCGGCGGTGCGCAGGTAGTCGGAGCCGAGCACGTCGAGCATGGTGCCGCGCTGGTAGCGGCTGTAGGTGGCGAGGCCGCCGAGGGCCAGCGAGACGGTGGGCAGCAGCAGGTGCAGCGCCCAGTCGGCGAGGTGGGTGCCGAGGCCGCCGGCGAGTCCGGGGGTCTCGTAGCCGGTGAACGGGATCACCTCGTGGCCGGCCGCGTCCTTGGCGGCGATGGCGCCGTTCTTGAGGAACAGCGCGACCAGGAAGACGGGGGTGGAGAGCAGCACGAAGGACAGCACGGTGAGCAGCCGGTCGGAGATCCGGTACTGGCGCACCGCGCTCCAGGCCCCGACGGCGACGCCGAGGACCATGCCCAGCAGGCTGCCGAGCAGCAGCAGCCGCAGCGAGACCCAGACCCGGCGGCCGAAGTCGTCGGTGACCGGGGTGTCGTGGATGGTCCGGCCGAGGTCGCCGTCGAGCAGCCCGCCGGCCCAGTGGCCGAAGCGCTCGACCACCGGGGTGCGGTCGTTCAGGTTGAGCGCGGTGAGCTGGCGCTCCACCGACTCGACGGACGGCCGGGGGACCTTGGCCTCGAAGTAGGTGCGCGGCTGCAGCGCGGTCGCGGAGATCGCGTACGCCAGGAAGACGGCGGCGATCAGCAGCACCGCGTAGTAGCTCAACCGCTTCGCCAGGTAGCGGAGCATCAACGGCCGCCCGTCGCGGTGCGGGTGGGGCCGACGCGTCTGGTGGGCATCGGGTGTGGCCTTCGGTCCGGGCCCCGGTCGGGGCGTCAGTTGGCTGGAGTCGCAAGCAGGTTGGGAAAGCGCAGGTCAGAGTGAAGCACCGGCGCGCTGAGGCGGTGTTGCGGTCGTGTTGCCGCCCGTGACTTCTGGATCAGGTGTGCGCTCCTCCCCCTGGTGGCGGATCTGATCGGCTGTTACGTTCTGCTCGCTCGGTGCCGAATTGGCTGCCCACGCTCAAGCCCCGTCACACCTCGCGCGCCCCAACTCCCGTCATCGATCCCAGGGGGACCCTCATGGACGCTTCCCGTACGGCCCGCCGTCTCGGCCGGGCGGCCGCCCTCGCCGTCGCCGTCGCGCTCGCGGTCACCGCGTGCACCTCGGGCGGGGGAGGGGCGGCCGACGGCGTGGCCAAGAGCGAGCCGCCGAGACAGGACTCCCAGGACATCAACGCCAAGCCGCTGGACCAGATCAGGGACGGCGGGGAGGTGCGCTTCCAGCTGGACCAGTGGATCACCCAGTGGAACCCGCTCCAGGTGGACGGCGGTTCCTACACCGACACGGTGAACCTGATCCGGGCCGTGGAGCCCTCGCTCTTCCGCACCGACGCCTCCGGCGCCTTCCAGGCGGACCCGGACTACCTGGTGGAGGCCAAGGTCACCTCGGTCTCGCCGCAGGTGGTCACGTACAGGCTGAACCCCAAGGCCAAGTGGTCCGACGGCAAGCCGCTGAGCTACCTGGACTTCAAGGCCGACTGGCAGACGGGCAACGGCAAGGACCCGGCGTACAACATCTACGACCCCTCCGGCTACGAGCTGATCTCCGCGGTCGAGCAGGGCGCCGACCCGAGCGAGGTCAAGGTCACCTTCTCGGAGCCGTACGCGGACTGGCAGAACCTGTTCCGCCCGCTGATCCCGGCGGCCGGCATCGCCACCCCGGACGACTTCAACAAGGGCTGGGTGGAGAAGGTCCCGATCACCGCGGGTCCGCTGAAGATCGGCGTGGCGGACAAGACCGCGCAGACCATCAGCCTGGTGCCGGACCCGGCCTGGTGGGGCACCCGGCCCAAGCTCGACAAGATCACCTTCCGGGTGATGGACAAGGCCGCGAGCATCCAGGCGTACCTCAACAACGAGATCGACTTCGCCTCGGCCGGCACCGCCACCGCGTACGGGCAGCTCAAGAACGCCAAGGACACCGTGATCCGGGCCGCCAGCCCGTGGGACGAGGTGCACATCTCCTTCGGCGGCACCGGCGCGCTCGCGGACCGGAAGGTCCGGCAGGCGCTCGGCAAGGCGCTCGACCGCTCGGCGCTGATCAAGATCGCCAACAACGGGGTGCCGGTGGAGTTCAAGCCGCTCGGCAACCACATCATCATGCCCAACCAGGCCGGCTACCAGGACAACTCCGGCGAGTGGGCGAAGTTCGACCTGGCCGCGGCCAGGCAACTGCTGGACGAGGCCGGGTGGAAGGAGTCCGGCAGCGGCCAGCCGCGCACCAAGGACGGCAAGCCGCTGGAACTGCACTGGGTGCTCAGCGACGGCACCCCGCAGGCCCAGGTCGACCTCGCCACCGCGGCGGCGGCGATGTGGCAGACCGTGGGGGTCAAGGTCGACCTGGACAAGGTGGCGGCCAACGACTACTTCGCCAAGTACGTCACCCCGGGCAAGTTCGACATCGCGAGCTGGCGCAACACCGACTCGTTCCCGAACTCCAAGAGCCTGGCCAACTTCCGTCTGCCGGTGGGGGACAACACCTTCAGCAACCCCTCGCGACTGGGCACCCCGGAGATCGACGCCCTGCTGAAGAAGGCGGCCGGGACGGTCGACCCGGCGGAGGCGGCGAAGCTCTACAACCAGGCGGACGCGAAGATCTGGGAGCTCGGCCACACCGTGGAGCTCTACCAGCGGCCCGCCGTGGTGGCGACCCGCAAGGGGCTGGCCAACTACGGTGCCTTCGGCCTCGCCCAGGAGGACTACAGCAAGGTCGGCTGGGAGAAGTAGCCGCCGCCCGGACGGGCCCGGCCGCCGCACGGCAGGCGCTGGCGAGCAGCGCGGTGATCACGAGGCCGGTGGAGCGGGCGCGGGGGGATCGGCTCTGCCGCCCCCGCTGCCCGACCACCCGCCTTGACCTTCCGCGTTGCCCGCAGGCCGCCCGTGTCGTGGGGCCCGGCAGGGCCCGCGCTCTTCCAACCGGGGAAGAATCTAGCGGCGCTCCGGCCGCCCGCGAGGCAGCGCGCGGGGCACGCCCGGAAACCCGCCGAGCTGTCACCCGGTTCGCGCACCGGAGCGTCAACTACGGCTGACAGCAAGGAAAAAAGGGGCATTCCTGCCATTGCGCCCCGGGGTGTGAGGGGGCTTCCCGCCCCTGGTCCGTGCGCGCACACCGTCGTGCCCGCGCGTGCACACCTGCCGCGCCGATGCGTGCGCCCGGTCCGGACCGCTGCCAGGATGCGCGGGACAGGCCCTTTCCGCCCCCCCTTCCCGACTCCGGAGCAGCTCCGATGGCCAGTGACCCCGCTGCCGCGGCACCCCACAGCCACCCCGTCGATCCGCCGCCGGTGCGCCGGATGGTCCCGCGCGACCGGCACGAGCCGCACCGGGTCTCCACCCCGCTGGAGCTGTTCTTCGACCTCTGCTTCGTGGTCGCGGTCGGCCAGGCCGGGCGGGAACTGGCCCACGCCCTGGCGGCCGGGCACTACGGCGACGGGCTGCGCGGCTACGCGCTGGCGTTCTTCGCGATCTGGTGGGCCTGGATGAACTTCACCTGGTTCGCCTCCGCGTACGACGTCGACGACGTGCCGTACCGGATCACCACGCTGGTGCAGATCGCCGGGGTGCTGATCCTCGCCGCCGGGGTGCCGCGGCTGTTCGCCACCCAGGACCTGACGCTGGTGATCGCCGGCTACGTGGTGATGCGGCTGGCGATGGTCACCCAGTGGCTGCGCGCGGCCGCCAGCGAGCAGGGCCTGGCGCGAAGGGTCGCGCTGGGCTACGCGGCGGGGATCACGCTCTGCCAGGTCGGCTGGGTGGTGGTGCTGTTCCTGCCGCACGACGTCCGCCCGTACGTCATCCCGCTCGGGGTGCTGTGCGAGCTGGCCGTGCCGGTGATCGCCGAGCTGCGGATGCGGACCTCCTGGCACCCGCACCACATCGCCGAGCGGTACGGGCTGTTCACCCTGATCGTGCTCGGTGAGACGGTGGCCGCGGCCACCGTCGCGGTGCAGTCGGGGGTGGACGAGCACGAGGACCTGGGCCGCCTGGTGCCGGTGGCGGCCGGCGGGCTGCTGATCTGCTTCTCGGCCTGGTGGATCTACTTCGCCCGGTCCGTCCACGAGCACCTGCGCTCCAACCGGCAGGCACTGGTCTGGGGCTACGGGCACTACCTGGTGTTCGGGTCGGCGGCGGCGATCGGCACCGGGCTGGAGGTCGCGGTGGAGTCGGCGGTGCGCCAGGCGCACATCCCGGACACCGCCGCCACCGCGACCGTCACCGTGCCCACCGCGCTCTACCTGCTCACGGTCTGGCTCCTGCACTCCCGGCACACCAAGCGGGGTGCGGCGGCCCAGGCGGTGGCGCCGGTGGGGGCCGCGCTGGTGCTGGCCTGCACCGCGCTCGGCGGCGCCGGGGTGCTCGCGGCGGGCCTGGTCTGCGCGCTGACGGTGGCGGTGGGCGTGCTGATCCACGGCCGGGAGAGCCGGCGGGCGGGCGTGTGGGCGCGGGGCCGGCGGGCGGGCGCCGGCTAGCCGACCCGTTCCAGCAGCACCGGCTCGTGCTCCGCCAGCCAGTCCAGGTAGGCCGGGTTGACCCTGGCCAGATCCAGGTAGGCGGCCCGCAGTTCGCCGTACAGCGCGTCCAGGGCGGGCGGGCTGAGCACCCGCGGACGCCAGGTGAACAGCAGTCGGACGGCCAGAGGGTCCCCGTACACCGGGCGGACCACCGTGCCGGGGCCGGGTAACGAGGTCGGCTGGCACGGGCGGACGGCCTCGCCGGAGGCGACCAGCTCGGCGGCGGTGGCGTTGTCCCGCACCTGGACGACCCGGGGGTTGAGCCCGGCCTCGCCGAACACCCGGCGCATCGCCGCGTACTCGTGGTCGGCGGTCGGGTCGACCATCCAGGTGTCCTCGGCGAGGTCGGCCAGGTGGACGACCGGCCGGGCGGCGGCCGGGTGTCCGGCGGCGAGCGCGACGAACTGCGGCTCCCTGGCCATCAGTACCCGGTGCTCGGCGTCCGGCGGCACCCGCAGCGGGAAGCCCTCGCACTCGTACACGAAGGCCACGTCCAGTTGGTCGGCGGCGACCATCCGCAGCAGCGCGCTGGCCGAGACGTCCACGTGGATGGTGGTGTCGGTGTCCGGCAGCCGCTCGTGCACCCGGCGCAGCCAGGCCGCGACCGCCCGGCTGCCGACGCTGCCGATCCGCAGCCGCCGCTGTCGTCCTGGCCCGGCCGAGTCCCGGGCCTCCTGGCGGGCGGCGGCCACCAGGGCGGCCATCTCGGTGATCACCGGCCGGGCCCGGGAGAGCACCGAGTGGCCGAGCGCGGTGGGCCGGCTGCCGGTCTGCTCGCGGGTGAACAGGGTGCCGCCGATGGCCCGTTCGATGCGGTGCAGCTGGGTGGTGAGGGAGGGCTGGGTCATGCCGAGCTGGAGCGCGGCCTTGCGGAGGCTGCCGCTGTCGGCGATCGCGCACAGCACCCGGAGGTGTCTCACGTCGAGCTCCACGTCCGGAGCATAGACGTCGCCGCACCGTATCGCCAAGGACATGACAGGCATTCAAGGCGTGCCGAAGAGCCGGTCGGCGGACCGACCGGCCGGTCGACCGGCCCGGCGCGCGGCGAACCGGGCGGTCATGCGGCGGTGCTATCGCCGGTTGGCATCATCCGTGACGGCACCGGGCGGGTCGAAGCTCGGTGGGCAGCAACCCGCCCCGGCCACACCGTCGGGGCGGCCCCCCACCGTGCGCCGTCCCGGGCCCGGCCCCACCGGCCCCGGCGAGCCGGCGCACCGCGAAACCGGAGCCCCCACATGAAGCGATCCGTGCTGTCCGCCGCACTGGGCCTCGCCCTCGCGGCCGGCCTCGCGACCCTGCCCGCCGCCGCGGCCTCAGCGGCCCCGGCCGGGCCGGCCCTCCAGGGCTACACCCCCTCGACGTCCGCCGGTCCGGCCGCGGAGACCGCGGACAACCAGGCCTTCTTCCGGGCCGTGATGGCCTCGGCCAAGGCCCGGCAGGCCGCCGACCCGTGGCTGCTGACCGTCACCGTCACCTACGACACCGCGAACGCGCCCTCCTTCACGAGTCAGATATCCCGGGCCGCGCAGATCTGGAACGGCTCGGAGCGCAACGTGCGGCTCCAGGAGACCGGCGGCAACGGCGACTTCTCGTACTACGAGGGGAGCGACAGCCGCGGCTCGTACGCCAGCACCGACGGGCACGGCCACGGCTACGTCTTCCTCGACTACCAGCAGAACCAGCAGTACAGCTCGCTGCGCGTGGTGGCGCACGAGACCGGTCACGTGCTCGGCCTGCCCGACGACTACTCCGGCCCGTGCAGCGAGCTGATGTCGGGCGGCGGCCCCGGCCCGTCCTGCACCAATCCGTACCCCGACGGCAACGAGCGCAGTCAGGTCGACTACCTCTGGTCGAACGGCCTGGCGGCGCGCGACTGACACGCCCGGCAAGCGGGTTCGGCGCGGCGGGCCGCCCGGCCGGAATCGGGCCGCCCGCCGCTCCGGGTACTTCCCCGCACGGGAGCCTAGCCGCCGCCGGAACGGAATGCCAGGGGCACGAATGAGTCAAGTCGAGGAAAAGGCGACTCAATTCCGTTCCACGGCAGGGGTATTGGATCGTGCTATCGCGGGTTGGCATCATCCGCGCACGCACCGGGTTGCCCGAAGCTCTGGGGACACCACCCGTTGACCAGGTGTTCCCCGTGGCCGGCCCCCAACCGGCCACGTCACCCCAGGAATCGGAGCCCCCACATGAAGCGATCCGTGCTGTCCGCCACCCTCGGCCTCGCCCTCGCGGCCGGCCTCGCCGTCCTGCCCACCACCGCCGCCGCCGCGGCGCCGGCCGCCCCGGCCGTGCAGGGCTACACGGCCACGACGTACGCCGGTTCGGCCGCGGAGGCGGCGGACAACCAGGCCTTCTTCCAGGCCGTGATGGCCTCCGCCAAGGCCAAGCAGGCCGCCAACCCGGGCCTGGCGACCGTCACCGTCACCTATGACGCCAGCTCCGCCCCGTCCTTCCGCAACCAGATATCCCAGGCCGCGCAGATCTGGAACAGTTCGGTCACCAACGTCCAGCTGCGGTCCGGTTCGGCCGCCGACTTCCGTTACTACGAGGGCAACGACAGCCGCGGCTCCTACGCCAGCACCGACGGCCACGGGCGCGGTTACGTCTTCCTCGACTACGCGCAGAACCAGCAGTACAGCTCGGTGCGCGTGGTGGCGCACGAGACCGGCCACGTGCTCGGTCTGCCGGACCACTACTCCGGCCCGTGCAGCGAGCTGATGTCGGGCGGCGGCCCCGGCACCTCCTGCACCAACCCCTACCCGAACGGCGCCGAGCGCACCCGGGTCAACTCGCTCTGGGTGCGCGGCTGACCCGCAGCCTTCCCACGGCCAGGGCAGTGAGCCCCGGACCGGTCGCGTCGGTGCGGCCGGTCCGGGGCGCCGCCGCGTCGGTGCGCCGCCGGGGGCTGTCGGTGCCGCGTGCGAGCATGCGGGCGAGACCCCTCCGCCCCCGACCGCCAGGAGCCACCGCCATGCCCCGTTCCGTCCCCGACCGGCTCGCCGACCTCCCGTACGCCGAGCTGCTGCGCCCGCACGGCGGGCCGCTGCGCAGCGACGAGCGCTACGACACCGCGCACTTCGACGGCGGCGAGCACACCGACGAGTCGGGCGCCGGGGCGGCCTTCCTGGAGTGCGCCTTCACCGGCGTCGCGCTCAGCGGGGTCAAGCTGCGCCAGGCCCGGTTCAACGAGGTCTGGGTGCAGGCCGGCCGCTGGGTCGCCTGCGACCTGAGCGACTCCGAGTGGCAGGACAGCGCCTTCGTCGGCGGGGTGCTCGCCGGGGTCGCCGGGTACGGCTCGGCGCTGCGCCGGGTGGTGTTCCGCGGCTGCAAGCTGGAGGCGGTCAACCTGCGCTCGGCCGTCCTGCGGGACGTCGTCTTCGAGGACTGCCTGCTGCGCGACGTGGACTTCGGCGAGGCGAAGCTGACCGGTGTCTCCTTCCCCGGCTCCACGCTGGAGGAGGTCCGGCTGCGCGGCGCGACGCTGAGCCGGACCGACCTGCGCGGGGCCGTCCGGCTCGGCCTGGTCGACGGCCACCAGGGGCTGCGGGGCGCGGTCATCAGCTCCACCCAACTGCTGGAACTGGCGCCGCAGTTCGCCCACGCGCTGGGGATCGAGGTCAAGGACCGCTGAACACCCGGGTTGTGTCCGGCCTCCTCCGCCCGTTCAGCCGGGCGTCGCCCGGTGACACCCGGACGAACAGTCCGCCAATCCTGCCGCGCGCATCTGGTGGGAGGCCTGGCGCGGGGTGGAGACTGCTGCGCGATCGAGTGAGCCCCGACTTGTGTACACAACATCGCCAGCGAAGGGACGGGCCGGGCTGATGGCCGAGTTGAGTCGTAGGAAGTTCGTCGCGCTGTCCGGTGCCGCCGCGGCAGGCCTCGCCGTGGCCGGCACCGGCGCCGGAGCCGCGGGGGCCGCCCCGAGCGGCACGGCCGCGACCGCCGCCACCACCGCGCTCAGCACGACCGGCACCATCACCGACGCCCGGCACGTGGTGATCCTGATGCAGGAGAACCGCAGCTTCGACCACTACTTCGGCATGCTGCGCGGCGTGCGCGGCTTCGCCGACCGCAGCGCCATCCAGATCTCCGGCGGCTACAGCGTCTTCAACCAGCCGAACGGCCTGTTCGGCCGGCAGTACCCGTGGCAGTTCAGCCAGACCAAGCCGGCCGGCGGCGCCGACCCCGAGCGCCTGGCCCAGTGCAACGGGGACCTCAGCCACGGCTGGTCCGACCAGCACAAGGCGTGGAACGGCGGCAAGCTGGACTCCTGGGTCGCCGCCAAGGGCAACGTCCGCACGCTCGGCTTCCTCACCCGCCAGGACATCCCGTTCCACTACGCGCTGGCCGAGAACTGGACCATCTGCGACGCCTACCACTGCTCCGTACTGAGCGCGACCGGCCCCAACCGCACCTACCACTGGTCCGGCCAGATCGACCCGGCCGGCGCCGCCGGCGGCCCGGCCTACGACGGCGGCGAGGAGAAGGGCCTGCGCTGGCAGACCTACGCCGAGGCGCTGGAGAGCGCGGGCGTCAGCTGGAAGGTCTACCAGAACGCCGCCGACAACTACGGCGACAACGCCCTGGCGTACTTCAGCAACTTCACGGGCGCCGCGGCCGGCAGCCCGCTGGCCGTCAAGGGCATGGGCTCGGTGCCCAAGGCCACCGGGCGGACCCCGGACGACATCGCCGCCGCGATCAAGGCCGACGTGCTGGCCGGCACCCTCCCGCAGGTCTCCTGGATCGTCGCCGACCAGGCCTCCTCCGAGCACCCGTACGCCACCCCGGCCGACGGCGCGCACTTCGTCCACATGGTGATCGACGCACTCAACGCGGACCCGAACGTCTTCGACTCGACCGTCCTGTTCCTCAACTACGACGAGAACGACGGCTTCTTCGACCACGTCCCGCCGCCGGCCGCCCCGGCCGGCACCCCCGGCGAGTTCTACAACGGCACCAACATCGGCCTCGGCTTCCGCGTCCCGCTGATCGCCGTCTCGCCCTGGACCCGCGGCGGCTGGGTCAACTCCGAGACCTTCGACCACACCTCGGTGCTGCGCTTCCTGGAGGTCTGGACGGCCGCCCTCGGCAAGCCCGCCACCTGCCCGAACATCAGCGACTGGCGCCGCAAGGTCTGCGGCGACCTGACCAGCGTGTTCGACTTCGCCAACCCGGTGTACGGCCTGCCCGCGCTGCCCGACACCTCGCAGACCATCGGTCTGTCCGCCTGCGGTCCGCTGCCCAACCCGGCCCCGGTGAACAACCAGCTGCCGGTGCAGGAGTCCGGCACCCGCCCGGCGCGCGCCCTGCCGTACCAGCCGAACGCCAACCTGGACCACTGGGACGCCGACGCCAGTGGTGTCATGCACGTCTGGGTGAAGATGTCCAACGAAGGCGCCGCCCGCGCCTCGCACTTCGCGGCCTACGCCAACGCCTACCGCGGCGGCGGCCCCTGGCAGTACACCGTCGACTCCGGCAGCCCCGTCACCGACTTCTTCAACTGCGGCACCAACGGCTTCGGCAACGGCAGGTACGACCTGACCGTCGTCGGCCCGAACCGCTTCCTGCGCCGCTTCACCGGAGACCTCACCAAGGCGGGCAAGAGCGCGGCCGTCACCGCCTCGTACGCGGTCGAGCCGGGGACGGGCAAGCTCGCGCTCTGGTTCAGGCTCGCCAACTCGGGCAGCACGCCGATGACCTTCACCATCGCCTCGAACAACTACCGGACGGACGGCCCCTGGACGTACCAGGTCCCGGCCGGCGGCAGCGTCGACGACTTCTTCAACGCGGTGGCTTACACCAACGGCTGGTACGACTTCACCGTCACGGTGGACGCCGACAGCAGCTGGTCCCAGCGGTTCACCGGCCACCTGGAGACGGGCGCGCCGAGCGTCACCGGCTGACCGCTCCCGGCGCCGCGGGCCCCGACCGCTCACCGGTGGTCGGGGCCCGCGGCGGTTCGGCCGCCGGCCTCAGGACCAGGGGGAGGGCGGGAACCAGATGTAGCCGAGCCGGCCCAGGATCCGCACGTCCCAGTAGACGACGGTGAAGACCCCGGCGACCAGGAAGGCCGCCGCGGTCAGCACGCTGATCCGGGCGGGCCCGGCCGCCAGCCGGCGCTGCAGTCGCCCGCCCGCCGTGTAGGTGAGCAGCACGAACAGCAGCGCCATGACCGCGATGTTGCCGATCGACTGCAGGAGGAACGCGCCGGCGCCGTAGACCGGGTCGTGGCTGTCGGCGGCGTGCCGGAACAGGTCGCGGAAGAGCGGGTACGGCCGGCCCACCAGGAAGCCGCCGATCAGCGCGCCGACGAGCACCAGCGGCGCGTTCGGGAAGCGGCGGGAGAGGCCGGCCAGCGGGTCCCGGACCAGACCGACGGCGGCCAGGCCGAGCACGATCATCACGAGCCCGATCAGGCCGAAGGTCACCATCGACTGGATGGACCGGGGCGTCAGGCCCTTGGCCGCGGCCGTCGAGAACTGCGGCATGTGCGTGCCGACGAGGCCGACCAGCGCCCCGTAGGCGGCGGAGACCGGCGCCATGCCCGCGAAGATCCACCCCAGTGGCCGGGCGACGTGCAGCAGCCTGCCGCGCAGCGAGGGCGTCTGCCCGACCAGCGGGCCGACCGCGCCGAAGGCCGCGATGTTGCAGGCGGTGAACGAGCCGGCCAGTCCGGAGACGAAGGCGAACAGGATGCCGGAGAGCACTCCGGTGATCGGCGTGCCGTGGGCGTCGTGCCCGAGCAGGGCGTCGGCGCTGCTGAAGCCGATCTCGTCGTCGACCAGCTTCGCGTTCCAGGCGTACGCCAGCAGCAGTCCGCCGGCGGTACTGAGCAGCAGGGTGAGCCAGCGCCGCCGGGGGAAGTCCCCGGTGACGAACAGCGAGGTGCGGGAGGCGAGTTGGCGCGGGGTGGGATCGGCCGGCGCGTTCGGCCGGCCGGACGCGAAAGTACTCATGGCGGAGCCTCGATTCGGCAGGGGACCCGGTGCTCGACGGCTGACATCCTGGCGGTGCGGCCGGTCGGCCGCTTCTTCCGTCGTGCCGTGTCGGAACGCGCTCGGGCGGCGCCGTCCGAGGACGGCGCCGCCCGATCCGCCGGGCTCCCGCGGCTCAGTTCCCGTGGCCGTAGCCGGAGTCGACGATCCGCTTCGCCCCCTCGGCGTAGTAGCCCGGGTCCGCGGGAAGGTCGGTGGCCAGGCAGTCGACGTACCGGTTGTACATGCAGAACGCGGCGGCGATCAGCACGGTGTCGTGGATCTCGGTGTCACCGGCGCCGGCCGCGCGGGCGGCCGCCACCGCCTCCGGCGAGACCGGCGCGGCCTGCGCCTGCACCTGCGCCGCGATCCGCAGCAGGGCCCGCATCCGCTCCGGGAGCGGCGCGGACGAGAGGTCGGCCAGGGCCGCCTTCACCAGGTCCTCGCCGCCGTCCAACTGCGCCGCGGCGAAGGCGCTGTGGGCCCCCTCGCAGAAGCGGGTGCCGTTGAGGTGGGAGACGTACGCGGCGACCAGCTCGCGCTCGCCCCGGCTCATCGGGGCCGGGGCCCGCAGCAGTGCGTCGGCCAGCATGCCCAGTGGGGCGGCGGTGTCCGGACGCAGCGTCAGCAGGCCGCTGATCCCCGGCAGTCCGTTGTCGATGGCGATGTGCGGCACGGTGCGCTCCCTTGGCTGGGCAGGACGGACGGCGCTCCATCCTCACGAGTGCCGGGCCGGGCCGCCAACTCCGAGATTGCCCTGACCGGACGGGAGCGACCGGCCGGTTCCGCCTGCCCCGTCTGCCCCGCCTGCCCCGTCTGCCCCGCCGGTCCGGCCGCTCAGGCGAACGGCCCCCGGGGGAACCAGGGGTCGTGGACCTCCCGGGGCCCGTCGGAGGTCAGCAGGGTCAGGCTGTGGGCGCCGGAGGCGTACTCGGCCAGCTGGACCGCGCCGTGCCGGGTCTCCAGCTCGGCCTGCACGGGCACCGGCAGCTTGGTCAGCGCCCGTCGCAGCTGCAGGGCGTCGCGCCGGCTGATCGGCTGCGGGGAGCGCAGCACCAGCCGCAGCGGGCTGAGCGGCCCCGCCACCGGCACCCCGCTGCCCAGCTCGTAGCCGACCGCGCCGATCGGCCCCCAGGGGAGCCGGTGGTCCGCCACCAGCCGGCCGACCTCCGGCAGCAGGGCCAGCGCCGGGATGCCGGCCAGCCGCTCGGGGGCCAGCCGCTCGCGCCGTTCGGCGAGCTGCTCGGGCCGCAGCGTCCTGGCCACCGCCGCCCAGGGGGCCAGCGCGTCCATCCGCTGACCGGGGCGCGGGCCGCGCACGGTCACCGGGAACCACAGCTCGGGCGCCGCCTCCGGGTCCCGGGTGCAGCGCTGGGGGTGCGGCAGGTCGACCGGGTTGCCGACCACGGCGGGCGCCCGGCCGACCGTGACCCAGGGGTTCGCCCGCAGCACCGCCCGCGCCCAGTCCGGCAGCTCGCCGCCGGCGAGGGGCCGCAGCGAGCTGGGGCACTGCATCAGCAGCAGGTCGTGGGTGCCGGGCAGCCGGCCGTCCAGGGCGGCCAGCGGACCGACCCGCCGGCGCGGTCCGTCGTGCGGGTCCTCGGCGGTGCGCCGGGCGTGGCTTCCGGGGTGTACGACGGTCACAGCGGGCTCCAGAGGGTGGCGTCGATTTTCGCCGACGGCCCCAATCTGCGCCCGGCCGGCGGCCCCCGGCTACGGCCCTTGGGCGCGTCCACCAGGGACCAAAGGCTCAAGGTGCGCCCGTGGGCACCCGGTGTGAGAGTGGGGGCAGCCCGGTCATCAGACCTTCCGTCCATCCCCTTTGGAGGAGTCATGGGCATCTTCGAGAGGTTGTTCCACCGGTCGCAGCACGAGTCCGCCGGGCAGGAGGCCGCCCAGCGCGCCGCCCTCGCCCACGACGAGGCCGCCGACGCGTACACCAACGACGTCGAGCGCACCCGGGACCAGCAGGAGAAGCTCGCCCAGGAGGAGGCCGACCGGCGTGCCGCCGAGAACATGACCTCCGAGGGCGACCCCTGGGGCTGAGCCCCGGACTCAGCCCGTACGGGGCGGCAGCGGCGGGCGCCGCAGGTCCGGCCGGGGCGTGGACTCCGGCGGGGGCGCCGCGGCGGGCACGTCCTCCAGCAGGTCCAGGGCCAGCTGGACGGCGGTGACCAGTTCCGGGTGGCGCCCCCGCGCCCAGTCGCGCGGGGTGCGCAGCACGTGCACGTCCGGCTCGACGCCCCGGTTCTCCACCGACCAGCCGAGGCCGCCGCCGAACCAGGAGGCGTTCTTCGGCACCGAGATCTGGGTGCCGTCGCCGAGGGTGTGCCGCCCGCTCATCCCGACCACCCCGCCCCAGGTGCGGGTGCCGATCACCGGGCCGAGCCCGAGCAGCTTGATCGCCGCGATGATCACGTCGCCGTCCGAGCTGGTGGCCTCGTCGGCCAGCGCCACCAGCGGTCCGCGCGGCGCGTGCCGGGGCCAGCGCACCGGGTGGCGGCCCCGGCTGAAGTCCCAGGCCAGGACGTGCCGGGAGAGCTTCTCCAGCACCAGTTCGGAGACGTTGCCGCCGGCGTTGCCGCGCACGTCCAGGACCAGTGCGGGCTTGTCCAGCTCGCGCCGCAGGTCCCGGTTGAACTGCGCCCAGCCGGAGCCGCCGAGGTCCGGGATGTGCAGGTAGCCGCACCGCCCGTCGCTGAACTCCCGGACCAGGGAGCGCCGTCTGGCCACCCAGTTCTGGTAGCGGATGGGCCGCTCGTCGGTCAGCGGGGTGACCACGATCCGCCGCACCGGGCCGTCCGGGCCGCCGCGCAGGGCCAGTTCCAGGGTGCTGCCGCCGGTGCCGGCCAGCAGCGGCAGCGGTCCGCGCACCGGGTCCACCGGGCGGCCGCCGACCTCCAGGACCTCGTCGCCGTCCCGGACGCCCTGGGCGGCCAGCGGGGCGCGGGCGCGCGGGTCGGAGGTCTCGCCGGGCAGCACCCGGTGGACCAGCCAGCGGCCGTCGGGGGAGTGACGGGTGTTGGCGCCGAGCAGGCCGAGCGGCTGCTGGGCGAGGACGGGGCCCTCGGCGCGCCGGGACGGGGTGACGTAGGCGTGCGAGGTGCCGAGTTCGCCGAGGAGTTCGCGCAGCAGGTCGGCGAAGTCGTCGGGGGAGCAGACCCGGTCCAGCAGCGGCTCGTACTGGGCGACCAGCGCGGGCCAGTCCAGGCAGGACATCCGCTCGTCCCAGAACTGGTCCCGGACGATCCGGGCCGCCTCGTGGTACGCCTGGCGCCACTCGGCGGCCGGGTGCACGGTGTGGGTGATCCGGCGCAGGTCGACGGTGGTGCCGGCGGCGGGGGCGGCGACCGGGATCACCCGCAGCGCCCCGGCCGAGTAGACCACGATCGAGCCGCCGTCCCCGGAGACGGCGTAGCCGTCCAGCTTGTCGACCAGGGTGCTGCGGGTGCCCCGGGCGAGGTCGAAGTGCTCCAGTGAGGGGCGCCCCGAGGTGTCCTCCGGGCTGGCGAAGGTCTGTCCGAGGGTGCCGGAGATCGGCCAGCGCAGCCAGACCAGGCCGCCGCGCACCGCGTCGGTGGCCGAGTACTTGGAGGCGATCACCGGGAACTGGAGCAGCCGCTCGCCGATGCCCTCCGGGTCGACCCGGACGGTGCCGTCGCCGCCGCCGTCGCCGTGCGGGGCGCCGTCCTCGGCCGGGGCGGCGAACGGTGAGGGGGTGTCGGCGGCGAGCGACACGAGGTACGGGCGGCAGCCGACCGGGAAGGAGAGGTCGCCGGTGTGCACGTCGTGGACCGGGTCGAAGCCGCGCCAGGACAGGAAGGCCAGGTAGCGGCCGTCCCGGGTGAACACCGGCTGCTCGTCCTCGAACCGGCCGTCGGTGACGTCGGTGGTCCCCGCGGGCGTGTCGGCGCGGGTGAGCCGGATGCGGCGCAGCGAGCGCCCGGCGACCGGCTCGGACCAGGCGATCCAGTGCGAGTCGGGGGAGAAGCGGGCGCTGGAGACCGGTCCGTAGCCGGAGGCGGCCACCTCGCGGACCTCGCCGTCGGCGGCGGAGAGCAGCAGCAGCCGCCCGTCCGAGGTGGTGACGGCGAGCCGGCTGCCGTCGGGGGAGGCGGTGAGCTCCAGGACGCGGCCGATCCGTCCGGCGGCGAGCAGCCGGTGGCGGTGCCGGTCCGAGCCCTGGTGGCCCGGCGGCCCGGCGTGGCCGGGCAGCGGCACCACCTCGATCGCGTCGGCCCCCTCGGCGTCGGTGATCCAGGCCGCCTCGCCGGTGTGCCCGAGCACCACCGGCAGCCGGGTGCGCACCCCGGGGGTGTCGGCGAGCGTGCGGGCCGGACCGTCCTTGTGGGTGAGCCAGTACTGGCTGCCGCGCACGGTGATCACCCCGGCCCGGCCGGTCTGGTCGCAGGCGAGGTCCTTGACCTGGCCGGCGGTGTTGACCTGGTACGGGCGGCGGCCGGCCCGGGCGCCGCCGAGCGGGACGTGCAGCAGGTGCGGGGCGGGGGCGTCCAGGCCGTCCAGCAGCCAGAGGTCGCCGGCGTGCTGGTAGACGATCCGGGTGCCGTCGGTGGCGGCCTCGCGGGCGTAGTAGGAGGCGTGGTCGGTGTGCCGGCGCAGGTCGGTCCCGTCCGGGCGGCAGGAGTAGACGTTGCCGATGCCCTCGTGGTCGGAGAGGAAGGCGATCCGGCTGCCGAGCGCTCCGGTGACCGGCATCGGTGCGGCGAGGTGCCCGGTGTGCTCGGGCAGGATCCGCTCGCCGTCCACCCAGAGCCGGCCGATGGCGCCGCCGCGGTAGCGCTTCCAGGCGGCCGGCTCGTGCGGGGCGGCGCCGGTGAGCAGCACGGTCCGCTCGCGGCTCATCTGGGCGTCGCCGACCGGCCCCCAGGGCATCCGGCGGCCGGGGGAGCCGTCCGGTGGCAGGGCGTGCGCCCAGGTGTAGTGGCCGAAAGGCTCGTGGTAGGAGGTGACGGCCAGCACCTCGCCGTCCGGCAGCCAGCCGCGCACCCGGGTGTCGTGGCTGCCCCAGAAGCTGAGCCGGCTCGCCTCGCCGCCGTCGACCGGGGCGGTCCACACCTCGGGGGTCAGGCCGAACCAGCTGGTCCAGGCGAGGGTGGCGCCGTCGGGGGAGAAGCGGGGGTGGCTGACCCGGGTGCGGTCGCAGCCGACCCGCCAGGCCCGGCCGGTGCCGGCGCCGTCGGCGTCCAGCGGGGCGATCCAGACGTCGTCCTCGGCGGTGAAGGTGAGCAGGCCGCCGTGTAGGTGGGGGTAGCGGAGGTAGCCGGGCGGGGTCACCCCTCCATCCTTCGACGGGGTGTCACCCCCGGCAACCGGAGACGCCGGGAACCGGTCTGGACCATTGACACCGCCCTGTCGAATCCACTTCAGTGGTCTAGTCCAACTTGGGTGCCAGGCCGGGCCGTTCCCCCCACTGGCGCGTGCTCCGGCGTGCCCTCGGACGTCCCCCCACGACCGCGCCATCGCAGGAGCACCCGCATGCGCAGAACACCCATGCCCAAGACCCCGGTCAGGGGCCGCCGCGCGGCCCTCGCCGCCGGTACCGCCTCCGCCGTCGCCGCGGCCGCCCTGGTCGGCGTCACGCTGGGCCTGGCGCCCACCGCCTCGGCCGGCGAGTTCCTGGTCAACGGCGGCTTCGAGTCCGGCTCGCTCGGCCCCTGGAGCTGCACCGGCAACTCCGGCAGCGTCGTCACCGCCCCCGTGCACGGGGGCAGCCGCGCGCTCGCCGCGGCCGCCACGGCCGGCGACACCGCCCAGTGCGCCCAGACCGTCACCGTCGCCCCGAACACCACCTACACGCTCAGCGCCTTCGTCAACGGCTCGTACGTCTACCTGGGCGTGGACGGCGGCGGCCCGAGCACCTGGACGCCGGGCACCGGCGGCTCGTACCAGAAGCTCAGCGTCAGCTTCACCACCGGGGCCAACCAGACCAGCGCCACCGTGTACACCCACGGCTGGTACGGGCAGGGCACCTACTACGCGGACGACATCTCGCTGGACGGCCCGGGCGCGCCCAGCCCGACGCCCACGCCGACCGCCACCGCCTCCCCGACCGCGACGCCCACCGGCACCCCCTCGCCGACCGCGACGCCGACCGGGACTCCGACGGGCACCCCGACCGGCACGCCCACCAGCCCGCCCGCCGGCAGCCACGCCCTGGTCGGCTACCTGCACGCGAGCTTCGCCAACGGCGCCGGCTACACCCGGATGGCCGACGTCCCGAACTCCTGGGACTTCATCGACCTGTCCTTCGGCGAGCCCACCTCCGTCACCTCCGGCGACATCCGCTTCAACCGCTGCCCGGCCACCGAGTGCCCGACCGTCGAGTCGGACGACGAGTTCAGGGCCGCCATCGCCGCCAAGCGGGCCCAGGGCAAGAAGGTGCTGATCTCGATCGGCGGCCAGAACGGCCAGGTCCAGCTGACCACCACCGCCGCCCGGGACACCTTCGTCAGCTCGGTCTCGGCGATCATCGACAAGTGGGGCCTGGACGGCCTGGACATCGACTTCGAGGGGCACTCGCTCTCCCTCAACACCGGTGACACCGACTTCAGGAACCCGACCACCCCGGTCATCGTCAACCTGATCTCCGCGCTGAAGACCCTCAAGGCCAAGTACGGCCCGGGCTTCGTTCTGACCATGGCGCCGGAGACCTTCTTCGTCCAACTCGGCTACCAGTACTACGGATCCGGCCCCTGGGGCGGCCAGGACCCGCGCGCCGGGGCGTACCTGCCGGTCATCCACGCGCTGCGCGACGACCTCACCCTGCTGCACGTCCAGGACTACAACTCCGGCTCCGTCATGGGCCTGGACAACCAGTACCACTCGATGGGCGGCGCCGACTTCCACGTCGCGATGACCGACATGCTGCTCAAGGGCTTCCCGGTGGCCGGCAACGCGAACAACGTGTTCCCGCCGCTGCCCGCCTCCAAGGTGGCCGTCGGCATGCCGGCCACCACCAACGCGGGCAACGGCTACGTCGCCCCGGCCGAGGTGAACAAGGCGCTCGACTGCCTCACCAGGCTGGCCAACTGCGGTACCTACGTGCCGCGTTCGGGCGCCCAGCCGAACCTGCGCGGACTGATGACCTGGTCGATCAACTGGGACCGGTTCGGCGGCCAGGAGTTCTCCAGGAACTTCAACGGCTACTTCGGCCGCTGAGCCGCCGAGCGGCTGATCCGACCGGCCGCCGATCCGACCGGCCGCCGATCCCGCGGGCCGCCGGCCCGACCGCCCGCGGGGCCGTGCTTGAACCTGACACCGGTGTGAGGTCCAAGCATGGTCCCCATGGCGACCACGCAGCTCACAACCCCGGTACCCCACAAGCCCTTTCCGCTCCCCGCCCTGCTCGCACTGGCCACCGCGGTCTTCGTCACCGGCCTCACCGAGAACCTGCCGGCCGGCGTGCTGCCCGGGATGAGCGCGGCGCTCGGAGTCGGCGAGTCCGCGGCCGGGCAGACCGTCACCGTCTACGCGATCGGCTCCGCCCTCACCGCGATCCCGCTCAGCGCGGCCACCGCCGGCTGGGGCCGCAAGCGGCTGCTGCTCACCGCGATGGCGGGCTTCGCGGTGGCCAACACCGTCACCGCGGTCTCCACCAGCTACCCGCTCACGCTGGCCGCCCGCTTCCTCGCGGGCGTCGCGGCCGGCCTGGCCTGGGCCCTGCTGGCGGGGTACGCGCGCCGGCTGGTACCGGTCGAACAGCAGGGCCGGGCCATGGCGGTCGCGATGGCGGGCGTGCCGGTGGCGCTGTCGCTGGGAGTGCCGGTCGGCACCTTCCTCGGGCAGGCGCTCGCCTGGTGGGTGCCCTTCCTGGCCATGACGGCACTGGCGGTCGGCGTGATCGGCTGGATCGCGGCGCTGGTGCCGGAGCAGCCCGGGCAGCCGGCCGGCGGGCGGGCGCCGGTCCGGCAGGCGCTCGCCGTGCCCGGCGTACGGCCGGTGCTCACCGTGACGGTGCTCTACGTGCTCGCCCACACCATCCTGTACACCTACGTCGCGCCCTTCCTGGACCGGGCCGGCCTCGGCGGCGCCACCGGCACCGTGCTGCTGGTCTTCGGGCTGGGCTCGCTGGCGAGCGTCTGGCTGACCGGCGCCCACATCCACCGCCGGCTACGGCGGCTGACGATCCTCGGCGCGCTGCTGGTCGCGCTGGCGGCGGCCGTCCTCGCCGGGTGGTCCGCCGACGCGCCGCCGGTGTACGTCGCCGCACTGTGCTGGGGCCTGGGCTGGGGCGGCGCCCCGACCCTGCTGCAGACCGCGCTCGGCGACGCGGGCGGAGAGCGGGCGGACGCCGCCCAGGCCGTCCTGGTGACCCTGTGGAACGCCGCGATGGCGGGCGGCGGCGTGGTCGGCGGGCTGGTCCTGAGCGGCCTGGGCACCGGCGCCCTGCCCTGGACGGTGCTCGCGCTGATGCTCCCCGTCCTCGCCGTGGTCACCGCCGCCCGCCGCCACGCCTTCCCGCCCCGGCGGTAGGGCCTGTCTTCGAACTCGCGCCTGCGGGGCGGCGACAGTCCCTAGCGCTCCATCAGCCGGTGCACCGCCTCGACCACCTCGGGGGAGGCCTTCGCCATGGAACCCGACTCGTACGGCGGCTGGGGGTCGTACTCGATCAGCAGTTGGATCGCCTGCGCGGTGGTGTCCCCGCTGATCAGGCCGGCCAGCGTCAGCGCGAGGTCGATCCCGGCCGAGACGCCGGCGGCGATGGCGTACTTGCCGTCGATGACGACCCGCTCGGTCCCGGTCGGCTCCGCCCCGTACGCGGGCAGCCGGTCCAGGACGCCCCAGTGAGAGGTGGCCCGACGGCCCTTGAGCAGCCCGGCGGCGCCCAGCAGCAGCGAGCCCGAGCAGACCGAGGTGGTCCAGGTGGTGGTCGCGTCCACCCGGCGCAGCCAGTCGAGCAGTTCCTCGTTCGCGAGCTGCGCCTGCGTGCCGGGCCCGCCGGGCACCAGCAGCAGGTCGGCCGAGTCCACCTCGTCCAGGGTGGCCTCCGCGGTGATCGACAGGCTGCCGACGTCGTTGCGCACCGGCCCCCGTTCGGCGGCGGTGAACACCACCTCGGCGCCGGGGATCCGGGACAGCACCTCGTACGGGCCGACCGCGTCCAGGGTGGTGAAGTCGGGGTAGAGCAGGATGGCGATGCGCATCAGTGACCTCCGGTCGGTTCGGGTCGGAAGCGGCGTCGGTACTCGGCGGGCGGGGCGGCCAGGGCCCGGACGAAGGCGCGCCGCATCGCCTCCGGGGTGCCGTAGCCGCAGGAGCGCGCGATCTCCTCGACGCCGTCGTCGGTGTCCTCCAGCAGTCGCCGGGCGGCCTCCAGTCGGACCCCGTCCACGTACCGGCCCGGGGTCACCCCCACCTCGGCGGCGAAGGCCCGGGCGAAGTGCCGCGGCGACAGCGCCGAGCGGCAGGCCAGGGCCTCCACCGAGAGGTCGCCCTCCGGGTGCTCGGCGATCCACCGCTGCACCTCGCGCAGCGGCTGCCGGGCCGCCACCTGGGCGGCCAGCTGGGTGCTGAACTGGGCCTGGTTGCCCGGTCGGCGCAGGAAGACCACCAGGTGGCGGGCGACCAGCAGGGCCGTCTCCCGTCCCAGGTCCTCCTCGACCAGGGCCAGCGCCAGGTCGATCCCGGCGGTGACCCCGGCCGAGGTGGCGACGTTCCCGTCCCGGACGTGGATCGGGTCCGGGTCCACCTCGACGTCCGGGAACCGCCGGGCCAGCTCCTCGCCGTAGGCCCAGTGGGTGGTCGCCCGGCGCCCGGCCAGCAGCCCGGCCTCGGCGAGCAGGAAGGCGCCGGTGCACACCGACACCACCCGCTCGGCCCGGCCGGCCAGCTCCCGGATCCGGGCCACCAGTGCCGGGTCGGCGAGCTTGGTGCCCTCCCCGCCGGGAACCAGCAGGGTGTGCACCGGCCCGACCTCGGCCAGGTCCGCGTCCGGCAGCAGCCGCAGTCCGCTGTGGCTGCGCACCGGACCGCCGCCCGGGGAGGCGGTGGTCACCCGGTACGCGTCCGGCTGCCCGGAGGCCTTGCCCGCACCCGCGAACACCTCCAGCGGGCCGGTCACGTCGAGGCTCTGCACGCCCTCGAAGAGGACGATGACCACGTTGCGCGCTCTCATGCGACCAGCCTCCCAACGGGTGACGGTGGCAGCAATGACCTGTTTCCCACCTTTCCTGCCATCCGACGCGCGGGCGGACGCGGAAGGCGCAGGAAGGCGCAGGAAGACGCGGAAATGGCGGGCGGGCGCGGGAAACGCGGGAGGTGCCGGAAACGCCGGAAGGCCCCTCGCTCTCGCGAAGGGCCTTCCGGCTGTCTGTGCGCCGCCAGGGACTCGAACCCCGGACCCGCTGATTAAGAGTCAGCTGCTCTAACCAACTGAGCTAGCGGCGCCTGCTGACGTGGAGAACATTACCTGGTCAGCAGCCGAAACTCACAATCGGGCCGGAGCGGGGGCCCGGCCCGCTCACATGGTCAGCACCACCTTGCCCCGGACATGCCCGGCGCCGACCAGCCGGTGGGCCTGGGCGACCCGCTCGATCGGGAACGACTCCTCGACCTCCAGCCGCAGCGCGCCGGCCTCCCACAGCTTCACCAGCTCGGCCAGCCGCCCGGCCGTCCGCTCGCCCCGCAGCCCCCGGACGCCCAGCCGCTCGGCGCCCGGGTAGTCGACCACGGTGCCGATCCGGCTCCGGTCGGCGACCAGTTCCACGGAGGCCTCCAGGGCGCCCCGCCCGGCGGCGTCGAACGCCGCGGTCACCCCCTGCGGCGCCACCGCCCGGACCCGCTCGACCAGCCCCTCGCCGTACGCGACCGGCACCGCGCCCAGCTCCCGCAGGTACGCGTGGTTGCGCTCGCTCGCGGTGCCGACCACCGTGGCGCCCCAGGCCCGGGCCAGCTGGACGGCGACCGTGCCGACCCCGCCCGCGGCGCCGTGCACCAGCACGGTGTCGCCCGGGCCGACGCCCAGCCCGGTGAGCGCCACGTGCGCGGTCTGGCCGGAGGCGGAGAGCGAGCCGGCCTGCTCCCAGGGCATTCCGGCGGGCTTGGCCACCAGCCGGCCGGCGTCGACCGTGACCCGGTCGGCCTGGCAGCCCAGCACCCGGAAGCCCAGCACCTCGTCCCCGACCCGCCAGTCGCCGGCGTCCTGGCCGAGGGCGTCCACCACCCCGGCGAACTCGTTGCCGAGGACGAACGGCGGCTCGACCGCCGTCCCCGGCGGGCGGAACCCCTCGCGGATCGCGAGGTCCACCGGCTGCACCCCGGCCGCGTACACCCGCACCCGCACCTCGCCCGGCCCGGGTTCCGGGTCGGGCACCTCGGTGACCCGCAGGACCTCCGGACCGCCGCTCCCCGCCACGGTGACCGCCTTCATCCTGTGCCCACCCCTCTTCGATCGTTCCGATGCCGACGATCCTCCGACCTGAAGTGCACTTGAGGTCAAACCCTTGTTCAGCGTGTCGACAGCATTGGGCGCATTGTCAGATTTATCCTGGACGGCGCTCAGCCGTCCGTCGTCGAGAGGAACCTCCCCGTGGGCCAGCTGCCCCTGTTCTTCCTGGTGCTGCTCGCCTCCGTGGTGACCATGCCGCTCGGACGGAAGACCGGAGTGCCACAACCGGTACTGATGACCCTCCTCGGCATCGTCATGGCGCTCGTCCCGCAGATCCCGGACGTCACCATCGAGCCCGAGCTGATCCTGCCGCTGGTCCTGCCGCCGCTGATCTTCGCGGTGGCCCGGCGCTCCTCGGTGCGCTACTTCAAGGCCAACGCCCGCTCGATCCTGCTGCTGGCGGTCGCCCTGGTGGTGGTCACCACGGTCGCCGTGGCCGGCACCGTGCACTGGCTGCTGCCCACCCTGCCGCTGGCCGCCGCGATCGCGGTCGGCGCGCTGGTCTCCCCGCCCGACCCGGTCGCCGCCGTCGCGGTGGCCGGCAGCGTCGGGCTGCCCCGCCGCCTGGTGGCGATCCTGGAGAGCGAGGGGCTGTTCAACGACGTCACCGCGATCGTCGTCTACTCGCTGTCCATCGAGGCCATGGTCAGCGGCGACTTCTCGGCCGGCGACGCGGTGCTGCGCTTCGTGCTGTCCGCGGTGCTGGCCGTGGTGGTCGGCGTCGCGCTCGGCTGGGTCAACACCAAGCTCGCCGAACGGCTGGACGACCCGACCCAGCAGGTCGCGCTCAACCTGCTGGTGCCCTTCGCCGCGTACACCCTGGCCGAGGAGATCCACGGCTCCGGCGTGCTCGCGGTCGTGGTCTGCGCGCTCTACCTCGCCGAGCGGGCCTCCGACGCGGACGCCGTCTCCTACCGGCTGGTCGGCAACGCCTTCTGGGAGGTGGTCGAGATCCTGATCACCGGCGTCGCCTTCGGCCTGATCGGCCTGGAGCTGGCCACCGTGCTCAAGGAGGCCGGCCGCGGCTGGACCGGCTTCATCGGCGACGCGGCCGTGGTCATCGCCGTGGTCGTCCTGGTCCGGCTGCTCTGGCTGCTGCCGGCCGGCTGGCTGTCGAAGAAGCTGCGCTCCGGCGACGACGAGGACACGCCGTTCAGCTGGAAGGAGAGCGTGATCCTCTGGTGGTCCGGCATGCGCGGTGTGGCCACCGTCGCCCTGGCGCTCGCCATCCCGCTCACCCTGCACTCCGGCGAGGACTTCCCCGAGCGCGGCCGACTGGTCTTCATCGCCTTCAGCGTGGTGCTCTTCACCCTGCTGGTGCAGGGCCTGACCCTGCCCTGGCTGGCCAAGCGGTTCGAGCTGGACATCGACCAGGACAAGCACGAGCAGGCCGTGCGCCAGCTCTGGTGGCGGGCCGCCAAGGCCGGGCTCAGGCGGCTCGGCGAGATGGAGGAGCAGGACCGGCTGCCCGCCGAGGTCGCCGACCGCCTGCGGGACCGTCAGCACGACCGGCTGGCCCGGCTCTGCCCGGAGAACTACGCCGAGGAGGAGGCCGCCGAGGCCAGGCTGCGGATGGCCCAGTGGCGGGCCGCCCGGGACGTCGAGCAGGAGATGATCGCCGCCTCCCGTCGCGAGATGCTCGCCGCCCGCAGCGAGCCCGGCGCCGACCCGGAGCTGGTCGACCACGTGCTGCGCGGACTCGACCTGCGCTCCGAACGGAAGTGACGGGGCGTCCACTCGCCCCGCAGCGCACCGTCCACGTCCCGCGGGCGCACCGTCCGCGCCCGCGGGGCGGAATGTGCGCGACCGGCCCCGGGGTTGCATAGGCTGAACCCGGGCAGGCCGTCAACGGAGTCGGCGCACCACCAGTACCCGCACGACCTCGGCGAACCCTCACGCCTGGCCCTGCCGGTTTCTGCACCCAGATGAATCGAGGACCCACCGATGTCGGAGACCCGCGCCGACGCCCGCACCCCGCTGGACCGCACCCCGCAGTGGGCCGCCCTGGCCAAGCACCGGGCCGAACTGGGCGACACCCACCTGCGTCAGCTGTTCGCCGCCGACCCCGAGCGCGGCCGCCGCTACACCCTCCAGGTCGGCGACCTGCACGTGGACTACGCCAAGCAGCTGGTCACCGACGAGACGCTGGAGCTGCTGCGCGAGCTGGCCGCCGCCACCGGCGTCGCCGAGCTGCGGGACGCCATGTTCCGCGGCGAGAAGATCAACAACACCGAGCACCGCGCGGTCCTGCACACCGCGCTGCGCGCCCCGCGCGGCGCCGTGATCGAGGTCGACGGCGAGAACGTGGTGCCCGCGGTGCACGCGGTCCTCGACAAGATGGCCGCCTTCGCCGACCGGGTCCGCAGCGGCGAGTGGAAGGGCCACACCGGCAAGCCGATCCGCGCCGTCGTCAACATCGGCATCGGCGGCTCCGACCTTGGCCCCGCGATGGCCTACGAGGTGCTCCGCTCGTACGCCAAGCGCGACCTCGACGTCCGCTTCGTCTCCAACGTGGACGGCGCCGACCTGCACGAGGCGGTCCGCGACCTCGACCCGGCCGAGACGCTGTTCATCGTCGCCTCGAAGACCTTCACCACCATCGAGACCATCACCAACGCGGTCTCTGCCCGCGACTGGCTGCTCACCGGGCTGCGCGCCGACACCGACGCGGTGGCCAAGCACTTCGTCGCGCTGTCCACCAACGCCCAGGGCGTGCAGGACTTCGGCATCGACACCGCCAACATGTTCGAGTTCTGGGACTGGGTGGGCGGCCGCTACTCCTACGACTCGGCCATCGGCCTCTCGCTGATGATCGCCATCGGCCCGGACGCCTTCCGCGAGATGCTGGACGGCTTCCACCTGGTCGACGAGCACTTCCGCACCGCCCCGCCGGAGCAGAACGTCCCGCTGCTGCTCGGCCTGCTCGGCGTCTGGTACGGCGCGTTCTTCGACGCCCAGGCGCACGCGGTGCTGCCCTACTCGCACTACCTGTCCAAGTTCACCGCCTACCTGCAGCAGCTGGACATGGAGTCCAACGGCAAGTCGGTGACCCGCGACGGCACCCCGGTGGACTGGCAGACCGGCCCGGTGGTCTGGGGCACCCCCGGCACCAACGGCCAGCACGCCTACTACCAGCTGCTGCACCAGGGCACCAAGGTCATCCCGGCCGACTTCATCGGCTTCGCCAAGCCGGTCGCCGACCTGCTCCCCGGCCTGGTCGCCCAGCACGATCTGCTGCTGGCCAACTTCTTCGCCCAGACCCAGGCGCTGGCCTTCGGCAAGACCCCGGAGGAGGTCGTCGCCGAGGGCGTGCCCGCCGAACTCGTCCCGCACAAGACCTTCAAGGGCAACCACCCGACCACCACCATCCTGGCCGGCGAGCTGACCCCGTCGGTGCTCGGCCAGCTGGTCGCGCTCTACGAGCACAAGGTGTTCGTCCAGGGCGCGGTCTGGAACATCGACTCCTTCGACCAGTGGGGCGTCGAGCTGGGCAAGGTGCTCGCCAAGCGGATCGAGCCGGTGCTGCTCACCGGCGAGGGCGCCGACCAGCTGGACAGCTCCACCGCCGAGCTGGTCGCCCGCTACCGGGCGCTGCGCGGCCGCTGAGCCCGGGTCGGGCCGTTCGCTCCGGCGGGCGGCCCGGTCGGGTCTCTCGGGCCGGGCCCCGGTCGGGTCTCTCGGTCCGGGCTTCTCGGCCCGGGGAGGCGCCGGAAACGCCGGAAGGCCCTTCGCTCTCGCGAAGGGCCTTCCGGCTGTCTGTGCGCCGCCAGGGACTCGAACCCCGGACCCGCTGATTAAGAGTCAGCTGCTCTAACCAACTGAGCTAGCGGCGCCTGCTGACAGAGAAGACTCTAGCAGCGCCGTGCGGCCGAGCCAAAATCGAATACCGGTCGCCCCGCGTTCACCCCCCGGTCACGACGGCCGACCCGGCGGGAACCGCCGCGCCCGGCTCACGCGCCGCCCGGACGCAGGCCCAGAGCACCACCGCGGCGCCGGGCAGTCGGGGATCGCGCCGCTCCGGTGCGACGACCCACCGGCCGGCGCCCTGCCCGGGGGAGTCCGGGCTGTTCACCATCCGCTGCAGCGGCGGCACGGTCACCGCGTCGCCCCTGCCGTGGCACAGCAGCGGCGGCACGTCCCGGGCCCACTCCTCCCAGGCCAGCAGCCGGCGCAGCCGGGGCGCCGCGCCCGGCTGGACGAACAGCAGCAGCCGCCCCCGGTGGACGGCCACCGGCCCGCAGCCCGGCCCGGAGGCCCACAGCTCGTCCAGCACCCGGCGGCCGAACAGCGCCGGCATGCTGATCACGTCGAAGGCGCGCCCGCAGGGCAGCACCGAGGGCGCCCAGGGGCGGCTCTCCCACAGGGCGCGCATGCTGCGCGGGTACTCGCTGGCGGAGGCCAGCCAGGCCTCCCCGGCCGCGCCGACGCACTCCACCGTGGGGTGCATCACCGACGGGTACATCGCCGACTGCTGCGTCACCGGGTGCCGTGTCACCGACTGCTGTGTCACCGACTGCTGTGTCCAGATCTCCACGGAGAGCAGCCTGCGGGGCGCACGCCCCGGGCGGGGCGGAAAGCACGGTTCGCCGGACAGCGCGGCGGGGGACGGCGTACCCTTCCCCGCCGCGCATATGCCAGAGGCCTGTGCCCGAGCGGCGTCCGTCCGTCCCGCCGTCGGGCGCGGGGCTCAGTCCTCGTGCCGGCGCGGCTGGAGCAGGGTGCGGCCGTACTCGATCATCTTGGCGGCGTAGTCCGGGGTCCAGTCCGCCCGCTGGGCGATCTCGACGTCGGAGAGCGCGTCGAAACGGCGCGGGTCGGCGAGCTGCGCGGCGGCGACCGCCTGGAAGTCCGTGGCCCGCTCGGCGGCCGCCCGGAAGGCCAGGGCCAGTTCCGTGGAACGGCGCAGCAGCTCCGCCGGGTCCTCGATCGACTCCAGGTCGAAGAATCGTTCCGGCTCGGGTTCGGCGGACTGCGGCTCGAACAGCAGCTGCACCGGACGCCGGCGCCTGGTGGGCTCGGTCGACTCTGGGGAGTCGGGCATGGACGGACACCTCCGGGTCTCGGGTGGGGGTGGTGGGAATCTGCTCCGGGCCGCGCCGCCCGGTCGTGGCCGCCGTCCATTGTCTCGCGGCGATGGCCGGTAGCGGAACGGTGCGCACGCGAGCGCTATTCCCCGGCACGCGCCGGGCGCGTGCCCTGGGCGCCACGCATCCGAGCAGCGGGCGAACCGGTTGTCCCGGTGTCCCCGCCATCCGCACCACCGGGAGAACCCCCATGCGCAGCCGAGCGATCCTCTCCACCGGCGTCCTCCTGGTCGCTCCCGCCCTCGGCCTGGCCGCCGCGGCGCCCGCCGTCGCCGCCGAGACGGCGGTGGTGGCGCAGGGCCCGACGAGCGCCCCGGGCGCCCCGTCGCAGGCGACCTGCCCGAGCGGTACCCACCTGACCGGCGGCGGGTACGTGCTCCCGGCCGGGACCAACGACACCGTGACCCACAACGGTCCGTCCCAGGACGCGACCGGGTGGATCGCGCGGACCGACCACTCGGCCGTCAAGGCCTTCGCCGTCTGCGAGACCGAGGACTGACCTCCCACCGCGGGTGCACCCGGTCTACCGCAGGTGCACCCGGTGGCCGCTCAGGTGGTGCAGCACCTGGTGGTTGGCCTCCCAGCCGTCCGGGAAGGCCACCGGGACGCCCAGCTGCACCGGCTCCGTCGCGGGGTGCTCGTCCAGCAGCTCGGCGATCCCGGCCCGGGCCACCACGATGCAGGCGTGCCGGTGCCGGGAGGCGAGCACGCAGAGCCGGCCGGTCTCCAGGTGGAAGGCGGTCGCGTCGGGGCGTCCGGAGAGCGGGTGCAGCACCACGGTCACGTCGTACTCGCGGCCCTGGAGGCGGTTGGCGGTGTCCACCGTGACGGCCGGCCCGTCCGCGCCGTCCACCGGTACACCCGCCTTGAGCAGCGCCGCACGCACGGCCGCCGCCTGGTCCCGGTGGGCGGTGCCGACGGCGATCCGGTCCGCGGTGAGGGGGCCCCCGCCCTGCTCCGAGTGGGTGGTCAGCCCGCGCTCCAGCAGTCGGCGGACGGTGGCCGCGACGGCCGCCACGGCCTGCGGGTCGGTCCGTACGGTGTGCCGGGCGGGCAGCTCCAGCAGCGCCCAGCCGTGCTCGGCGGCCCGATCGATCACCGCGTCCAGCGCCGAGCCGTCCGGGCGCACGGCGGCGGTCAGCCGGCGGTCGTCCGGTCCGGTGCCGGAGCGGAACGGCGTGTACGGGTAGAAGGCCCGCGAGATCAGCGGCGCGGCACTGGCGGGCAGCCGCCAGGAGACCGGCAGCCGGTGCGGCTCGATCTCCGGGTTGTGCGCCAGCATGGTGACCACCGCGCTGCCGGACGGGTCGTACGACAGCCCGGCCCACTGCTCGGTGCCGACCACGGTGAACGGGTCCAGCTGGCCCGGGTCGCCGACGAACAGCGCCCGCTCGAACAGCCGGGCCACCGCGAGCAGGGCGTCCGAGCGCATCTGGTACGCCTCGTCGACGATCGCGTGCCGCCACGGGGCCTCGGCGCGCACCCACTGCCACTTGGCCGCGGTGGAGATCACCACGTCGTGCTCGACCAGCTCGGCGACCTTGTCGGAGGGCGTGACGTTGGCGTGCTTCAGCACCTCCGGGCCGGGCCGGGAGTCCGCGGCGTGCAGCCGGCCGATCGTCAGCTCCGGCGCCTTCTCGGCCAGCCGGCCGACCAGGTCGTCCACCTGACCGTTGGTCTGGGCGACGATCATCAGCCGCTCGCCGGCCCCGACCAGCTCGCGCGCGGCGCGCACCACGAGCGTCGACTTCCCCGCGCCGGGCGGGGAGTCCACCACCACGCCGCGCGGGGCGCCGGCCGGCGGATGGACGGTGGCGGCCAGGATCCGCGCCACCGCGGCGTCGGCGGCCGCACCCGGGGCCTGCTCGGGGATCATCGGACTGCTCACTCCCACTCCTCGGAGACGGACGGGGCGGGTACGGGCGCGGCACCGGGCGGACCGCCGTGCGTCCACGGGGTGTCGTCCGGCTCGGGCAGCGGCGCGGACTGGCGCACCGTCAGCTCGAACAGGGTGAAGGTGACCGACTCGCCGGGCTCGGGCAGGCTGCCCGGCTCGGGGTCCTTCCGGCGGCCCATGCCGGAGAGCACCCGCAGGGTGAGGGTGCCCTCGGCGGCGTCCACCGCGACGATCTCCGCCTTCTGCGCGGACGGGCCCGCGCCGGCCTCCGGCCGGGGGGACCCCCACACCCGGTGCACCTCCCGGCCGAGGTCCGCGTGCGGACGGTCGGCGGTGCGCAGGGTGACCAGCGGGCGCGGCTTGGGCGAGCGGCCGGTGGTGTCCCAGTCCGGCACCACCTCCGTCACCACGCCGCTGAACGCCTCGCCCGCCAGCCGGTGCTCGGCCATCGCCAGCGGGTCGTCCAGAGCCTCCTGGACGTCGAGCCGGGCCTGCTCGCGCTCGCGCTGGGCGAGCTTGCGGGCTGCGGTGACGGCGTCGTCCTGCCGGGGCTGCGGCGGCTCGCCGGCCGCCAGCCGGTCCCGGTGGCCGGTGTAGGACCAGCGGTCGCCCGTCCAGCGCTCCGCCAGGTGCCCGGCGGGCGGCAGCGCGCGCAGCAGGTCCAGGCCCTGCCAGACGTCCTGCCAGGTGGGCAGCAGGATCGTCGCCAGCGCCTCCTCCAGTGCCGTCACCGCGCCCCGGACGGCCGTCCGGGCGCGGGCGGCGGCGGCCTCGTCGCGCTGCTCGGTGCCGTGCTGCAGGGCGGCCACGGCGGAGTCGTAGCGGGCGATCGCCGGGGCCAGCACGAACTCGTCGAAGCGGGGGTCGGTGGCCGGGCCGGCCGGCGGGTGCAGCAGCTGCCCCCGGTCGTCCCGGGCGGACTCGGCCAGCTCGGCCGCCTGCGCGCCGGTCAGCCCCGGCGGCGGGCGGTGCCAGGCGAGCCGGGCCGCCAGGTGCTGGTCCTCCAGGTGACTCTGGCCGGTCGCCCAGTGCCGGGCCAGCAGCCCCGTCATCGGCAGCAGCAGGGAGGAGCCGGGCACCTGGGCCCGGTCGGTGAGGTGGGTCAGCCAGCGGCCGAGCAGCGGCACCCGGACCGGCGCCGGGTACGGGCCGGGCTCCGCGTCCTCGGCGGTGCGGCGGAAGCGGGTCGAGCGGCCGATCAGGGCGAGATGGTGCACCCCCGCGCCGTTCGGCACGATCAGCTGCGGGGCGTCCGCGCACAGCTCGCGGAACACCTGGGTCTTCTCGCCGGTCTCCGGGTCCTTCTCGGAGCCCTCGATCTGCTCGACGTCCTCGGCGAAGGACTCCAGGTAGGGCAGCAGGTCGGCGGCCAGCTCGGCCAGGAAGTCGAAGCGAAGGGTGCGGTTGAGCGGCTGCGGCACCAGGTGCAGCCGGGGCGCGTCCCGGTCGGTGCCGAGCATCACCGCGAGCGGCGCGCCGGACTCGCCGGCGGCGGTCAGCGGGACCAGCACCATCGGGCGGTCGGACAGGTGCCGGTGCCGGACGGTGGCCAGCGGCTCGGCCCGGCCGCTGGCCACCGCCTCCAGCCGGGCGAGGGTGGTGAGCAGGCTCATGCGGGCGCCGCCGTCCTCAGCGCCGCCGTTTCCAGCGCCTCGGCGCGCAGGGCGGCCGCGTAGGCGAGGCGTTCGGCGGCGTCGTCCGCGCCGTCCAGGTCCCCGCTCTTGGTGCCGGCGGCGGCCAGCGCGTCGGCGACCGTACGGATGCTGCCCAGCTCGCCGCGCACGCCCCGGCCGAGCTGCTCGACCCGGTCACCGCAGCGGGCCTGGGCGCGGCAGTGGAAGCCGAGCTCGCAGGTGGAGAGGCAGTCCGGGCTGTACGCGGCGGGCACCGCCTCGACCGAGGCGGCCAGCCGGCCGGTGCTCCGGGCCGGCGCGCCGGCCTCGTCGGAGGCCAGGTCGAAGTCGGCGTCCGGCGGCAGCGCCTCCAGCAGCCGGCCGATGCCGGTCATCCGGCTCAGCTGGCGCCGGGTGGTGGCCAGTTCGCGGCGGACGTCCACGGCCACCGCGGTCGGCCGGTTGCCGAAGTCCTTCGGGCAGACCAGCAGCACGCCGGTGCGCGGGCTGCCCGGCAGCCGCTGCTCGGTGTACGGGTCCTCGGCGAGCGGCTGCCCGGCCGCCGCGGCGGCGGCGTGCTGGAGCGCCAGCACGTACACGGCGGCCTGCCGGGCGGCGGCGCCGACCTTGGCCGGGTCCGCGCTGCCGTCCAGCACCGGGAAGGACTTGATCTCGACCACGGTGCACCGCCCGCCGTGCACCACCAGCGCGTCCGGCTCCAGGTAGGCGGTGCTGCCGGCCACCTCCAGCCGCAGCATCGGGTGGTCCAGCAGCGTCCAGGCCTCCGGGTCGGCGGCGGCCCGAACCAGGGCCTCGGCCGTCCGGTCGGCGCGTACGGCCGGGCCGGAGCGGTGCAGCAGGTCCGGCACCAGGAGTGGGGCGTGGCCGTCCACCGGGACGCCCAGGTGGTGGCGGAGCGGCTCCAGCAGCGGGGCGTAGCCGTCCGCCTTCAGCCGGGACTCGAAGATCACGCCGCGGGCGATGGCGAAGGGCGACTGGCCGAAGGGGGCGGGGCGGCCGAGCCGGGCCGCCAGCGCCGACTTGTCCACCCCGGCCGCGTCGAGCACGGCCCGGCGGTGGCAGCCCGGATTGGCGGCGAGCGCGGCGAGGGAGCGGGCGTTCAGACTGCGCTGCGGGGCCGGTCCGCGCAGCTCCGCGAGCCGCCGGGCGAGCGGCTCAGCGGGCCCGCGGGGCGGGACGTTCGTCGAGACGTTCATGGTGCGGCCCAGTGTCGCATCCGGGTCCGACAACGCGGTGCGGACCGGCCGTTGGACGACATGCCGGACGGCCGGAGCCCCGTTCGACGGCGTGCGGCCCGGGGCGGCGGGACGGGCCCGCGATCGTGGCCGCCGCCCGGGTGGGGGATCATGGAGCCCGGTGCTCAATGGTGAGACCGACCGTTGTTGCCACCGCCCTTTCGCTAGGAGCCCCCATGCCCTGCCGCATCGTGCTGGTCCGCCACGGCGAGACCGAGTGGTCCGCCACCGGCCGCCACACCGGCCGCACCGACATCCCGCTGACCGAGGCGGGCCGCGCGATGGCCCGGGCCCTCGGCGCCCGCCTCGCCAAGGCCCCCTGGAACGGCCTGCCGGACGCGCTCGTCTACACCAGCCCGCTCGGCCGGGCCAAGGAGACCTGCGAGCTGGCCGGCTTCGGCGACCGCGCGGTGGAGCGCCCGGAGCTGATGGAGTGGGACTACGGCGCGTACGAGGGCCGCACCGGCGCGGACATCCGGGCCACCGACCGGCCCGGCTGGCTGATCTGGCGCGACGGGGTGCCCGGCGGCGAGAAGCTCTCCGAGGTGGCCGCCCGGGTGGACTCCTTCCTGGCCGGACTCAACGAGGAGCACGGCGTCCCGGAGCCGGACACCACCGTGATGCACTGCGCCGACCGGGACGTCGTCCTGTTCGCGCACGGCCACCTGCTGCGCATCCTGGCCGCCCGCTGGCTGGGCCTGCCGCCCGAGTACGCCCAGCGGTTCAAGCTCGGTACGGCCGCGCTCTGCGTGCTGTCCTGGGAGTACGGCGCTCCGGCGGTGGAGGTCTGGAACGACCTGTCCCACCTGGACGGCCTGGCCGCCGGGCACTGACCCCGGCGCCCCGCACCTCGGGCGGCTCCGGGCCGTCCGTGACCCCGGCGCCCCGCCCCGGGCCTGCGGGCCATGACCTAGGCGGCCGCCGCCCGGTCGTAGTCGGTCAGGAAGCTGCGCACCTCGGGCACCGCGACGTGCGGGCGCAGCCGTCCGGCGGTGTCCGCGAGCATGCTCCGGATCCGGGCCGAGCGGACGGCGCCGAACAGTGCGACGGCGGCCGAGCCGTGGTGCGCCGCGCCCACCAGGTCCCCGCGGCCGAGCCGGTCGTGGGCCAGCTCGGCGGTGTACAGCACCCGGTTGCGGACGAAGTGCGGCTTCTGGAGCGTTATCGCCAGCCCCGCCTGCTCGCTGGCCCGGTCCCAGTCGCCGAGCGCCGACCAGCACTGCGACTGGAGGCCGGCGATCTCGGCCTCGCCGAAGAAGGACATCCACTCCGGGTCCTGCTCGGCGGGGCCCCGGTCGAACAGCGCGTACGCCCGGCCGAGCGCGCGCTCGCAGGAGCCGCGGTCCTGGAGCAGCGCCCAGGCGCCGGCCTCGCGCATGGTCAGCAGGGCGAGCAGCCGCTCGGAGCCCAGATCCCGGGCGGCGGCCTGCCCGGCCTGGGCGGCGCGCAGCGCCTCGCGCGGCCGGCCGGCGTCCCGGGCCAGGAAGGCGCTGTTGCAGAAGACGTGCGCCTCCAGGGCGGAGTCCCCGGCCATCCGGGCGGTGGCGAGCGCCTCGGAGTAGAACGAGCGGGCGTCCGCGAGCCGGTTCGAGTCATGGGCCAACCAGCCGACGGAGATGGCGAGTTCACCCGCCCCGGCCTGCAGCCGACGCTCCGTCTCCTCAGTGTACTCGCACTCGTTGAGCAGCACGTACGCGTTGCGCAGCGACTGCCCGGCGAGCTCGTACAGGGCGTCGGCGCCGTGCGCGTCGTCGGCCAGCCGGATCTCCCGGACGGCCTGTTCGACGCCGAGCACCTCGGCGGCGCCGACCCGGCGCATCGTCGCCACCGGCCCGGGCCGGCCGGGCACCAGCGGTTCGCCGCCGAGCAGTGACGGTGCGGCGAACTCCGCACCGGGAAGGGTGCCTTGACCGGTGAGCGCACCGGCGGCGCCGTCGGCGCGGGCCGGCAGGCCGGCGGCCGCGGCCGGTCGGTCGATGCCGATCACGGTGGCCAGCGCGGTGGTGCCGCCGGCCAGGAACGTACGGCGACGCACGTCGTCGTTCTCCTCGTCGAGATTGGGCGATCCATCGGGCCCCCGGGGCGCCGTCCCGGGGCGCGGCCACGAGGGCCCTTCCGGAGCGGCTGGATCCGCGTACGGCGAGGCAGCGTACGGGAGTTGAGTGGAGAGTGGTGAGCGCGGGGCGGGCGGGGGCGGGAGCGTCGGGTGGAGCGGAGGCGGTTCGCTCCGCCCGCCGGGTCGGTCCGCCGGGCGGCGGCGGACGGAGGTCCGGGAGGCGAAGCCGAGGTCGGCGAGCGTGCGGTCCGGCCACATGTGCCGGAACACCCGCTCGTAGGCGTAGTTGGGGCAGCGGATCTCACCGGACTCGACCCGACCGACGTAGCGGGCGTCGCAGGACACGTGCTCGCCGATCTCGCGGGCGGCCCTGCGGACGGCCGTGGCGAACTCGCCGGGTGAACGGTCGCCGCGCAGCGCGCGCATCACGGTGTTGGGGGTCGGTCGGTTCGGCTCGGCCGGTGGGGTGGCTGCCATGGCGCCGAGAGTACTCGGAGTCACCGAGCGGCCACATTCGGTTTGCAGGACATCTGCCGTCAAACCGGGGCGAAGAGGGCGATGTTGCGGGATATCCGCCATGAAATGCCATGGCTTGCTGTAATGCGCCCCGTGGCCCGCGGTGCGCCCGCCGCGTTGTCCTGGTACGAGGAAGAAGCCCATGCCGTCGCCCGGCCCGTCCCAGCCCGGCGGTCCTCCCAACGGCTGTGCTTCAGGACCCGACGAGGTACAGGAGAGCCCATGATGGCCACCGGACTGCCGCAGTGCCGACCCGTCCGCGGGGGAGTACTGGCCGGCGCGTCCCCCGCCCTCCTCCCCGAACCCGCCGACGACCGGATGTCCGGCCGGGCACCGGTCGAGGGCGGCCGCATCCCCCGCGGTGGCCACCGGCGCGAGCGCACCACCCCCGACGAGGGCATCCTCGTCACCTCCTGCGACACCGTGACCGTCGCCCTGCGGCACGGCCTGGAGGCCGTCGACATCCTGAGACTGCGCCGCGCCTGCGGAGCCGTCCTGCAGAGCCGCAACGGCAGCACCGTCTCCTTCCTCGTCCCGGCCGGCACCTGGGAGACCTGGCACCTGCCCGGCAGCTCCTGTACCGCGGGCGCGCTGGTGCCCGCCGCCACCGACCCGCGCTGGGTGATCCCGCCCTCCGGCGCCGTCCGCACCGCGCGCCCCACCGACGCCTGGGTACTGCGCTCCGCCCTCTGCGAGGCCGCCTGCACACTCACCGCGGGCGGCCTCGGCCCGTTCTAGCGGCCTCGGCCCGTTCCGGCGGTCCCGGCCCGTTCCTGCGGGTGCGTTGTGCGGAGACCGCCGGGCCCGCCGACCTCCGCCGGGTCCCCGCGGCACGCCCCTGACCTGTGGGTGTTCCACTCCGGCGGCGATAATGGCCGGCATGGGACGAAGCAGCAGAGCCGCCCGCGGCAGTGAACCGGCGGCCACCACCGGACCGGGCGGACGCACCCACGCCCAGGGCCCGCTCAGCCGCCCCGTCGGCTCCGGCCTCGCCGAGCTGCGCCCCGACCGCGACCGCCCCGCCGCCTGGTCGCTGCTGATCGACGGCGCCCCGCAGTCCCTGGTCGACCTCGCCGACCCCACCCACCTCGGCTTCGAGTACCAGCGCCGGCTCGGCCACCTGATCGACCTGGTCGCCCCGGCCGGCCGCCCGCTCACCGTGCTGCACCTCGGCGGCGGCGCCCTCACCCTCGCCCGCTACACCGCCGCGACCCGGCCGCGCTCCCGCCAGCAGGTCGCCGAGATCGACACCGCGCTCACCGAACTCGTCCGCACCGAACTCCCCCTGGAGCGCGGCTGGCAGATCAAGGTGCGCGGCGCGGACGCCCGCAGCGTCCTGGAACGCACCCCCGAGGGCAGCGTCGACCTGGTGATCACCGACGTCTTCTCCGGCGCCCGCACCCCAGCCCACTGCACCACCGTCGAGTTCACCACCCTCGCCGCCCGGGCCCTCGCCCCCGGCGGCTGGTACACCGCCAACATCGCCGACGGCGGCGCCCTGCCCTTCGCCCGCTCCCAGGTCGCCACCCTCGCCGCGGTCTTCCCCGAGCTCTGCCTGATCGCCGACCCCGCCGTGCTGCGCGGCAAACGCTTCGGCAACCTGATCCTGGCCGCCGCCCACACCCCGCTGCCGATCGCCGACCTCACCCGCCGCGCCGCCTCCGACTCCGCCCACGCCCGGGTCGAACACGGCCGCGCCCTCACCGACTTCGCGGCCGGCGCCACCCCGGCGACGGACGCCACGGCGGCCCCGTCCCCGGAACCGCCGCCGGGCGTGTTCCGCTGACGGCCCGCCCGGGTGGCGCCGGGCTCGTGCTGTCGGAGTGGTGTCGTTCCCGCCCCGTTCGTGTGGCCGGGGTCGGGGCCCGGTACGGGCGGGTGCCGACGTCGCTCCGGTCGCGGTCGCCGGGGCGCCCAGGCCGGAAGCGCCGACCCGGCCCTTCCCACCTGTCGGTCCACCGGGCGAGCCGTCTGCGGTCATGCCTCTCGGGGGTTCGCGAGGTCCCTCGTCCGCCCTCGTCCGCCGGCCGGGCGGCCCGCCGTAAAACCGTTGGCGGACGACGGAATCGCGGCCGACAATGGCGCTGCCGTCCGGCCGCCGACCCGAGGGGGCGTCATGGAGATCAGACCGGCCAGGCCGGAGGAGGCCGCGCTGCTCACCGGCATCGCGCTTCGGGCCAAGGCCTACTGGGGCTACGACGAGGCGTTCATGGCGGCCTGCCGGTCGGAGCTGACCGTGGACGCGGACGTGATCGAGCGGTCGGCCACGGTGGTGGCCGAGGCCGACGGGCAGGTGCTGGGGTTCGTCTCGCTGTCCGGCGCACCGCCGACCGGGTCGCTGGACCAGCTCTTCGTCGAGCCCGAGTGGATCGGCCGTGGCGTCGGCCGCGCGCTGTTCGAGCGGGCTCGGGGCCTGGCCGTGGCGCTCGGCCTGCGCCGGCTCACCATCGACTCCGACCCGAACGCCGAGCCGTTCTACCTGGCGATGGGCGCCACCCGGATCGGCAGCATCCCGTCCGGCTCGATCCCGGGCCGTGAACTCCCGCTGCTGGCCCTGGACCTGGAAGCGTCCTAGGGCCCAAGGCCTGTCTCTTTGACCGATGCCGGACTCGCCCCGTCCGCAGTCGCCCTGTGTGGGCGCCGGAGGCGTGCTGGTGGGCCCGGCACACGGTGGAGTCCACCGAGGCGGTCCAGCCGATGTCGTCGTCGGCGTCCGCCTCGGCCGGTACGGCCGCGAGGACCCGACGCCCTGTGCCCTCGACCGCCCGGCGCAGCAGGCGCTTGTGTACGGTCCGGAACGACCCCGACTCCTCCGGCAGGCCCCGCCATGGCGAGCACGTGCCGTACCGCCATCCGATCGCTTCCAGTGGGCGGCGATGCTCCGCCCATCGCCGCCCACGGACCGGACCGGCCGGCATCAACGGCTCGATCCGGTCCCACATCGGATCACTGATCACCAACCCGATCGTTCCCGGGCCGCGGCGCCGCCGCTCGAGCGGGCCCCGGAACGCTCAGTGCCCGCTGGGCAGTCCGCGGTGCTTGCACATGGCCGCTCCGGTGAGCAGCAGTCCGGCGGCGATGGGGGCGAGGACGGCGGTCGCGGTGGCGGAGCCGTGGCCGGAGGTGGCGGCCGTGGCGGTGTCGACGACGGCCGGCGTCTCGGGTGGGCCGCCGCGGCCCGGTGCGGTGGGAGCCGTGGGGTCCGCCGTCCTGTCCGGCTCGGCGGTGGGGCCGGTCTGGTCGGCGGCGGTGGCCACCGCCTCCTGGACCAGCGGTTCGGCCGCGGCCCCGCGCTGTCGGGGAAGGGCGGGAAGGGCCGCGTCGGTGCGGCGTCGGGCAGGGTCGGACAGGTCGGCGGCTCCGCCCTCGCGGGAGACGCGGGGGCCGTCGGGCCGGGCCCAGGCGGGGTCGGTGCCGAGCAGGCCGGAGGCGAGCGCGAAGGCGTCGGGGACGGCCGCCCGCTGGCCGGGCAGGGGCAGGCCGCCGGCCCGGATGCGTTCCTGGAGGGTGCCGCCGACCGCCCCGGTGACTCCGGTGATCCCGGGGAGCTCCTCGACCGGGCCGTCGCCGGTCGGCCTCCCGGTGGGCCCGGGGGAGTGGTTCGGCGGCGCGCCCGTCGAGGGGCCGGACCCGACGGGGCGTTCGGCTGACTGCCCGTCGAGGGCGGGACCGTCGAGCGCCGGCCGGTCGAGTTCCGGTGCGGCGTGCGGTGCGCGGCGGACGGCGGGTCGGGCCGGGTCCGGCAGCGGGTCGACGGTGGCCGCGTACGCGGGGGCGCCGAAGCCCCAGAGTTGCGCGAGCAGGGCCCCGGCGGTCGCGACGGCGCGGGGGCGGGGCAGCCATCGGGCGATCCCGCGGCGGGCACCGGCGACGCCGCCGGGGGCGGGTTCCTGGGGCTTGGTCGCGTGATTGGCTCGCACGTGAATCGAGAACGAGCCGGTGGGCGGTGAGGTCACGCCCGCCGTCACGGACAGTCATCGCATGGGTGGCCCCGGGGCCGGCGTTCCCGGGGCCACCGACCGCGCGGCGGTCAGGAGTTGGGGCGCAGGGTCCAGGTGACCGTCATCACGCCGGTGACGGCGCCGTCGGCGCGGGTGATCTCGACGGTGACCGGGAACTCGGGGCGGCCGCCGGCGTCCAGCTCGGCGACGACCTCGGCGGCCGGGCGGCCGAGCACGGCGGTGGCGGTGACGTCGCCCATGGCGAGCTTCTTGTACGCGATCTCGGCGTTGACGGCGAGCGGCACGGCCCGGGACAGCTGGTCGCCGAAGGCGGCGAGCACGATGCAGCCGCTGGCGGACTCGGCGAGCGTGAACATCGCGCCGGCGTGCGGGCCGCCGACGTGGTTGTGGTACGCGGGCTGGTCCGGGAGCCGGAGGACGGCGCGCTCCGGGGTGGTCTCCAGGTACTCCAGCTTGAGGGTGTGCGCCATCGGCACGGTGTCGTCGAGCAGCTTGCCGATCATGGGTGTGGTCATGGCGTTGATGTTACTAGCCAGTAGCTTCCGGTGGCAGGGGTCGACTCGAAGCCGACCGGCCGGGCGCGTGTGAGGGAGCGCACATCCGGCTGGGAGGGCGGGCAACTGAGGCCGTGCACAGCTGAGGGAATGCGAAAACGCCTGAGGGGCCGATCTCTTGAAGAGATCGGCCCCTCAGGCTCTGGGGTGAGTGACGGGACTCGAACCCGCGGCCACCTGGACCACAACCAGGTGCTCTACCAACTGAGCTACACCCACCATCTGTCCGGTCCGTTCCCGCTCTCGCGTTCCCGTTCCGACAGGAAGAACTCTACAGGATCCGAGAGGGTGCTCGCGCCAGGGTTTCGTCCCGGCGAACGCGGGCACCCTCTCCGGTCCTCCGGCAGGGGTTCCGACGGGGGTTCCGGCGGGCACGTCCGGGGCGCTGCCGCCGGGCAGGTCCGGGGCGTTGCCGCCGACGGCCCGCCGGGCGGCCCGGGGCTCAGCTCGCCGGGGCCTGGTACTTCCCGGCGATCGCCCGCGCGGTGTCGGCGTCCGGACCGGGCTGTGGGACGAACACCGCCTCGCGGTAGTACCGCAGTTCGTCGATGCTCTCCCGGATGTCGGCGAGCGCCCGGTGGTTCCCGCCCTTCTGCGGGCTGTTGTAGTACGCCTTCGGGTACCAGCGGCGGGCCAGCTCCTTGATCGAGGAGACGTCCACGATCCGGTAGTGCAGGTGCTTCTCCAGGGCGGGCATGTCCCGGGCCAGGAAGCCGCGGTCGGTGGCCACCGAGTTGCCGCACAGCGGGGTCTTCCCGGCCTCCGGCACGTGCTCGCGCACGTAGGCGAGCACCCGCGCCTCGGCCTCGGCCAGGGTCACGCCCTGCTCCAGCTCCTCCAGCAGCCCGGACGCGGTGTGCATCCCGCGCACCACCTCGGGCATGTTCGCCAGCGCCTCCGCCGGCGGCCGGATGATGACGTCCACACCCTCGCCGAGGATGTTCAGCTCGGAGTCCGTCACCAGCACCGCGACCTCGACCAGGGCGTCCTGGTCGAGGTCGAGGCCGGTCATTTCACAGTCGATCCATACCAAACGGTCATTCACACAACTCACCCTACGGCGCGATCACGCGCCGCGGGGACCGGTGGAGCCGAGCGGGGTGCCTCGGTCTGGTGCTCCTCCGGCCCGTCGTGCGTGCCGAGCCCGTCCGGGTGCTCGCCCTCCCGGCCGGTCCGGACGGCGTGGCCGTCCCGCCCGGTCCGAACCTCGCGCGCCGCCCGGGCGCCCTCGGCCGCGGGCCGGCCGACCTGACCGCGGACCTGCGGAGCCCGGGCCTGGCGACCGCGGAGGTCACCCTGGCCGGCACCCGGCTGCCCGGTCGGGGCCGGTAGCCGGCCGCCGGCCGCGCCGTGACCGCGCCCGGCCGCACCCGGCTCGTCCGAGGGCCGCTCGGCCGCGCTCCGGTGCCCCTGGCCCTGGCCGCGCACCCCCGGCTGCGGGAGGCCGTCCTCCGCCGCCGCGTGCTCCGCGGTGCGCGGCGGACGTCCGGTCCCCGCCCCCGCTCCCGGTCCGGCCTGCGGCGGAACCACCGGCGGCCGCAGCGGACCGCGCCCGGCCGCACCCTGCTGCCCGGGGTGCGACTGCTGCGCGGCCTGCTGGTGCGGGTACGGCTGACCGGCGCGGGCGTGGAAGGCCTGGCCGGTCGGCGTCCCGACCTGGCCCGGACCGAACCCGCCGGGCTGTCCGTGTCCTCCCGGCTGGCCGTGTCCGACCTGCTGACCGTGTTGCCCGTGCTGACCGTGCGGCACCGGCTGCCCGTGCGGGCCGACCGTTGCCGGCACCCCCGGACCGGTCGGGAACGGCTGCGCCGACGGCACACCGTGCGCCCCGCCGAACAGCGGCCCGCCCGCCGGCGCGACCGCGCCCGCCGGGTGCGGCAGCGCTCCGGGCAGCCGCAGGTCGCCGAGCGCACCGTTCGGCGCGGGCGGCTGCTGGCCGGGACGGCGGGCCCGGTAGCTGGTCCGGTACGCGGCCGGGGAGACCCCGAGCTGGCGGCGGAAGTGCCCGCGCAGTGCCACCGGCGAACGGAACCCGCAACGGCGCGCGACGTCGTCCACCGACAGTTCCGAGGTCTCCAGCAGCCGCTGGGCCTGGAGCACCCGCTGGGTGATCAGCCACTGGAGCGGCGCGCTGCCGGTGAGCGTGCGGAACCGCCGGTCGAAGGTGCGCCGGCTCATGTACGCGCGAGCCGCCAGCACCTCGACGTCGAACTGCTGGTTGAGGTTCTCCAGCGCCCAGGTGACCACCTCGGCCAGCGGGTCGTTGCCGATCTCCTCCGGTAAAGACTGATCGATGTACTGGGCCTGTCCTCCACCGCCGCGGCGGCTCGGCACCACCAGGCGGCGGGCCAGCGCGTTGGCCGCCTCGGCGCCGTGGTCGCTGCGCACCACGTGCAGGCACAGGTCGATGCCGGCGGCGGTGCCGGCCGAGGTGAGCACGTCGCCGTCGTCGACGAACAGCTCGCGCGGGTCGACGTGGACCCGCGGGTAGCGCTTGGCCAGCGTCGGCGCGTACATCCAGTGGGTGGTCGCCGGGCGGCCGTCGAGCAGGCCAGCGGCGGCCAGGACGAAGGCGCCGGTGCAGAGCCCGATGATCCGGGCGCCTTCGTGGTGGGCCTTGCGCAGGGCGGTGATCGCCTCGACCGGCGGGGGCTGGGAGATCGAGCGCCAGGCCGGTACGACGATCGTGCCGGCCCGGGCGAGCGCCTCCAGGCCGTACGGCGCGGAGAGGGTCAGGCCGCCGGTGGTGGCCAGCGGGCCGTCCTCCCCGGCGCAGACCAGCAGGCGGTAGCGGGGCACTCCGGCGTCCTGGCGGTCCACGCCGAACACGGAGAGCGGGATGGAGCTCTCGAAGATCGGGGCGCCGCCGAAGATCAGCACCGCGACGGTCTCCCGACGGCGCCGGCCGGACAGCTTGCGGGGCGCGGAGGACGTCACCGGGGTCGGGGAGCCGTTCGCGCCGGGCCCGCCGTGGCTCAGCGGGCCGTGGCCGTGGCCCGTGCCGGAGCCGAGCGCGAGACCGCCGAGCGGGCCGGGGGCGGCGACGGGGGAGCCGTTCGGGCCCGGGGCACCGCCGTAGCCGGGGTGGCCGGAATGACCGGGGTGGGCGAGGTGTCCGCCGTAGCCCGGGTGGCCGGAATGGCCGGGATGGGTGGCGTGCCCCGGGTGCCCGGGGTGGCTGGAATGGCCCGGGTGCTCGCCGCCATAGGGCTGCCCGGGGTTGACGGCGCCTCGGCTGACGGGCTGTCCGCCGAAGGGCTGTCCGCCGAAGGTCGGGTGCCCGCCGTAGGCCGGCTGGCCTCCGTAGGGGGACTGGCCGCCGTAGGGCGTCGCCGTGCCGTGGTCGGAGGCGGCCGGGGGCGCACCGGGGCCGACGCCCGCGCCCGTCCCGGGGGAGGGCACCGCGGAGTACGAGGAGTGCGAGGCGGCGCCCGGGGTGCCGGAGGTGCGGGTGGTGGCGATCGCGGCGGTGCCGGTGCTTCTCGCGGGCCGACCCGCGCCGCCGGCTGCCGCCTGGCCGCTGTCAGGACCCGCGTCGCTCCTGCTCACCCTGCTCAAGGCGCTCAAGCCCCCTCGGTGGTGTGGTGTGGGTGGTGCGGCACTGCTAGCCAAGATCGAAATCTATCGGGTGGACCATTGCCGTTGTGACAAGTTCACCATCCGACGCTATGTCGACATGGCAATTTGGCGTGATGCATTCGATCACGAAGCGTGGCACCCGTCGACCTTTCTGGGAAGAGGGCCGGGGCAACGGTGGCTGGTTGTCGCGGGGCGCTTCCTGGGGCGTCCGGCTCCGGTGCGCCCGGCCGGTAGGTCTGGACTGCGGATTTGCCCAAGCGGGAGGGACCGACGCGAAATTGACCGAAAATCGGCGGTGCACGAGGGGGCGCACGTGGAGAAGTCGTGCGCCTCCCAGGCTTCATCCGGCCAAGCCCGGCACGGCAGAACCGGGAACCGGACCGCCGCGTTACGGTCCTGCCGTGAACACCAGCAGCCGGCTCGAACGGGCCAACGACAACGCCGCCGCCTTCTGGCTCGCCCAAGCCCGCGTCCACGGCTGGCGATCCCGCACCCGCCCGGGGCTGACCGCCGTCCGGTGCGCCCGGACCCCGGACGACGCGCACCGCATCGTGGTGACCCGCCCCTACGAGGAACCGGCAGCCCTGGAGCAGGAGTTGGCGGACCTGATGGCCGAGTGGTCGACCATACGCTGCACCGTGGAGGACCCGTACGGCGGGCTCGACCTCTCCGGCCTCGGGGCCGCGAGGATGCCGATCATGCCGGTGATGGTCCGGGACCCGGGGCCGGTCGAGGGCGCGACCACCGCCCTGCCCGTGGTCTCGGAGGCGCACGGGGGCGGCGTCCTGACGGTCGATGAGGCACGGGACGGCGACAGCTTCGCGATGGTCGAGCGGACGATCGTGGAAGGCTTCCCGCTGCCCGCCCGACAGCCCTGGGTCCGGGGCGAAGCCCTCCCGGAACGGCTGCTGGACGTGCCCGGCTGGCGGGGCTGGCTGGGCCGCGTCGACGGCGCGGTGGCGGGCACCTGCCTCACCTACGACGACGGCCGGGCCACTGGCGTGTACTGGGTCGCCACGCTGCCCGACCGACGCGGCCGGGGAGCGGCCCGCGCCGTTCTCCGGACCGCCCTGGCCCACGCGCACCCGGACCGTCCGGCCACCCTGGTCGCCACCTCGCTCGGCGAACCGCTCTACCGCAAGCTCGGCTTCGTCGAGGTGGCCCGTACCTGCTGGTGGACCCGTACGTCGGTGGGGGCGGCGGAGTAGCGGGGGTCCGTGGGGTAGCCGGGGCCGGCGGGGAGCCGAGGCCGGTGGGGTGGGCGGACGGCTGACTGCCGGCGCGCGGTGGGTGGCGGCTGGCGGTTGGTGGCCGCGTGGGGTGGCGGCGGCACGGGGTCGGGGCGCAGCAGTCGCGCTGCAGTAGGGGTGCCCGGAGCCGGACCGCGGTGGGTGGTAGGCGGTAGGCGCGGTAGGGGTGTTGAGGGGTGGGGCAGGGGCGCTACTGGCCGGCCGCCACGGCGGCAGGGGGAGCGGTCGTGGACGCGGCCGTGGTCGCCACGACGGCCGGTGCGGTGGCCGGCGCGGCTGCGGGTGCGGCTGCGGGTGTCGGTGCTGTTGTGGGTGCGGGGCGGAGGGCGTCCGGGGCCGGACCGGGGCCGCCGCCTGCCCTCGTTCCGGAGCCCGCCCCGGAGCCGGAGCCGGCCCCGGCGATCACGGCAAACCCGCCGGATCGGTTTCGGACACCGGGCCGGCCTGCGGAGACGGGTTCGCCGAGCGTCCCGGTTGTTGCGGGAACGGATGTGCTCGGGCCCTCCGGGGCGGCCAGCGGGGAACGTGCGCCGGACCGCGCGCCGACCGGCGCCGTCGCGCGTACCGGCACTCCCGCCGCGGCCTTCCGGAGCCGCCGGTCGGAGTGGACGTCCGGCCGGGGCGAGGGCGCGTTCCGTGCGGCGAGGACCTGGCCGACGGCCTCCGGCAGGCCGGCCGCCTTCAGCGTCGGCCGGTAGCCGCTCTCCGCCCACGGCCGACCGTGGTGCAGCCAGACGCTGCGCAGCCCGGTCAGTTCGGCGCCGGCGATGTCGGCGGGTGCGTGGTCCCCGATCATCCAGGTGTGCTCGGCCCAGTCCCCGGTGGGGGCGATGCCGCACCGCTGGGCGGCCATCTCGAAGATCAGCGGGTCCGGTTTGACGCAGTCGGCCTCCTCCGAGATGACCCAGCCGTCGACCAGCGGGCCCAGCCCGGTCCGTCGGATCTTCTCCAACTGCGGCCGGGTGCCGCCGTTGCTGACGATCCCGAGCGTCCACCCGGCCGCCCGGGCGGCCCGCAGCGCCTCGATGTGCCGGGGCGGGCAGTGGATGTGGGAGTTGATGCCGCGTCGATAGTGGGCAATCAGGAAGTCGGCGGTGACGTCCAGCCCGTAGCGGCGCCGAACCGCCGACAGTACGGTGCTGCGCGGAACGTAACCGCCCCCGTCGAGGGTGACGAACCAGTCGAGGTCGCCCGGGGGGAGGCCGTGTTCGGACAGGAAGTCCTCTGCCCAGGCCCGGTAGGCGGCGTCCCGGGGCAGCAGGGTGTTGTCGAGGTCGAACAGGAGCAGGGGCATGCCAAGCATGGTGCCAGCGGCCGTGCCTATGCACGTGGCAAATGCCAGTCGGCGTCCCGAAGCCGTACGGAGTGGCTGAAACGGCCTCCGCACCTCCGTGGCGGGTGGTGGCGCACGCGGCGGTTGGGCCTGTTGGGGCAGGTCGGACGTCACGGTTCGCGATCGGTGGCAACGGATCGTCGCCGATCCATGACAGTCCGGTCACGGTGTCCCGTGGGGCTGTTGCGCCGTCCGGTCCGGTCCGTCAAGCTCCTGGGAACCTCCTTTCCGGCTTTCCGGAGGGGGCGCGATCGCCTGTGGACGGGGCGCACCGCCAGGGCGGGCGCATCCCCCTTTCGCGGGAACAACGTCGCTCGGTGGCTTCCTCGCTGGGCGGGGCCCCAGGCCCGTCGTACTCTGAAAGGAACAGGTCACATACGGTGCTGCGCGGCGCAGACCGACGTCATCCCGTGGGCGGGCCTGCTGCCCGGGCAGCGTTGTTCTCCTCTCCTGTCGGCCCCTCTCCATCGAAGAGCCGTGAGCCATGGCTGGTTTTGAGCCTCCCCGACCGGTTGAACCGGACACGTCCCGCAGTGCGGGCCCGGAAGGCGGTCCTGCCCTCGATCGTTCCGATCGCTCCGACGGGCGGGCCGGGGTTCCTGCCGGCCGGCGCAGTGACGACCACCGTGAACACCAGCGCGAGCACCGCGGTGAACGCCTCGGCGGCGACCGCGGCGACTGCGGTGAAGGCAGCGACCACAGTGACCGCAGTGACCACACCGACGGCGCCGACAGCGATGCCGACGGACGGGCCGAGGCCCGTGCCGAGGCTTCGGAGGGTGCCTCGGGCGTACGGACCGCACGCGAGCGGCCCGACGCCGCCGAAGGCGCCGAGGCGGCCGGAACGGCCCGTGTGGCCCGGTCGGCCGACGCGGCACAGTCGGCGGAGCCAGGAGATCCCGGCCCCGGGCACGACGGCCGCGACGGCGTTCCGGGCTTCGCTCGCGCTCTGCGCGGCCTCACCCGTCGGGGCAGCCTGGCCCGGCGCGACCGCCCAGGGCCCCGCCAGCGGCGTGGCGAGCCCCCGGCCGACCCCGCGGGGGCTCCGGTGACGGGCCGCATGGGTCCGGGCGCCGAGCGCCCGGAAGCGGCCTCCGGTGCGGTCGGCCCGCTGGGCGGGCACGCCGAGCCGACCGGGCAGGACGCCCCGGCGCCGTCTCTCGACCCGGTGTTCCAGCACGGCGTGGTGGTCGGCTTCGACGGCTCGCTGTCGAGCGAGCGCGCCCTTGCCTACGCCGTCGGCATGGCGCGCCGCTCGCAGTGCGGCCTGGTGATCGTGCACGTCGCCAACCGCCTGCCCGCCACGGTCTGGGCAGGCTGCGAGCCGCCCGTCTTCGTCGACCTCCCCGACCACCGGACGGAGGTCCTGGGTCTGGAGCTCGCCTGCGCGGACTTCCTCACCGGCGTGCCGTGGATCCTGGTCGAGCGCGGAGGGGACATCTGTCACGAGATCGAGGAGGTCGGCCGCGAGTACGCCGCCGACGCGATCGTCGTCGGCACGACGCACGGCCTGCTCGGCAAGATCTTCGGCTCGGTCTCCGGACGGCTGGCGCGGCGGGCCAACCGCCCGGTGATCGTGATCCCCTGAGGCCTTGTGCCTGTGGCTTCTCCCGAAGCCTCCGTGAGGTCTCCTCCTGATGCCTCCTCCGCCGCGCTGCTCCCCAACTCTCGTCGGGGGGCAGCACGTTGACTGGCGTGCCGGCCCGGTGGGCGTGACGTGGCGCGGCTCAGGAGGCGACCATCAGGACATGGTCGTCACGAACCGATGCCGAGCTCCCGGGCGATGAGCATGCGCTGGACTTCGGACGTGCCCTCCCCGATCTCCAGGATCTTGCAGTCGCGCCAGAACCGGGCGACCGGGAATTCGTTCATGAAGCCGTACCCGCCGTGGATCTGGGTCGCCTCGCGGGCGTTGTCGACGGCGGCCTCGGACGAGTACAGCTTCGCGATCGCGGCCTCCTTCTTGAACGGTTCGCCGTGCAGCAGCCGGGAAGCGGCGTCCCGCCAGGCCAGGCGGGAGGTGTGGGCGCGCAGCTCCATGTCGGCAAGCTTGAACTGGATGGCCTGGTTGGCGCCGATCGGCCGGCCGAAGGCCCGGCGCTCGCCGGCGTACTTCACGGACTCGTCGACGCAGCCCTGGGCCAGGCCGGTGGCCAGGGCCGCGATCGCGATGCGGCCCTCGTCGAGGATCCGCAGGAACTGGGCGTAGCCTCGGCCACGCTCGCCCAGCAGGTTGGCCGCGGGAACGCGGCAGTCGGTAAAGGACAGTTCGCGGGTGTCGGATGCGTTCCACCCGACCTTCGAGTACTTCTTCGAGACCTGGAAGCCGGGGGTCCCGGTGGGCACGATGATGGAGGAGATCTCCCGTACAGGCGAGCGGAATTCGCCCTCTTCACTCGAACGAGCGATCGGTTCGGTGAGCGCGGTGACGGTGACGAGGCCGGTGATGTCGGTGCCGGAGTTGGTGATGAAGCACTTGGTCCCGTTGATGACCCACTCGTCGGTGGCCTCGTCGTACCGCGCCGTGGTCCGGGTGGCCCCCGCGTCCGAACCGCCCTCCGGCTCGGTGAGGCCGAAGGCGCCGAGGAGTTCGCCCGAGGTCAGCCGGGGCAGCCACTCGCGCTTCTGCTCCTCGGTGCCGAACCGGTAGATCGGCATCGCGCCGAGCGAGACGGCGGCCTCCAGGGTGATCGCCACCGAGGAGTCGACGCGGGCGAGTTCCTCCAGGGCGAGGCCGAGGGCGAAGTAGTCGCCGCCCATGCCGCCGTACTCCTCCGGGAAGGGCAGGCCGAAGAGCCCCATCCGCCCCATCTCGCGGACGATCTCGTACGGGAACTCCTCCCGCTCGTAGAACCCGCCGATCTTCGGCGCCACCACGTCCTGGGCGAACTCCGCGACGGTGCGCCGCAGTTCCTCGTACTCGCTGCTGAGCCTGTGGTCGAGCATGGTGATCCTCCTGGCGCCCGGCCGGGTCGGCCGCGGACGTGAGCGGGATGACCGGCGTCCGTCGGACGGTATGACGGACGAACGGTGTGACTGAGGGATTGGTGTCGAGCGATGCGGGGTGGTGCGCGGCGCCGGCCGGACGGTGCGGGCGGCCGGCCGGCGCCGGGGAGGGAGCGGGCGGGTCAGCTCCCGGAGGAGCCGAGCAGCGCCTGGACGGTGCGGGACGGGCTCGGGCGACCGAGGCGATCCGCCATCCAGCCGCTGGTCGCGACGAGGGAGCGCAGGTCGACGCCGGTCCGGACGCCGAGCCCGTGCAGCATCCAGACCAGGTCCTCGGTGGCCAGGTTGCCGGTGGCGCTCTTCGCGTACGGGCAGCCGCCCAGGCCGCCCGCCGAGGCGTCCACCGTGGTGACGCCCTCGCGCAGCGCCGCCAGGGTGTTGCTGAGCGCCTGGCCGTAGGTGTCGTGGAAGTGCACGGCGAGCCGCTCGACCGGGACGCCGGCCCGCGCGAAACCCGCCAGCAGGGCGGTGACCTGGCCCGGGGTGGCCACCCCGATGGTGTCGCCGAGGCTCAGCTCCGCGCAGCCCAGTTCCAGCAGCTGCACGCCGTACCGGACCACCTGCTCGACCGGGACGGGGCCCTCCCACGGGTCGCCGAAGCACATCGAGAGGTAGCCGCGGACCGCGACCCCGGCCTCGGTGGCCCGGGCCACGACCGGGCGGAACATCTCCATGGCCTCGTCCGCCGAGCGGTTGAGGTTGCGGCGGGCGAAGGTCTCGGTGGCGCTGGCGAACACCGCGACGTCGGTGGTGTGGTGGGCGAGCGCACGGTCCAGACCGCGCTCGTTGGGCACCAGCACCGGCAGCCGCAGGCCGGGGTGACGCTCCGGCAGGCCGGCGAGCCGGGGGACCAGCTCCTCGGCGTCGGCCAGCTGCGGTACCCATTTCGGGTGAACGAAGCTGGTGGCCTCGACGGTCCGCAGCCCGGCGGCCGCGAGCCGGGCGATGAACTCGGCCTTGACCTCGACCGGCACCAGGGACTTCTCGTTCTGCAGGCCGTCGCGCGGCCCGACCTCGTGGACCCGGACCTCCTCGGGCAGGCCGGGGGCGCGGACCGGGTCGGGCAGGCCCAGGTCGAGGGCGTCGGGCTCGCGGGCGGGGACGGGGGCCGTCACGACCGGACCTCCGCGGGCTCGGCGGGTGCGGCGGTCGGCACAGCGGGGCCGTCCTCGCCGGCCGCGTCCTCGGCCGGGGTGACCACGACCAGCAGGTCCTCCATCGCGACGGTGGCGCCGGCGGAAGCCCGCAGTTCGGCCACCACGCCGTCGTGCGGCGCGGCGATCACGTGTTCCATCTTCATGGCCTCCAGCACGAGCAGGGGCTGTCCCTTGCGGACCGTCTCGCCCACCGTGGTCTTGACGACGGTGACGGTGCCGGGCATCGGGGCGGTCAGGGCGCCGTGGTGCGCGCCGGCCCCGGCGGCGCTCTCGACGACCGGGTCGTAGGCGTGCAGCGGCCAGGCGTCGCCCTCGACACCGAGCCAGGTCACCGGTCCGGCGGCGAGGCCGGGGGTGGCGTCGGTGGCCAGCGAGAACGTGGTCCGGAGGCCGTCGACGGTCAGGTGCAGCCGGTCGCCGGCCAGGGCCGCGCGGGCGCGGTGCGCGGGGCCCTCGTCGAGCCGGAGCTCCAGTTCGCGGGCGGGCCCACCGGAATTGTCAGTGGCATCGGCTACGTTGCCCGCAGTGATCGAACGGATGCGCACCGACACCGGATCCTGGCCGGGGGTACGGAGTCGGTGGGTGGTCCAGGCGGGGGTGCCGCCCAGGCGCCAGCCGGAGGGAAGGGAGAACGGGTCGGTCCAGCCGCTGGGATCGGCGGGCGGAGTGAGTTCCAGGTGCCGTGCCAGCGCGGCCGCGTAGTAGAGGAGGTGAGCGGGCGACGGCGGTTCGTCCGCCGCGGGCGCGTCAGAGGTGGTCGCGTTCGCGGGGGAGTACGGCGCGGCGAGCAGGGCCGGCTGCTCCTGGGCCGTCCGCTCCACCAGGCCGGTGTCCAGCCGACCGGCGGCGACCTCGGGGTGTGCGAGCAGTCGGCGCAGGAAGCCGGTGTTGGTGGTGACGCCCAGGATGCGGGTGTCGGCCAGTGCCGCGCGGAGCCGGCGCAGCGCGGTCGGGCGGTCGGGCCCGTACGCGATGACCTTGGCGAGCATGGGGTCGTAGGCGCTGGTGACGACGGTTCCGGGGGCCACCCCGGAGTCGACGCGGATGCCCTCGCCCCGGGGCTCGTCCAGGGTGAGGATGCGGCCGCCGGTGGGCAGGAAGTCCCGTTCCGGGTCCTCGGCGCAGATGCGGGCCTCGATGGCGTGGCCCAGGAAGGAGATGTCGGACTGGGTGAAGGTGAGTGCTTCGCCGGCGGCGACGCGCACCTGCCATTCGACCAGGTCGAGGCGGTCGGCGTCCGCGCCGACCGCGACGGCGAGCTCGGTGACGGGGTGTTCCACCTGGAGACGGGTGTTCATCTCCATGAAGAAGAAGTCCCGCACCCCCTCGGCGGGGGAGGCGGGGGCGTCCGGGTCGATGCCGGGGACGATGAACTCCACGGTGCCGGCGCCGGTGTAGCCGCAGGACTCCGCGGCGCGGACGGCCGCGGCGCCCATCGCGGCGCGGGTCTCGGCATTGAGCAGAACGGAGGGAGCCTCTTCGATCAGTTTCTGGTGGCGGCGCTGGAGGCTGCACTCGCGCTCGCCGAGGTGGACGGTGGTGCCGTGGGCGTCGGCGAGCACCTGCACCTCGATGTGGCGCGGCCGGTCGACCCAGCGCTCCAGCAGCAGGGTGTCGTCGCCGAAGGCGGTGCGGGCGACCCGGCGGGCCGCGGCGATCTCGGTGGGCAGGTCGGCGCTGTCCCGCACGAGGCGCATGCCCTTGCCGCCACCGCCGGCGGACGGCTTGAGCAGTACCGGGTAGCCGATCTCGTCGGCGGCGGCGACGAGATCCTCGTCGGTGGGAGCGGTGGCCTGGCTGCCGGGGACCACCGGCACGCCGGCGGCCCGGACGGCCTCCTTGGCGTTGATCTTGTCGCCCATCAACTCGACCGCACCGGGAGGTGGTCCGATGAAGACGAGGCCCGCGTCGGCGCAGGCGCGGGCGAAGCCGGGGTTCTCGGCGAGGAAGCCATAGCCGGGGTGGACGGCCTGGGCGCCGGTGCGGCGGGCGGCGGCGAGGATCTGGTCGGTCCGCAGATAGGTCTCGGTCGCCGAGCTGTCGCTGCGGCCGGACGGGCCGAGCCGGACCGCGACGTCGGCCTCGCGGACGTGCGGCGCGTCGGCGTCCGCGTCGCTGAACACGGCGACCGAGCGGACGCCGAGCCGCCGCAGGGTGCGGATCACCCGGAGGGCGATCTCGCCGCGGTTGGCGACCAGAACTGTGTCGAACATGGGAGGCGTTCCTCCGGGTCGAGGGGAGCCGTACGAAGGAGGTGGCGGATGGGCGATCGGGGCGCCGGCCCAAGTGGGCCGGCGCCGCAGGGAGTCACGCCCGGAAGGGAGGGGTCACGGACGCAGGGGTGACACGAGGACGGATCACATGCGGAAGACGCCGTAGGGAGCGGGCGGCGCCAACGGGGCGTTGGCGCAGGCGGTGAGCGCGAGTCCGACGACGGTGCGGGTGTCCATCGGGTCGATCACACCGTCGTCCCAGAGCCGGGCGGTGGCGTAGTAGGCGTTGCCCTGGCGCTCGTACTGCTCGCGGACGGGGCGCTTGAACTCCTCCTCCGCCTCGGTCGGCCACTGCTCGCCGTGCGCCTCCAGCTGGTCGCGGCGGACGGTGGCGAGGACAGAGGCCGCCTGTTCGCCGCCCATCACGGAGATCTTGGCGCCCGGCCACATCCACAGGAAGCGAGGTGAGTAGGCCCGGCCGCACATCGAGTAGTTGCCGGCTCCGTACGAGCCGCCGATCACCACGGTCAGCTTCGGGACACGGGTGCAGGCGACGGCGTTGACCATCTTGGCGCCGTGCTTGGCGATGCCACCCGCCTCGTACTGCCGGCCGACCATGAACCCGGTGATGTTCTGGAGGAAGAGGAGGGGGATGCCGCGCTGGTCGCACAACTCGATGAAGTGGGCGCCCTTGAGGGCCGACTCGGAGAACAGGACGCCGTTGTTGGCGACGATGCCGACCGGGTGGCCGTGGATCCGGGCGAAGCCGGTGACCAGGGTCGAGCCGTACTCGGCCTTGAACTCGGCGAACCGGCTGCCGTCCACCAGACGGGCGATCACCTCGCGCACGTCGTAGGGCGTGCGCGGGTCGACCGGCACGGCCCCGTACAGGCCCGCCGGGTCGACGGCCGGCGGCTCGACCGGGGTCAGCGGCCACGGCTTGGTCTCGCGCGGGCCGAGCCCGGCGACGATCGTGCGGACGATGGAGAGGGCATGGGCGTCGTCCTCGGCCAGGTGGTCCGTCACGCCCGAGGTGCGGGAGTGCAGCTCGCCACCGCCCAGTTCCTCGGCGGTGACCACCTCGCCGGTGGCGGCCTTCACCAGCGGCGGGCCGCCCAGGAAGATCGTGCCCTGGTTGCGGACGATCACGGCCTGGTCGCTCATCGCCGGGACGTACGCGCCGCCGGCCGTGCACGAGCCGAGCACGGCGGCGATCTGCGGGATGCCCGCGGCGGAGAGCCTGGCCTGGTTGTAGAAGATCCGGCCGAAGTGGTCGCGGTCCGGGAAGACCTCGTCCTGCATCGGGAGGAAGGCGCCGCCGGAGTCCACCAGGTAGACGCAGGGCAGCCGGTTCTCCAGCGCGACCTCCTGGGCGCGCAGGTGCTTCTTCACCGTCATCGGGTAGTAGGTGCCGCCCTTGACGGTGGCGTCGTTGGCGACCACCACCACCTCGCGCCCGGCCACCCGGCCGATGCCGGCGATCACGCCGGCCGCGGGCGCCGCACCGTCGTACATCCCGTCGGCGGCCAGCGGGGCCAGCTCCAGGAAGGGGGAGGCCGGGTCGAGCAGGGTGTCCACCCGGTCGCGGGGCAGCAGCTTGCCGCGGGTGGTGTGCCGGGCGCGGGCCTTGGCACCGCCGCCCAGGGCGGCCGCGTCGAGCTTCGCGCGCAGCTCGGCGACCAGGGCCCGGTGCGCCTCGGTGTTGGCGCGGTAGGCCTCGGAACCCGGGTCGGCGGAGCTGCCGAGCCGGGGCGCCGGTGCGGCGGCTGCGGACGGCGCGGCACCGGGTGCCGCCGCCGTGCCGGTCGCTGCGCTGAGCCGGACGCCGGCGGTTGTGCCGACGGTTGAGATGACCATTCCCAAGAGCTCCCTTGCCCTCGGCACCAGGTGGGCAGCCGGGTGCGGTCCGCCTGTGATCGCCACGTTAATTAACGTTAACTTACGCAGCCAGGTTAACGGCCGATAACCCGACTGTCTACGATGGGCGGTATGCCGAACGTCCCCGCCGCCTCCGCGCTCAGCCGCCGTGACCAGATCCGCCGGGAGGCCGCGAGGCTGTTCGCCGCGCGGGGCTTCCTCGGCGTGGGCGTGGACGAGATCGGCAAGGCGGTCGGAATTAGCGGCCCCGGGCTCTACCGCCACTTCGCCGGCAAGGACGCGATGCTCGCGGACCTGCTGATCGGCATCAGCGAGCGCCTGCTGGACGAGGGGCGCCGGCGGGCCGGCCGCGGCGAAGGCCCGGCTGCCACGCTGGACGCGCTGATCGGCGGCCACGTCGACTTCGCCCTGGACGACCGCGACCTGATCACCCTCCACGACCGTGAGCTGCTGAACCTCAAGGAGGAGGACCGGCGTACCGTCCGCCGGCTCCAGCGCGGCTACGTCGAGCTGTGGGTGGAGGTGGTCCGGCAGGCCTACCCGCCGCTGGCCGACCCTGCCGCCGAGCCGGTGGCGCGGGCCGCCGTGCACGCCGTCTTCGGCCTGATCAACTCGACCCCGCACAGCCTCGGCTCGAACCCCGACCAGGGTGAGCGCACCGCCCTCCAGCGCGACGGCATGGCGGCCCTGCTCCACACCCTCGCTCACGGCGCGTTCGCGGCGGCGGCGGAGTCGGCCGCCGCCGCGACAGTCACGGCGGCCACGGCAGCCGCGGGGCCCGCGGGAGCCTGAGCTCCGTGCCCCAGAGAACGCCCCCGCCCGGGTCGCCCCCTTTCCGGCTGCGCCCTGCCCGGTCGCGCCAACGCCTCCGCGCCCTTCGGGTGGCGGCCAGGTGGGGGACGGCCGGGCGGTGAAGGGTTCGGCGGAGAATGGTCGGGGAGTAAAGGTTTCGCCGGTGAAGGCCTCGACGGCTGCCCGTCCCGAGGCCTAGTCCCAAAGGACGGCGTCCACCCACCCCTGGCCGCTGGGCGCCGCGAAGGCCGTCGGCGATGCTGGAGACGGCCGGGAGAGAGCGGGCCGGGCGGGTGTTCGATCGGGAATCACCGCAGGCCGCGGGCTGTTGGCCAGTCCGCCGGACCGGACGATCCGGGCTGCCCCGGCCCGCCCCGAACCCACCCGGGCCGGAAACGTCATGGCGGCCACCCGACGAAATGGTTAGCATCTCTAAATATGCCTGAGACTCACGGATCCACGGCGGAGCAATCCCCGAGCGGCCCCCCAGCCCCCGGCTCGACCCCGGAGGTCCCCGTCGACGGCCCGCAGGCCGGCGTCGAGAACACCGGGCCCACTGAGAACACCGAGCGCACCGAAAAGGCCGAGCGCACCGAGAGCATCGAGCCCGCCGGGAGCACCGGGCCCGCCGAGGGCGCCGAGCCGGCCGGCTGGCTGCGCCGTCTGGTCGGCTACAGCTGGCGCTCCCGCCGCAGCCTGCTGCTCGCCTTCGGCGCCTCGCTCCTCGGCATGGCCGTCACCGCGCTGGTGCCGCTGGTCACCAAGCTGATCATCGACGACGTCATAGTCGCCCACACCAGATCGCTGGCCCCCTGGGCGGTGGTGCTGCTGCTCGCCGCCCTCGTGGTCTTCGGCTGCACCCAGGTCCGCCGCTACTACGGCGGCCAGCTCGCGGTCGACGTCCAGCACGACCTGCGCAGCGACCTGTTCCGCTCGCTCGGCCGGCTCGACGGCCACCGCCAGGACCGGTTGGACACCGGCCAGGTGGTCGGGCGCGCGACCTCGGACCTCCAACTGGTCAACGGCCTGCTCTCGATGTTGCCGATGATGACCGGCTATCTGCTGATGTTCGTCATGTCGCTGGTCGTGATGCTCTGGCTGTCCCCGCCGCTCACCCTGATCGCCCTGGTCATGGGCCCGGCGCTGTGGTGGGTCTCGGTGCTCAGCCGCAAGCGCCTCTTCCCCTCCACCTGGGCCGCCCAGCAGGAGGCGGCCGCCGTCGCCGGCGTGGTGGACGGCGCGATCGGCGGCGTCCGCGTGGTCAAGGGCTTCGGCCAGGAGGCGCAGGAGCTCGACAAGCTGGAGGCGGCCTCCCGCAACCTCTTCGCGGCCCGGCTCCGTTCGATCCGGTTGAACGCCCGCTACAACCCGGCGATGCAGGCGATCCCGGCGCTCGCCCAGGTCGGCGTCCTGGCCTTCGGCGGCTGGCTGGCCGTGGACGGGAGCGTCACGCTCGGCACCTTCGTCGCCTTCTCCACCTACGTCGCCCAGATGACCGGTCCGGTGCGGATGCTGACCATGGTCATCACCGTCGGCCAGCAGGCCCGGGCCGGCGTCGAGCGCGTCCTGCAGCTGATCGACGAGCGCCCGCTGGTCCAGGAGCGCCCGGACGCCCGCACCCTGGACCTCGCGCACGGCGAGATCCCGCACGGCACCGCCGCCGGAACCACCTCTGGAACCACCTCTGGAACCACCTCCGGAACCCCCACCGTCGGTGCGCGGACCCCCGACGTCGCCCTGGAGTTCGACCGGGTCGAGTTCCGCTACGACCCCGAGCACCCCTCCCCCGTCCTGCACGGCCTCAGCCTGAAGCTGGCCCCCGGCGAGACCCTCGCGCTGGTCGGCGCCTCCGGCTCCGGCAAGTCGACGGTGGCCCAGCTGGTGCCCCGCTTCTACGACCCGGCCGCCGGCACCGTCCGCCTGTACGGCCACGACCTGCGCGACCTCACCCTGGACTCGGTCCGTGCGACGGTCGGCATCGTCCCCGAGGAGAGCTTCCTCTTCTCCGAGTCGGTCCGCACCAACATCGCCTACGGCCGCCCGGACGCCACGGACGAGCAGGTGGTCGCCGCCGCCCGCGCCGCCCAGGCCGACGAGTTCGTCCGCGCGCTGCCGGACGGCTACGACACCAGGGTCGGCGAGCAGGGGCTGACCCTCTCCGGCGGCCAGCGCCAGCGCATCGCACTGGCCCGGGCGATCCTCACCGACCCCCGGATCCTGCTGCTGGACGACGCCACCTCGGCGGTGGACCCGCAGATCGAGGCGGAGATCCACGACGCGCTGCGCTCGGTGATGACCGGCCGCACCACGCTGCTGATCGCCCACCGCCGTTCGAGCCTCCAGCTCGCGGACCGGATCGCCGTGCTGGAACGCGGCCGGCTGCTGGACCTCGGAACGCACGAGGAGCTCGAGGCCCGATGTCCCCAGTACCGGGCCCTGATCACCGACCCCGAGGCCGGTCGCGACACCCGGCGGTCCACGCCCGACTCCACTCCTGAGTCCACCCCCGAGTCCACCCTCGATCAGGCCCCCGATCAGGCACCCGACGAAGCCCCGGGGCAGCCGGCAGGTCAGCCGGCCACCGATGGCGCCCCCACCGGCGACACCCCCGGAACCGGGCCCCGGTCCATCCTCGAGACCTCCGCCCCCGAGACCTCTGCCCTCCCCACCCCAGCGCTCCCCACCCCGGCCCTGGCCAAGGCCGCCCGCACCGCCGACCCCGACCTGCTGGAGAAGGTCGCCGCCCTCCCGCCCGCCTCCGACACCCCGGCCGTCCCCCGCGCCGAGGCCGAGGCCGGGGATCCCGACTTCACCCTGCGTCGCCTGCTGCGCCCCTTCCGCGTCCCGCTGCTCATCGCCCTGCTGCTGGTCGCCCTGGACGCGGCGGCCGGACTGGTGCTGCCGGTGCTGATCCGGCACGGCATCGACGAGGGCGTCCGCAAGGGCCTGATGTCCGGCGTCGCGGTGGCCGCGCTCGCCGCACTCGTCGTGGTCCTCCTGGACTGGGTGGTGCAGGGCGCCGAGAACCGGGTCAGCGGCCGCACCGGCGAGCGCGTCCTCTACACGCTCCGGCTCAAGATCTTCGCCCACCTCAACCGGCTGGGCCTGGACTACTACGAGCGCGAGCTGACCGGCCGGATCATGACCCGGATGACCACCGACCTGGACTCGCTGACCTCCTTCCTCCAGACCGGCATGGTCACCGCCGTGGTCAGCCTGCTGACCTTCGCCGGGATCTTCGCCGCCCTGCTGATCATCGACGCTGGCCTGGCCCTGGTGGTCTTCGCCGTCCTGCCGCTGCTGGTGATCGCCACCCTGGTGTTCCGCAAGAAGTCCAAGGACCAGTACGAGCGCTCCCGCGACCTGATCGGTACGGTCAACGCCGACCTCCAGGAGAACGTGGCCGGCATGCGGATCGTCCAGGCCTTCCGTCGTCTGGACACCAACACCGACCGCTTCGTGGCCCGCGGCATCGCCTACCGCGAGGCCCGGGTCCGGGCCCAGCTCTACATCTCGCTGTACTTCCCGTTCGTCCAGTTCCTCTCCAGCGTGGCCGCCGCGCTGGTGCTGATCGTCGGCGCGGCCCGGGTCGACGCGGGGACCCTGACGGTCGGTGCGCTGGTCGCGTACCTGCTCTACATCGACCTGTTCTTCGCGCCGGTCAACCAGCTGTCCCAGGTGTTCGACGGGTACCAGCAGGCCTCGGTGGGCCTCGGCCGGATCCGCGAGCTGCTGCGCACCCCGACCACCACCGCCGAGGCGGCCGACCCGGTCCCGGTGGCCAAGGGCCTGCGCGGCGAGATCTCCTTCGAGGGCGTCGGCTTCGCCTACAACGGCGGCGCGGACGGCGCCCCGACCGTGCTGAGCGGAGTGGACCTGCACATCCCAGCCGGGCAGACGGTGGCGCTGGTCGGCGAGACCGGCGCCGGCAAGTCGACGCTGGTGAAGCTGGTCGCCCGGTTCTACGACGCGACGGAGGGCACCGTCCGGGTGGACGGGGTCGACCTCACTCGCTACGACCTGGCGCAGTACCGCCACCGCCTGGGCGTGGTGCCGCAGGAGGCGTACCTGTTCGCGGGTACGGTCCGCGAGGCGATCGCCTACGGTCGGCCGGACGCCTCGGCGGCCGAGGTGGAGTCGGCGGCCCGGGCGGTCGGCGCCCACGACATGATCGTCCGACTCTCGGGCGGCTACGACCACGAGGTGGCCGGTCGCGGGCGGAACCTCTCGGCGGGCCAGCGCCAGCTGATCGCGCTGGCCCGGGCCGAGCTGGTCGACCCGGACATCCTGCTGCTCGACGAGGCCACCGCGGCGCTCGACCTGGCCACCGAGGCGGCGGTCAACCAGGCCGCCGACCGGCTCAGCGGCGGCCGGACCACCCTGGTCATCGCCCACCGTCTGACCACCGCCGAGCGCGCGGACCGGGTGGTCGTGCTGGACCACGGCCGGGTGGTCGAGGACGGCACGCACACCGAACTGCTCGCCCGGGGCGGAACCTACTCCCGGCTCTGGCAGGCGTTCATCGCCGACGGCCACCCGGCGGTCGAGACCGTCGCCGCCATGTAGGGCCGCTGCGACCAGGGGCAGCTGCGCCCCCGGGTCCGTTCCGCACCCGGGGCTGCCCCGCACCGGGGCCGCGCCCTACCCGCACGCCGTCTGGCGGATCCTCACACGAGGTCCGTCAGGCGGCGATCAGCGAGGCCAGCAGCCCCGAGGCATCGATCCCGCGCGGCAGTTCGCTCACCTGCCCGTCCCCGACCTCGACCACGCGCCAGCCGGAGCCGTCCGCCCGGCTGGCGAGGTCGGTGGTGACGAAGCGGCAGCCGAGTCTGCGGACCAGCGCCGGGACGTCGGTGAGATCGGGCTCGACGGCCCGGCGCGGGGCGTCCGGGTGCGGCCCGACCAGGACGGGCCGGCCGTCCAGCCACCACACCCGGGCCTCCACAGCGCGCCCACCGCTCTCCGGTGCGCCGCCGTCCGTGTGCTCCGGCCCGATGGGGCCGACGGCGCCGGCCGCGCCGCGCCTCGCGGCCGCGTCACTCGTACCGGCCGGTCCCTCCGCCGGGACGCCCGCGCCCTCGAACTCCTCGTACCGTCGCAGCACCACACCGCCCGCCAGGAACTCGCCCTGCAGCTCGACGAACCGCTCCACCACCCGGCCGACCGCCGTCAGGTCGGCCAACTCCGGCACGTAGCAGGCCTCGAGCCACTCGTGCTTGCGCGACTTCACGTAGTCCTTGACGATCGCCGGTCCGTGCCCGCCGAGCCGGGCCGCGGCCTCCGCCAGCTCCGCCGGCCCGGGCGGCACCGCCCCGTCGGACGGGATCCACGCACTGGCCGGCGTCGCACCCTCGAACACGCCGTACCAGCCGGGCAGTTCGTGGGCGGCCGCGTACCCGGGCGCGCTGGTCAGCAGGTTGCCGCCGCGGGCGGTGAGCGCGGCGGCGAAGTCGGCGTACCGGGCGGAGGGCAGCATCCAACCCCGGTACCAGAGCGGTCCGCTGTCCCGCGGCACCCGCCGGACGGCCTCGTCGGCCCGTCCGGCGAGCAGCCCGTCGTGGTCGACCAGGTGGTGCTCGCCGCCCAACTCCCGCAGCATCCTGGCCTCCCAGGCGAAGTGCGGGTCGGGCCGGCGCGGGTTGAGCGGATCGGCGGGGAAGATGATCGCGGGTACGGGCATGGCCGTCAGGGTACGGCCGGCGGGCTGATCCCGCGCCCGCCACGACGGACCGGCCGGCCCGAGCACCCCGACCGGAGTGCCGAATCCCCTCGACGCCCCGGGCGGCCGCTGCGAGAGTGACCCGATGCGAAATCTGCTGCGATCCCGCAAACGCAGGCCGAGGCAGGCCGCCCGCACGGTGGTCCTGGACGGGAACGGCTCGGTCTTCCTGCTCCGTTCGGACAACGACGAGGTCGGCGTGCACTGGACCATGCCGGGCGGCGGACTGGAGCCGGGCGAGACACCGTGGGAGGGCGCCCGGCGCGAGCTGTGGGAGGAGACGGGCTGGAGCGATCTCGAACCCGGCCCGCTGCTCTGCACATGGGAGCACGACTTCACCTGGCACGGTACCCCGGTCCGCCAGCACGAGCACATCTATCTCACCGGCGGACCGCACCGCGGCCCGGTCGGCGACGTCAGCGAGGTGCACGCCGTCGACCGGATCCTGGACTGGCGCTGGTGGACCCCGGCGGACCTCGCCGACGAGAACGCCGACGCGCTCTGGCCGCCCGCGCTGCCGGAACTGCTGGACGCTGTCCGTACGGGCTGGGTCGTGGACGGGCGACCGCCGGTGCCCGTCGACCTCGGGTACGTCCCGAACGCTCCGGCCACCCGTCAGGCCCGCTAGACCGCTGAACTGCTGACCCGCTGAACCGCCGGCCCGTTGGCCCGCTGAACCGCTGGGCCCATCGGTCCGCCGGCCCCGGCGCCGAACGGCGCCCGGCGGAGCGGCTACGCGCGCCCGCCGCGTCGGGTCCGCCCGGCCGGGCCGGCCGGAGCGGGCTCCCACCCGTGCAGTTCCAGCTCCCGGTCGTGCAGCGCGGCGGGGTTCATCAGCACCGTCAGCCGGGCGCCGACCAGCTGCTCGGAGCCGAGCCCGGTCGCGGACAGCAGCTGTTCGGTCGGCACCGAGACGGCGATGGCGGGCCGCCAGGAGGGCAGCACCACCAGACAGGTGCCGCGGCCGACCTTGATCGGCCGGGCCGCCACCCGCACCGGTGCGCGCTCCTCCGGTCGGCCGAGGGGCTCGGCCGGTCCGGGGCTGCCGCCGATCAGGATGCCGAGCGGAGGGTTGCTCCACGAGGTCCCGGTGCCGGGGCCGGCGGCGGTGACGGCGTCGACCGCAGCGAAGCCGAGGGCGTCCTGGCCGGCCCCGAACGACGGCCCCTGCGCCGCGAGTTCCTCCGCACCGGCGCGTTCGCCCGCCCGGCCGGCGGCGCCCGGCAGGCCCGCCCCGGTCGGGCCGGACGCGGCCGTCTCCCGTGCGGTCGCCCCCTGTCCGTTCTGGGCGGCCTGCGGGTGCATCCGGCGCAGTCGCCGTGAGGGCGAGGGCCGCCGGTAGCCCAGGATCCGCGGCTCTTCGCGCACCGGGCGCGGCGCCGCCCCGGAGCGGCTGACGTCCGACGGTGCGGCGGCGGGCAGCTGCCGGACGAACCCGGCGTCGGCCCCGCCCCGGTCCGGCCCATCGAGGGTGTCGGGTGCTGCGGCAGCGATGCCCCCGGAGAAGTCGGGCGCGGCCGGACCGTTCCCGGCCTGAACATCGGCGTCGCCCTGCGCGCCGGCATCCGCGCCGAGCAGGGCCCAGATCTCGGCGACCGGTCGGCGGCACGCGTCCGCCAGCTCGGCGACGGAACGCCCCCGGGCGTGCGCGGCCCGCAGCCGGTCGGCGAACGCCGCCCGCAGCCGTGCCGTGGTCGGGTCGCCGCCGGTCGGAGGGCCGTGGTCCTCCGGGCCGACCGCCCGCGGAACGGGCGGCGCCTCCGCGTCGCTCCGGCTGCGCGGCCGCGGCACCGTGTCATGGCGCACCGTGTCCTGCCACGCTGTGCCGCCCTGGCGCGGCGCACCCATCGAACCCACCGCACCCACCACACCCACCGGGACTCCGGACGCGGCCGCACCGGGCTCGGCGGCGGTCGCGATCGAGCACATCGGAACGGCCGCGGCGGGCGGGCCGGTCTCGGCGGGTGGAGGCGAGGACCCGGCGCTGTCCCCGGGCGCGCCGGGCAGGGACGGGTCGGTTGCGGTGGTGTGGAGCGAGGTCATCGGCGGGCCCTTCGGGGAACGGTTCCGACGATCCTCCCGCACGGCGCGATCAGCTCCAAGCGTCGAACCCGATGGTGTGCGCGATACCACCGTGGGATGGTCGCGGGGCCGCCCCGGGATCGTCCAAGACAGCGCAGGGCGAACACTGTTGCCACACGACCGGAGCTGCGGCCTGTGCTGTTCGCCGCCCCCGACCCCGCCCCGCCGGGTGTGATCAACTTCCGGGCGCGACAAAGCCCTTGAGGTCGGCGAGCACCGCGTTGGCCGCCATGACTCCGAGCCCGAGGAACCAGGTCTCGTCCGAAACCGGCCGGGCCTGACCGGACTTGACCGCACCGAGCGTCTTCCAGAGCGCACCGCCCAGCACCGCGTCCTGGTTGGTCGAGCTGGGGCTGCCGTACACGCCGTAGAAGATCCAGTCGGCGTCGGCCTTGTCGATCTGCTCCGGGCTGACCTCCACCGCGAGCTCCTGGACCCGTTCGGTCTCGGGCTGCGGCAGCGGCACGTCGGTGAGGATGGTGCCGATGAACGAGAGCTCGGCGTAGAGCCGGGTCCGGCCCGGCATGAAGCGCAGCGGGGTGATGGTGGGGCGCTTGTCGCCGAGCTTCGCGCCGATCGCGGCGGCGGACGCCTGGTACGCGTCGAGCTGGGCCTTGGCTTCGGCCTCCAGGCCGAACGCGCTCGCGTTGAGCAGGAAGTTCTGCTTCCAGGGGTAGCCGGGGCGCAACGAGAAGACGGTCGGCGCGATCTTGGACAGCTGCGCGTACTGGTCCTGGGCGCGCAGCTGGCTGCCGAGGATCAGGTCCGGCTTGAGCGCGGCGATGGCCTCCAGGTTGAGGCTGTTGATGGTGCCGACGGCGGCGGGGCTGCCGGCCTTGTCCCTGAGGTAGGACGGCAGGGACTTCGAGCCGTCGGTGTGGACGACGCCGACCGGCTGGATGCCGAGGGCGACGACGTTGTCGAGCTCGCCGGTGTCCAGCACCACGACCCGGGTGGGCCTGGCCGGGATGACGGTCTCGCCCATCGCGTGCCTGAGGGTGCGCGGGTAGACGCCGGGGGCGGCGTCGGTGCCGAAGCCCTTCATCTTCTCGATCACGGTGGCGTAGTCGTCACCGCCCTGCTTGACCGACTTCTGGTTCGGGGAGGAGCCACCGCCGGCCGGGGTCGAGCCGCCGCTGCCTCCCGATCCGCCCGATCCGCCCGATCCACCGGATCCGCCCGAGCTGCCGCAAGCGGTGAGCAGCCCGCCGAGGCCGAGGACCGCTCCTCCGGCGATCGCCGCGGTGAGGAACCTGCGGCGGCCGGCGGTGCGGGGGGCGGTGCGGGCGACGGGGGCCAGGTCGTCGGGGGTGGGGGGCACGCGACGCTCCATTCACGATCGAAATTAGGTTAGGCAAACCTATCCGACTCGGGGCGACAGGGTCGCGGGCCGCTCGCGCCAGGGGGGCAAATCATGCTGAATCTTGGCAAAAGGAAGAAAATTCCTTGGGCCAACTCCTTTGAAACAAAGGTACATGGGTTAACAAGCCGTAAATACATCAGCCCGAAGGGCCTGCTTGGGAACGAATCGAAGCAAGTGGTTTAGATCACCAAGGGTTGGTCTACTCAACCTTCCATGCCCGCATCTAGGGTGCGCTGGTGTTTGATCAGCAGCTCTCAGAGCACACGAGCAGCGGCCGGGCAATGGCGCCCGGCGCTCCGCAGGGTGCCCCGGTCAGTGGCATCAGTGGTGGAGTCCCCGCGGGTCAGGGGACGGCTGGGGGAGCGGGGGACAAGGGTCTACGGGGTGGTTCCGTCGGCCTGCTGAGCAGCGTGGTGCTGGGCGTCTCGACGGTCGCCCCGGTCTACTGCCTGACCGCCACGCTCGGCCCGACCGTCACCGCGGTCGGCGTCCAGATGCCCGCGGTGTTCCTCGCGGGCTTCCTGCCGATGCTGCTCGTCGCGTTCGCGTACAAGGAGCTGAACAAGGACTTCCCGGACTGCGGAACGTCCTTCACCTGGGGTGTGCGGGCCTTCGGCCCCCGGGTCGGCTGGATGGCCGGCTGGGGTCTGACGGTGGCGACCATCATCGTGCTCTCCAACCTGGCCGGGGTCGCGACCGACTTCCTGTACCTGATGCTCGGGGAGATGACCGGCAGCAGCTGGGTCACCGAACTCGACCAGAACAAGGCCGTCCACCTGCTCACCGTGGTCCTGCTGATCGCCGGCGCCACCGCGATGAGCTACCGGGGGATGACCGCCACCAAGTGGTTCCAGTACAGCCTGGTCGGCCTCCAGCTGGCCGTGCTGCTGCTCTTCTCCGCCATCGCCATCGGCAAGGCCGCCTCCGGCGACCTGCCCGACTCGATCGGCTTCTCCTTCTCCTGGCTCAACCCGCTCGAGGTCAGCTCGTTCAGCGCGTTCACCGCCGGACTGTCGCTGTCGATCTTCATGTACTGGGGCTGGGACACCTGCCTGACCATGAACGAGGAGACCCAGGGCAGCGCCAAGACCCCGGGCCGCGCCGCGATGATCTCCATGGTCACCCTGGTCGGCTCGTACCTGCTGGTCGCGATCGCCTCCCAGATGTTCGCGGGCGTCGGCAGCACCGGCAACGGCCTCGGCAACCCGGCCACCGCCGACAACGTGTTCGCCGCGCTGGCCCGTCCGGTGCTCGGCTCGCCGTGGAGCATCCTGCTCTTCCTGGCCGTCGTCGCCAGCGCCGCCGCCAGCCTGCAGACCACCTTCATCCCGGTGGCCCGCACCCTGCTCGCGATGAGCGCCTACCGCGCCGTGCCGCCGCGCTTCGGCGCCGTCCACCCGCGCTTCCGCACCCCGGGCTACGCCACCGTCGCGGCGGGCATCGCCACCGCGGTCTTCTACGTGGGCATGAGCCTGATCAGCGAGAACGTCGTCCAGGACACCATCCTGGCGCTCGGTCTGATGATCTGCTTCTACTACGCGCTGACCGCCTTCGCCTGCGTCTGGTACTTCCGCCGCTCGCTGCGCACCGGCGTCCGCGACCTGCTGCTCAAGGGCGCCGCCCCGCTCCTCGGCGGGGTACTGCTCACCGCGGTCTTCCTACAGACCCTCACCGACGCCTGGGACCCGGACTACGGCAGCGGTTCGGTCTTCGGCATCGGCTCCGTCTTCGTGATCGGCGTCGGCATCCTGCTGCTCGGCGCCTGCCTGATGACCTGGTACGGCTTCATCCGGCCGGAGTTCTTCCGCGGCGAGACGCTGACCAAGGACACCCAGGCACTGGTCGTGGAGGACTGACACCAGTACTGTTGAGCGCATGAAGCGTTTCACGGGCCTGTGCTGGTGGCCGTCCTAGGACGGCTACCACACTCGCCTGAGCAGGGCCGTCCGGGATGGACGGCCCTGCTGCGTTTTCCGCGCCCCGCGCTCCCCGCAGAACGGGCCCCTCGCCCCGGACGGCAGACCACCACCGCCGCACCGAGGAGAGACCTTGACCACCACGCCCGCGTCCGCCGCCGCCGTCGCGCCCACCGCCGTTGGCGTCGCCACGTCCGTCCCGTCCGGCACGACCGGCACGGCCGTCCCGTCCGTTCCGTACGACGACGACCCGACCGCCCACCGCGTCCTCACCGGGGACCGCCCCACCGGACCGCTCCACCTCGGCCACTACTTCGGCACCCTGCGCAACCGCGTCCGGCTCCAGGACCAGGGCGTCGAGATGTTCGTCGTGGTCGCCGACTACCAGGTCATCACCGACCGCGACCTCGCCGACCGGCTCGCCGAGCACACCGAGAACCTCGTCCTCGACTACCTCGCCGCCGGCCTCGACCCCGAGCGGGCGACGATCTTCCCGCACAGCGCCGTCCCCGCCCTCAACCAGCTGCTGCTCCCCTTCCTCAGCCTGGTCAGCGTCGCCGAACTGCGCCGCAACCCCACCGTCAAGGACGAGATCACCCACTCCCGGCAGTCCGCCGTCAGCGGGCTGATGTTCACCTACCCCGTCCACCAGGCCGCCGACATCCTCTTCTGCAAGGCCGACCTGGTCCCGGTCGGCCAGGACCAGCTGCCCCACCTCGAAGTCGCCCGCACCGTCGCCCGCCGCTTCAACGAGCGCTACCCGCACGCCGACGGCAGCGCCGTCTTCCCCCGCCCCCAGGCCCTGCTCTCCGACGCCCCGATGCTGCTCGGCACCGACGGCGGCAAGATGAGCAAGAGCCGGGGCAACGCCGTCGCCCTCGGCACCACCGAGGACGAGACCGCCCGGATCATCCGCGGCGCCCGGACCGACGCCGACCGCCGGATCGGCTACGACCCGGTCAACCGGCCCGAGGTCTCCAGCCTCGTCCTGCTCGCGGCCCTCTGCCAGGACCGCACCCCCGTAGCCGTCGCCGAGGAGATCGGCGACGGCGGAGCCGCGGTGCTCAAGCGCACCGTCACGGAGTCCGTCAACGAGTTCCTCCGCCCGATGCGCGCCCGCCGCGCCGCACTCGCCGCCGACCGGGGCCACCTGCGGCAGGTCCTGCGCGACGGCGCCGAACGGGCCAACGCCGTCGCCGACGCCACCCTCGCCGAGGTCCGGGAGGTGATGGGGGCGGCGATCTGAAGAGCACTCACCGCCGGGCACCGGCCGGGCGGGGGACATCGGCCGGTTGACACGGGGCATATCGTCACCGGGCGGTCGCGGCCACGACGCGACCGCCCGCACCCCGATCCCGCGCCCGAAAGGTGGCCCGGCCCATGGACCAGCACCCGACCACACCCGGCCAGGGGCTGACCCGCCCGCCGCACCTGCGCCCCGGCGACCACATCGCCGTCGTCGCCCCAAGCGGCCCCATCGACGCCGAACGCCTCGCCGCCGGCTGCGCGATCCTCCGCTCCTGGGGGTTGCGCGTCACCGTCGCCCCGCACGTCCTCGACACCCACCCCACCCTCCGCTACCTCGCCGGCACCGACGCCGACCGCGCCGCCGACCTCCAGACCGCCTGGCTCGACCCCACCGTCGACGCCGTCATCTGCGCCCGCGGCGGGTACGGCGTGCACCGCCTGGTCGACCTGCTCGACTGGACCGCCATGCGCGCCGCCGCGCCCAAGCCCTTCATCGGCTTCAGCGACGTCAGCTCCCTGCACGAGGCCTTCGCCCAGCGCCTCGGCCTCGCCACCCTGTACGGCCCGCTGGCCGCCGGGGCCTCCTTCGTCGCCGACGGCCCGACCGCCGAGCACCTGCGCCGCACCCTCTTCGACCCGGCCGCCGTCACCGTCCTCACCTCACCCACCGCCGCCCCGCTCGTCCCCGGCCGGGCCCGCGGCGTCACGGCCGGCGGCTGCCTCCACGTCCTCACCGCCGAGCGCGGCACACCCGCCGCGCGGTCCTCCTACGAGGGCGGCATCCTGCTGCTCGAAGACGTGAACGAGCACCCCTACCAGCTCGACCGGCTGCTCACCCAGCTCCTGCGCTCCGGCGCCCTCGACGGCGTGGCCGGCGTGGCCCTGGGCTCCTGGGAGGGTTGCGGACGGCCCGAGCGGGTCCGGGACGTGATGCTCGACCGGCTCGGCGGGCTCGGTGTTCCCGTGCTCTGGGAACTGGGCTTCGGCCACTGTCCCTCCACCCTCACCGTCCCGCTCGGCGTTCCCGCCCTGCTCGACGCCGACGCCGGCACCCTGACACTGGACCAGCCCGCCCTCGCCGGCCGCTGAGCTCGGGACCCGACCCGACCCGACTCGGTGAGTCCGGCCCGTCCGGGGTCACCGAGCAAGGGGCACGCTGAACGAGGTGCGCCCTGAGTAAGGTGCCGCCATGAACGAGGACCGCCTCACCGCCCTTGCCCTCGGCTTCCTGCGCGGCCCGGGCAGCAACGCCCGCACGATCCTCGGACTTGCCGGCCCGCCCGGCGCTGGCAAGTCCACCCTGGCCCGCCGTCTGGTCGCCGAGGTCGAGCGCGCCGAAGGCCCCGGCAGCGCCGCCTACGTCCCGCTCGACGGCTTCCACCTCTCCGGGGCCCAGCTCGACCGCCTCGGCCTGACCCACCGCAAGGGGGCCCCGGCCACCTTCGACGCCCACGGTTACGTCGCCCTGCTGCGCCGCATCGCCGGCGACCGCTTCCAGGACATCTACGTCCCGGACTTCGACCGCACCCTGGACGAACCGGTCGCCGCCCGCCACGTGGTCCGCCCGCACACCCGACTCGTCATCACCGAAGGCAACTACCTCGCCTCCGCGGACACCCCCTGGCCCGAGGCCCGTCGACTGCTCCATGAGCTCTGGTACGTGCACACCGACGACGAGGAACGTGAGGAGCGCCTGCTCCGGCGGCACCGCGACGGCGGACGCGACGAAGCCGCCGCCCGCCACTGGGTCACCGGCAACGACCATCCGAACGGCGAGTACGTGAAGCCCGGCCGGGCGCTCTGCACCCGGACCGTCTCCGGGACGGGTTTGCCTTCGATCTCGGACAGGGGTAGTGTTCTCTAGTCGCTCGGCAGGGAGCACCGGACACGCATCGGCGCGGACGGTCCCGGGGCGGCCAATCCTCTGAAACACCACTTCCGGTTCGCGCCGGTCGTTTCGCTTTTTCGCGTGACGGCCTGGGGCTTATTCGGTGTGCTCGTTTTATCGGGTTGCGGTCGGATTCGCTTTTCGGAGCGGAGATCGGCTAGAGTTTGAAACGTCGGACAGGGCGTCAAGCCCCGGAAGACACCGGCGAGTTGGATGAACGAAGCCCCGGAAACGGAGCGGAAAACATCTGATAAGCTGGAAACACGAAAGAACGAAGCCCGGAGGGCCTGCTGGAAAGCAGTCCGAAGGAAGCGTCCGTTCCTTGAGAACTCAACAGCGTGCCAAAAGTCAACGCCAGATATGTTGACATCCCCGGCCTTGATCGTTTGATCGGG